>NZ_JALNMG010000002.1:0-751704 GCF_023156515.1 Microbulbifer sp. CAU 1566 | reverse complement strand
TTGAGTACATCGAAGTGTTCTATAACCGAGTACGTAGGCACTCCGCTATTGGGCATCTCAGCCCAGCGGAATTTGAGCGCAAATGCGCGTAGTTAGGGTGTCTACTTATCGTGGGTAAGACCACCTAAAGAATAGGAGGTTGGACCCGGTCTTTGCAAGGCTTCAGGAGCTACATCATGCATAACAATGTCGGGCAATATGCTGGGAACCTAACCCGCCTTTGCACGCAGCTTCACCTAGTGGAAGCTGCGTATACTCTGTAATTCATCCCACTTTATACAGTGGATCCAGCGCCCTTCGAGGTGTATTACGGGGTAACTGTTTTCTCTTCCTTCTTTTGATACCTGTACTGGGCCACTGACGACGAGAATGTTTCCTCCAGTAATCTCAGGGCGATAACGATTTTGTATCTGTTCCCATAGGACCACGTTGATGACTCCGGTTTCGTCTTCAAGGGTGAGAAACATAACGCCGGAGTTACTGCCGGGGCGTTGGCGACATGTTGTCAGGCCTAGTACTTTTACGATCTGACCGTTCTGGCAGTGGCTTAGGTCTGCGGCTTTTAGCAGGTCACGGAATTTTGGTTGTTTACGTATCAGGGCTATTGGATGCTCCCTCAGACTCAGGCCAGTGCTTAGGTAGTCGCTATAGGTCTGATCTTCTTGGCTGACTTCGGGTTGGTGGGTAGCCAGTGACAGGGTTTCCAGTTGGAGGCTGAGTGCCTGCCAGGTCGTTTTATAGCGGCTTTCAGTGAGCGAGTGAAAGCTATCAGCCTGTGCCAGGGATGCCCGTTCTTCTGGCGAGATGGAAACCCGTTGGTGGAAGTCTTGCAGGTCGATGAATGGTTTTTGTTCCTGTTGTGTACCGATTGCTTCGGCGGTTTCTTCTTTTAGCCCTTTGATGAGCCGCATCCCTAATCTCAACGCAGGCGAATTTGGCTGTGAGAGATCCAGGCGGTGCTGCCAGTGGCTGTGCTGCACGTTAATAGGGAGTATGTTCACATTATGACGCTGAGCGTCATAGACAAGCTGCGCTGGTGCGTAAAAGCCCATGGGTTGGCTGTTGAGCAGGCCACAATAGAAGGCGGCGGGGTGGTGGTGTTTGATCCATGCGGAGAAATATGCAAGTAGGGCAAAGCTGGCGGAGTGGGACTCAGGGAATCCGTAGGAGCCGAAGCCTTTCATCTGCTCGAACAGGCGCTCGGCAAGGTTATATTCATAGCCATTGGCGAGCATGCCTTGAATAAGTTTTTCCCGAAACTGAATCAGGTCGCCATTTTTCCCCCAGCTGGCCATGGCGCGACGCAGGCTGTCGGCTTCGCCACCACTGAATCCTGCGGCGACCATCGAGAGTTTGATGACCTGTTCCTGAAAAATCGGTACTCCCAGGGTGCGCTCGAGTACCGGGCGCAGGTTTTCATGCGGATAGGTGACCGCTTCCAGTTTCTGTTTGCGGCGAAGGTAGGGGTGCACCATGCCACCTTGGATGGGGCCGGGACGGACGATGGCGATTTCGATCACCAGCTCGTAAAACTTCCGTGGTTGTAGTCTCGGCAGCATACTCATCTGTGCGCGGGACTCGATCTGGAAGACTCCGACGGTGTCCGCACGGCACATCATCTCGTATACCGCTTGGTCATCGGCGGGTATGTCCTGCAGGCGCATGCGGGGTCCATAGAGCCCCATGTAGGTCAGGGACTTGCGCAGGGCGGTGAGCATTCCCAGTGCGAGTATGTCGACCTTCATCAGCTTCAGGTCTTCAATGTCCTCCTTGTCCCACTGTACGATAGTGCGATCGTCCATCGCGGCGTTTTCAATCGGTACAAGCTGACTGAGCGGCTGCTCGGTAATGACAAAGCCACCTACGTGCTGCGACAGGTGACGTGGAAAACCGTAAATCTGTGTCAGTAACAGGGGCAGCATTTTGCCGGTAGTGCTATCTGGAGCTATACCAGCTTTTTGCATTTGACGGGGGAAGTCTTCCAGTTTATCCCACCAGGTGCGTTCGGCCTGCAAGCGCTCGATGGTCGCGGCGCCCAGCCCCAGGGCTTTGCCGATATCCCGCAGCGCGCTTTTGAAGCGGTAGGTAATCTTGGTGGCGGCGAGGCCCGCGCGCTCACGGCCGTACTTCCGGTAGATGTACTGGATGACTTCTTCCCGCCGTTCATGCTCGAAGTCCACATCGATATCCGGTGGCTCGTTGCGCTCACGAGAGATAAAGCGTTCGAACAGCAGCCCGATTTGATGTGGGTCAATCTCGGTAATGAACAGGCAATAGCACACCACCGAATTGGCAGCAGAGCCGCGCCCCTGGTAAAGAATATGCTGGCTGCGAGCGAACTGAACAATATCGTGAATGGTGAGGAAGTAGTGCTCGTATCGCAGTTCAGCAATCAGTGTCAGTTCCACTTCAATCTGCTGCTGAATATGCGCTTCAGGGCCATTTTCCCAGCGTTTCTTGATGCCCTCTTCGACCAGTTCCCGCAGGTGAGCGCTTGCGTTTTTTCCTGCAGGTAGAACCTCCGAAGGATACTGGTAGCGCAGTTCTGCGAGACTGAACTGGCATTGATTGGCAACTTTTACACTGTTTTCAATGGCCTGTTGGGGAAATAGGGATTTGACTTCCCGCAGCGAGCGCAGATAGCGCTCGGCATTCTGCTCCAGCCGATAACCCAGCTGATCCAGAGTGCAGTTGTGATAATTGGCATTGAGTACATCCTGAAGGGGCTTGCGGGTGCGGCTGTGCATGAGTGCGGCATTGGTCGCAAGCAGTGGTATCTGTTCCGCGTGCGCGAGTTCTTTTATCTGTTGCAGGTACAGGTTTTGTTCTGGCTGTAGACGGTTGTTGAGTGCTATGTACAGTCTGTCCCGGAAGTGCTCTTTCAATATGGGGGGGAATGTCAGTGGTACAGCTCCGGGTAGCCACAGGCAGATGCTATGTTGGCAATGGTCAAAAATGTCCTGGAGGTAGGTTTGATATTGCCCTTTTTCCGTTCGCAGGCGGGAAGTGGAAATGATCTGGCAGATCTCACTGTAAGCGAGTTTATTGGGGGCCAGTAATACCAGCTGTTGGGCGTCTTCCTGCAGGCGGAAGAAGCTGCCGCAGATCAGCTTCAGTCGACTGCCTTCAGCTTTGAGTTTTTCCAGCGCAGCGTATGCGCGCACCACGCCGGCCATGGAGCACTCGTCGGTAATGGCGAGGGCGCAGTAACCAAGTTGGTGGGCGCTGGTGATCAGTTCCTGCGGATGTGAAGCGCCCTGCAGAAAGGAAAAATTGCTTTGGCAAAAGAGTTCGGCGTACTGCATGCAATGGATATGGGTACTTCTGAGGTGCAGAGGGGGTGTCAGGAATAGACCCCGTGGAGAAACCAGTCTTCGGATGTCAGGTCCTGAAACACCCAGTAGAGGCTCCCCAACTCGCTGCGGGCGATGTAGTAATCGCGGGCATGGCGATGGTGCTGCCACCAGTAACCGTCGATACGCTCCGGCCCCTGAAGCAATTGCAGCTCGCCATCGTAAAAGAGTTTGTGATCGCGCTGCTGGATTCTGTCTGGTCGTGGCAGCAGCCAGCTTGGACGGGGGGCGTTGACCGGATGCAGGTTGTGGCCGCGGGGGCGGCTGTGGAGACTGAGGCTGTCGGCACTCTGCCAGGCCTGCTCAGGGAGATAACTCTCCTTGAGGGTGACACCGGACAGCGCCTGATGGCCCAGGCGAGCCTTGAGTTTGTCGATCAGCTGATAGCTCTCGTGAACCTTGCTGCCTTCATCAAAGAAATCTTCACGTAGCGTCTGGCTCTCCAGTGGCCGCAGCTGCTGACATTTGAGGGACAGGGCCTGTACCGGCTCTTGCAGTGTCACGCGCTCCAGCTGCAGCTTGGTAAGTGCGATCAGGCGCTGGGGATCAAATAGCGGTCGGGAAATCTCGACATTGACCTGCTGGCTGCCGCGGCTACCGTAGTCCAGTATCCAGCACAATTGCTGGCTGTAGAGTTGGCGCCGCTGCAGTTGCCGGCAGAGTTCACGCACCAGGCGTCCGGCGGGAAACAGAAGTTGTTCGCTGTTATCCAGCGGGCTGGGGAAAAAGAGTTCGCTGTGAAACTCTGCGGGTGGCTCGTAGCTGGGTACCGGGTCCGGGCGGGTGCCGTTCAGGCGTGCCTGGTAGTCGATAAAACTGCGCCCGAAGCGATTGCCCACTTCCGACAGGGGGATGGCCAGGAGCTGGCTGACCCGTTTGATACCGCAGGCGTAGAGCTTGGCGATGGCTTTGTTGTTACAGTCCAGCAGTTTGCTGGGGGCGAAGCTGATCCACTGGCGCCACTGCTGTGGGCTGGGGGGGCTCTGGGTTTCTTCGAGCCACAGGCGGTGCTCAGGTAACTGGCTCAGCAGGTGTGCGGCGCTGGGGCTGTGGCCCAGGCCCATGACATGGCTAATACGCATCTTGCGCAGCTCTTTGCGCAGTTGTTGTAACAGCGGGGCCAGGCCGCCATTGGCCTTGAGGCTGCCACTCAGCTCCAGAAACAGGCAGGCGGGGCCGTCATCCCCCTGGTCTTTCTTTTTGCCTTTTTTCTCGCCGGGGTGCGCACTGCCGCGCGGGGATACCACCGGGGTAAAGCTGTAGCCCCATTGGGCAAGCTGTTGCAGCAGCTGGGACTCCCGCTCCGGGTCGCGTTCCAGCAGTTCCAGTTCGGGGCAATAGGCGCAGGCGGTGGCAATCGTCAGTCCCGAGGCTACGTTGCGTGCATGCCCTGTGGCGTTGGCCTCCAGGATCAGGTTGCCATCGGTAACGGCCAGAGGGGTGCTCTCACTATCTTTGCGCCCGGCGCGGGTGAGGGCTTCCAATGGCAGTCGGGGAAACTGAATACAGAGCCAGAGCATGTGCTGTCCTCCCGTTGCGCCTGAAATTAGTGCAGCGGCTGGTCGCGGCGAACCAGCCTCGGATTGCGGGCCAGGTGTATGCGCTGGCCGGATTTACCGTTCAATTGCTTGAGCAGATGCAGCGCCAGCTGCTCGCCATCACTCTTCAGTTGCAGGCGCAGGGTGGCGGGGGAGGGACTCAAGGCGCTGGAACCGGGGCGGAAGTGGAAGTGCAGGCAGTCGCCCTCACGTGCGGCAATTTGCAGGCGACGCAGGTCCTTGTCTGCCGGAGTCTCGCTGTTCTGCCAGTTCACCAGGGCACCACAGGCCCCGGATTGCAGGGACTGCTCTGCGGCCCACAACTGGTCCCGCTGGCCACGGGGGTGCAGTATCAGCAGCTTTTCCAGTTGTACCCCGGCCTGTACCAATGCCGGTGCGTAGGGGATATGAGGAGGGTTGACCAGTATCACCATACGTCCCTGGCGAGTCATTTCTGCCAGGGTGGGCAGGATGAGGGACATTTCACCAATTCCTGCTTTATCGACCAGAAACTCGGTGGTGGCGCCGCGGGGCCAGCCATGATTGGCGAGCAGTGCATCGAGACCGCGATAGCCGCTGCTGATTCCGGTGCGGCGCTGTTGCTGGCGGTTGGCCAGTTGCCAGATATCCGGCCGGGTCAGTAGCCGCTGCAGGGACTGATTTTCGGTCTGATTACTTAACTGTTTGTTTTGCATGAAGTTTTCGGCGCTGTTCACGATCTGTTGGCTCCACACTGGCGGTCTGCAAGGGGTTGACTGGTTGCATATACAGTATCTACTGGCAATTTATACAGTAGTCATCCAGTGTCGGCAAGCCCGTACCAGGTAGACTGGCACTTTTTTGCACAGGGTAAACCGGCTATGATTCGGCCTCTTTAACGACCGCCAGAATTGAACAAGCGAGGGGACAGGGTGAGCATCAAATCCGATAAGTGGATTCGTCGTATGGCCGAGAATGAGGGGATGATCGAGCCCTTCGAGCCGGGCCAGGTACGCCATGGTGAATCAGGCGACCGCTTGATCTCCTACGGCACCTCCAGTTACGGCTACGATGTACGCTGTGCCAGTGAGTTCAAGATCTTCACCAACGTGCACTCGGCGACTGTGGACCCCAAAGCCTTTGATGAAGACAGCTTTGTGGACGTTACTGGCGATTACTGCGTCATTCCGCCCAATTCCTTCGCGCTTGCCCGCACCGTAGAGTACTTCCGTATTCCGCGCTCGGTACTGACTATCTGTCTGGGCAAGTCCACCTATGCCCGCTGCGGCATCATTGTGAATGTGACGCCACTGGAGCCGGAGTGGGAAGGGCACGTGACCCTGGAATTCTCCAACACCACCAATCTGCCCGCGAAGATCTACGCTAATGAAGGTGTGGCGCAGATGCTGTTCTTCGAATCCGACGAAATCTGTGATGTGTCCTACAAGGATCGCGGTGGCAAATATCAGGGCCAGCGTGGCGTCACTCTGCCGAAGACCTGATTGTTATCTGACGACCTTTTGCCATGACAGATTTTCCTGCCCAGGCCGATGTGTTGATCATCGGCGCCGGTGCCGCCGGCCTGATGTGCGCGGCGGTGGCGGGCAAGCGCGGGCGCAGTGTGCTGGTGCTGGACCACGCCAACAAAGTCGGCAAAAAAATCCTGATGTCCGGCGGCGGCCGCTGCAACTTCACCAACCTGTACACGGCGCCGGATAATTTCTACAGCGAAAATCCCCACTTCTGTAAATCCGCCCTGGCCCGCTATACCCAGTGGGACTTTATTGCGCTGGTGGAAAAGCACGGGATTCCCTACCACGAGAAAACCCTCGGCCAGCTGTTCTGCGATAACAAGTCCCGGGATATTGTCGATCTCCTGTTAACCGAATGTCGGGAAGCCAAAGCCCAGATCCGGACCCGCTGCGATATTCAGCGCATCGAGCCGCTGGGAGGCGGGTTAAAAGGTTTTGAAGTGCACACCTCGCTGGGCAAGGTGGTGTGCGAATCCCTGGTAATCGCCACCGGCGGGCTGTCGATTCCCACCATGGGAGCGACGGGGTTTGGCTATGAAATTGCCAAACAATTTGGCCACAACATAATCCCCACTCGTGCAGCGTTGGTACCCTTTACCCTGAACAAGCGTGCACTGGCGCGACAGCAGGAGTTACCGGGAACGTCGCTGCCGGTGAACGCCAGTTGCGAGCAGGGCAGTTTTCACGAGCAGATGCTGTTTACCCACAAAGGACTGAGCGGCCCGGCGATATTGCAGATATCCAGTCACTGGCGCGAGGGTAAGAAGGTAGCGCTGGATCTGGCTCCGGGGCTGAATCTTCCCGAGTGGTTGAGCGAACAGCGGGGGAGTAAGACCGAGAGCTACCTTCACACAGTATTGGCGGAACTCTGGAGCAAAAAACTGGTGCAGTTCTTCCTGCAGAGGAACGGCCTGGAGAGTAAACCCCTGAAGCAGTACAGCGAACATGCACTGCGAGAAGCGGGAGAAAAGCTGCAGACCTGGGAGCTGGTGCCCGAGGGAACCGAGGGCTACCGCACCGCAGAAGTGACTCTGGGCGGAGTAGACACCAATGAGGTTTCATCTCGCAGCATGGAGAGCCAGAAGCAGCCGGGATTATATTTCGTTGGCGAAGTGCTGGACGTGACCGGTTGGCTGGGTGGCTACAATTTTCAGTGGGCTTGGGCGTCGGCCCATGCGGCTGGCGCTGAAGTCTGAGAGAGAAAATTATGGGTGACGTTCTACCATTCAAGAGAAAGACTGCCTGGGAAAAACACAAGGGTAGCAGCCTGTGTCGCGATGGCTTTCACAAATGGATTGTGGTGACCGAGCGCAAATTTGATGTGAAACAAGGGAAGCTGGTAACCGAATACCGCTGTCAGCGGTGCGGGAAAACCAAGACCAAATTACTGTAAATAAAAAAGCCGGCATATGCCGGCTTTTTTATTTCTTGCTTTTGCTATCAGTCTTTAGGTGCGGCAACACCCATTTCTTCCAGCAGGTTGTCGGCGTGGTCGATCTTCTCCATGACCCACAGCATGTATTCCACATCCACGTGAATCGCACGGGTATTGTCGTTGAAGTCCCAGTCCGCATTGATGCTGTCGTAGGTACCGTCGAATACCAGGCCGATAAACTCGCCCTTGCCATTCATGGTAGCGGAACCTGAGTTACCGCCGGTAATGTCTACGGTGGTCAGGAAGTTCACCGGAACCGAGTCCAGTTGCTCATCATAGAAACGACCGTAGTCCTTGTTCTTGATCGCATCCAGCTGTGCCTGGGGCGCGTCAAAAGGATCTTCACCGGTGTATTTGGCTTCGATACCGCGCAGGGTGGTGAAGGGTACAAAGCCGTCTTTACCATCGTTGCCATCGGCTGCGCCTTTGATGGTGCCGGCGGGCGGGGTGTAGCCTTTTACCAGACCGTAGGTCAGGCGCAGGGAGCTGTTGGCATCCGGGTAAACGGGTTTACCCTGCTCGTTGTAGTAGGCAATCAGCAGGTCCATGTACTGCGGGCGAAGCTCGGCGAAACGACCGGCCATGGCCTTGTCGCGCTGCTCGATAGCGAAGCGATCGTCGTAGGTGGCAACGGCCAGCTGGATGAAAGGATCGTCGCTGTTGCGGAAGTCTTCCGGCGATTTTTCCATCCACGCGAGGCGGGCTTCGGTGTCAGTGAGGCCGGTTTTTTCATACATGGCAGCGAGTTTCTGCTGCAGGGCATCGCCACTCAGCTCGCCGGCAAAGAAGCCGTCGAAGCTTTTCAGGTGCTGGTCCTGGGGCAGGGCGTTGTAGCGCTCGAGGAAGTAGGTCCAGATGGCCTGGTCCACGGTCGGCTCGAAGTTGCGCTCGATGCGCTTCATGCTCTCGCTAAAGCGGGTCATATCGCGCTCCTGGTAGCCGGGCTCGCGCTCCATATTCGGCTTCTGCTTCTCCAGGCTGAGGCGGTAGAGGCGCTGTGCACTGCTCAGCATGGCAGAGCGGTTCATGTAGCCCAGCAGCAGGTCGCGTTCCTGGGTGGACTGCTCTTCTGCAATCAGCTGCTGCAGGTCAGAAATTACCGAGGAGTATTTCTTCTTGGACTCCGGGTTGGCTTCGATCCAGGCTTGCAGGTCTTTTTCCAGCTGCTGTTTGCGCTGGAGCAGGTCGCTGCGGTTGTAGCCTTCCATCATGCCGGTGAAGTTTTTCGAGTAGTTGTTGAGGCCGGCAACCAGGCTTGCGTACTTGAGTGCGGCGTCCTTGTTGTTCTCGGTGGCATTGCCGATCACTTCAGACCATTCCGCCAGTACTTTCTGCATGGTGGGGTAGTACCAGCTGAAGTTGTTGCTGACTTCTTCCGCGGTGCGGTAGCGGTTGGTGCGGCCTGGGTAGCCGGCAACCATCACGTAATCGCCTTCCTTCGGACCTTCGGTGGCGACTTTCAGGTGGTGCTTGGGCTTGTAGGGTACATTGTCTTTGGCGAAGTCGGCGGGCTTGCCGTCCGGGCCCACATAGGCGCGCAGGAAGGAGTAGTCGCCGGTATGGCGCGGCCACATCCAGTTGTCGATGTCGCCACCGAATTTACCGATAGACGCGGCCGGTGCGTGCACCAGGCGTACATCGCGAATGGCCAGCTGTTTGATCAGGTAGTAGCTGGCACCGCCGTAATAGCTGTAAACCTCACAGCGGTGACCGGGATCGGCTTCACAATCGGCCACCAGGGCTTTCTCGGCGTCTTCGATGGCCTTGAAGCGGGTGGCTCCATCCATGTCATCGCTGAGCTTGCTCTTCACTTTGTCGGTGACTTCCTGCATATCCACGGTAACGTAGATACGGGAGCCGGGAGCTGCGGGCAGTTCTTCTTCCAGGGTTTTGGCGAGGAAGCCGTTGGCCAGGAGGTCGTTGTCTTCGGTGGAGTTGTAGGAAATGGAGCCATAGGCGCAGTGGTGATTGGTGGCAACCAGGCCCTGCGGAGAGACGAAGGATGCGGAGCAGCCGCCAAGACTCACTACGGCATTCATCGGGAATTTGGTCAGATCCGTCATGGTTTTCGGATCCAGCTCCAGGCCGAGTTCTTTCAGTTTGTCACCCAGTTCCGGCAGCTGGCGCGGCATCCACATGCCTTCGGTGGAAACGGTGGCCGTATCGGTCGCAGGAGCTTCCGCTGTGGTATCGGTTTTCGCTGTGACTTGGGTGTTTTCTGCCGGTTTACCACAGGCGGTCAGCAGGGCAATGCTGAGAGAAAGACCGAACACCTTTCCGAGAGATGGCGGTAGATATTTGTCGTTATGTTTCACTGTGAATCCTTCAACGTTACGCGGAAGTTACCGCGCCATGTTCAAAAAATGTACGGGTTTCGAGGCTGGACATCAATCGTCCTGAAACCCAGTGGTTTAGATACTCTCATAAGTATTGCGATAGAGAAAATGCCTGGGGTACAGGGCGGCGTAGAGAGGAGCTATGGGCCGTCCGGTGTAGAATGGCTGCCAATGAAATTTGTTACAGGGTATTGGATTGGAAAAGCAGGATTTGGTGGATATTGCTCGTATGCCCATGCCATTTGGCAAATACGCGGGACGCCCGTTGATTGATTTGCCAGAAGAGTATTTGCTGTGGTTTGCGAAGAAGGGTTTTCCCAATGGCAGGCTGGGGCACCTGATGGCGATAACCCTGGAGATAAAAATCGAAGGGCTGGAGGGACTGGTCAAACCCCTGAAAAAACAATGAGCCTCGAAAGGAGGCTCATGTAGTTGTGTTTATCGGGCATGCTTAGCGATAGACACGGCGACCGTAACGGTCATAGCGGTAGTGTCTTTTCTTGCTGCGATCGTAGAGCCAGCCACTGGCGCCGCCGATAGCGGCGCCAACCGCGGCACCACCTACATCACCGGTAACCAAAGCGCCGGTTACCGCACCAATACCGATACCGGTACCAACACGGCGATCGCTGTCACTCATATTGGCACAGCCAACCGTTGCCAGGGTGAAAGCCAGTGTTGAAATCAGACCTGTTCGTTTAATTGTTCGGAACTGCATAAAAACTCCGCTTGCATTGCTCGGACATTGCTCGTGGAGTGTATGGTGCGCCCGAGGGGCTCCCAACAGGTGTGTAACCTCAATGCCCCAGGTGATTAAAAAATGAGAAGAAAGTGTGGTAGTAGAGGGACCCACACTACACTGGTAACTGTCCCGGGAAGACTCCCCCATCGCGAGACGAGGTGGAGTGCCAACAAGAAGCGGTCCGTAACCGAGACTGAACATGACCGTAAATAGGCCCACAGCGGGTAGCCACTGGTCTGAAAAATGATTTCAGCGAGGCGAACAGCGGGAAGTTTCAGTCAGCTTGATTGGGTAAATGGGGCAGAGGCGGCCGATGTGATGTCGGCCGCTTTCGTTTTTGGTTAGCTTTCGTACTCTTTTCGGTGCTCTCTTTTCGGTGATTGGGGCCTGGAACAGCGGTACGGCTTAGTGCAATAAGATATTTTTCCCGCCATAAACTGATTTCTTCATGTGACTCACCTCTCAAGACTGCCTCAGGGGGCTGGTCAAAAACCTTGCTATCGGAGTATCGTGAAAAAGTAATGACACCGCTGTCAATTTATTATTAAAAATGACAGCGGTGTCATTGGCCCGGGCCACAAGCGGGCGATCCAGAGGTACCTGTTCAAGAGGTTGTTGAACACTGAAGTAACAGATGTACCGGCATAAGCAGTTGAATGCCGTTCAATCGGGGGCAGCGAAGCCCGTCGAGGTATGGCGGAACACAAAACGCTGCTCTCATTGATAGACCCTTACCCATAAAAGATAACGACAAGGTGAACATCAATGAAAGGGCTCACTCCAAGCCACTGGCGCCGCGCACTCCTGGCGCTCGGCCTCGCCAGTTCCTCAGCTATTGCAGCGCCCGGCGCACCCACCATCGACTGGATGGAAACCAGCTTCGGTATTATCGAGGTGGACGATGCGGCCACTGCTTACGAGCAGCTGCTGACCGTCAATGACTATGCGGAAGTTCCCGTTTCCTGGTCTAAGTGGTCCGGTGATCCGGCGACCAGTGCCCAGTACCTGCTGAATGGTCAGGTAGTACTCGAGCAGAGCCTCAGTGGCGGCGAAACCCAGACTGGCACCGCGACGCTGCAGGTCAGCCAGGGTGGTCAGTACGAACTCCAGGTTGCCCTGTGTAATGACGATGGCTGCGCAACTTCTGCAGCAACCAACATCGTGGTTGCAGATACCGACGGCAGTCATTTGGACCCGATTACTCTGACCGCTGGTGAGAACAACCAGCCTTATACCAACAGCAGCAACTCGGTTGTTGGTACTTACTTTGTGGAGTGGGGCGTTTACGGGCGCAAGTTCTCCGTAGACATGATTCCTGCCTATAACCTGACCCACATCATTTACGGTTTCGTACCCATCTGTGGTGGCGACGGCATTAACGACAGCCTGAAAGAAATTGAAGGCAGCTTTGCCGCGCTGCAGCGCTCCTGCTCCGGCCGTGAAGACTTCAAGGTCTCCCTGCACGACCCGTTTGCCGCAGTGCAAAAATCCCAGGCAGGCCAGACTTATTCCGACCCCTACAAAGGGAACTTCGGTCAGCTGATGGCCCTGAAACAGGCCTATCCAGACCTGAAAATCCTGCCGTCCATCGGCGGCTGGACCTTGTCCGACCCCTTCTATTTCTTCAGCGATGCCGCCAAGCGTAAAACCTTCGTGGACTCCGTCGAAGAATTTGTTCGCACCTGGAAATTCTTCGACGGTGTGGATATCGACTGGGAATACCCGGGTGGCCAGGGAGCCAACCCCAACCTGGGTGATGCGGCTATCGATGGCGAAACTTACCGCCTGCTGATGCGCGACCTGCGTGCAATGCTGGATAACCTTGAGCAGGAAACCGGCCGCGAATACGAGCTGACTTCTGCGATTGGTGCCGGTTCCGACAAAATCGAAGACGTGGATTACGCGAATGTACAGCAGTACATGGATTACTTCTTCGTAATGACTTACGACTTCTACGGCGGTTGGAGCAACGATGTTCTGGGCCACCAGACTGCGCTCTATGCACCGGCCTGGAGACCGGATACCGATTACACCTCGGACAATGGCATCCAGAACCTGCTGGGCCTGGGGGTGGATCCGGGTAAATTGGTTGTCGGTGCCGCCATGTACGGCCGCGGCTGGACCGGTGTTTCCGGCTGGAGCGGTAACGACCACATGACCGGTACTGCCACCGGCAAAGTGGCAGGTACCTGGGAAGCCGGTGTTGTGGACTACCGCGACATCGTTGGCCGCCTTGCGACCGGTGAGTGGGAAGAGTACTACGACGCAACTGCCGAAGCGCCTTACATGTTCAAGCCGAGTACCGGTGATCTGATCACTTACGATAACCATCGTTCGGTACTGGCCAAGGGCGCCTATGTGCAGTCCAAAAGCCTGGCTGGTCTTTTCTCTTGGGAAATCGACGCGGACAACGGCGATATCCTGAATGCCATGCACGAGAGCCTCGGCCACGGTGACGGTCAGAACAACCGCACCCCGACCGCGCGCGCCGGTGGTGATCAGACCGTGGATGGTGGCGTCACTGTAACGCTCGACGGCAGCACGTCCAGCGACCTGGATAATGATCCCCTGACCTACAGCTGGGTTCAGGTTTCCGGTAGCAGCGTAACCCTGCAGAACCCGAGCAGTGTTAGCGCCAGCTTCACCGCGCCGAGCGTTACCACTGATGAAGAGCTGGTATTCGAGCTGACGGTTACTGACGACAGCAATGCCAGCAGCAGCGACCAGGTTTCCGTCACCGTACTGGCGGATCAGCCCAACCGTGCGCCCAGCGCTCATGCGGGTGACGATCAAATGGTTGTGACCCCGGCCACCGTAACCCTGAACGGCACTGGTTCCAGTGACCCGGACGGCGATGCGCTGACGTACAGCTGGACTCAGGTACAGGGCACTACCGTCACTTTGAGCGACAGCACTTCTGCCAGCCCGAGCTTCTCCGCTGCTGCGGTGAGTGCTGAGGAAGTCCTGGTGTTCGCACTGACCGTCAGCGACGGCAGCCTGAGTGACGATACCCCGGATCAGGTCAGCATCTTCCTGCTGCCTGAAGACGCCAATACGCCCCCGGAAGTATCTGTAGCGCCGAGCGTCACCATTGCGGAAGGTGCCAGCAGCACCATCACTGCAACTGGTACTGATGCCGACGGCGATACACTCACCTACACCTGGAGCGGTATGGAAACAGGCTCCGGTGAAAGTATTACCGTAACCGCGCCGCAGGTTGACCAGGATACGACCTTTACTCTGACCGTTACCGTCAGCGACGGTCTCGATTCTGTCAGCGCCGATGTTTCTGTACTGGTGACCAACAGCACCGGCGGTGGTTGTGAGCTTATCGATCCGAGCGCGGGTACTTACCCGGCGTGGCAGTCCGGCGTTTACCTGAGCGGTGACCAGGTGAGCTACGACCAGCTGGTATGGGAAGCCAAGTACTGGACCCAGCAAGAGCCTGGTTTCAGCTCGGCGGACTGGAAACTCATCAGCGACGTAGAAGTGCCCTGGAATGCCAGCACTGCCTACAGTGGCGGTGATGAAGTGAACCACAACGGCAAGCGCTACCGTGCCAAGTGGTGGACCCAAAGCGAGCCGGGCGTCTCTTCCGATTGGGAAGAGATCGGCGACGCGACTTGTAACTAAGTACTAAAGCAGTAAACAGAGGGCGCCAAGGCGCCCTCTGTTCTTTTCGACGTTGTTTCCGACCATTCCCTAAAAAAATAACTTAGGAAAACCCTATGAAAAGGCAATTACTGAGCCTGTTTGCTATCGGGCTATTTTCGTTCGAGGCGGCGGCAGTCGACTGTAGTGCGCGCCCGGATTGGGAAGCTAGCGCCATTTATGTGGGCGGTAATCCGGTCCAACATCTGGGCAACGCTTACACCGCGAATTACTGGACGCAAAACAATGATCCGGTAACACACTCCGGAACCTGGGCACACTGGAAATACGATGGCGCTTGCGATGGCAGTTCTTCGTCGAGCTCTTCCTCCAGTTCCTCCTCCAGTTCTTCTTCGAGCTCCTCCAGCTCTTCGTCCAGTTCGTCATCCAGCTCCTCAAGCTCGAGTGGCGGTTCCGGCGGCGGCTCCTGTATTTCCGTGCAATATGTTGCTGGCACCAGCTACGCTGCTGGGCAGCTGGTACAAAACGTTGGCCAGGAATTCCAGTGCAATATCGCCGGCTGGTGCTCGTCCAATGCCGCCTGGGCTTATGCGCCGGGTGAGGGGGCTCACTGGGAAGACGCCTGGAGTCAGGCTGGTGACTGTGGCAGCTCTTCGTCCAGTAGCTCCTCCAGTGGTGGCTCCAGCTCGTCCTCGAGTGGCTCCGGCTCTTCCAGCTCTTCGGGTGGTAGTTCTTCCGGTGGCAATAGTGGATTACTGCCGAAACATGCGCTGGTAGGTTACTGGCACAACTTCGACAATGGTTCCGGCCTGTATCGCATCAGCGAAGTTTCCGATGTGTGGGACGTGATCGTAGTGGCTTTTGTGGACGACGCGGGCAACGGCAATATTGCATTCAACCTGGATCCGGGGCTCGACAAGCAGCAGTTTATCGCTGATATCGCGGCCAAGCGCGCGGCGGGTAAAATCGTGATTGCCTCTTACGGAGGTGAGAAGGGTACCGTGACTCTGAACACGGCAGAGAATGTGGCTAATTTTGTTGCCAGTACTGCGGCGATGATCGACGAGTATGGTTTCGACGGTATTGATATTGACCTGGAATCCGGCGCGGGCGTTATGCACGGTGCACCGGTCATCCAGAACATGGTGGATGCGGTCAAGCAGCTGAAGCAGCAATACCCGAACATGTACCTGTCCATGGCACCGGAGCATCCCTATGTGCAGGGTGGCTATGTGTCCTATACCGGTATCTGGGGGGCCTATCTGCCGATGATTGACCAGTTGCGCAACGAGCTGGATCTGCTGCATGTGCAGCTGTACAACAATGGCGGTCTGGCTACGCCTTATCAAGGATCAGCCTACGCGGCGGGCTCGGTGGATATGATGGTGTCTTCGGCACTGATGCTGATCGAAGGCTTCCCACTCGGTTACGGCAATGCCGGCTTCTTTGAAGGTTTGCGCCCGGATCAGGTCGGTCTGGCACTGCCCTCAGGTCCGCGCGCTGCGGGGAGTGGCTTTGCCACGACGGCGGATATCAACCGTGCTCTGGACTGTCTGACGCAACAACTGAACTGTGGCACTCTGACGCCCAGTCAGGCATACCCGAGCTTTAATGGCGTGATGACCTGGTCCATCAACTGGGATATGAACGACGGTGGTATCTTCTCGGGTCCTGTGGGCAGCCATGTCCACAATCTGCCCTGAGAATTACACTGCGGAAAAACAAAAAAGGGGACGCTGAAAAGCGTCCCCTTTTTTTTAAGGTCAGTCCGCCTTATTCACGGTTGACCAGCTCTTCGTTTCTGTCGCGTCACTTACATCGGGAAACGAATCACCACGCCACCCATGGTCTGACCCAGCTCGAAGTCTTTACGCGGGCTGTCGACGTGATCGTTGTGGCAGCTAACACAGGCGGGAGAGACCGCGACATCCGGATAAATCGCCGTGAAGTACTCGGTGTCGCCCAGGGTTTCGGTGCCGTAAAAATTCTGCCCCGGATTATCGACAATAAACGACAGGCCCTGGCGCTCGAGGTCTGTACGAGGCTTGTTCTGCTTGTTGATGGCCCACTGGGAGAGCAGGGCATAATTGAATCCGGCCTCTTGTTCCGCGACCCGTTCTGCACCCATGCGCATCATTTGGGCGGGGAGGGGGAGTGCCTGATTGTCTTTCCAGTGCTCATCCGCTTTGATTACCTTCTCTTCGTTCTGCAGACGGTTGACGACAAAATTGGTGTAACTGGCACGGTCTGCTTCGATTACTGCAAAAATGGCGTCAGCCATTCGCTGAGGTTCGATACCGGTTTTTTCTCCACAGCCTGAAAGCGCTGCGGCGGTAGCTAAAACAAAGGCACGAGTACGCATGATTTCCCCTCCTGATGGGATTACTTGCTGGATTTTATTTCGGCAATTCGCTCACGTATCAGCTTGAATGTTTCATGTCCTTTTGATGGCGGCACGCTGAAATTACTTTCTATTTGTTGCCTATCCGCCAGTGCTGCAATTGCAAATTCAGCGCCGTGGCAGTTCAGGCAAACAGGCAGCATTTTTTCATTGGGACGAAGATTGTGATTCTGGTTATGGTTTACCAGTAACTCCCCATTGTGTAACTCCCGCGGCAGGTGACAACTGGCGCAGCTTACCCCGCCAGAGGCGTCTTTCTGCCAGGTATCGAAGTGTGCCGATGCGCGGTAGGCCAGGCTGTGTTCGTCATTGTGGCACCCAAGGCATGCCTCAACAGCGGCGTAGCGTGTATTTATCTCATGTGCTTGATGACAGCTGGTGCAGTTGAGTTCGGCATTTGCGGATTCTTTCATCGCAACATGGGCTTCTACCGGTGTCATGGCTCCGGTGTTCTCCCTGAATGACGCTGGTAGCTTGGCAGACAGACGAAGTCCGTGTTTGCCCTGGGTGAACTTTTCACGTTGCGCTTCATGGCAGTTACCGCACACATTCACAATTTCTGCACTGGTGAATTGCAAACGCCCATCGACATGGCATTGACGACAGTTGGTTTCAGTTTGTGCATGAATACTGGAAGACCAGTCGCGGTGAATATTCGCCAGTGTTTCCGGTGTGATTTCCAGGGAAAATTCCTGTGGATTGAGGTCGGCGTCGTCAATGTTGAGGGGTACGCTCTGGGGGTGCGCACTTTGCCAGTGGGCAAGAGCGGACCGCTCCGGAAGCTTGCCTCCGGGCAGCAAGTCCTGCGAGCCCATCTGTGCAACCAGAAAGTCCTCATAGAGGTAGCGGTTGTCGTGATAGTTGTGGCAACCGGCACTGGCGCAGGTCTCAAAGCCGAAGCCGGCATGATTGGGTCGATTCTCTGCAATATCGCTATGGCAGTGAACACAAAAGTCTCCGGCCAGGGTTACGCCCATGTCATGGGTGATTTCTGGTTTGTGCTCTGTATGGCAACTAACACAAAGCCGGGCATCCAGGTGGTTAAGTAACCCCGCATTGCGTGGGTCGAGGAACTTTTTTCTGGGGTGGCTATCATCCGCTTCCAGCAGTTCCTCTTGATGACAATTGAGGCAGGCTTGCTGGATAAAGTCCTGGCCTGCGAAGCCGTCTCCATGACAGCTGCTACAGGCCATTTCGACCTGGTGGTGACCGTGGCTTGTTTCGCCACTCAGAAAATAGGACTTGTCCGAGGCCTCAAGGTTGTATGTGATGAGCGCAACCGCCAGCAGGGTCAGCAAAAGGCCGTAATGCCAGAACTTGAATTTATAGTTTTTCATCTAAAAGTAATACACGGCGAGAATATGGTAGAAGAGCAGAACCGGTAGCGCCCACAGGAGTGCGTAATGTACCCGCGACCACCATTTTCGATGTTCGCGGAGCTTGAGATCTGTCCAGTGATGGTTGCGTGCCATGAATACGCCTACCAGGGAGCCGGTACAGGTAGCCGCGAGAAAAACCAGCATCAATACAAAGTTGAGATTTTCCCCCAGCCGAAAGCCGGTGTGGACGATAAGTGCTACGAGCGCGACACAGCCGATAATGCTGTGGAAGTAGCGCCAGTGATCGAGGTGGCCAAGATTGTGCTTTATCCAGCGCTTTCGCAGGCTGAGGCTTGCCGTGAGCAGGCAAAGTGCCAGCAGGGTGTAGCCGCTTACCTGTTTCCAGAAGTTGTCGTACCAGAGATTTTTCAGATACCAGTTTACCTGCACGCTGTCACTGACATTCGGGGCTGGCACCAGTGCGGCCAGAGCAATCAATACCAGTGACAAGAGTGAAATCAGCAGGATGCCATTTGCATGGCGCATAACCAGATTGGGTGCCGGCGTATCGAGTAACTCCGCCATAATCGGGCGACAACTGCCGCAGACCGAGCCCGCTCTGGTTTCTATCTCGAGGTCCTGTATTGTGCGCTTGCCGTTGGCGATGGCTGTGCACAGTTCGCCTTTACTGACACCATTACACTGGCATACCAGATAGCTGTCCGGTTGTTGTTTGATACTCTGGTTGACCTGTGACTGCCAGAGATAGCCTTCCTGCTCAAACTTGTTCAGTGCTTTGGTGGAGAGTTGTTCGCCACCAGTGATGGCCTCACTGACTCGCAGTCTCTCATCCCAGGGGCCAATAATAATGGCGCCCACAAGTGCCCCGTTATTTAGATACAGCTCCCGGCAAAGCCCCCGAAACCGGTTTTCAAACCGGTATACGGTAATCTGATCATAGGCGTCAGGTGCGGTCTGTCCGAGCAGGGTGCAGGGGATATGCGCAACCTTGAGTTCAATGTCGGCACGGCTGCCCTCGTAGGGGCCGGGGGAGGCGCTGCAAATGTGCTGGCTGCAGATTTCCGCCTGCTCGAAGCCGGGGCGCACCAACTGATAGATGCGGCTGTCATATTCCGCGCACTCGCCGATGGCATAAATATCCGGATCGTTGGTTTCCATATAGGGGGAAACCTGGATGCCGCGACCGGTTTTTAGCCCGCAGTTCTGTGCCAGTGTCACTTCTGGCGTGATACCCGTACACAATACGACTGCATCGGTGCTCAGGCTTTCTCCATTGGAAAGCAGAACGCGCTCTACCGCGCTATCTCCTTCAAAAGCGCGGATCTGCACTTCCGTCATCAGTTCGATTTGGAGCGTAGTCAGTGCGGATTTCAGGTAGTTTTCTGAAGTATTACTGAGTTGCCCCCCCAGCAGACCCGCGCGCGCCAGCAATACCACTTTGTTCTTGGGTGTTTTGAGTGCGGCAGCGGCTTCCAGCCCGAGGGCGCCGGCACCGACCACGATAATTGTCTGGCTGCGGTCGCGGAGTGCAGCCAAGTCTCGAGCGTCGCGTAAGTTGCGGAAGGGGATGATGCTATTTAGGTGCGCCCCGGGAATCTCTGGAACCAGAGGCCGTGAACCGGTGGCCAGTATCAGCTTGGTGTAGGGCTGGGCGTTGCCGTCTTCGTCAATGACCAGTCGAGCACTCCGGTCAATACGAGCCGCCGGGCGATTGTGATATTCGGTCAGGCGCCCACTGGACTCCCGTTGGACGGGGTTGCCGATTTCTTCCAGCGAGAGTTCACAGGATAAATATTGAGAAAGACGAACCCGATTATATGGCGCTTCATTTTCAGCACCGAACAGTACTACCTGGGCGTCACTGCTGTATTCCAGTAATCGCTGCGCGCAGCGGACACCGACCGGGCCAGCACCGACGATGACATATACCGGGTATTCCGGCTGCTGTTCCGTATGGGACTTTAGTGACGCTTGCCGTGTTAAATCAGCGGTTTCAGCCACAAATACCCCCCGAGTACATCCATACACCCGAAATCCGGGTCTTCCCTCGAGTCATCATCAAGCCTGCTTTTGTTATTTTTCTTGGTATCAATCCGAATCCCACGGGTATCACTGAGGGGAGTCGGGGGCCGCTAAGCGGTCAACAGTTGGATATTGCTGGATCAGGACGCGTGGTAAAGCGTGTAGAGCTCCCGCTCCTCCAGTGAAACCCTGCGGGTCAGCGCTTCCCCGATTTTTTCGTAATCCCGCTTGAAGTCCATCAGCATATCGCCGGTAAAAACGTCTCTCGAATAGCGCTTACAGAACTGCACTACGGCATTCGCGATGTCATTCATATCGCTGCGAAAATCCTTAACAATTTGCAGCGTGTGCGAATCGTTGTCGAGCGATTGCTCCAGGTACACATAGAAGCTGACATTCTCTTTGATCAGGTGCGCCTGAAATGTGGATTTAAAGGCTTTGAGCAGTTCGGCAACTTTGCGAAAGTCCTGTCTTTCATACCCCTCTGACCAGATCCGTTGGAAAATCCCGATAAGCTCATGGTGATCACTTTTCAGTGCGTTAATTAGGGATGGGTCATAGCTGATGGTACGCCCTTGTCCGCTGCCTGAGGCGTTGCGGGCAGTAGCAGGCGTGTTGCTACGGGATTTGCCGGAAAAAATGCGGAACATAGTCGAGAGCCTTTTATCGGGTTTATCTGAATGTTGTTGTGGCTTTATCACAGATAAAGGGGAGTAGGAATTTTGCCGCGCCCGGGCGTGATTTAAACTGTTTTTTTGGGAATAATTTCCTATTTATTAGTTGTTGTGAGAATTTTGTCACAATTTTCTTTGGGCGAGAATAGCGCCAGTAAAGAAAGCGGAAAGGTTTTTCCACAATAGTGGGCTAATTGATAACAACCGTTCTAACTAGAGACTGGAAAGAAGGGCATATCGAGGCGTGTAAAGGTGACTAGGCGCAAAGGCAGATTGAGTAGATAGAAAGGAACAAAGACAGAGGCAGGGCAAATATAAAGGGAGGGGGCGTCTATTGGTACGAAGGTACCTTTCGAGGTGGTGTGAGCTTTTATTTAGCTTTCAAACAAGCCTTTCTATTCGCGCATAAAAAAACCCGGCGGTAGCCGGGCTTTTTTACTCTGGAGTAATCGCTTAGCGATTGTCCAGGGATACGTAATCGCGCGGGGTGTAGCCGGTGTACAGCTGACGCGGGCGACCGATTTTGTACGGGTTGGAGATCATTTCGTTCCAGTGCGCAATCCAGCCCGCGGTGCGGCCGGTCGCGAAGATCACGGTGAACATATCGGTGGGAATACCGATGGCTTTCATAATGATGCCGGAGTAGAAGTCCACGTTCGGGTAGAGTTTCTTCTCGACGAAGTATTCGTCTTCCAGTGCGATCTTTTCGAGGCGCTTGGCGATTTTCAGCAGCGGATCGTTTTCTGCACCCATGGCACCCAAGACTTCGTCACAGATACCTTGCATGACGCGGGAGCGCGGGTCGAAGTTTTTGTAGACGCGGTGACCGAAGCCCATCAGGCGGAACGGATCGTTTTTGTCTTTGGCCTTGGCTACGTACTCGTCGATACGGCTCTCGTCGCCGATCTCCTGCAGCATGTTCAGAACCGCTTCGTTGGCGCCGCCGTGTGCCGGGCCCCACAGGGTGGCAATACCGGAAGAGATACAAGCGAAGGGGTTGGCGCCGGAGGAGCCGGCCAGACGCACGGTAGAAGTAGAGGCATTCTGCTCGTGGTCCGCGTGTAACAGGAAGATCACGTCCATGGCCTTGGCCACAACCGGGTCGATCTTGCTCGGCTCACAGGGGTTGCCGAACATCATGTGCAGGAAGTTCTCAGAGTAGCTGAGGCTGTTGTCCGGATACATGAACGGCTGGCCTTTGCTGTGCTTGTAGCACATGGCAGCCAGGGTCGGCATTTTGGCAATCAGGCGATCCGCGGAGATCTTGCGGTGTTCGGGATCGGTGATATCCAGGGAGTCGTGGTAGAAGGAGGCGAGGGCGCCAACTACGCCACACATCATGGCCATCGGGTGGGCGTCGTAGCGGAAGCCCTTGAAGAAGTTGACCAGAGATTCGTGCACCATGGTGTGGTTCATGATGCTGTTGACGTATTCCTTCTTTTGCTGGGCATTTGGCAGCTCGCCGTTCATCAGCAGGTAGCAGGTTTCCAGGTAGTCAGATTTTTCCGCCAGTTGCTCGATGGGGTAGCCGCGGTGCAGCAGTACGCCTTTGGCGCCATCAATATAGGTGATCTTGGATTCGCAGGAGGCGGTGGACATAAAGCCCGGGTCGTAGGTGAACAGGCCCTGGCTGGCCAGGCTGCTGACATCGACAACGTCAGGACCGGCAGTGCCGGAGTAGACCGGCAGGTCGAATGGGGCGTCGATACCGTCGACCGTTAGTTGAGCTTTCTTGTCGGACATTGTGGACTCCTAAAAACTATTCTTTTGCCAGCTTTCTTATTTCCACACAAATCACTGAATGTTTTCTGTGATCCTACGGCCCGAGAAGGGCGCGTTCCGCGCTCACCTGTGATCACCTTTTTATGGGAAGGGCTATCACAGGTGTTAATTCAGCAGGTGCAAAACCCGGAAAGGGCCGGATTCTGCGGGCTCGGAGGGCCTTCGTTGGCTGCATCCGGACGCGGATATGGGGCTAGCGGGCTTTTGAGCGCGGCCAAACTTAAGTGCCACGCCCCAAATTGTCAAACCAAATTGAACTGGCTGACCGGTTCTGTTGCCGCAGGATCTTCCGCAACTGGAGAGGGTGGCAGGGATATTGCCTGTCTCGGAGGGCGAATCCGCCATGGAAATTCGGGGGGCGGGAAATGCCCGACTCATACTATGGTCTATGGCGTGGCGTCGTTTGCTTCTGGTACAAAGCCGTCGCCGAGGTCCAGGGTTCGTTGTGTTTTGAAATTTGAATGCCTATAATCCGCGCGGCTTGCGCCGTGGTAAGGCCACTTTGTTCAAGACCTCTACAGGTTGCGCATAAAGTGATCGGCAAGCTCGCCCAGACCATAGAAAATTAACGGGCGCCCCGTCTTTCAGGGCAACAAGGTGTTTTTCCTGTGAACAAAAACAGACCTGTCAATTTAGACATATCTACTATTAAGCTCCCCGCGCCAGCGTTGGTCTCCATTCTTCACCGTATTTCCGGTGTGGTGCTCTTCGCTGTGGTTGCACTGCTATTGTGCATGTTGGATTCCAGTCTGGAGTCCGAGCAGGGTTTCAATAAAGTAGCTGAGTTTTTTACCAGCGTTCCAGCCAAGCTCATTTTGTGGGCTTCCCTCGCTGCGCTCATCTACCACCTGATCGCGGGTGTGCGTCACCTGATTATGGATCTGGGTGTTGGTGAGAGCCTGGAAGGTGGTCGCCGCGGCGCCGTCATCGTGCTGGTGCTTTCCGTTGTACTTATTCTGCTGGCGGGGGTCCTGATATGGTAAAGGCAGTTACAGGTTTTGGTCGTAGCGGACTTTACGACTGGTTCATTCAGCGCGTCAGTGCCGTAGTGCTGGTGGCTTACACCCTCTTTATAGTGGGTTTTATTTTCCTGTCCAAAGATTTCGGTTACGCAAGTTGGTCTGCACTGTTTGAGCAGCGCTGGGTGCGCGTGTTCAGTCTGGTTGCCCTGATCTCCACAATTGCCCACGCCTGGATCGGTCTCTGGTCCGTGATTACTGACTACCTCACCAACCGTATGATGGGCGGCAAAGCGACCGTTCTGCGCATTCTGGTTGAAGTACTGCTAGGCGCGGTTGCCGTGTTCTACGCCGTGTGGGGCATTGAAATTCTGTGGGGTGTGTAAGTCATGTCGAATATGCGAACAATAACCTTTGACGGTATCGTAATTGGCGGCGGCGGCGCGGGTATGCGCGCGGCCCTGCAGATGGCCCAGTCTGGTTTCAAGACTGCGGTAATCACCAAAGTATTCCCGACCCGTTCGCACACGGTATCCGCCCAGGGCGGTATTACCTGTGCGATCGCCAGCGATGACCCCAACGACGATTGGCGCTGGCACATGTACGACACCGTCAAGGGTTCCGACTATATCGGTGACCAGGACGCGATCGAGTACATGTGTTCCGTAGGCCCGGAAGCCGTGTTCGAGCTGGAGCACATGGGCCTGCCGTTCTCCCGTACTAAAGAAGGACGCATCTATCAGCGTCCGTTCGGCGGCCAGTCCAAGGACTATGGTCGCGGCGGCCAGGCGGCACGTACCTGTGCGGCAGCTGACCGTACTGGCCACGCACTGCTGCACACCCTGTATCAGAACAACGTCAAGCACAACACCGTATTCCTGAACGAATGGTTCGCGGTGGATCTGGTGAAGAACCAGGACGGTGCCGTTGTTGGTGTGATCGCCATCTGCATCGAAGATGGTGAAGTGGTGTTCATCAAGTCCAAAGCCACCGTATTTGCTACTGGCGGTGCTGGCCGTATCTTCGCTTCTACTACCAACGCACACATCAACACCGGTGACGGTGTGGGTATGGCCCTGCGTGCCGGTATGCCGGTGCAGGACATTGAAATGTGGCAGTTCCACCCCACCGGTATCGCCGGCGCTGGTGTACTGGTCACCGAAGGTTGTCGCGGTGAGGGTGGCTACCTGATCAATAAGGACGGCGAGCGTTTCATGGAGCGCTACGCGCCCAACGCCAAAGACCTGGCTTCCCGCGACGTTGTTGCCCGCTCCATGGTTCTCGAGATCCTGGACGGCCGCGGCGCTGGCGCCAACGGCGACCACGTTTTCCTGAAGCTGGATCACCTGGGTGAAGAGCTGCTGCACAGCCGCCTGCCGGGCATCTGTGAGCTGGCCAAGACCTTTGCCCACGTGGATCCGGTGAAAGAGCCGATCCCGGTAGTTCCGACCTGTCACTACATGATGGGTGGTATTCCCACCAACGTACACGGCCAGGCCCTGACCCAGGACGCTTCCGGCAATGACCAGATCATCGATGGCTTCTACGCCTGTGGTGAGGTTGCCTGTGTGTCTGTTCACGGTGCCAACCGTCTGGGCGGAAACTCCCTGCTGGACCTGGTGGTCTTCGGTCGCGCTTCCGGCCTGTTCATCGAGAAGGCCCTGCGCGAAGGTATCGAAAACCGCGAAGCGTCCGAGTCCGATATCGAAGCGGCCATGGCGCGCCTGAATCGTTTGGAAACCACCAACGACGGTGAGAAGGCGGCTGACCTGCGCACCGAGCTGCAGGGTGTGATGCAGAACCACTTCGGTGTATTCCGTCGCGGCGATTACATGGCCGAAGGCGTGAAGAAACTGGAAGGCCTGCGTGAGCGTATCGCCAACGTGCGTCTCGAAGACAAGTCCCGCGCCTTCAACACTGCCCGTATCGAAGCGCTGGAACTGCAAAACCTGCTGGAAGTGGCCGAAGCGACGGCGATCGCCGCCGAAGTCCGCACCGAAAGCCGCGGCGCCCACGCCCGCGAAGACTTCCAGGAGCGCGACGACGAGAACTGGCTGTGCCACTCCATGTACTTCCCGGCTGAAAAGCGTGTCGGCAAGCGTGCGGTTAACTTCGCACCGAAAACCGTCGATACGTTCGAGCCGAAAGCACGTACTTACTAATTCGGGAGCGGAAGCAATATGTTGAAAGTAAGCATCTACCGTTACAACCCGGAAACCGATTCTGCCCCTTACATGCAGGATTACGAGCTGGACACCCAGGGCAAGGACCTGATGGTTCTGGACGTGCTGGAACTGCTGAAAGCGGAAGACCCGAGTCTCTCTTTCCGTCGTTCCTGCCGTGAAGGCGTGTGCGGTTCCGACGGTATGAACATCTCTGGCAAGAACGGATTGGCATGCATTATGCCGATCTCCGAAGCAGCGCCTAAGGGCAAGCTGATTCTGCGCCCGTTGCCGGGCCTGCCGGTTATCCGCGACCTGGTTGTGGATATGGAGCAGTTCTACACCCAGTACAAGAAGATCGAGCCGTTCCTGCAGAACAGCACACCGGCGCCCGCGATCGAGCGTCTGCAGTCCCCGGAAGAGCGCGAAAAGCTGGACGGCCTTTACGAGTGTATTCTCTGTGCCTGCTGTTCCACGGCGTGTCCGTCTTTCTGGTGGAACCCCGACAAGTTCATTGGCCCGGCCGGCCTGCTGCAGGCTTACCGCTTCCTGGCGGACAGCCGCGATACCGCCACCGATGAGCGCCTCGGCAAACTGGATGACCCCTTCAGCGTATTCCGCTGTCACGGCATTCAGAACTGTGTGAACGTATGCCCCAAGGGACTGAATCCCACCCGGGCCATCGGCCATATCCGCAATATGCTGATAACCCGCGCTGTATAGACAGTTTGAGGGCCTGATAAAATCGGGCCTGGGGTTACCCACCAAAATAATCACAATTAAGCCGACAGCAGCGCAGGTGTCAGGCTTATACGAAAAAGGGGAGGTGTCTTTTCAGCACCTCCCCTTTTGTGAGTGAAAAGACAGGAAAGAGCGGCGCAGTATTTCAAGGGTGCGCGCCGACAATTGAGGTAGGCATTAATGCACGAAAGCACTATGGAGGAGCTCTGGCGCACTTCGCATATCTCCGGTGGCAACGCCGGCTATGTGGAGGAGCTGTACGAGACCTATCTGCACGACCCGAATGGTGTACCGGAAGAATGGCGCAGTTATTTTGACAGTCTGCCGCGGGTTAATGGCGGTGACGTCTCACATGCCGCCATTCGTCAGCATTTTGAATTGCTGGCGAAAAACCGTACCCGCCCACTGTCCGCTCCCGGCGCCGGTTCAGCCAATGTCGAACACGAGCGCAAGCAGATTAAAGTTCTGCAACTGATCAACTCCTACCGTCACCGTGGCCACAAAAAGGCCAAGCTGGATCCGCTGGGTATCATGGCCCGCGAGCAGGTGCCGGATCTGCAGCTGAATTACCACGGCCTGACCGAAGGCGACTTCGACACCACTTTCCAGACCGGCGACCTGTTTTTCTGCAACGGTGAAGCCACCCTGCGCGAAATTGTTCAGGGCCTGGAAAATACCTACTGCGGTAACCTGGGTGCGGAAATCATGCACCTGTCCAACCTGGACGAGCAGCAGTGGTTCCAGCAGCGCCTTGAGCGCAGCCAATCAAAACCCAATTTCGGCAATGAGATCCGCACCGAGATTCTGCAGCGCCTATCTGCCGCGGAAGGTCTTGAGCGCCACCTGGATTCCAAGTACCCGGGTACCAAGCGTTTCGGTGTAGAGGGTGGTGAGAGCCTGATCCCGCTGATGGACGCGCTGATTCGCCGTTCTGGCACCTACGCGGTAAAAGAAATCGTGATCGGCATGGCCCACCGCGGTCGCCTGAACACACTGGTCAATATTCTGGGTAAAAACCCGTCGGACCTGTTTGAAGAGTTCGAAGGTAAGAAAACCCTCGATACTTCCGGCGACGTGAAATACCACCAGGGTTTCTCTTCCAACGTGATGACGCCCGGTGGCGAAGTGCACCTGGCGCTGGCCTTTAACCCCTCGCACCTGGAAATCTGTGCGCCGGTGGTTGTCGGTTCCGTACGTGCCCGTCAGGACCGCCGCGGTGACAGCACCGGTGAGAAGGTGATGCCGATCAATATCCACGGCGATGCGGCCTTTGCCGGTCAGGGCGTGGTGCAAGAAACCCTGCAGATGTCCCAGACCCGTGGTTACTACACCGGCGGCTCTATTCACCTGGTACTGAACAACCAGGTGGGCTTCACCACCAGCAAGCGCGAAGACGCGCGCTCCACTGAGTACTGTACCGACGTTGCGAAAATGATCGACGCTCCGGTACTGCACGTGAACGGCGACGACCCCGAAGCGGTGGTGCTGGCCGGCCTGCTGGCGGTGGATTACCGCTACGAGTTCAAAAAAGACATCGTCATCGACCTGGTGTGCTACCGCCGTCGCGGCCACAACGAGACCGATGACCCCTCCGGCACTCAGCCGCTGATGTACCAGACCATCCGTAAGCACAAGACTACCCGTACTCTGTACGCGGAAAAGCTGGTTGCTGAAGGTGTGCTGGACAAAGCTGCCGCGGACAAGCTGGCGAACGACTATCGCGACAAGTTGGATCGCGGCGAAGACGTGGCTACCGGCCTGGTAAAAGAGCCGGACGAGTCCATGTTTGTCGACTGGCGTCCGTACCTGAACCACGAGTGGACGGTTGAAGGTGACACCAGCTTCCCGATGAAGAAGCTGAAAGATGTGGCCAACCGCATGACCACGGTGCCCGATGGCATTGTTATGCAGCGCCAGGTTGCCAAAATTTACGAAGACCGTCGCAAAATGGCCGGTGGCGCGCTGCCCCTGAACTGGGGTATGGCAGAAACCCTGGCCTATGGCACCTTGCTGGAAGAGGGCTATATGGTCCGCTTCACCGGTGAGGACGTCGGTCGCGGTACCTTCTCTCACCGCCACGCCGTAGTACACAGCCAGAAAGATGGGCAGAGCTACGTGCCGCTGCAGCATATGTACGAAGGCCAGCCGGCGTTCGATATCTATGACTCCCTGCTGTCAGAAGAAGCCGTGCTGGCGTTTGAATACGGCTACGCCACTACCACCCCGAAATCCCTGGTGGTTTGGGAAGCGCAGTTCGGTGACTTCGCCAACGGTGCCCAGGTCGTGATCGACCAGTTCATCACTTCCGGTGAGCACAAGTGGGGCCGTATGTGTGGCCTGGTGATGCTGCTGCCGCATGGCTACGAAGGTCAGGGTCCGGAGCACTCCTCCGCGCGCCTGGAGCGCTTCATGCAGCTGTGTGCCGAGCACAACATTCAGGTATGTAACGCGACCACTCCGGCTCAGATCTTCCATCTGCTGCGTCGTCAGGCGGTGCGCCCGATGCGTCGCCCGCTGGTGATCATGAGCCCGAAGTGGATCCTGCGTCACAAGCTGGCTACCTCCAGCCTGGACGAGCTGGCCAAGGGCCAGTTCCACAATGTGATCCAGGACGAGGGTGTAGATCCTGCCAAGGTCAAGCGTCTGATCATCTGCTCCGGCAAGGTCTACTACCATCTGCTGGAAGCGCGCATGGAGCGCGAACAGGAAGATGTGGCATTTGTGCGTCTGGAGCAGCTTTACCCCTTCCCGGACGACGAGTTCCTGGCTGCGGTTTCCGCATTCAAGAACATCGAAAGCGTCGCCTGGTGTCAGGAAGAGCCGATGAACCAGGGTGCCTGGTACTCCAGCCAGCACCACCTGCGTCGTCTGCTGAATGAAGCACATCCAAAGCTGGAGCTGGAATATGTCGGCCGCGCAGCCTCCGCTGCACCGGCGGCGGGCTATATGTCCACGCACCTGGAAGAACAGAATACGTTCATCAATGAGGCGCTGACTGTCAAATAAGGCAGCAGTACAACGAAGAGCAATCTCAGGAAACAGGAACAATGACCATCGAGATTAAAGCGCCAACTTTCCCGGAATCCGTTCAGGACGGCACTGTAGCCACCTGGCACAAACAACCGGGTGAAGCCGTGTCCCGCGATGAACTGATCGTGGATATTGAAACCGACAAAGTGGTGCTGGAAGTTGTCGCACCGGCAGACGGCGCCATCAGCGAAATTATCAAGGGCGAGGGTGAAACCATCCTGTCCAATGAAGTAATTGCTTTGTTTGAAGAGGGTGCAGGCGGCAGCGCTGGCGCTTCCTCCGAAGCGGCCCCGGCGGCAGCAGCGCAAGCGGAAGCACCGGCTGCCAGCGGCGAGAAAATCGCTATGCCCTCTGCCAAGAAAATGGCGGCAGAAAAGGGCGTGGATCTGGGCGCTGTTGAAGGCACCGGTAAAGGCGGTCGCGTACTGAAAGAAGACGTGATGAAAGCGGGCTCTGCGCCGGCTGCCGCGGCGGCTCCGGCTGAAGCAGCGGCTCAGGTTGCGGTTGCACCGGGTGAGCGCGTAGAGAAGCGCGTGCCCATGACCCGTATGCGCAAGCGCATCGCAGAGCGTCTGCTGGACGCGTCCCAGTCCACCGCCATGCTCACTACGTTCAACGAAGTGAACATGAAGCCGATCATGGACCTGCGCGCCAACTACAAAGACCTGTTCGAGAAGACCCACAACGGTACTCGCCTGGGCTTCATGGGCTTCTTTGTGAAGGCCGCGGTAGAAGCGCTGAAGCGTTACTCCGCCGTGAACGCGTCCATCGATGGCAACGACATCGTTTATCACGGTTACCAGGACATCGGTGTTGCGGTTTCCTCCCCGAAAGGTCTTGTAGTACCGATCCTGCGTGGTGCCGAGAACATGGGCCTGGCGGACATCGAAAACAACATCCGCGATATGGGTCTGCGCGCCCGTGACGGCAAGCTGTCCATCGAAGAGATGACCGGCGGCACCTTCACCATCACCAACGGTGGTGTATTCGGATCCCTGCTGTCCACCCCGATCCTGAATCCGCCGCAAACGGCAATTCTGGGTATGCACAAAATTCAGGAGCGTCCGATGGCGGTCAACGGCAAGGTAGAAATCCTGCCGATGATGTACCTGGCGCTGTCTTACGATCACCGCCTGATCGACGGCAAGGAAGCGGTTGGCTTCCTGGTTGCAATCAAGGAAATGATCGAAGACCCTGCACGCATCCTGCTGGAAGTGTAAGCAGTTCGAGTATTGGAGATAGGGCGGCTGGACTTTCCTGTACTGCGCAGTCGCCCGGAAAAATGAGCCAGCGTTTACGCTGGCATCAACGGCAGCAAGACCGTCTCAGGGAAAGCCGGGCAGACCCCCGGTTATGCGGCAATGAACGTCGCATACGTTGAATCCACACAAATTTGGAACGGACCATGTCAGAAAAATTTGACGTAATCGTAATCGGCTCTGGCCCCGGTGGTTATGTAGCCGCAATCCGCGCAGCTCAGCTGGGCCTGAAAACTGCCTGCGTCGAGAAATGGACCAACAAAGACGGCAAGGTCGTTAACGGCGGAACCTGTCTGAACGTAGGTTGTATTCCTTCCAAGGCGCTGCTGGACAGCTCCTGGAAATACCACGAAGCCAAAGACTCCCTCGACGTACACGGCATCGACACCGGCAAGGTGAAGATCGACGTCAAGAAAATGATCGAGCGCAAAGAAGGCGTTGTGAAGCAGATGTCTGGCGGCATCTCCGGCCTGTTCATGGCCAACAAGGTGACCTCCATTGAAGGCACCGGCAAACTGCTTTCCGGCAAAAAAGTGGAAGTCACCGACCACGATGGCAAAACCACTACGTACGAAGCAGAAAACGTGATCCTGGCTTCCGGTTCCGTGCCGGTAAACATTCCGCCGGCACCGGTAGACAACAAGATCATTGTTGACTCCACTGGCGCACTGGAATTCACCGAAGTACCCAAGCGTCTGGGTGTGATTGGTGCGGGTGTGATCGGTCTGGAACTTGGCTCCGTGTGGAACCGTCTGGGTTCCGACGTTGTGGTACTGGAAGCCCTGGACAGCTTCCTGGCCATCATGGACCAGCAAATCGCCAAAGAATCCCAGAAGATCTTCAAAAAGCAGGGCCTGGATATCCGCCTGTCTTGCCGTGTAACCGGCAGTGAAGTGAAAGGTAAGGAAGTTGTCGTTACCTATCAGGACAAAGACGGTAAAGACCACCAGGAAACCTTCGACAAGCTGATCGTGTGTGTGGGCCGTCGCCCCTACACCGAAGGTCTGCTGTCTGAAGACGCTGGCGTTAAGCTGGACGAGCGTGGCTTCATCTACGTCAACGACCTGTGCATGACTTCTGCACCGGGCGTATGGGCGATCGGTGACGTGGTGCGCGGCCCGATGCTGGCGCACAAGGCGTCTGAAGAAGGCGTGGTGGTTGCCGAGCGCATCGCTGGCCAGAAGCCGATGATGAACTACGACGTGATCCCGAACGTCATCTATACCCACCCGGAAATCGCTGCGGTTGGCCGCACCGAAGAACAGGTGAAAGCCGACGGCGAACCCTACAACGTAGGTGTATTCCCGTTCCTGGCGGTAGGTCGTGCAGTAGCGGCGAACGAATCTGGCGGTATGGTGAAAATTATCGCTCACGCAGAAACCGATCGTGTACTGGGTGCCCACATTGTGGGTCCAAGCGCATCCGATCTGGTTCAGCAGGTGGCGATTGCCATGGAATTCGGTTCCAGCGCGGAAGATATCGGTATGACCGTATTCGGCCACCCGACTTTCTCCGAAGCAGTCAAGGAAGCAGCGCTTGCTGTTAACGGTCACGCCATCCACATGGCCAACCGCAAGAAGCGCAAGTAAGCGAGCTGTTTTACCGGGGCGGAAATCAGTTTCCGCCCCGGATTCATTTCAGGGTTCTGGTTTTGTAACGAAGCAGCCTCAGAACCTTGTCTAAAGGTGCAGAGCAATCTGCAATTGGTAAACACATTTCAAATGTGAATTGGTATTGACTATGAACTTGCATGAGTATCAGGGCAAACAACTGTTTGCAGCATACGGATTGCCGGTTTCCAAAGGCATCGCAGCGGAAACCCCGGCAGCAGCAGCAGCGGCAGCAGACGAAATCGGCGGAGACAAGTGGGTTGTTAAAGCCCAGGTACACGCTGGTGGCCGCGGTAAAGCGGGCGGCGTTAAGCTGGTAGACTCCAAAGCGGAAATTGAAGAATTCGCCAAGAAGTGGCTGGGTAACAACCTGGTAACTTATCAAACAGACGAAAATGGTCAGCCGGTTTCCCGTATCCTGGTTGAAAGCTGCACTGACATCGATCAGGAACTGTACCTGGGTGCAGTACTTGACCGCGCTACCCGTCGCATCGTTTTCATGGCCTCCACCGAAGGCGGTGTTGAGATCGAGAAAGTTGCGGAAGAGACCCCGGAAAAAATCCTGAAAGCCATCATCGATCCGCTGGTAGGCGCTCAGCCTTACCAGGGGCGTGAGCTGGCGTTCAAACTGGGCCTCGAAGGCGACCAGATCAAGCAGTTCACCAAGATCTTCCTGGGCCTGGCCCAGATGTTCAAAGAGAAAGATCTGGCCCTGCTGGAAATCAACCCGCTGGTAATCACTCCAGAGAAAAACCTGCACTGCCTCGATGCGAAAATCGTTATCGACAGCAACGCACTGTACCGCCACCCGGACCTGCGTGAAATGCACGACCCGTCTCAGGAAGACGAGCGCGAAGCACACGCAGCCAAGTGGGACCTGAACTATGTAGCACTGGATGGCAACATTGGCTGCATGGTAAACGGTGCTGGCCTGGCCATGGGTACCATGGACATCGTCAACCTGCACGGCGGCAAGCCGGCCAACTTCCTGGACGTTGGTGGCGGCGCGACCAAAGAGCGCGTAATCGAAGCGTTCAAAATCATCCTGTCTGACGAGAACGTTAAAGCCGTTCTGATCAACATCTTCGGCGGCATCGTTCGCTGCGACATGATCGCAGAAGGCGTAATCGGCGCTGTGAAAGAAGTTGGTGTAAAAGTACCGGTTGTTGTACGTCTGGAAGGTAACAACGCAGACCTGGGCGCTAAAGTTCTGAGCGAAAGCGGCCTGAACATTATCGCGGCCACCAGCCTGACCGACGCGGCAGAGCAAGTGGTTAAAGCTGCGGAGGGTAAATAATCATGTCAGTACTGATTAACAAAGACACTAAAGTAATCTGCCAGGGCTTCACGGGCTCCCAGGGTACTTTCCACTCCGAGCAAGCGATTGCTTACGGCACCAAAATGGTTGGTGGTGTAACTCCGGGTAAAGGCGGCCAGACTCACCTGGGCCTGCCGGTATTCGACACCGTAAAAGAAGCGGTAGAAGCGACCGGTGCAGAAGCGTCCGTAATCTACGTACCGGCGCCTTTCTGTAAGGATTCCATCCTGGAAGCAGCCAACGGCGGCATCAAGCTGATCGTGTGCATCACCGAAGGCATTCCTACCATGGACATGCTGGACGCCAAGGTTAAGTGCGACGAGCTGGGCGTACGCCTGATCGGCCCGAACTGCCCGGGCGTGATCACTCCGGGTGAGTGCAAAATCGGCATCATGCCGGGCCACATCCACAAGCCAGGTAAAGTGGGCATCGTTTCCCGCTCTGGTACTCTGACTTACGAAGCCGTAAAGCAGACTACCGACCACGGCTTCGGCCAGTCCACTTGTGTGGGTATCGGTGGTGACCCCATCCCGGGCTCCAACTTCATCGACATTCTGGAAATGTTCCAGAACGACCCGCAGACCGAAGCCATCGTTATGATCGGTGAGATCGGCGGTTCCGCTGAAGAAGAAGCGGCTGCTTACATCAAAGCAAACGTCACCAAGCCGGTTGTTTCCTACATTGCTGGTGTAACCGCTCCTCCCGGCAAGCGTATGGGCCACGCCGGTGCGATCATCTCCGGTGGTAAAGGCACTGCCGACGAGAAATTTGCTGCTCTGGAAGACGCCGGTGTTAAAACCGTTCGCTCCCTGGCGCAAATCGGCGACGCACTGAAGGAAATCACTGGCTGGTAATCACCAGTTATTGCTTTCGAAGAAGCCGCCCTTTGGGCGGCTTTTTTTATGTCTATTGATTTTCCGTTTTCCGTTTTCCGTTTTCTGAGGTTTTTTGCGCCATTGCCCGCGAGCTTGATAAATAAACGCCCGGGGTGCATGATCAGATCCGTTATATTTCATGTTAACCTTAAGGAATGAGGATAAAAATACTATGAAAAAATCTTCGATAGTGGTTACGGTGGTGCTTCTCGGGCTAATCCCCACCATTTACGCTCCCATACTTTCGCGCATAAATAGCAGCAGTTTTCTTTTCGGTCTTAGCTCGGATTTTTGGGCCGGCTTTTCCATGAGTGCAACACTGGGAATAATGCTTTTGCTTATAGGTATGCTTTTTACTAAACCGAGAAAGTCCCCATAGTGTCCTGAAATATGGCGAGAGCCGGCAGTTTTTGTTGGCCTCCCACTGGGCGCTCAAAGCTTCGCACTGGTCACCCCGATGTGATACAGACATCATTAGCCAATGATTTCCAAATTAATTCCTGCGGCTTTGCTCTAAGTCTCTCTTTTGGTTCGCGTTAAAAGTGCTTGGTTGACCTGAGTTTGGGTTGCCATAACGCGAATTTTACAGGCCGTTTCTTTTGACTCTCATTGCTGATGTTTCTTGATAATTAGCATTTTGCGTATCAGCTGGAGTCATATCAAACTCGATAGGGAAATCAAAATTATGAAAGGAAGCTGCTCATGCGGTCAGGTTCAGTACCAGGTGAAGTGTCTGGATAGTGCAATTCAGCATTGTTCTTGTAAAACGTGCAGAAAATCGCATGCGGCCGCATTCAATTCGGCGGCAGCGGTTTTAAAGGAAAATTTTAAGTGGGAAAAGGGTGAAGATAATCTGTCGGGTTATGAGTCATCGCCGGGGAAAATACGTTACTTCTGCTCCACTTGTGGGTCCCATCTGATTGCTGAAAAAGAAGGTCGTCCACATTACATTCTTCGGGTCGCAACATTAGATGAGGACCCTGGCGTCAAACCAGATTCTGTAATCTGGAGGTCTCATGAGGTTTCATGGCTGGAGTACGGTGATCATATTGCCGCGCACCAGGAGTGGCAGCCGGGCCGATAGCTTGCATTTTTGGCTGGATGGTGAAAATTATACTGAGGGCTTTTATGACTGGGCCAGCAAGAAATGGTGCGCTCGTCTATTCAGACAATTTTCAAGAACTGTCTATGTTCTACAGGGAGTTTTTTGGAATGAAAGTGCTCAGAGAGGCGGAGGAGTTCGTAAGTCTGGATAACGATGGATTTAATGTCGTCGTTCATGCGGCACCATTCAAACTACCGGAAGATGGGTTTAATGCGGTTAAGTTATTTTTGACGGTGAATAGTCTTGACGTCGCCAAAAGAAAAGCTGCCGAACTTGGTGGGCAGGTATTCGAAGGGGAGTGGGAAAACTCGATGTTTAAAGTATGTAACATTGCGGATCCAGATGGAAATCAAATTCAGATCCGTGAGTTCTTATGAGTTCTTTGTCTTTTGCCAGTTTATTTTCGGGATGAGGCGGGAGTTGCAAAATGGCAAGAGTTTTTGGGATATTTAAGATTATCGCACTGTCTACATTAATGATTGCCGGCATTTGTATTTTGGGTGTGGAAGCTGGTCGCTTAATTGATGCGCCGACCTCGGCCTTCCCAAATATTCTATTGCTAGTTGGTATTTTCTGTAGCGTTTTTGGTTCGACTGTGTGGCTAGTGATGGAAGTTCGGCAGATTAAAAGACATTGTTGACGCGTTAAGGGAGTTTTAGCCGTGAGAAAGTTAAAAATTACATTGGCGAGTATTCTGGTTGCAACAGCGGTCTCTGCATTTGCTGATGGGGCCTTCCGGCTTCCCAATGGAAAGCTTATCCAGGAGGGAAAGAGTAAACAGGAGGTCATCTATATGGCTGGTCCTCCCATGTATCAGGAGGTGGAGACTATCGCGGTAGATGAGGGGATGGGTGGAAATCCAGTGAAGAGGGAGGTCTTAACCTATCGGCTACCCAGCTCTGTGGGTGGGATGTCACTGGTGACCGTAACTATAGAGAACAACAAGGTTGTTTCTGTGGCGTCTAAGCAGGAAAGCAGGATGTAGGCTTTTTGCGGGCAGGGCGGCTATTGGCTGGAATGGCCCCGTCACGCATCGATATGTCGTTTATTTTTTGAGGGTGCGAAATAAAAAAGCCCCGAGATCTTTCAATCTCGGGGCTTTCTGTATGGCGCACTCGGGAGGATTCGAACCTCCGACCGCTCGGTTCGTAGCCGAGTACTCTATCCAGCTGAGCTACGAGTGCGTCGTTGTGGTTGCGAACTATAGTGACTTGCCTCGGCTTCGTCAACTCTTTTTTAACGAGTTTTCTGAAAAACTCTTTAAAAATCCGCAAGTTACCGAGCTTCAGTGGCAACCTGAGGTGGTTGCTTCAGCTCGATAGGGCGCGCATTCTGCCGTGGAGGAGAGGGCTTTGCAAGACCTTTTTTCAGTTTTTTATCCGCTCGATGCCTTTGGGCTCGGCGCCTCTCAAGCGGCTTCTATTCCGACGCTAGAGGGGGGCGCGCCGGTGGAGTTTTCGGTTGGGATCATTTGCTCTGCAAAGGCCATTTCCAGTAGTTCGGGGTCTCGGTGGCGCTTGATCTGTTCGAAGAAGCGCTTTGCCTGCGGGTAGCTCAGTTTCAGGTAAGCCAGCCACTGTTTGATCCGGTTGCCCAGGTATTTTGCCGGGTAGATGTCTTTGGTGGTGGTGTAGTAGTCGTAGAGCAGGGCGGCGACCTGGTGCCAGGCTAACGGTGTGTAGTCCCGGTTCTCGCACAGGGCGCGTATTTGCAGGCCGATATCCGGACGGGCGAGCAAACTGCGGCCGAACATGAAGGCATCGCAGCCGGTGACGGCTCGGCACCGCTGGAAGTCCTCCAGCGTCCAAAGGTCGCCGTTGGCGATGACGCGGATGCCCACCTGCTCGCGAATTTCACCGATGTATTCCCAGTAAGCGGGAGGGCGATAGCCATCGACCTTGGAGCGGGCGTGGACCGCAAGTTCTGAGGCACCGCCGGCTTCTGCGGCGCGGGCATTGTCCAGGTAGCTGCTGCGGTCTTCGAAACCCAGGCGAATTTTTGCCGAGACAGGGATTTCCGCGGGCACTGCGTTGCGTACCGCAGCGACTATACCTTCAACGCGGGAGGGTGACTGCAGCAGGCAGGCGCCGCCATCGCTGTTATTCACGGTTTTGGCCGGGCAGCCGAAGTTGAGGTCGATGGCTTTTGCGCCGGCCTCGACGGCTTTGGCTGCATTGTAGGCCATGGCCTGCGGGTTGCCCCCCAGTAATTGCAGTTTGACCGGGATGCCATTTGGCGTCTCGGCGCCCTGATCCAGCTCTGGGCAGAGGCGGGTAAATACCCTGCGGGGCAGGCGGGTATGGGTCACCCGGACAAACTCGGTCACGCAGACATCCAGACCGCCGATACTGGAGAGCAGCGCGCGTACGTGGTGGTCGATGACCCCCTCCATGGGGGCCTGATAGATTCTGGGTGCTAACGATGTGTCGCGACATCCATCCTTCTGTTGTGGGCGCGTCGGTGCCGATACTTCTGGCTGTTGATTTGGCATAGATAGAATTGCGTGAGAGGTTGTGCTCGGGTTGCGAAAATCGCAGACAGTTATTGTACGGAATTCTATATTGCCTCCTAGCGATTTGTGCAATTAACCGGCAGGTTGATTTCAAACAGGACAAGTGAGCGAATCTGGTAACGAAAATGGTCGAAAAAGGCGGTTTCGTCGGGGTTCTTGGTTGCTTCTGTAACTAATAAGTGTTTGATTTTGAAGGGATCTTGTATTGATAATGTTGCCCGCTCAATCGGATCAGATGAATAAATTGCAAATAATGAGGGGAATAAAGTGCAAGAGTCACTGATGCAGCAAGGCCTGGACATCACCGTCTTCGGCATGGGAATCGTATTTACATTTCTGCTGGTACTGGTGATCTGCACCTCCATCATGTCCCGCCTGATAACACGTTTTTTTCCTGAGCCTGAACCGGCTGCAGCGCCGTCCTCTGCCGGGGGAGCCCAGGCTCCATCCGGTAATGAGCGCCTGAAAAAAGTGATCAAAGCGGCAATCGAGCAACATCGCAACCGGCGCAAATAGATAACAAGCGCGGCGGACTTTTTGCACTCCCATGATGAGGTTGAACGCAGCACCCAAACGCTGCAATGACCTTGAGAGTGCTTCGAGCCAGCGATTCATTTTTCCAAATTTCCAAGACCCAACTTTCGAGAGAGACGACCCATGACTGAGGTTAAAAAGCCACTGGGGATTACCGATGTAGTCCTGCGCGACGCCCACCAGTCGCTATTCGCTACCCGCCTGCGGCTGGACGACATGCTGCCCATCGCGGAGAAACTGGATAAAGTGGGCTTCTGGTCTCTGGAGTCTTGGGGCGGCGCTACCTTTGATGCGTGCATCCGCTACCTGGGTGAAGACCCCTGGGAACGTATTCGCGAACTGAAAAAAGCGATGCCGAATACCCCGCAGCAAATGTTGTTCCGCGGCCAGAATATTCTCGGTTATCGGCACTACGCCGATGATGTGGTCGAAAAATTTGTCGAGCGCGCCGCGACCAATGGGGTCGATGTCTTCCGCGTGTTCGATGCAATGAACGATATGCGCAATCTGCAAACCGCACTGGCGGCGGTTAAGAAGCAGGGCAAGCACGCACAGGGCACTATCTCTTATACCGTGAGCCCGGTGCACAATATGGACATGTGGGTCGACCTGGGGCGCCAGATCGAAGACATGGGGGCAGACTCCATTGCCATCAAGGACATGGCTGGCCTGTTGCGCCCTTACGAAGGCTTTGAGCTGGTTTCCAAACTCAAGGCGGCGGTGGATATCCCCATCCACATGCAGTGTCACGCGACCACTGGACTGTCCACTGCTACCGCACTGAAGTGTGTGGAGGCGGGCATCGACAATATCGATACTGCGATTTCTTCCATGTCCATGACCTACGGTCACAGTCCTACCGAGGCGGTTGTTGCCATTCTTGAGGGCACCGACCGGGATACCGGCCTGGATATTAATCTGCTGGAAGAAATTGCAGCCTATTTCCGTGAGGTTCGCAAAAAGTACGCGAAATTCGAAGGCTCCTTGCGCGGTGTTGACTCCCGTATTCTGGTAGCCCAGGTACCGGGCGGCATGCTGACCAATATGGAAAACCAGTTGCGCGAGCAGGGCGCCGGTGATCGCCTGGATGAAGTGTTGGAAGAAATTCCCCGTGTGCGCAAGGATCTGGGCTTTATCCCACTGGTTACACCGACTTCGCAGATCGTTGGTACCCAGTCGGTACTGAACGTATTGACCGGTGAGCGCTACAAATCGATCTCCAAAGAAACCGCTGCGGTCCTGAAAGGCGAATACGGTGCGACACCGGCGGAGGTTAATAAAGAACTACAGGATAGGATCCTGGACGGAGCCGAGCCGGTGACCTGCCGCCCGGCAGATCTGCTAACGCCTGAGCTGGGTGTACTGGCTGATGAGCTAAAGCAGAAAGCGGCGGAAGACGATGTTGCACTGACCACCGGTGGCGGTGAGATTGACGATGTGCTGACCTATGCGCTGTTCCCGCAGATTGGCCTCAAATTCCTGAAAAACCGCGGTAACCCGGAGGCGTTCGAGCCAGTGCCTACTGGCAACGAGTCTTCCGAGGTGAAAAATGCGGAGGGTGACAGTGTTTACACGGTCACCGTAGAGGGGCAGAAGTACACAGTGACTGTCGCCGACGGCGGTGATGTAACCGGGATGGTACCGGTGGGGCAGGGTGCTTCCTCTCCTGCTGCAGGCGCAGCTGCGCCAGTCACTTCCGGCGGTGAGCCGGTGAAGGCGCCACTGGCCGGTAACATTTTCAAAGTATTGGTGAAGCCCGGTGACCAGGTGGCTGAGGGCCAGAATATCGTGATTCTCGAAGCCATGAAGATGGAAACTGCGGTGAGTGCGCCGCGTGCCGGTACCGTGACGGGAATCAGTACCAAAGAAGGTGATTCCGTGGCGGTGGGCGATGCCCTGCTGACCATCGCATAACGGGGGCCACAGTGGAAAATATAACGAACCTCTGGCTCTCGTCGGGCGCCAACCAGATGACCATCGGCCAGTTCTCCATGATTCTGGTGTGCCTCGGTCTCCTGTTTCTGGCGATTCGCAAAAACTTTGAACCTCTGTTGCTGGTGCCAATCGGCTTCGGTGGTGTGCTTGCCAATATTCCGGGCGCCAACCTTGCGTTGCCGGCGGTGGAGGCGGCCATCTATTCCGGCGATACCGGTGTGCTGACACAGCTGGCGCAAGCGCTGGGGCTGGGTGCATTTGAATCCATTGACGGCCTGAAGGCGGCGCTGGAAAGTGCGCCGGCCGCGGCGGCGGAGCGGGCGGCCCAGGTCGCTGCGGATGCGGGCTTCAACAATGGCATGCTGTATAACTTTTACTCCGTTGCCATTGCCTCCGGGATTGCCCCGCTGGTGATCTTTATGGGCGTGGGTGCGATGACGGATTTCGGTCCGCTGCTGGCTAACCCCCGCACCCTGTTCCTCGGCGCTGCGGCGCAGTTCGGTATTTTTGCCACGGTGCTGGGCGCGGTGGGTATGTCTGCGGCCGGGATTATGGATTTTTCCATCGCCGACGCTGCGGCCATCGGTATCATCGGCGGTGCCGACGGTCCCACGGCAATTTACGTTTCCAGCCTGCTGGCGCCGGATCTGCTGGGTGCCATTGCGGTGGCGGCTTATTCCTATATGGCACTGGTGCCACTGATTCAGCCGCCGATCATGCGCGCCCTGACGACCGAGCAAGAGCGCCGTATCGAGATGGTGCAGCTGCGGCCGGTGAGCAAGCGTGAAAAGATTGTGTTTCCGCTGGTGTTGCTGATTCTGGTTGCACTTTTCCTGCCGGATGCGGCGCCGCTGCTGGGTATGTTCTGTTTCGGTAACCTGATGCGCGAGTGCGGTGTGGTTTCCCGCCTGTCGGATACGGCGCAGAATGCCCTGATCAATATCACCACCATCTTCCTGGGTCTTTCCGTTGGCTCCAAATTGGCGGCGGATAAATTCCTCGACCCCAAAACCCTGGGTATCCTGGCGTTGGGTATTGTGGCCTTTGCGATCGGAACCGCGGCCGGTGTATTGATGGCGAAGTTGCTGAACGTTTTCAGCAAGAACAAAATCAATCCGCTGATCGGTTCCGCGGGTGTTTCTGCGGTTCCCATGGCTGCGCGGGTGTCCAACAAGCTGGGGCTGGAATCCAACCCGCACAACTTCCTGCTGATGCATGCGATGGGGCCCAATGTGGCCGGTGTGATTGGCTCTGCGGTCGCCGCAGGTGTCATGATCACGATGGTCAGGGCCATGACCGGCTGATCACCCGTTTACACTTCGCTCTCTTGAAACCCCGCACTTGCGGGGTTTTTTGTTGTTGATCGCATGTCCTGACTTGTTGGTCGTATGTTTGCGGCGGCGAGGGGGCCGGGAGCGGCTGGGCATGCTAAGATGGCGGCCATTTTTTCAGCTAAATGGCACCGTTTATCGGTGTCTGTAGGAGTGGTTATGTCCTGGTTGGGAGCCGGTATCGGTGCCGGCATCGGTATGATGTTCGGTGGTCCTATTGGCGCTGCCCTTGGCGCCTGGGTGGGCAGTTCCTTTGGGTCCGGTCTTAAACGGCTTAGCGAAGCCGGGGTGACCCTGAACCGGGATGGGGTGCAGACGGTGTTTATTGTCGCGCTGTTCTCCATGCTGGCCAAAATGGCCAAGGCGGATGGGCAGGTTTCCAAGGCAGAAATCCAGCTGATCGAAGATTTCATCAACAACAATCTACGCCTCAAAGGTGAGGATCGCCAGCAGGCGATCAAAATCTTCCAGAACGCCAAAAACGACGATTTCAGCATTTACGATTACGCCAATCAGTATCGCCAGCTGATTCGCAATCAGGCGATGCGGGAAATGGTCTACCGCCTGCTGTTTGCAGTGGCGTTTGCCGACGGTGAACTGCACCCGGCAGAAGAGGAGATTCTGCGCAAGATCCCGGCATCCCTGGGACTGCACGAATCTATCTTTAGCGCCATGTTCAATGAATTCACCCATCGCAGCCCGGGCAGTGGCAATAACTTGCAGGCACACTACGACATCCTGGAATGCAGCCCGGATGTGAGTGACAAAGAACTCAAGCTGGCCTATCGCCGCAAAGCGGCGGAGTTCCACCCGGATAAAATGGCCTCCAAGGGGTTACCGGAAGAGTTTATGCGCCACGCGGAAGACCAGATGAAAAGTGTTACCGTGGCCTATGACACGATTGTCGCGGCACGTAAGCGCGAGGCCGCGGTTAGTCAGGCCTGACGCCCCCCGGTGTGTCCGGATGTCACTAATTTTCGAGCCGACTATTTCTGAATTAACTATTTCTGGATTAGCTATTTTTTGGATCAACTATGTCACTTGCCGATCAGATTCAACAGAAGTTGCAGGATGCCTTTGCACCTAGCCATCTCGAAGTGGATTGCGAAAGTCACCTGCACAATGTGCCCGCAGGATCGGAAATGCATTTCCGTGTGGTACTGGTGAGTGAAGCGTTTGCGGCTGTGCGCAAAGTACAGCGTCACCAGAAGGTGTACGGCGTCTTGGCCGATGAAATGGCGGGGCCGATTCATGCTTTGGCATTACACCTGTATACCGCCGAAGAGTGGGCGGGGCAGGCACCGGCAAGCCCGCAGTGCCTCGGAGGTAGCAAGAGTTGAGTTCCTGGGCCCGTTTCTCCTGCGGGCCTCTCTAGATTTCCCTCTTCACATTTTTCTTTCCAGATTTTTCTCACCAGATTTTTCTCCCCAGATTTCTCTTTCAAAAATAAAGAAGCCTGAAGTGGGGCGCCGGTGCTGGCGACACTACTCCTAATAGTTCATTCCTGATTTCTGCTGCTGTTGCCCTCGCAAAGAAATTTACGCGCCAATTTTTTTATCCCAACACTTCTTTACGCTTTGTAATTTCCGCGCTCTTGGGACCTGAATGTCGCCTGAATAGCTGACGGAAATTTTCCTATTTTTGGTGGTGGCACCTTGTTGTGGAATCTTTTCTGGCGGATAGATCTTTTTTAACTCTGGTGGTTGTCATCGTATTCATCAATTTTGGCGTAAAAAAAACCCTCTTTGCGAGATTCAACTGGACCGTCGTTTTTTGCGACTGACGTTTAGTTTTCCCTAAATAAAAAATGTGGCGACAGAACCGTACAAAAGTTCCACAGATGAAGATTTTTTTTGGTTGTTTTTTCTACAACCGCTCTGGGGCGTGTCTAGACTGACAAGTGATTGGGTTAATTGCTGTTTAATTTGCCGAATACGATGGAGTTCTCAATGAAAATGACACGCGTTCTGACACCGCTTGCTATCGCTGTTGCTGCAATGGTTAGTGCCCAGCAGGCAGCTGCTGATATGTGGAGTGATGGAGATTTTGTTGTCCGTGTTGGTGCCAGTTGGGTAGATCCGGACGATGGTAATGATCAGTTCCGTCTGAGTGATGACCTGCTCGGTCTTAACTTCGATGTCGATTCCGATACCACCTGGAATATTTCTGGTGCCTGGTTGCCGGTCGAGCATTGGGGTGTAGAGCTGATGTATATCGGTGCTACGGATCACGACCTGGACATTACCGGAATTCGTGATGGCAATGTCACTTACTCGACCGATCGTTACCGCGTGGGTGGCTTCGAAGCCAGCTATAGCAACGCTTACCTTAACTGGTATCCGCTGAGCCGCGACTGCATGGGTCAGCCCTATGTAGGTATCGGTGTGAACTATACCGACTTCAGTGATGAAAGCCTGCGCGGTGAACTGCGCGATTTCATTAACGACCCTGACGTCGGCCTGGATGTTCGTGATGTGGACTACGGTCTGGGGCACTCCTGGGGCTTCACCGGACAAATCGGTGTCGACTTCCGCTTTGGTCGCGACAGTGCTTTCCTGGTGAACGCTGCGGTACTGTACATTGATGCGGATACTGACCTGACCACCTACTACACCAATGTGGCGCTTGAAGGACGTCCGCGCCTCAGTGTTACCGATGATGTGGACTACAGCCCATGGGTATTTAACCTGGGCGTTGGCTACTCTTTCTGATCTCCTTATGTGAGTGACGAGTAGCGTTCATGGAAGAACCGAAAAAGGCACCTGTGGGTGCCTTTTTTGTTGGCTCAGTAACTTAAGGACCCGGTGATTCATTCATGGAGTACCGCGACTATTACCAGATATTGGGTGTCGAGCGTTCGGCCGCTCAGGCTGACATCAAACGGGCCTACCGCAAGCTGGCGCGAAAGTATCACCCTGACGTGAGTAACGAGGGGGATGCAGAAGAGCGCTTTAAAGAAGTCAGCGAAGCCTATGAAGTGCTGAAAGATCCAGAAAAACGCGCAGCTTTCGACCAGTTGGGCACCAACTGGAATAGTGGGCAGGACTTCCAGCCGCCGCCGAACTGGGACCAGGGCTTTGAGTTTCATGGAGGTGGTTATACCGAGGCAGACCCGGAAGCTTTCAGTGATTTTTTTGAAAGCCTGTTTGGCCGTGGTGGCTTTCAGCCAGGGGCAGGGCATCACCGAGGCTTTCATCAGGGCGGGCGCCAGTTTCACGCGCGGGGAGAGAATACCCATGCACGCATTGCCATCGATATTGAAGATAGTTACCGCGGCAGCAAGCGCCAGATCACCCTCAAGCATTCCGAGCTGGGGGCGGATGGGCGGCCGGTGATTCGTGAGCGCAAGCTGAATGTGACCATTCCCAAAGGCGTAACCGAGGGCCAGCAGATTCGCTTGGCGGGCCAGGGACAGCCGGGAATTGGTGAAGGCAAAGCGGGAGATCTGTTTCTGGAAATCGCATTCAACCCGCATGCGCGATATAGCGTGGAAGGTAAAACCGTATACCTGGATCTGCCGGTAGCGCCCTGGGAGGCAGCACTGGGGGGCAAGGTACCGGTGGAAACACCCAGTGGTTCTGTCAACCTGACCTTGCCGGCGAATAGTAAAAACGGCGGTAAATTACGCTTGAAAGGACGCGGGCTGCCGGCCAAGGAGCCCGGCGACTTGTATGTGGTACTCGACATCGTGACGCCGCCGGCGAACACGGAAGCAGAGCAGGCGGCCTATCGTCAATTTCGCGATGCATTTCAATTTGAACCGCGGGGTGGCGACGCTGGGGGCAACAGAGGGAGTGTCTAAATAGAGTGTCTAAAGGGAGTATATAAAGGGAGTATATAAAGGGAGTATCTGATGATGGAAGCGAAAAGCGAGCCGGCGGACAGTTTGTCGGAACTACTCGATGAGCAGAGCCGAATTACCCTCAGGGAGTTGTGCGCAGCGTGTGAGCTGTCTGCAGAGCAGGTTATTTCACTGGTGGATGAAGGGGTGATCGAAGCCTATCCCAAGGGAAATACGCTGCACTTCAGTGGCATCTGTGTGCGAAGGGTCCGCCGGGTTTACCGGTTGGAACGGGATCTTGGCGTGAATCACGCAGGAGCGGCGCTGGCCCTGGAACTGCTCGAGGAAATCGATCAGCTCCGGGCGAAGATCCGACGCCTGGAGCGCCGGTAAAGGGCAGTTGTCTGAGCGTGCGTTAAACAGCGGCCTTGCTGGTGATTTCGTACACGAGATAAGACGTATAGGCCACATAGGCCAGCAACAGCGCTGCGCCTTCGAATCGGTTGATGCGCCCCTGATGCCCGCGGAAACCAAAGCCAAATATAAACAGGGCAATGGTCAGGCCCATGACCATCGGCCAGTCACGGTAGATCAGTTCTGCGGGCACTTCTGGCATGGGAGCGATGGCGCCGGCGATTCCCACCACGGCCAGCAGATTAAACATGTTCGAGCCGACCACGTTACCAATGGCGATATCGTGCTGTCCTTTTCTTGCCGCGACCACGGTAGCCGCAAGTTCTGGCAGGGAGGTACCCAGCGCGACAATGGTGAGGCCGATAATCAGGTCGCTGACACCCAGCTGATGGGCAATGGTCACTGCGCCCCACACCAGTAGCCGCGAGCTCACAATCAATAGCACCAGACCGGCAACTACCCAGAACAGCGCTTTACCCAGGGGCATAGCGTGCTCTTCCAGGCTGTCTTCCAGTTCACCTTCGAATTCATCACCCTGGCCTTTGCTTTTAATAGCAGAGTAAATCGACCAGCCAATTACGCCGAAGAATCCCGCCAGCAGTATCAGTGACTCGGTTCTGCTCAACCCTCCATTCCAGAAAAACGCGGCAGTGACACAGGTGATTACCAGCAGCAGCGGTAATTCCTTGTGGATGATTTTACTGTGCACTGTGAGGGGGATCATGATCGCGGTGGCACCCAGGATCAGGCCGGTGTTAGCGATATTGGAGCCGTAGGCGTTACCCAGGGCCAATCCCGGGCTGCCGTCCAGCGCTGCCATGGCGGAAACCACCATTTCTGGTGCAGAGGTACCAAACCCGACGATGACCATTCCGATCAGTAGCGGCGGCATGCCGGCATGTTTGGCAGTAGCGGCGGCACCATCGACAAATCGATCGGCACTCCACATCAGCAGGATAAATCCAGCGACGATGGCGAGCAGGGCAAGAATCATGGGGTTCCTTAGGTTATCTGGGCGTCAAAGTATTGGAACGTCGGTTCACCGCAAGCGCAGGTGATGACTGGAAGCCAAAGTGGGGGCGATTGTACCGACAACGGCGGCGACTTGCAGTGCTCATCCTCGGTCCTGCTCCTCACCTTCTCCTCACCTTCTCCTCTACATGGGTAATCAACAGGATAGCGTCCCGCTGGTGGCTGAATTTGGGGGACCTTACAGTTTGGGCTGATTTGTGCCAGGCCCGAACCTGTAGCAATGAGCCTGTGGAATGAGAATTGTGGCGAGAGGCGTTTGTTTAGAAGTTCGAGAATTAAGAGGTCGGTGAATTATGAACAAGAAGTTGCTTCTGGGTGCTCTGATCGGTGCCGGTATGTCGATGCTGAACAAAAAAATCCGTCAGCAATCCGCGCCGTCAGCGGGGGTGCCACCGAAAGATTTCAACAGGCCCGACTTCAGCAAGGTGCCGCCGCCCCAGCAGCCGGGTGGCCCGAATCTGGACGATATCCTCGCCCGTGCCGGGCAGCCTGGTGGCCTCAACCCCGGAGGTACACCGGGTGGCCAGGGGGGTGGGCAAGCAGGAGGCGCTCCCGGCGGCGATATCTTTGGGGGTGCCATTCCCGCGGGTGCCGGCGCAGGGGGCGCCGCGGTCTTGATGGAACTGGCACGGCGGATCTTTGCTCAGATGCAGCAGTCTGGGGGCGCGATTCCGGGTGGTGCGATTCCAGGCGGGACAGTGCCCGGAGGATCGGGACAGTCACCCGGTGGTGGCATGGGTAGTGGCATGGGCGGTGCAGGGGGAGGTGGATTGGGAGAAATCCTGGGGCAGATCTTTGGGCGCGCCAACGGCAAATTTGGGCAGCAGGGGCCGGAAGGACCCAAGAAAAATCCGGGAAGCTGGCAGGGCTCTTCGTCCTCGTCGCAGGGGCCGGGAGGCTTGTTCGGCTTTGTGAATACCGCCGAGGGCAGCGGAGCGAAGGATTTGAACGGCGGCGAGGGACAGGCGGATGCCATGCTCAAAGCCATGGTTGCCGCTGCCCAGGCCGATGGGCGTATTGACGAGACTGAACAGCGCAACATTCTGCAGGCGCTGGACGGTCAGCTGGAGGCTTCGGCGCTGGATGAGTTCCGCCAGTTTCTCACTCAGCCAATCAGTATCGATGACGTGGTTTCTGAAGCCCGGGATCCGGCAACCGCATTCAACCTCTACCTGGTGTCAGCGATGACGATCAATCCGGACAACGCGCAGGAGCGCCAGTATATGGAAGCGCTGGCGGAGAAACTGGGGATCTCCGAGCAGGCGGCGCAGGTCATCGAACAGCAAATACCCCGATAACGCCGGTTCATTGCCCGACATTGCGGCGGCTTCTACAGCCCTGCAGACTGCGTCGCTGAATTTTTGCCTGGTATCAGCCGGGCAAAATTTTCTCCAGTAGGGTAATCGCCGGCGCTCCAGCCCAGGCGGACGACCACCGTAGCGGTGGAGGGTGAAATCATGACCGCCTGCTTGCGATTGCCCAGCATGAAGTAGCTGTCCTGCGGTAGTTCCGGGAAGCGCAGCTCGCCGGCCTCACCGTCGTCGTTGGGGCTGGTTCCGCTGTTCAACCAGAACTGGTAACCGTAGGCGGATTCATTTTGGCTCTGGTTGGGGCTGCTGGCCGCGGCCACCCAGGACTCCGCTATCAGTTGTTCTTCCCTCCAACGACCTTGATTCAGCATCAGCAAGCCGAGCCGTGCCCAGTCTCTGGCGGATGCGTATATGTAGGAGCTGCCCACGTAGACGCCGCTGGGGTCCACTTCAAAGGTGGTGTGGCGCATGCCAAGTGGAGTGAGCAGCTGCTGCTGCAGAAAATCCGCACTCGCCTGCGGCGAAGCGCCCAGCTGTTCGAACACCCAGCGGGCAAGCAGGTTGGTGGTGCCGGACGAATAGGAGAAATGATCGCCTGGCTGGTGTGCCAGTGGGCTTGTCATGGCCACGTCCGAGGCACTGTGTGCACTGAACAGCATTTGAGTGGCGTCACTGCCGGGTGCGTAAGTTTCGTCAAAATCCAGGCCGGAAGACATCTGCAGCAGGTTTTCCAGCGTTACCGCTGAGCGCTCTCCGGTCCATTGCGGAAACAATGGCTGTACCGGCTCAAGGTCGTGGATCGCCTGCAATCTTCCCACCATCATCGCGGTCAGGCTTTTGCCCATAGACCAGCCCAGCAGTGGCGTTTGCGCGTTGATGCCATCGGCATAGGACTCTGCAACCAGTTTCCCGTCCTGGACGACCAGCAGGGCGCGGGTCTGCAAGCCTGCACTATTGTCCTGCTGCAGAATTTCATCGAGTTGCTGTTGCAGCGAGGAATCGATATTTCCGGTGCTGTTGCCTTCTGGCCACTCAGCGCTCGATTCCGCCAATGGTTGAATGACTACCTGATCCAGCGCCTTGGTATTGCCGATGTCCAGGGTGCAGCCGAGTCCGGGGCGGAAAGTGGCCCTGGTTTTACCCATGCCAAGCAGGGTGGCGGTGACCTGCTTGCGCGTTTCATCGTACTGCAGATCCAGCAGCCGATTGGCGGGTGAGTAAGAGGCCAGGTCTTCCAGGTTTGTGGCTGCGTCGAAGCCGGAAACAAAATGTCCGGAGCACGCCAGCTTGGCACCCATACCGGTGGCGACGCGCACGGCATTTCCCAGTTGGGTGATCGAGAAACCCAGTATGGTCGGGGCAAGAAGGGCCAGAATCAGCAGCAGGCCGGCGAGGCCTGCGGACAGCGTCAGTATTATTTTTTTCATCGGTGGCGCATCGGAAGCGATTGGTGTGTCGATTCTAGCAATGGCCTCTCCGGTCCCGGGAGGTTATCGGCGGCCATTCTTTTGGCGAGAGACAAGAGATCGAGGCTGGGGGCAGAAACAGGTGGTATGGCCAGCGCGCAGCAGGGTCGGCTCAGTCGAGTTCACTGTACTCTGCTGCTGCAGCTGAAGCGTCCTCGCTGGCGGAAAACTCCTGAAGTAATGCCAGGAAGGGCTCGCCGAAGCGCGCCAGCTTGCTGTCGCCAATACCGGAGATGGCCAGCATCTCTTCCGGGTTGCGCGGGCGGGCACTGAGCATTTCCCGCAGAGTGGCGTCGTGAAAGACCACATAGGGTGGTACTCCGCGCTCTTCCGCGAGAGTCTTTCGCAGGCCGCGCAGGGCTTCCCACAGGGGCTGATCTTCTGGGGTTATCTCGTGGTTGGCGCGCGTGCTGCGTTCGTTCGAACCTGAGGAGCGGGTCGGTGTTTTTGGCAGGGTGCGCAGCTGTACCCCGTCTTCCCCGCGCAACACCGGTCGGCAGAGTTCTGTCAGTTGCAGGGCGTTAAAGGCTTCAGCATTTACCCGCAGGTAACCACGCACGACCAGCTGTCGGGTAACAGCGCGCCATTCATTGGCACTGAAATCGCTACCGATACCGTAGGTGGAAACCTGCTGGTGGTTGAACTGGCGCACTTTTTCCGTATCGGCACCCCGCAACACATCGATTACATGGGCCGCACCGAAGCGCTGGCCAGTGCGATAGATACAGGACATCAGCTTGCGGGCTGCTTCGCTGGCATCCCAGGTCACGGGAGGCTCCAGGCAGGTGTCGCAATTGCCACAGTCGGCGGTCAGTTCTTCATTGAAGTAGCGCAGCAGTGCACGGCGTCGGCAGCTGGTTATTTCGCACAGACCCAGCATGGCGTCGAGCCGTTGCCGCTCCTGCCGTTTGTGCTCTTCGCTGCCTTCCGAGGTGGCCGCCATTTGGCTGAGTTTGACCACGTCTTCCAGCCCGTACAGCAACAGCGCAGTCGCCGCTTCGCCATCGCGGCCAGCGCGTCCGGTCTCCTGGTAATAGGCCTCGACGCTTTTGGGCAGGTCCAGGTGCGCAACAAAGCGCACATCGGGTTTGTCGATACCCATGCCGAAGGCAATGGTAGCGACCATGACGACGCCGTCTTCCCGCAGGAATCGGCGCTGGTGATCGGCGCGCACGGTTGCGGAAAGGCCTGCATGGTAAGGGAGGGCGTTAAAACCTTGTTGCTGCAGCCAGGTGGCAGTGGACTCTACCTTGCTGCGGGACAGGCAGTAGATGACGCCCGCATTACCCGTCTGTTCCGTATTCAGAAACTGCAACAGCTGGCGCTTGGGGTTGTTCTTGGGCGCTATGCGGTACTGGATATTGGGGCGATCGAAGCTGCTGACAAAGTGGCGTGCACTCTCCAGATCCAGGCGTTGGGCAATTTCCTGGCGGGTGCGCTGATCCGCAGTCGCAGTGAGGGCCACCCGTGGCACCCGGGGGAAGCGCTGGTGCAGGCAGGAGAGCTGCAGGTAGTCTGCGCGAAAATCGTGCCCCCACTGGCTGACACAGTGGGCTTCGTCGATGGCAAACAGGGCGATATCCGCCTGGGCCAGCAAATCCAGGGTGCGCGGCTGTAACAGTCGTTCCGGCGCCAGATACAGCAGCTCCAGATCCCCCTGCAACAGGCGCCGTTCTATATCCTGGGCCTCGGCGTAGTCCAGAGAGGAATTCAGGAAGGCCGCGGATACGCCAGCGGCCCTCAGGGCTTCCACCTGGTCCTGCATCAGGGCAATCAGTGGCGAGATGACAATGCCGCATCCCGGTCGGGCCAGCGCCGGGATCTGGTAACACAGGGACTTGCCGCCGCCCGTGGGCATCAGCACCAGCGCATCTTGGCCACTGACCAGTGTCTCAATAATGTCTTGCTGGTCACCGCGAAATTCGGTGTAGCCAAAGGTGTGTTCGAGAATGTAGTGGGGGCTGCCGGCAGCGGCCGGACTGGAGGTTGGCTGTGTCATGGGCGGCAGTATACCCCCGGGGTGGGGGTTGCGGCGAACTGGTACCAGCGGTCGCGTGGCGTAAAAGGGCAGTAATTGTTGGCGGTTATAATCACTCGATTGGCGCCGGTTGCCTCGCTATGTCGTGAGGTTGTTCTATAATCCCTCCACCGCAGACATAGACAGGGATAAAGCTATGCGCGCAATGACAACGAAGTCACCTCAGGCCGCCGCTACTCGGGTATCTGGCGTCCTGCTTATCGCTATGAGTCTGGTCCTGGGGATGCTCTCGGGTTGTTCGACCCAGGCTCCCAGTGCCGTGAATCCTCGAAATCTCGCCCAGTCCGCGGTTGCGGATACTCATCTGGGCTGGAAGCCCGCGCCGGCCAATCAGCTCAATTATTCCCTCGCTACCTCTACCGGCATTGCCCGTATGGAAGTGCGGGAGTTACCGCTGGATCTGGAGGCGGTGACCATTGAGTTGCCGGGGATGCGGAATGTCGAGGGTGTGCAGTGGCGCGCCGCCAGCGGCGAACACGCGATGCTGTTTGATGGTGCCGAGGGGATGGACGGTGTGACCGTCGAGCGCCAGCAGCGGGGCTACCGGCTGCAGGTACAGGGTCCCGCCCTGGAGTCCATGCGCAGCGGCGGCCTGCTGACGGTGATTGACTATTACCGAAATTAGCTATCGAAATTAGATACCGAAATTAGCGATCGAAATTAGCGATCGAAATTAGCGGTTGTCACTCCCGGCCTGCCTTGAAACTGACCCCTGATCAGAACCCCAGCCCCGCAGGGCGGATCAGGTAAAGGTTGGGCCAGTACTTACCCGTTACCCAGAGCCCGTTGCGGGCCTGATCCCAGGCGATGCCGTTGGCCACGGCATCCACATTCCACTGCTGTTCTTTCAGGCTGTCCCGCTGCAGCTCCTGCAGATTCAATACGCCTTTCACCACCCCCGTTTGCGGGTCGATGGCGATCACGCGCGGATCCTGCCAGATATTGGCCCAGACCAGTCCGTGTACATATTCCAGTTCATTCAACCTCGACCAGCGCTCCCCGCCACCGGTGACCGCCAGGGTGCGGGTTACGGCAAATGTTTCCGGGTCCCGAAATGTCAGCTGGTCGCTGCCATTGCTCATGATCAGTTGTTCGCCATCGCTGGTCAGTCCCCAGCCTTCGCCGCGGTAGCCCAGGACTTTTTCCTGGCTCAGGCTCTTGCGGTCGTACACCTGCACCTCTCCTGCACGGTAGGTAAGCAGATACAGCTTATCCCCGAAAACTGCGAGCCCCTCCGCAAAGCGGTTGCCCGCCAGCCACTTGCGTCTTACGGGATTGGCACTGGGGTCGGTATACTCCGCCAGCCAGGAGCGGCCGTAGAGCCCGCTGCTTTCCAGCCAGCGCTTGCCGTCGTAGTAGAGCCCCTGGGTAAAGTGATCTGCCGGCCGGGGTTTGCGCTCCAGCAGCTCGTACTTCAGCGTTTCTGTGGCCAGGGCACTCTGGGAGATGGCGATCAGAATCAAATGGTTCAGTAAAACGGTGATGGCAGATTTCATTGTCTGTCCAGGTTTGCCCAATTCAGTTTTTCAGTTCAGTACCGATAGTTTATGACCAGAATAAAAACATTTGTCACCCTGACCCTGCTCGGTGGACTGGCGGTGGTGTTGCCCATTGCCATTTTCATCATGCTGTTCCAGTGGCTGTTTGGCCAGATCAGCGAACTGGTGGCACCTGCCACCGAGTGGATGCAGACACATACGGAGTTCAAGGATAACTTTGCGCGCCAGATCGTCATAGCGCTGATCCTGGGGCTCTGCTTCCTGATCGGTCTGCTGGTCAAAACCAGTGTGGGGCGCTGGGCGCACCGGCACCTGGATTTCTGGCTGGGCAAGCTGGCGCCGGGCTATAACACCATCAAGGATCTGGTGCTGCAATTTATTGGCGGTGGCGGCGGAGAAGGGGTGCTGTCGGGGCCGGTTGCGCGGGCGCGTATCCACGGTGCGGATAACCCCCTGGCGGTCACCGCGATTGTCACCTCACAGCATGCCAATGGCGATTACACGGTGTATGTGCCTACGGCACCGGTACCGACTTCCGGGTTTGTCTATCACCTGCCGCCGGAGTGCGTGGAAATTTTGCCCCACGTCACTGTGGAGGCGGCAATGAAATCGATTGTTGCCTGCGGTTCCGGTAGCGGTACTCTGCTCAATCCGCCCGAGCCGGCGCTGGACAAATAACCTGGAGCCGGCACTGCGACGTTTCGCGGTGCTGGCCTAGATGTCCCGGTTTTTTCCCAGTGCCCGGATTGCAAAGCGCGTCGGGTGCAGGGCTTTCACCAGATCTTCCGACACTGGCATCACTTCGCCGCCGATCCAGGCGGCCACCAGTTCCGCCGCCAGCGGCGCATAGGTAAATCCTCTTGATCCCAGTCCCGCCAGTACAAACAGCCCGTTCTGGTAGGGGGTACGGCGGTCGATCAGCTGCTTGCGGTTTTTGCGCAGGGCACCGTAGGAATTTTCCAGCTGTGCCCAGTCTGCGACCGGACCGGCCATGGGCAGGTAGTCGGGGGTGGCGGCCCGCAGGGCGGCGCGGCCGGCAAGCTCCTGCTCGGCAAACGATCGGGCCACTTCAGGCAGCAGTGTGGCCAGGGTGTCGAGGTTTTCCTGGTGCTCTTCTCGACGAATTTCGGTACTGGTCTGCTTCAATTTGAAGCTGGCACCGAAACTGTGTTGTGTGTTTTCGGCAGTCGATGTAGAGCGGGCGGGTGCAATATAACCTTCGCCACACAGGGCAATCTTCAGCGGTGAAGATTCCTCTGTGGCATGTGCAAAAGACACCTGGCCGCGGATTGGCTGCAGGGGCAGGGGTTTTGTTTGCGTAAATTCGCGGTTGAAGTTGGCCGTGCAGAGAACCAGGGCATCAAAAGTCTGGCGCTGTGTCGCACCGCCTGCATCCAGGGTATCCAGCTGCCAGCCTCCTGCCGTTTCTGTCGGGTTGGCTACACGGGTCGCAAAGTGCAGCTGAATGTTCCGATGGGCTAGCAGGCTGCTGCAAACCTGTTTTGGCTCCAGCCACCCGGCTTGGGGGAAATAGAGTCCCGGACTGGTAAGAGAGACGCCCGCCAGCTCCGATGCCTGCTGGCAACTGACTGGCCGGGCTAGCTCAGCGTCGGAGCCCAACCTGAGCTGGTCTACGATCTGCTGCTGCAGTTGCTGCTCTTTTTCCGTCTGCGCGAGCTGTAATAGTCCATCGAAATGTACTGCCTGCGGGCAGAACATGGGGTAAAAGCGCTGGGCAAACTGCAGTGCCAGCAGGTTGAAATCGCCATTGGGGCCGGGCTTGGGGGAGAGCTTCGCGTAGAGAATCCCCTGGTCATTGCCAGAGGCACCGCTGCCGGGTTCCGCTCCCTGTTCAAATACGGTGACCTTGAAGTTGCGTTCCGCCAGTACTCGCGCCACGCAGGCACCGGCGATACCGGCACCCACCACGGCGATGGTTTCCGGTTTTGTGTGGCCGCTTTCCGGCAAGTGCCAGGGGGTTGCCGAATACACCGACTTTCTTTCTGTGGCCTGCTGCTCCTGTAACTCTGGTCGCTCTGGTAAATCCGGTAGCTCTGATAACTCCGCTAACTCTGGTAAGTCCGTTAAATAGTCCCCCCGCAACATTTCCCGCTTGCGACCAAAGCCGGGTACTTTTTGCAGGGCAAAGCCTACACGCTTGAGTCCACGTTTGACGATGCCCGCGCAAGTGAAGGTTGCGAAAGTGGCTCCGGGTGCGCTAAGGAGCGCGATGGAGCGGAACAGGTCGTCACTCCACATCTCCGGATTTTTCGAGGGCGCGAAGCCATCCAGAAACCAGGCGTTGACCAGGCCATCTCTTTGCGGGTCGTCCAGTAACAGGCTTTGGAAGCCTGCGCTGGCCTCATCGATGACCAGGGTCAGATGCACCCGGCCATTGAACGTCAGCCGGTGAACCCCCTTCGCCAGGTAGTGCGGGTATTGCTCGATCAGCTGCTCGCTGAGTGCTGCGAGCTCTGGCCAGAGAGCCAGGGCCCGAACGAGGTCCGATCGGCGCAATGGGTACTTTTCCACCGTGACAAAATGCAGTTGCGCAGAAGGGGGAGCCACGGCCGCCCAGAGCTGCCAGGCGGCGAGAAAATTCAGCCCGGTACCGAAGCCGGTTTCACCGATGGTAAATGTCGCATTGCGGTCGAGCCCCGACCAGCGCTCACGCAATTGGTTCTGGGCCAGGAATACGTGGCGTGTTTCCTCGAGGCCGGAAGCGGTGGAAAAGTAGATGTCATCGAAGGCGGTGGAGACCGGTTGCCCGTCTTCCCGCCATTCGATGCTGGCGTGCTGGTTTATTGGGTTGCCGGGTTGATCGGCGTTGCCGCTTTTTTCAGACATGGCTCAACGCTGCCGGCGGTTACTGAAAGCCGAACTCGCGCATGATCTGGGTGCACCATTGATCAATGCGTTCGTCACTGCGGTCAAATTCATTCTCTTCGTCCAGCGCGAGGCCGACGAATTGAGTATTGTCCGGGGTCAGCCCCTTGGACTCCTCGAACTGGTAGCCTTCGACTGGCCAGTAGCCCACGGCCCTGGCGCCGATGGCGACGACCTGGGCGTGCAGGTACCCAAGGGCATCCTGGTACCACTGGGGGTAGCCTTCCTGATCGCCCAGACCATACAGGGCGACGGTCTTTCCGCTCAGGTCCAGGGTAGCGAGCTGGTCCCAGCAGTTTTCCCAATCTTCCTGCAGCTCGCCATAGTCCCAGGTGGGAATACCGAGAATCAGAAAATCGTATTCCTGCATCAGGGCAACGTCATCGTCCGCTACGTTGTGCAGGTCAATCCACTCCTCACCGATGCGATCGCGGATTTTTTCCGCTGCCATTTCGGTGTAACAGGTGCTGGAGCCGTAAAAAAGTCCGATGGGTGCGCGCATAAATTCTTGAGAGTCGGTTCAGTGTTGAGCTGGAAAGCAGAATTTGAAAATTGAGCCTGGAATCTGCCCCAAGCCGTCAATTCGAGCCCAGAGCATTGACGTAGCCGAGCTGGCGCCAGGCCTCGTAAATAACAATGGCCGCCGCGTTAGAGAGATTGATGCTGCGGCTGTTGGCGCACATGGGGATGCGCAGTGTGTTTTCCGGGCCGGTTGCTGCCAGGAAGTCTGCCGGAAGGCCGCGGGTCTCGGGGCCGAAGACGATGGCGTCGCCCGATTGGAATTCGATATCGGAGTGGGCGCGCCTGCCTTTGGTGGACAGGGCCAGCACCCGCTCGGGTTGCTCTGCCTCGACAAATGCATCCCAATCCCGGTGGCGCACCACGCGGCTGTACTCGGCGTAGTCGAGTCCCGCTCGGCGCAACCGCTTATCCTCCATGGTAAACCCCAGGGGTTCGATCAGATGCAGCTCAGCGCCGGTATTGGCACACAGGCGAATGATATTGCCGGTATTGGGGGCAATTTCCGGTTGGTAGAGCACAATCTTGAACATGATCAGGTTTGTTTGCGTGTCGAATGAGTGATCCGGGTTTATCGCCCGGGAGTGGGCTGGGCCGGAAAGGCGGCCCGGATCAGAAATTGACCAGCTGGGCCGCAAATGGCGGGGGATTATAGCGCGGAGGAGGTTTCTTCGCAGTCGATCTCGACCCCCAGTTCGTCGGCGATTTCATCCAGCTCATCGTAGAGGCCGTCGATGCTGACATCTTCCGCCACACTGATGGTGCACTCGGCGGTAAACAGCGGTTCGCCGCTCCAGGGGGTGCTGCCGTAGCGGGTATCCAGGGACTCCATGTTGATCCGGCGCGCGGCGAGGGCGCGGGAGATTTCCTTGACGATACCCGGGCGATCATTCCCCACCAGTTTCAGCTGCAGGGTCTGGCGACTGTCGGAGGCCACGGCGAGGGCGTCTTCGATTTGCAGTTTGAAGTCATCGCCCGCGAGATTCTTCAGTGCGCCCTTGAGTCGCTCACAGTCGTCTGCGGATACGCTGACCCGCAGTATGCCGGCAAACTTGCCCGCGAAGTGGGCCATGCGGCTGTCTTCCCAGTTGCCGCCGTTTTCTGCCACGGCGGCGGAGAGCATTTCCACCACGCCGGGTTTGTCGTCGCTGATGATGGAGATGACGAGGTGTTGCTGCATGAGGGCTTCCTTGTTGGCTCTGCTGGTTCAATCTGCTGAATTGTAGCCAGTGAGGCCCCGGGTGAGCAAAATTCTGCGGTCGGCTGATAGAAGGTCAAGGGCCTGCGGGCGCTGTGGCCTGATGGCGATATGACACAAGGTTCAAATTCCGGGATGAGTGACCTTTACAGGGTGATTTTGGCAGTGTTGAATCGGTGGTCGAAGGAAAATAAATCCAACAGGAGAAAGCTTCATGAAATTTGTTCACTGGCTGGCCGGTATGGCCTGTGCGGTATCGCTGGCGGGAGCGGCGCATGCCGATTCGCTCAAGGACGCTATCAAAGGGGATCATCGCACTCCCGCATACGCGGCGCGGGATCAGTACCGCCACCCGGAGGAGACCCTGAACTTTTTCCAGGTGAAACCGACGATGACGGTTGTGGAAATCTGGCCGGGTGGTGGCTGGTACAGTGAAATTCTGGCGCCGATGTTGAAAGGCAAGGGCACTTTGTATGCTGCCCACTTCCCTGCGGCAACAGAGGTGGGCTACTTCAAGCGCTCGCGCGAGTCTTTTGAGAAGCTGCTGGCGGAAGAGAAAGACGTTTACGGGGCAGTGAAACTGACCGAATTTGCACCGGGTGGCGACAGTGAGATTGCGCCTGCCGGTTCTGCGGATGCGGTGCTGACGTTCCGCAATGTGCACAATTGGATGGGCGGCAATAACGAGCAGGCTGCATTCAATACGTTTTTCAAGGCGTTGAAGCCGGGTGGTGTTTTGGGTGTGGTGGAGCACCGCGCGAAACCAGGAACCAGCCGCGAGGAGATGGGTAAGAGCGGTTATGTTACTCAGGATTATGTGATCGAGCTGGCGAAGAATGCGGGCTTTGTGCTGGAGGAGTCCAGTGAGATCAATGCGAACCCGAAGGATACTGCCAAGCACCCGAAAGGGGTGTGGACGTTGCCGCCTTCGCTGCGCCTGGGAGATGAAGACAAGGAAAAGTATCAGGCCATTGGTGAGAGCGACCGTATGACCTTGCGGTTCCGTAAGCCCAAGTCCTGATATCCCTGGTCTTGTGAAGAAAGGAAATGCCCCGGAAGCCCCGGGGCATTTTTATTTTGGGGCTCAGGTTACAATGCGCTGGCAAAGTTCAGGGGCGACCGGGCACCGGGTATCCGTTTTCGAAACCGCTGTGAATACGTCCATGTACGCTGCGTCGGCGACATCCCTGTCGCCGACGCTTTCGAAAACGGATCCCCGCCACCCGATCTTCGATTTTCCACCTGTACTTCGTTAGCCTTACTAATTCTGCTGTTTAAGTGAGATAGCCAGTGATCATTCCCCATAGCCAGTTAGCGCCGGAAACCCTGCAAAGTCTTCTCGAAGAATATGCCACCCGCGACGGCACCGATTACGGTGAACGGGAAGTGAGCCTTACGGACAAGGTGGCCAGTCTGCGGCGCCAGCTGGAGAACAAGACCGTTGTTATTTGGTTTGAGCCGGGGGAGGAGTCGGTGAACCTGGTATTGGCCGAGGATATTTCCAAAGATCTTTCCGGCGAGGGAGGGGACTGATGTCCATTCCGGACGGTTGGTTGCTGGATAAACCGGATCTGGAGCCAAGTAGCTGGTTTCTGTTCGCCCATGGTGCCGGGGCGCCTATGGATAGTGATTTTATGCAGTCACTTACAGGGATGCTGGTGGCGCAGGGGGTGGGGGTGCTGCGGTTTGAGTTTCCGTATATGGCGGAGCGGCGCTTGACTGGTGGGCGCAGGCCGCCGAACAAGATGGATGTCTTGTTGGCGTCCTTTCAGGGGCAGATTGATCTGGCCTGTGATGTGTTGCAGCCGCGCGCGCTGTTTATTGGCGGCAAGTCCATGGGTGGGCGTGTGGCGAGTATGCTGGCACAGGCGAATTTTGAATCCGGGAAGGTGGCGGGGGCCGTTTGTTTGGGGTATCCGTTCCACCCTCCGGGCAAACCGGAAAAGCTGCGTACCGAGCACTTGGCCGGACTTAGCTGTCCGACCCTGGTCGTACAGGGTACCCGAGACAAGCTGGGGGATCGCGAGGAGGTTGCCGGATATGCGCTTTCTCCGGCAATTGACTGCCATTGGCTGCAAGATGGCGACCACGATTTCAAGCCGCGCAAGGCCAGCGGTTTCTCTCAGCAGCAACATTGGCAATCGGCGGCTGACCGGACAGTTGCATTTATGCTTGCTCGAGAATCGTGATGCGCTCCTCGTGAGCGAGCATAGGGGCCAGTTGGGTCATCTGCTCCCTGCGTTCTTCGCTGTCGTACCACTGCTGCCAGTGCAGGACGGATTTCCATTTGGAGAGGGTGAAGCGGCGCAGGGGGTTGTCCAGTTCGGTGTAGGTATGGCCGTCGACAAAACCGGTGGTGTGGTAGGCATTGGTTAGCAGCTTGCGGGCTGCTTCTTCGTAGGTGGATTCCAGGTCTTCGGCGATTTCCCGCTCAATCAATACGTAAATCATTACAGCATGCGCACTCTATGGCTGGTGGTTTCAATGTTTGCAGTTTAGCCTTTTCCGGTAGCGGCCGGTTGCCCCGCTGGCATTTAACCGGGCTGGGCATAGGTCGGGCTAAGATCGGGGCTGATCGCCGCGGCGGGCCTGGTCAGCCTTTTCTGGTGACGTATCCGGTTAAATCCCCGACAATAGTGCCATGAATTCACAACATACCCTTGATGCCCGCGGCCTGCTGTGCCCGGAACCCGTTATGATGCTTCACGCTGCGGTGCGCAAAGTCGCCGCGGGGGAAGTGTTGCAGATGTTTGCCACTGACCCGTCCACTCAGCGGGATGTGCCCAAATTCTGCCAGTTTCTCGGTTACGAGCTGGTGAAGCATGCGGAAGAGAATGACGAGTTTATTTACTGGATCAGGAAAGCCGATTCCTGAGGTCAGGAACGTTGACCATCAAATCAACTTTCACTAGAGACCGCTTTGATTCAATACAGCTTTGATTCAATACAACAAGGGCGACCACTGGTCGCCCTTGTTCTGTTTGGAGTGAAGGAGTAGGTCAGGGCGAAGTGACAAGCGCCGCGATCGCTGCGAGGGCCTCGGGATCCTCGGATTTGATCTTGTTGGCGATGTGGTGTTGGAAGAAATAACGGAAACACTCGGATTCCTGCGCCGGGTAAAGACAGTCATCCCCGGGAAGCACCGGCGTGGTCTCCACACTGTCGTGATCAATCAGCATGCCGTGGATCTCTCCGCTGGCAAATAGACGCCAGCTCACGACTTCGGTAAGAGTCAGGTTCTCCTTGTCCGCGTCCATAAATACCGCGTGGGTACCGATGGTGTCGGGGATCTCCTGGACAACCTCATCCGCCTGATTGCTTTCAAACTCGAAGTATTCTGCCGCAGTCTCCAGCTCGACGATTTTATGGATGGGAGGCTCGTGGAAAATTTCCTCGATGCCCGGGTCGTAGTAGCCTTCAAACCTTCCGTCCAGGGGGTCCTGGATGTCTGGGCAGGCCGTGATGGAGTTTAACCAGGGAACCAGTCCGACAATCTCACCGTTGGCGCGAAGCCCCCAGCAAAGGATTTTCAGGCTGTAGAGATCTGTTCCGCTGGAATTGTTGGAGTAGAGCATTTCCAAGCCATCTAGCTCCGGAGACAGGCGGATAAACCGCAGGTTCTCAGAAGTTTCGATCGGCTTGCCGGTGAAGAGGTCAACCACGTTGTTGGTTCTGTGGTCGGTCATAGCGCACCTCCTTGCAGGGCCGGTAGTAGGGCGGGAAGGTCTTGTACTACTTATGAGATGCAACCGGCGTAGAGATACCGTGCGAAGGCCGGGCGGCCAATCGCCGAAATCCAGACTCCGGGAGCAACTTTTTTGCCCCCCTGGGAAGCCGGTACCGCAACCGAAAACAACCACTCAAAGCTCTCGGGATGATGGCGCTGAGCGGCAGCAGGTTTCCGGTATCCCTATGATCAAAGGTATATTCTGATTCACGGAAATACAACCAGTGAACGGGTGTTCTTTGCCTTGATTTTCCTCCTTTTTTAGTCTGAATGAGGGGACACCGGGTGCGGTGGGGTGAAAACGGAGTAAATGGTGCGACCCCGGCTGCCCTTGATCGAGCTGGCCCCGCTGTTATAGTCCGCGCCAACCGAATCCCGGCAAGATCCCGGTGCTCAGCAACCGCGGTTCTCGCGCATGCCAAACCGCCCCTGGAGCCACTATTGTCGAACATCGCCTCGGCTGGCGCTTGTAAAGAAGCGCAGCAAGATTCATACCAGTTGTCGGGTGGCGCTGTGCTTAATGTTGCGCCTAACAGCCCTGCTGCGCGCCTGATTCACGCACATTCTGTGACTGAACGAATAGTCACCGTGTTTGACCAGTGCTTTGCGGCACCGGATGGTCTGAACACGCGCCTCAGGGGCGGGTTCGAGGAGCCCTATTACCGACCCGCGGACCAGGGCCTGGGGTTTCACCAGATTGAATTCACCCGCGATTATCCCGCCAGCGCCCTGCACGAGGCCGCCCACTGGTGCGTGGCAGGGGCCGAGCGGCGCCTGCTTGCTGACTACGGCTACTGGTACGCCCCGGACGGCCGCAGTGTCGCCCAGCAACAGGAGTTTGAGCGGGTGGAGGTTAAGCCCCAGGCGCTGGAGTGGATCTTCGCCCGGGCCTGCGGGATGCGCTTCCGGGTCAGTGCAGATAATCTCGATGCGGGCTTGGGTCCCAGTGAACGCTTCAAAGGCGCCATTTGGCAGCAGGTGCAACAATACTGCACCCAGGGGATAAACCCGCGCGCAACACTGTTTGCCCGCTCGCTGGCCGTTGTCTTCGAATGTGCCGATCCGTTGCAGCCCTCGGCTTATCGGCTGGAGGATTTGGTATGAGCGGGGGGATTGCGGATACTCGCGTCGGTATGGGCCAGGCCTATCTGGTGGATGCCTCGGTCTACATCTTTCGCTATTACTTTGCGTTGCCCCCCAACTGGGTGAGCCGATCGGGGTATACCACCGAGGCGGTGTACGGCTTCAGCAACTTCCTGCTCGATCTTCTGAGCCGCAAGCCGGCGCTTATCGCCTGCGCTTTCGACGAGTCCCTCGGCAACTGTTTCCGCAACGACATCTACCCCGATTACAAATGCAGCCGCGCATTGCCGGATGAAACACTGGCCTATCAGCTGGCCGCCTGCCGGGAAATGGCCGAGGCATTCGGTATTGCGAGCTTTTCCAGTGAGCGCTTTGAAGCGGACGATATCCTTGCGACCCTGACGGAAACCTGCGCGGACAGCGGCTTAACCCCAACCGTGATTACGCGGGACAAAGACCTGGGGCAACTCCTGGCGCGGGGCGCGGAAAGCCTGTGGGATTTTGCAGCGGATCAGCATCTGGACCAGGCCGCAATCCAGGAAAAGTTTGGTGTGCAGCCGGGGCAGATTGCCGACTATCTCGCTTTGGTTGGCGACAGCATTGACGATATCCCCGGAGTGCCCGGTGTTGGTGCCAAGACGGCCGCACGCCTGCTGGCCGAATTCGAGTCAGTGGAGGAGCTGATTGCCAATGTTGAGCAGATTGCCACCCTGAAAATTCGCGGTGCCACGGGCATTGCCGCGAAAATTGCCAGTCATGCGGATCAGATTCGCATGGCCCTGCGATTGGCCCAACTGGAATACCGGGTGCCACTCAATGCCGGTGTCCAAGATCTCGCCTGGCAGCCGCCGGAAGCGGCATTTGCACAGGCGTTGGCAGAAGAATTTGGCATTGGCGGGCTCTCACAAAAAATTCAGCGCACTTTGGCCGGTATTGGCCAGCCAAGCGCCGGAACCCGGACAAAAACGGAAATCGCATGATGGATACCTCTCCGCAGAAAGCGTCGCTGAATATTGTGGCGGATGAAAACATTCCGGGCCTTGAGGCGTGGTTTGCTGATCTGGGCGTCATCACCCGGGCGCCAGGGCGAACGCTGACCAAATCCCAGTTGGCAGAGGCCGATGTGCTGCTGGTGCGGTCGGTCACCCAGGTGGACGCTGCGCTGCTGGAAGGAACGCCTGTCCGCTTCGTCGGCAGTTGCACCATTGGCACCGATCACCTTGATACCGGGTGGTTGGAATCCCGGGGGATTCACTGGAGTGCGGCGCCGGGCTGCAATGCCAACTCCGTAGTGGAATATGTGTTCTGCGCACTGGCCGCCTTGGATGTTGATTGGCGGGAGCGCAGTTTCGGCATCGTCGGTTGTGGCAATGTGGGGGGGCTGTTACAGCAACGCCTCAAGGCACTGGGAATTCCCTGCAAGATCTACGACCCATGGCTGCCGGATAATCCCGATGCGGCCGAATTGGACGCGGTGCTGCAGCAGGATGTGATCTGCCTGCACGCGCCCCTGGTAAAAGACGGTCCGCACCCGAGCCTGCATATGATTGATGCAGACGCCTTGCGACGGATCAAACCGGGTGCAGTGCTGATCAGCGCGGGACGGGGCGCTGTAATCGAGAATCAGGCGCTGTTTGATCGGTTTTCTGAGGCCCAGAGCGGCGCGCATCTCGTGGATGAGAGGCCATTCACCGCCGTGCTGGACGTGTGGGAAAACGAGCCGGATATCCGCCTGGACCTGCTGCAAAAAGTAAACCTGGGCAGCCCGCACATTGCAGGCTACAGCCACGACGGCAAGCTGGCGGGCACTTCGATGATTCGTCAGGCCCTTAACAAGGCTCTGGAGCTTCCTCCGCTGTCAGAGGTGAAAGCCGAAGATCTCGCTCGGCAGCCGCTCGCAACCGGTGAGTCCGGGTTTGCCGCAATACGCGCGTTGCTGCTACAGATGTACGACCCGCGAGAAGATGACCGCCGATTGCGCGAGGCTGGCAGCGCTGCGCTCGCGGGTGGAACGCCCATGGCAGAGGCTTTCGATCGGCTGCGTAAGCAGTACCCGAAGCGCCTGGAGTTTTCCCACTATCGGCTTGAGGCGCCAAACCTGGACGCGGAAACACGGCAACAACTGGAAATACTGGGGCTCACGTGAAGCTGAAGAAACTCGGACTGATCATCAACCCCTGGGCCGGTGTTGGTGGCCCTGCAGGCCTCAAAGGCAGCGATGGTGCCGACACCGTCGATCGCGCGCTGGCCGCGGGTATACAGCCGCAATCGCACAAGCGTGCGGCCATCGCGCTCTCACAAATAGTGCCTTTTGCTGCAGAACTGGAAATTGTTGCCTTCGCGGGCGATATGGGTGAAGACCTGGCGCGGAAACTGGGCTTCCAGTGCACCCTGGTGGGTGGGGCCGCGGGTGAGCGCTCAACGCCAGAGGACAGTGAAGCAGCCGCGCTGGCTATTCGCGCGTCAGGGGCAGACCTGATTGTTTTTGTGGGCGGCGATGGTACCGCGCGAAATATGGTCAATGCGCTCGGAGATGGCTTCCCGGTGCTGGGCATTCCCGCGGGAGTAAAAATGCACTCTGCCTGCTTCGCCATTTCTCCCAAGGCCGGCGGTGAAGTGCTGCGGCGCCTGATGGCCGGGGAGCTGGTGGACCTGCACCAGCGGGAAGTGCGGGACATCGATGAAAACTCTTTCCGCGAAGGCCGGGTGAGTACACGCTATTACGGTGAGCTGCTGGTCCCGGAAGAGGGGCATTTTCTGCAGGCGGTCAAAAATGCAGGCCGCGAAGTCGAGGAGCTGGCAGTGGCCGACATTGCCGCCGGCATTGTCGAGGAAATCGCGGAGCTGGATCCGGATACGCTGTATGTCTTCGGCCCCGGTTCCACCACCCTGGCCGTGCTCGCGGAGCTGGGCGCGGAGGGAACCCTGCTGGGGGTGGATTTATGGCGAGACGGCAAATTGCTGGCGGCGGATGTGAATGCGCTACAGATACTGGCCGCAATTGAAGAGCATCGCCGGGCCTTCCAGGCGCCGGTGAAGATCATTCTCACCGCAATCGGCGGTCAGGGGCATCTGATCGGCCGCGGCAACCAGCAGCTGAGCCCATCGGTATTGAAAGCGGTCGGGCGTGAAAACCTGATGGTGGTGGCGACCAAAACCAAAATCACCGAACTGGGCGGGCGCCCGCTGCTGATTGATAGCGGGGAGCCGGAGCTGGATGAGGCCTGGAGTGGTTTTATCTGCGTGGTTACCGGCTATCGCGATGAGATTCTCTACCCGCTTTCCAGTGATGGCAGTGGGGAGTACCGCCCCGGGTCCGCCGGGTCTGAATCGCTCTGAGTCACTGTAAACAGAATTTAATGAGTGCACATGGCACCGAATACAGGCGAATAATTTTGGATTGGGAACCTCTGCTGCACCTGGTGCGCAGCAAACTGGAGCAGGACTCTGCGGAGTCCCGTACAGACAGCCACCGGCTGTTTCACGGTCGCGGCCACTGTTACCCGGGTTTCGACCGCGTCTGCGTGGACAGCTATCAACCGGCGCTACTGGTCACGCTGTTCGATCGATACGAGGATGAGGGCGGGCTGGTTACGCAGCTGTGGACACTCGCAGAGCCCTTCGGCTATCGGGGGCTGGCGGTGCAGCGGCGCTATGAGCAGCGTGCCCCGATCGTGTGGGAGGCGGGCGCGCCTGTTGAAGAGCTGTTTGCTCGTCGTGGCAACCTGCGTTTTCCGCTGACGTTTGATCGCCAGAACGTGGGCTTTTTCCTGGATATCGAACCCGGTCGCCGCTGGCTGGAGCAGCAGGTGCAGGCGAAAGCAGGGCAGGTGGAAAATCTGAAATTGCTGAACCTGTTTGCGTTCACCTGTGCGTTTTCCGTGGTGGCGCGAGCGGCCGGTGAGCTGGAAGTGTTGAATATTGACCTCAATAAAGGCGTGTTGAAGCGCGGGCAAATCAATCACCAGCTCAATCAGCTATCGACCAAGGGGATACGGTATCTGGCGAGGGATGCGCTTCGGGAGTTCAAGCGGTATGACCGCAGTGGGCCTTTTCAGCTGGCAGTGGTAGATCCGCCGACGCGGCAAAAAGGCGCGTTTGATGTGGAAACGAATTACGCCAAGCTGTTGGAAAAACTGCCGGCCTGTCTCGCCAACGAGGCCGATTTGCTGCTGGTACTAAATTCCCCGGCGCACACGGAGGCAGATTTCCGGGAAATGATCGCTGCCGCGAACTCGGGATATAAGGTGATTGAGCGGTTGCCACAGAATCCGGACTTCCCGGACAGTGATCCGAATGCGGCATTGAAGATGCTGCATGTGAGGTTCGAGCGCGCTTAATAGGGCTACGAAATAGGGCTACGAAGAGCTGGGCGTGAAGTGAAGGGCGAGTGCTGGGTATCGGTTTTCAAAAGCGTCAGCGACAGGGACGTCGCTGACGCAGCGTACAGGGATGTATTCACAGCGGTTTTGAAAACCGATACCCAGTGCTCGCCCGCCCCCGGGCCAGCTTTCGAAGTGTGCCAGAGTGCTTGGCTCAAGCATTGAGCTGCGCCATCAAATGAACCATCAATTCCTCAAGTTGCGGCGAAGACCCTCCTCGCACGACACGGTCCAACTTTTCTGCATTACTGACACCGTCCGCCCCCCGGCTCACCAGCAGCATAAAGCTGCGGTGGGAGAGGGTGGCTTCCTCCACCGCTTCCTGCCGCACCAGCTGGGAAAAATTGATATAGCCGCACTCCTTTAGCCAGGTCATGGCGCCCAGGCAGGCGAGGTGGCGGGGGGAGTGTAGGCCGAACTCATCGGGCGTATCCGGGCCGGCAATGTCTTCTACATAGATGGTCGCGGGGGCGGGAAATTGCTGGAAAAGTGCCAGCAGTATCCGCCCCGCGTCGCGGTAGAAATCGTGGATGTGCAAGTCGTCGAGCATTGAATTCCTGATCGTTAGCGAGTGTAGCGCTCGAGGAAGTTGCCCAGGCGCTCGATTGCGTGGGAAAGGTCGTCGGCTCTGGGCAGGAAGACAATGCGCAGGTGGTCTGGCGCATCCCAGTGGAAGGCGCTGCCCTGTACCAGCAGGATTTTTTCCTGGCGCAAAAACTCCAGAACAAATTTCTCGTCACTATCGATCTTGTGACGATCGAGATCAATGCGCGGGAACAGGTAAATGGCGCCTTCGGGCTTGGTGCAGCTGACACCGGGAATGTCGTTCAGCATCCGGTAGGCCAGGTCGCGCTGCTGACGCAGGCGGCCGCCGGGTAGCACCAGATCCTTGATGCTCTGGTAACCGCCGAGAGCCGTCTGTACCGCGAACATCGCCGGCACATTGCCGCACAGGCGCATGGACGAGAGGATATCCATTCCCTCGATAAAGCCCCGTGCCCGATGCTTGGCACCGCTTACGATCATCCAGCCGGAGCGGAAGCCCGCCAGGCGGTAGGACTTGGAGAGGCCGTTGAAGCTCAGGCACAGCACGTCTTCGGCCAGGGTGGCCATAGGGGTGAAGACGGCATCGTCGTAGAGGATTTTGCTGTAGATCTCGTCGGCAAAAATGACCAGGTTGTGCTGGCGCGCAACTTCGACGATCTGCTCCAGCAGTGCTTTCGGGTAAACCGCCCCGGTGGGATTGTTTGGGTTGATGACAACAATGCCGCGGGTGCGTGGGGTGATCTTGGATTTGATGTCGTCGATATCCGGCAACCAGCCCGCCTGTTCATCGCAGCGGTAGAGCACTGGCTTGGCGCCGGTGAGATTGGTGGCTGCCATCCACAGCGGGTAGTTGGGCATCGGCAACAGCATTTCGTCGCCGTTGTTCAGCAGTGCCTGGGTGGACATGGAAATCAGCTCGGAGACGCCGTTACCCAGGTAGATATCGTCGATATCCACGCCCGGCACGCCGAGGTTCTGGCACTCGTGCACAATCGCTTTGCGGGCGGCAAACAGGCCCTTGGATTCCACATAGCCCTGCGCTTGGGACAGGTTGTAAATCACGTCCTGCAGGATTTCATCTGGTGCGTCAAAGCCGAAGGGGGCCGGATTGCCGATATTCAGCTTCATGATCCGGTGGCCTTCTTCCTCCATTCGGGTTGCCTGCTCCATTACCGGGCCGCGGATTTCGTAGCAGACACCGTGGAGTTTCTCTGACTTGTGAATATCCTTCATCGTTGCGTACTTCTACTGGCGTCTTCAGGGGGTAAAGGTGGCGTCATGCTTTGGACGCCTTGCTGAAGACAAACTTATGGGCAAATTCTTCTAACTGGCGCATTGCAATGAGTAAGCTTTGCTATCAGTTGTGGAATCGGGTTAGCTTCCGGGCTCGCGGTTGCCTGAACCGGGCGCGGTCGTTTCTGGCACCGGGGATACTCAAAGGTGCTGCCGCTAAGTGTTGGGCCGGGCAGGGTAATGCCGCTGGATACTGACTTAATCTGGCGAAAAAGGAGTCACAGTATGTCAAAAGAAAAAGACGATAACTACTGGCGCGAGCGCCTGACGGAAGAAGAATTTCATGTCTGCCGGGAGGGCGGAACCGAGCGCCCCTTCACCGGTGAATACTGGGCCACTTTCGAGGATGGCAAATACCTCTGCCGCTGCTGCGGTGAAGTGTTGTTCGCGTCGGAGTCCAAGTTTGAGTCCAGCTGTGGCTGGCCGAGTTTTGATGCCGCTGCCGGGGCGGGCGCCGTGGAAGAGCGCCCGGATCACAGTCTTGGCATGGTGCGAACAGAAATCCTGTGTGCCAGCTGTGGCAGTCACCTGGGGCACGTATTCCCCGATGGCCCAACGGATACGGGGCTGCGCTATTGTGTTAATTCACTGTCGGTAAAACACGACCCGGACTGACTGTTCGGTTTAACAGGCCGAAGACTGCCTGGATGACTGCTCGAACGACTGCCCGTGCCACTGGAGGAAGCAAATGATTCGATCAGGCCGCAAGCGCCATTCGAGCCGCTGGCTCTATCGCATTCAGTGGCTGCTGCTCGCGGTCATTGCCCTGGCGGTTGCCGCCGTCAGGCTCGGGTTGCTGCACTATTTGACGGCCTTTGAGGTGTTCAAGTACGCCGGGCTGGCGGCGGTAGCGGTGGCACTGGGGTCCATCCTGGTGTTTATCTGGGGCCTGGTAACGCGGCACCCGGAGGCCCGCCGTGCGGCGCTCTGGGCGACGATCCTGGGGGCTATACCCGTGGCCATCCCGCTCTTGCTGGTGGGAGAGCACAATTTTCGTGCGCCTGCCATTCACGATATCTCCACGGATATGAAGGAACCTCCGGCATTTGAGGCCATCCTGTCCCTGCGTGGACCGGGCGACAACAGTGCGGAGTACGCCGGCGAAGCGGTCGCCAGCCAGCAGCGCAATTCGCCGCTTTACGAGGATATCCAGCCGTTGCAGCTTAATTTGAGCGTGCCTGAGGCAACCGAGCTGGCGGCGGAGGTAGCGCAGAAGCTCGGCTGGCGGGTGGTGGCAAAAAGCCCCAACAAAGGGCGCCTGGAAGCGGTGGCGCGCACGCCGGTACTCGGGTTTACCGAAGATGTGGTCGTCAGGGTCCAGAAAGAGGGGCAGGGGGTTAAGGTGGACGTCCGTTCAGCTTCTCGTGCCCGGGCCGCGGATCTCGGCAGCAATGGCCAGCGAATCCGTGTTTTTCTGAAGAAGATGAAGAAGCGCGCGGAGCGCCAGTGATCACCCGGTTATATACTGGCACGCCGATCTTCATCCGGCACCTGCCTGTGGATTGACCAGTTTGTCGCGCTCTGTTGCGGGGTTTCGGTAAGTGTCTGTATGCAAAGGAAAAATTCTTAAATTTTTTTACATCGAAGTGTTGACAGCCCCCGGGGGTCTCCATAGAATGCGCCCCACTTCGACGCACTACGCACTTGCCGAAACGCAGTGAGGAACGCCAAGAAGGATTCTGGGTCCCCATCGTCTAGAGGCCTAGGACACCGCCCTTTCACGGCGGTAACAGGGGTTCGACTCCCCTTGGGGATGCCACGCGGGAATAGCTCAGTTGGTAGAGCGCAACCTTGCCAAGGTTGAGGTCGCCGGTTCGAACCCGGTTTCCCGCTCCAATTTCTTGTTCGCCGGCAATAGCGGGTGAGCAGGCAAGGCGGAAATATCGCAAGATTGACTCCGGATTGCCAAACCCAATCTCACAGAGGTTGGGAATGTTCTATGTCCCCATCGTCTAGAGGCCTAGGACACCGCCCTTTCACGGCGGTAACAGGGGTTCGACTCCCCTTGGGGATGCCATTTCGCTGGGGTCGCGACTGCGACCCCGGGACAGAAAAGGCGGGAATAGCTCAGTTGGTAGAGCGCAACCTTGCCAAGGTTGAGGTCGCCGGTTCGAACCCGGTTTCCCGCTCCAATTTTTAAAGCCGCTCAATGAGCGGCTTTTTTTTGCCTGTTTTTTGGCGCAGATGATTCCCTCCGTCCCGCATTGGCGGAAAGTCGCCGGATTGCCGGTTGAATTGTCGGGCTCCGGGGCGTTGAATAACGCTCCCGCAATGACTTTACCCGGAGTGATGACTCCCGGAATGACACAGTTGGTAAATATGACGACTGCCGCACTCTCCATACGTGACCTCCAGAAAACCTACGACAACGGCTTTGAGGCGCTCAAGGGCATCAGCTTTGATGTGCAGCCTGGTGACTTCTTTGCACTGCTCGGGCCTAACGGCGCGGGCAAATCCACTACCATCGGTATTCTGTGTTCGCTGGTCCGCAAAACCGGCGGCAGCGTGTCGATTTTCGGCATTGATATCGATCAGAACTTCCCCGCGGCCAAACAGATGTTGGGTGTAGTGCCTCAGGAGTTCAATTTCAGCCAGTTTGAGAAGGTGTTCGATATCGTCTGCACCCAGGGCGGCTTTTACGGTATGCCGCGCAAACTGGCAGAAGAGCGCACCGAGAAATACCTGCGCAAACTGGGGCTCTGGGACAAGCGCACTACCCAGGCGCGTATGCTGTCTGGCGGTATGAAACGCCGCCTGATGATTGCCCGGGCGTTACTGCACGAGCCCAAACTGTTGATTCTCGATGAGCCCACCGCCGGGGTGGATATCGAGCTGCGCCGCTCTATGTGGGAGTTTTTGCAGGAGATCAACGCGCAGGGCACCACCATTATTCTCACCACCCATTACCTGGAAGAGGCGGAAAGCCTGTGCCGCAATATCGCCATTATCGATAAGGGCGATATTGTCGAAAACACCTCCATCAAGTCCCTGCTCAAAACCCTGAGCCGAGAGGTGTTTATTCTGGATACCCGTGACGTTTTGGCCTCAGCCCCCGATTTCGGTGACTTTGACGGGCGCCTGCTGGACGAGCACAGCCTGGAGGTAACCATTGAAAAGGGGCAGTCCTTGAGTGACCTGTTTACGCAGCTGAGTGCGCAGAATATTGCCGTGACCAGTATGCGCAACCGCGCCAATCGCCTGGAAGAATTGTTTGTATCACTGTTGGCTGACAACAAGCCGCAAGCCGAGGACGGGGAGGCCAAGCCATGAGCCCGCAATTAATCTGGACAGCCTTCTCGACCATTTTCCGGCGCGAGGTGCGGCGCTTCACCCGGATCTGGCCGCAGACCCTGGTGCCGCCGGTGATCACCATGTCTCTCTACTTTGTGATTTTCGGTTCGCTGATTGGCAAGCGTATCGGCGAGATGGGCGGCTATTCCTATATGGAGTTTGTGGTGCCCGGCCTGATCATGATGGCAGTCATCACCAACTCCTACGGCAACGTGGTCTCCTCATTTTACAGTGCCAAGTTTCAGCGCAGTGTTGAGGAGTTACTGGTATCACCCACACCTAACTGGGTGATCATGGCCGGCTATGTGCTGGGCGGTGTGGCACGGGGGCTGATTGTGGGGTTGATTGTCACCCTGATCGCAATGGTATTTACCTCGCTGCAGGTTCAGCATATTGGTATCACCATCCTGATCGTGTTCCTGACGTCGGTACTGTTTGCCCTGGCCGGTTTTATCAACGCGATTTTTGCCAACAGTTTTGATGATATTTCGATTATCCCGACCTTTGTGCTAACGCCGCTGACGTATCTCGGTGGGGTCTTTTATTCCATTGAGCTGCTGTCACCTTTCTGGCAGGCGTTGTCAAAGCTGAACCCTATTCTTTATATGGTGAATGCCTTCCGTTATGGCGTGCTCGGCGTGTCTGATATCAGTGTGGGCTGGGCCTTTGCCGGTGTACTGGTGTTTATTGCACTGCTGTCCGGGTGGGCACTGCACTTGATGCGCCACGGCAAACGGCTGCGTCATTGATCGATCGAATTGGATGCTTATCTACGCTGGATGAAGGTATGAACAGAGAAGACTGGCAGAACCTGCCGCTGGGGCAGGAGACCCGCTACGAGTCCAAATACAATCCTGCATTGCTGCACCCCATCCCGCGCGCTGTTTCCCGCGCGCAACTTGGGTTGGATGGGGAGGCCTTGCCGTTTAGTGGCGCCGATGAGTGGTGGGGGTTTGAGCTTTCCTGGTTAAACCTGAAAGGGGTTCCCCAGGTTGCTGTGGCCCGTTTCCGCTTTGCGGCATCCAGCCCCTTCATGATCGAATCCAAGTCTTTCAAGCTGTACCTGAATTCCCTCAACCAGAGCGAGTTTGAATCCCGGGAGGCGGTGTGCCGATTATTGGAGCAGGATCTGAGTACCGCAGCGGGCAGTGATGTGGCGGTAACTCTATTTGATGTGGAGAGCCCGGAGCTTGCGGTGCACGCGCCGGCGGGCACCTGTGTTGACCACCAGGATATTGAGGCCCGGCAATATCAGCCGGATGCCGGTCTCTTGAAGCTGGTGAATGACGGTGAAACCGTTGCAGAAACCCTCTATAGCCACCTGCTGAGAAGCAATTGCCCGGTTACAGGGCAGCCGGATTGGGCGACAGTAAGCATCGAGTATGCGGGGCCGGCCCTGGATCAGCAGGCGCTGCTTGCCTATATCATTTCATTCCGGGAGCATCAGGACTTTCACGAGCACTGCGTGGAGCGCATCTACTGCGATCTGCAGCAGCTGGCGGATTTTGAATACCTGACCGTTTGTGCCCGCTATACCCGTCGGGGAGGGTTGGATATCAACCCGTTGCGGACCTCTACCGGCGAGATTGTTTTCCCCGGGCGCTTTGCTCGCCAGTAATCGGCTGATTATTTTTTTGGCGCCGTCACATTCTTGGCGGCATATTGTTAGCGGCACATTCCTACCTCTCACCAGAGGGGGCGCGTTTCAGCAGCCGCTCAACCTTCCCACTTGTACCCCATTGCATAGATAGAATGTATTAAATCCAGTTCAGGCATAACGTTGGCGATTTTTTTGCGTATCGACTTTATGTGCGTGTCGATCGAGCGCTCGGTCACGTCCCGGTCATCACTGTAGGCAAGGTCCAGCAGTTGCGCGCGGGTGTAGATACGGCCTTTATTTTTGTAGAGCGGGCGCAGAATCCGGTACTCGGTTGCCGTCAGCTCCACTGGCTGTCCACGTAACAACAGGCGATTGTCATTTTCAGGGAGTTCCGCTTCCAGTGCCTGTTCTTCTTTGTCGGATTCGAACTGGATACGTCGCAATAGCGCCGACACCCGGGCCGCTACATTCTTCATGTTGAACGGCTTGCAGATATAGTCGTCTGCACCCAGCTCCAGCCCCAGCAGCTGATCCACTTCCTCGACGCGCGCGGTGAGCATGATGATCGGGACGGTGGAGTATTCGCGTATCGCGCGGCATACCGCCATTCCGTCCAGGCCGGGCAACATCACGTCCAGCAAAATCACATCGGCGCGATTGCTTTTCAGCCAGTCCATCACCAGGTCACCACGTTCCACCACAGAGCATTTGTGTCCCTGTGCCTGCAGAAAATTTTTCAGCAGGCGAGCCACTTTTGTTTCGTCTTCGACGATCAGTAAATTTGCCGATTCAGTCATGGTCCGTGGATCCCCGATTACTTTCCCTGTTGTTCATATGTTTTCTCTCTGCCTTTCTTGCTCTGTGTGCGAATACCTTCAGGTCGCCAGAGGCAGTCGGCAGGTGATCGCCAGGCCTCCAAGTTCACTGTGGTCCGCTTCGATAGTGCCGTCTTGCGCTTCGACAATATTTTTGCAGATGGATAAGCCGAGACCGGACCCTCCGGTTGCGCGGTTTCTGGATTCTTCTACTCGATAGAGGCGATCGAACAGTTTCGGCAGGCTCTCGGGGGGTACGCCGGGTGCGCTGTCTTGCCAGCGCACGACTAGCTGTCGCTCATTCTGCTGAAGGGATAGCGTTACTTTGCCACCAGGGTCGGTATAGCGTTGGCTATTTTGCAGGAGGTTATCCAGCAGCTGCCTCAGGCGACCTCTGTCGGCGAAGAGGTTGAGCTTGTGGTCAATCTCGAAGCTTGTGTCCAGTTGGAGAGCGTGGGGTTGCAGCTTGCCTGCGGCTTTTTGCGCATAGTCGCCAAAGAACTGCTTTGCGGATATCTGGGTGCGCTGGAAAGAGAGGCCGCCCATATCGGACTGGGCCAGGGTGCGCAGATCATTGATGAGGGTGTTGAGCTGATCAATCTCCTCGCCCATGGATTCGAGCATATCTTCCGATGAGCCCTGGATGCCGTATTGGGCCGACTCTACCTCGGCGCTCAGTACAGTAAGAGGTGTGCGCAGCTCGTGGGCCATATCGTTGATCCAGCACTGGCGTGCCTGCTGGTTCTTTTCCAGGGCATTGGCCAGAAAGTTGACATCTTCGGCGAGAACCGCGAGCTCATCATCACCGTAAATGCGGGCGCGCTGGCTGAAGTCACCACCGGCGAGCTTGTGCACCTTGTCGGACACTTCAGTTACCGGCCGCAATAGCCGTCGAGCGAGCAACAAAGCAACGCTCATGGCTACCAGTGCTGCCATGACGGCGCCAGCGAGCATGGTCCACAGGGCCGCCTTGGTAAATCCGGTGGTGACGGCTTTTCGCAGCTCTCTGCCAGCGGGGAAGCCCAGGTAGCCAACCAGTTCCCCCCGCGAGTAAATGGGAACCATGGGAAAGGATACGTCGGCAGGAAATGGTCCGCCTTCGTTGAGTACACGCCCGTTGGCGTCCAGTAGTCGGATATTTGGGAAGGGAGGAGGGCGGCGCGGCCCAGCTCTCATACCTGCTGGGCGGCCCGGTGACTCTTCTCTATTACCCTGAAAGCGAGTCGGAGGCCGGCTGGGCCCCTCACCCTGTACGGGAAACAGGCTGCGCAACCAGAGGTCGTTTGCCAGCAGTGTATGCCAACCGCCTCGTTGTTCATGGAGCCTGCCGACCCGGCTGGCGATACCCTGGAGGTGATTGTTATGCAGTTGTTCGCTGATGCCACCGAGGCCTGAGCGCACCGCGAAGTATCCGCTGGTGTAGATAACGGTTGCAGTAACAAGCCCCACAAGCAGAAAGGTAGCCACAAGTTTGTGGGAGATTTTTTTAAACATGGTCGTCCCTGCCATGGTCCCTGTCAAAGTAGTGCGCTATTTCACCCGTTCCCTGCCGGCAGCTCAAGTTTGATTGTTTCAGTTGCCTGAAAAACGCTTCAAAAACCAAAGAATCGTTTAAAAAATGCTCTTTCTCTGGCGGTTTCAGGTGTTGCTCACCGAAAACATTTGGTTCTGGTTTGGTGTGAGTCTGTGATTCCTCAATTTTTTCTCACATTTGTTCGTTAGTTTTTGAGGGGATTGAACCTCAACTTACGTATGTATCTATTGTGCCCGGAGAGTAATGAGCAATATCAGGCTCTCCTGTTTATCTGCTACGCGTAAAAACTAGATAGAAGCAACACCAAAACAATGAGCTATTGGCCAATGTCGTTGAAACATGTGATTACCGGAAAGTTTGTTCTCAAGGGAATGCTCGCGGCTGCTTTTTTACTGTCGCTGGGGCAGGCCCAGGCTGAAAGTGGCCGCTCGGACTATGACCTGGATAACGATGGTCTGATCGAGATCAACGACCTGGCGGATCTCTACGAAATCCGCGATCACCTCGATGGAACTAAGCTCTACAACAGTAGTAGTGGCTGTCCCGCTTCTGGCTGTAATGGCTTTGAGTTGACGACGGATCTGGATTTCGACACCAGTGGTGATGGCAGCATTACCAATAAAGACAGTTACTGGAACAGCGGCAGCGGCTGGGAGCCGATCGGCAGTCAGGCCAGCCCCTTCACCGCAACCTTTGATGGCAACGGTTACACCATAAAAAACCTTTTTATCAACCGCGGCAGCACCAATGCTGTGGGCCTGTTTGCGTCGATCAATGGCGCTACTCTGCGCAATATCCATGTTACCGGCAGTGTGACCGGTAACTATTTTACCGGTGCTCTCTTTGGATTTTCCCAGGTTGATTCGACACTGAGCGACTGTAGTTTCAGTGGCAGTGTCAGCGGTAGTAGCCTTGTCGGTGGTTTGGCCGGGGTGGCCTGGTTAAGCAGTGCAGACAGTTGCTCGGTGGATGCGACCGTAACCTCCTCTGGTAGTGCCGGTGGCCTCTTCGGCCAGTGGAACTATGCGGGAGGTACGCTGGATAGCGGTGTATTTACCGGTAGTGTTTCCGGCGGCAGCAGCAATCTCGGCGGCCTTGTGGGCTGGTCGACCTCAGTTACATTGAGCGATAGCTATGTCGATGCCACGATTACCACAACTGGTGATAACGCCGGGGCACTGATCGGCTATTTGGCATCCTCCTCCGGTAGCCAGATCGATCGAACTTTTGCGCGCGGCAGTGTGTCCGGTGGCAATCACTCGGGCGGTCTGATCGGCTACGTTGCCGACGCCCTGACACTGCGGGACAGCTATGCCGGTAACAGTGTGTCCGGGGGCCAGTATGTAGGTGGCCTGATGGGCGGTCTCTACGCCGATGCCACCATGCAGCGTCTTTACGCCCGCGGCAGCGTATCCGGTAGCAGTGATTCGGGCGGTTTGGTGGGCTACACCGATTCCTTAATCAGCGTGACCCGAATCTACTGGGACACGGAAACAACGGGGCAAAGTAGCAGCGCTGGTGATTACGGTTCTGGCCTCACGTCGTCGGAACTGAAGTGCCCGACGTCACCGGGGGATGGCACCTGTGGGACATCGGTCTACTCCGGCTGGTCCACCGGCCGCTGGGATTTCGGCAGCAGCAGCCAGTATCCGGTATCGATCATTGGCGGCCTGACCTTTCGCGACACCGATGGTGATGGCGAATACGATCCATACGATAGCGACATCGATGGCGATGATGTGGAAAACGACAGTGATGCGTTTCCCTATGACGATACCGAGTCCGCAGACAACGATGGTGACGGCATCGGTGACAACGCCGATACCGATGATGACAACGACGGTGTAGAGGATGCGTCTGATGCTTTCCCGTTCGATGAGACGGAATCTAGCGACCATGATGGCGATGGCACCGGTGACAATGCCGATACCGATGACGACAACGACGGCGTTGAAGATGCGCTGGATGCTTTCCCGTTTGATGAGACAGAAAGCGCCGACAATGACGGCGATGGTACCGGTGACAACGCGGATACCGACGACGACAACGATGGCGTAGAAGATGCGCTGGATGCCTTTCCCTTCGACGAAACAGAAAACGCCGACAATGACAGCGACGGTACCGGCGACAATGCGGATACCGACGATGACAACGACGGTGTCGATGACACGTCCGACGCTTTCCCCTTTGATGAAACCGAATCGGCGGATGCCGATGGCGATGGCACTGGTGATAATGCGGATACCGACGACGATAACGACGGCGTAGAAGATGCGCTGGATGCCTTCCCGTACAACCCCACTGAATCTGTCGACAGTGATGGCGATGGCATTGGCGACAACGCCGATAGCGATGATGATAACGATGGAGTCGAGGATACCTCCGACGCCTTCCCCTATGACGATTCCGAAACGTCAGATAACGACGGTGATGGCATAGGTGACAATGCCGACACCGACGACGACAACGACGGCGTTGAAGATGCGCTGGATGCCTTTCCCTTCGATGAAACCGAAAGCGCCGATAACGACAGCGACGGTACCGGTGACAACGCCGATACCGATGACGATAACGACGGCGTAGAAGATACCAGTGATGTCTTCCCCTACGACGCGACGGAATCTAGCGACCATGATGGCGATGGCACCGGTGACAATGCCGACACCGACGACGACAACGACGGCGTTGAAGATGCGCTGGATGCTTTCCCTTTCGATGAAACTGAAAGCGCCGACAATGACAGCGACGGTACCGGTGACAATGCCGATACCGATGACGATAACGACGGCGTGGAAGATGCCAGTGATGCCTTCCCCTACGATGCATCCGAGACTGCCGACAATGATGGCGATGGCACCGGTGACAATGCCGATAGCGATGACGATAACGACGGGGTAGAGGACGCGTCCGATGCGTTCCCCTACGACGAAACCGAAACCAGCGACAGCGATAGCGATGGTACCGGCGATAACACGGATGTGGACGTCGACGGTGATGGCCTGATCGAAATCGGCTCGCTCGAAGAGCTGGACAATATCCGTAACAACCTCACCGGTAGCGCCTACAACGACGGTAGCAGCGATAACCTCCTCGGCTGTGGCGATGGTGACACCGTCACTGCCTGTCGAGGCTATGAGCTGACCAGCAGCCTGGACTTCGATACCAACACCGATGGCGTCATCGATGCTGGTGATAGCTACTGGAATGATGGTGCAGGATGGGAGCCTATCGGTACCGCCGACGACCGCTATTCCGCAGACTTCGACGGAAACGGCCACACCATTGCCAATCTCTACATTGATCGTGCGGAAACGAATGGTGTCGGTCTGTTTGGTGCGGCGGAAAACGCCGACATCCGCAATATCGGTTTGACCGGCGAACGGATGTCGATCACCGGAGGACAGGGTGTCGGTGGGTTGATTGGATCCGGTAGTCAGGTAGCGGTCACCGCCAGCTATGCCACAGGCTCCGTCAGTGGTGAACAGTATGTGGGCGGTATCTTCGGCTCCAGTGAATCTGGCGGTATTACCGCGAGCTTCTTTACCGGCGATGTATTTTCCACAGACAGTGCCGGCGGCCTGGCCGGTCGTGCCTACGACTACGCAACCATTACGGGCAGCTTCGTCACTGGTTCCGTGACCTCCGATGGTAATGCCGGTGGTCTTGTTGGTGACAGTGCAAATCTGACCATCACCGCCAACTATGTCATCGCTCTTGTTTCTGGCGGTACCAGCGGCGCTTTGGTGGCCGACGACAACAGCGGTTCGGCTAACTCGTACATCGCTAATTACTGGGCAGACGTTACCGATACCGAGAGTGGATTCAGCCGCGCGATTTTGAAGTGCCCGGTTCTGGCTGACGACACTGCCTGTTCCGAGGATGCCAGTACCCTCTACAGTGGCTGGGCCGACCTTGAAGACGGCAGTGGTAACGATTACTGGGATTTCGGTGGTGACACACAGCTTCCGGGTTTGCTGCTGAATGGCGTCGTGTACCGGGATACCGATGGCGACGGATCACTGGATGGCGACGATGCCTACCCGGCGGATTTTGACAACGACGGTGTCGACGATTCGGTCGATGCCTTTCCGGAAGATGCATCGGAAACCGCCGATGCGGACGAAGATGGTGTGGGCGATAACACGGATGAATTCCCCAACGATCCTGAAGAAACCACAGATTCCGATAACGATGGTGTTGGTGACAACAGTGACGCCTTCCCGCAAGACCCCAATGAGTCTGTGGATACGGACAATGACGGTACCGGAGACAACAGCGATACCACACCTAGTGGTGACGATGCGGATAGTGACAACGATGGCATGAGCGACAGCTTTGAAGTGGAGTACGGCCTGGATATCAATGACCCGAGTGATGCCGAGGGTGACCTGGACGGAGATGGTGTCAGCAATCTCGATGAATATCTGGCAGACACTCGCGTCGACCAGGACGATGTCCCGCCGGTATTGAGCGTGCCTGGCGATATTGAAGTGGTGTCTAGCGGCGCAACGACATCAGTCGATATCGGTAGTGCGACGGCAGAAGATGCCAAAGACGGCAGTCTGGTCGCGACAGCGGATGACTACGGTCCCTTTGTTCCTGGCCGTCACACCATTACCTGGCGTGCGAGCGACGCCGCCGGTAACAGCGTAACGGCCGAGCAGATTGTCGACGTGATTCCGTTGGTAAGTATTGCCGCTGCGCAAACGTTGGAGGAGGGATCCACTGGAGTCATCGAGTTCAGCTTGAACGGCGCACCCGTTGAGTATCCGGTAACGGTAGCTTTTGTCATCAGTGGCAGTGCGGATAGCAGTGATCATGATCTGGTGTCCGGCGCCCTGGAAATTGACGCTGGCCTGACGGGTACTATGGCGTTCAGTACGGTGGCCGACACCAGCTTTGAGGGTGAAGAAAATATTGTTGTAACACTCGGTCACGCATCCAATGCGGCACTGGGTAGCAGCATTGAGCAAACGATTACCCTGACAGAAGATAATGTGGCACCTGCGGTTTCCATTGAGCTGGTGCAGGGCAATTATTCCGTGGCAACCGTTTTTGCCGATGGCGGAATGGCAACGGTTATTGCGGGTGTTGAGGATCCCAATCCGTCTGATAGCCACCGCTATACCTGGAGCAGCGATAACCTGGCGCCGACCAACGGTTACAACAGTGAAAGCTTCACTTTCGATCCCTCTGGGCTTTCTGGCCTGTTTACGGTGGCGCTTTCCGTGACGGATACCGCCGGTGCATCAGCCAGCACAACCCTGCTGTTCAGCATTCAGGAGGCGATGCCGCAATTGAGTGACAGCGCGGATTCTGACGGGGATGGTCTGAGCGATGCCGAAGAAGGATTTGGGGATGGTGACGGTGACCGGGTGCCGGACTATCTCGATGCAAATTCCACGGCAAATCTTCTACCCACAGATGGCCTCGGTTCCCTGATGGAGGGTGACAGCGGTACAACCCTGGTACTGGGTAATAGCGCCTATGTGGCTGGCTATGGCATCGCGCTGATCAGTCTGGATGACATTGACGGGCTGTATGCGGAAGGCCTGGCTGACACCAGTAATTATCAGTTCCTGCATGGTATTTTCGACTTCGAAATACGCGGGGTTGCAGCGGGAGCTAGTACCCGAGTAGTGCTGCCGCAAACCTCGGCGCTACTCGCCGATGCGCAGTACCTGAAGTACCAGCAGGGCATTGGGTGGGTAGCCTTTACTGAAGATACCGAAAACGCCATCGCCTCCGCACCGGGAGCGCTGGGTGTCTGCCCGGCACCGGGAAGCGAGGAATACGAGCCGGGGCTCAGTGAAGGTCACTATTGCGTACAGCTCACTATTGAAGATGGTGGCCCCAATGATGCCGATGGTACGGCCAATGGCATCGTTGTCGATCCGGGTGCGGTGGGTACCTTGAATACAGTTGCCCCTACGGTGACTGTCAGCGCGCTTCCCTTAAGCACTGCCAGCTTTACAGCGGGTGATGGGGAAAAAGTGGTACTCGCCTTTACGCTGGAGAGTGATTCCTCCGATGCCGAGGTGTCTGTGCTTTCATTCCAGACCAGTGGCGACCTGGAGGAGGGCGCTGATGTCAGCTCGGTGAAACTGTATCTGGACAGCAATAGCAATGGTCAAGCGGAAGCGGATGAGCTGCTGGTCAGCGGAAGTTATACCCGGGACGACGAGGCTTTGACATTCAACTTGCCGGAAGCCATCCAACTGCAGAGTGGTGAACGTCGATTCCTGTTGACCTATCAATTTTAGTGGGATTTCCAACCCCTTTGGGAAGTCAGTCCCCCAACTGGCTTCCTCTTTTTATTCAGCCAATGGTGTGGGCCCGGATAGGCCAGAATGGATCCACATTCCCGAATTCATAAGAGGCAAGAAATGCGTTCAAGCTACAAGCGCACAGCAGTCGCACTGTTTACCTTTTTCGCTCTGGCAGTACTTGCCGGTTGCGGTGGCGGTGGTGGTAACAATTCCGTCGATGACGGCACCGGAGATAATGGCACCGAGGAGCCGACGCCAACACCAGAGCCGGTAGTCAAGACTTTTACAGTAGGGCTAAGTAGTGTCCAGGTTGTGCAAATAAGTACGGGTGATGAACTAACGATAGACACCGAATCGATAAACGGTGGTGATCTGGAATACACCGTACCTTAGTGCAGCACATGGCGATACCACAGCTCGTCCGGACGAGCTGTGGAAATTCAGTTTGAGGCGATGAATCGCCGGTAGTTCAGATTCTAGAAATCCTCAAATTTCTTCCACATTCCTTAATTAAATTACTCGAGTAGTGAAATACACAGTCGAGGGGGTTTCTATGTCCTGAATAAAGGTGATTGGGTTGTGCGCTGTTGGAAGCAGGTCACCTTTTTATCAGTATTTCAATATTTCACACGAACAGTCACGACATCATTCATCGAAAGTAGCTGAGTGGTGTGAATAAAATAATTTTTTAGAAGTCGTTTGCATAAGGAGAAAAAACTATGCATGAAAAATGGAAGGCGATTGGCTTTGCCGTCCTGGTGTTCGCCCATGTCGGGTTGGTCGCACAGGAGGATCTGGAATCCTCGGCATCGGTTGTGCAAAAAACACAGGTGACGCTTGACGGTAGCGTGATTTATATCAATTCCGCCGGCGACGTGTTTGAAATCCATGGGCCGGGAGGGTTTTCCTACACATCGGACAATCCGTACTTTGATTTTGAAGGTGATATTCCAGATGGAGTCTACAGCTTCCAAGTCTACAGTAAGGCCGGTGTACAAAGTGTCGTGGTGCCAGAGGCGCGGAATACAGAGAACGGCCGCCAGCCAGACTCAGTGCCTGGCCAGGTATTACAAAAAGTGGTTAGTGGCACTTTTCAAGTCACTGACAACCATATTTCTACTGTTAATCAATAATCAAAAAAATTTTATTCAATAGCTAACTATCATCAGCTAACTATCAAGAGTACTGTAATGAAAATTAAAACGAATGTAAGTCGTCTCTGCCTGGCGATTGCACTGGCTTCAACCGCTTCTGCTGCAAATGCGACCAAGGTTTTTTCTGAAGATGTACATGTTCAGGGAAGTGAATGTGTGGGTGGGGATTGTGCTGCTGCCGACGCTTTTGGCTTCGATACTTTTCGCCTGAAAGAAAATAACCTTCGTATTCATTTCGATGATACCAGCGGATCCGCTAATTTCCCCAAAAATGACTGGCGCATCGTTGTCAATGACACCAATACCGGCGGTGACAGTCATTTTACGATTGAAGACTCGACGGCAGGCAAGACACCGTTCAGGATCGAGGCCGGGGCGAAATCTAATACGCTCGTGGTCGACAGTGCCGGCATGGTGGGTTTCGGTACCGACTCTCCAGAAGTGAGCATGCACGCGGTGTCTGGTGATAGCCCTTCGATTCGCCTGGAGCAGGATGGGTCCTCTGGATGGTCTGCCCAGCGCTGGGATATTGTCGGCAATGAGGCCAACTTCTTTCTCCGCGATGCAACTACCGGTAGCAAGCTGCCATTCCGGGTAAAGCCGTACTCGCCTACCGATTCCCTCTACATCCAGCCGAACTATGTCTATTTCGGCAACAAGGTGTATATCAAGGAAAACACCGATCAGTACGAGCCGCGCATGGAAGTTGAAAATACCAATGCGGTAAATTACACCGCAATGCGTCTTACCACACCGCTGGACAGTATTGACCTTGCCAGTAGCGCCAATGAATTTCAGGTGAATTTTGCCAATACCGGTATCAGTGATGTGTCGGAAATGTCGCTGGACAAAACCGGAACACTAACGATTCAGGGAAACCTGGTAGCGAATGGTATAACCTACACCTCCAGCCGTGCGGCGAAAGCGAATTTTGCCAATGTGAATGCCGATGAAATCCTCGCGAAAGTGGACCAGTTGGATGTACTGTCCTGGAACTACAACCGCGATCCTGAATCCATCCGTCACATCGGCCCCATGGCGGAAGACTTCCACAAGCAGTTTGGCCTGAACGGCGACAAGGATGGGGTGATTTCTGCCTCTGATGTCAACGGTGTTGCACTGGCCGCGATCAAGGCGCTGAAGAGCCGCAGTGATTCACTGGAGCAGGAGCTGGACCAGAAAGACCAGGAAATTGAAGGGCTGCGTCGTGCGGTAGATGAGCTACGCGCTGCGATCGCTCGTTGATATTCTCTGCTGATGAATGTTGAAGCGACCGACCCGCTGGGTCGGATCGCTTTCCGGTTTATTGAATCTAACCGGGCAGGGCAGGCAGTCTTAAATGATGACTTTACTCTTCAAGCGCGCTTCCGCCTTGCGCAGCGCCTGCAGTACCTTGTCTTTGTCGTAATTACGGATCTTGTCCAAATCCAGGTGCATGGCAAAGCCCGGGGCATGCTCTTCCAGGTAACTCTGCTGGCCGCCGAGGTTTTTGCGCAGGTCAGTGACCGAGTAAACCTTCACCGGTGTACTGAAACCTTTCACGCTGACGTGGCCTTTGTCTCGGCACATGACTGTCTGTTTGATCATGGCCCAGGTTTCATGGCTGATCAGAACCTCGCCCGGTTCTGCGGCACTTTCCAGGCGCGCGGCCAGGTTTACATGGGTGCCCATCACGGTGTAGGTCTGGTGATCCGCAGTGCCGAAAACCCCGACGGTGCAGTATCCGGTATTGATGCCCATGCGGATCTGCAGCGGGTGAGAGATCCCCTGGTCGTACCATTCCTGCATCATTTCCCGCACCCGTTTGCGCATGGCCAGGGCCATGGCCACACAGCGCAGGGCATCGGATTTGGGGCCTTTGCTCACATCATCCCCGAACACCACCATCACCGCATCACCAATAAATTTGTCAATGGTGCCGCCGTAGTGGGCAACGATACGTGACATTTCGGTGAGGTAGTTGTTCAGCAGGCGGGTAAGGGTTTCCGCCTCCATCTCTTCGGTCAGCTGACTGAAGTCTTTGATATCGGAAAAGAACACCGTGAGCAGTTTGCGCTCGGTAACGATCTCTTTTTCCCGGCCGGTAGTGACCGCGCGCCACAGGCGCTTGGGCAGGTAACGTGAGAGCTTGTAACTGGCCAGGTTGGCAATGCGCTGTTCCTGCTGCAACTGTGCGTTGTCGGACTTGAGTTTTGCCAGCTGGTTGTGGGTGTAAACCGCGTAGGCACAGAAGTAGGTGAAAACGCCGATCAGGCTGGCAGCGCTGATATTGAGGTCGGCATTTACCACCAGTGCCGGGCGGTGGAGCAGGTAGCCGATGCCAACCCCTAGCAGCATCGCGGTGTTGTGTTCGAACCAGCAGCGACCGCCCCCCTGGGTGAGGGCATTGAACTGCACCATGGTCAGGAACAGCAGGCTGGGCAAAATACTGAAGTTGGCCATGGCCATGGACATGCCGATCAGCAGGGCGTCGGTAAACGAAAGCCAGCGGCGTATCTGCCCGGCATTGTCTGAGTCACCGCGGCGGGAGATCTGGTAGGCAATCGGGATGTAGGCCAGTAGCAGAATCGCCATGCCCAACTGGAGCAGGGTGTCCTGAGTAAACAGGGCGGACCACTGAATACTGTTCAGCAGCGTGCCAGAGGCTGCAAAACAGATCAGGGCGCGAAAATAGAGCGGATAGCGAGAGTCTGTCTGGCGGCCGCTGGATTCTTCAGGCTGATTCTGCATGAACGCTGGATCTTATCGGTATCGGTTCGTGTATGCCCACTAACTAGGGGCACATTGGTCAGCTTGGGCGCTTGTTGTTTAATTCTTGCCCCAATCTGTGCCGATTGACCCAAGCCTGCGAACTGTTTCTGCATAAACGAGGCTTGTGTCACGGACAGGCGCAAAGTTTACCCTCAAGAACTGTTTAAAGCGACGACTAAAGAGGACGAAGTTCTAAAATTGAACAATCGTCCATCTGAGGATCTCGCGATTTAGAGGTGTTGATTAGGGTAGAATCGCCGGCTTCCTTCCCACCGGTCGAGAATCATCGGCTCAGTGGTGGCGAATAACAGAATCAGGAGTCAAAAATGGACGCGCTGGACGCATTGCATAACCGGGTATCAACAGGTGTTCTGACCGAGCCGGCCCCCAACTCCCTGCAGCGCCAGAATATTTTCCGCGCCGCCCTGCGCGCCGCCGACCACGGCAATCTGCGTCCCTGGCGTTTTCTAGTGATAGAAGGGGAAGCGCGGAACCGTCTGGGGGAAATCTATCTCAAGGCCAGCGAGGCCGAGGCCCCTCTGGCGGATGCTCAGCGCGAGCGAACCCTGGCCATGCCACTGCGCGCACCGCTGTTACTGGTTGCCATCACCCGGCTGCAAGAGCACCCCAAAGTCCCGTTTGAAGAGCAGCGGATGTCCACCGCTGGTGCCGTCCAGGCCATGCTGACCGCCGCCTTTGCCCAGGGCGTTGGTGCCTACTGGCGCACCGGGGTTCTGGCGGAAAACCGCACGGTCGCCCAGTCACTGGGCCTGGCAGACAACGAAGAAATCAGCGGTTTCATCTATATGGGTACTCCGCAAAAGGCGCCGCGACCGGCACCTGACCTGAAGGTGGAAGATTTTTTCGCGAACTGGCGCGGCGAATAAAACACCAGCACAGGCCTGTGGCGGGAAAATTTTCGAAATAGACTTGCACCCGCCGCCGGCATTCTGTAAAGTTCGCGCTCGCTGATCGGGGCGCTATGTTACTGATTAGCAAGACAATTTGGTGAGGTGTCCGAGTGGCCGAAGGAGCACGCCTGGAAAGTGTGTATGTCGAAAGGCATCGAGGGTTCGAATCCCTCCCTCACCGCCATCTTCTCTGAAGCCCTTTATCTATAAGGGTTTCGACTCTGGCGGGTAACCCGCAACAATCAAATTGCTTCACATTGAGCCTGAAAATTGCTTCACATACGAGGCAATGGCCGTGTCGCGCTATATTATTCTCAGCATGTTTCAGAAGAGCAACGGTTACTGGTATATCCGTGAGCGTGTTCCTGTCGATGTACAAGACGTCATCGGCAAGAAGTACTTCGAGCGATCTCTAAAGACTAAGAATAAGGCTGAGGCTGCGGCTCGTGCGGCTGCTGTTCGTGCCGAGTTAGATAAATTGGTCACTGAGGCCAAGCTGAAACTCGCGCCCAAGCGCAACGACTCTCTCAAGCTCAAGCCTGTCGATCACTTCACGTTGGCCGAGATGTGTATTCGGTATCAGGTGGAGCTGATGGAAGAGGCTGACAACATTGTCGACTACATCAATTACCTTCATCGACTAACACCAGACTTCAAGGCTAGTAAGAAGGCGGCTGATGGCCTGTTGTTGGACTTCTTCCACGCTCGAAGCATTGCGATATCCCCTAAGAGCAAAGCATTCGACGGCGTCAGCAAGGCGTTGTTAAATAAATGGGGCATGCTCACAGATGCGCTGATCTTTCGTGGTGGCGACCAATGGGGCCGTGCCGTTGGCACAACGCTAACTGAGTCAAACCTGACAGAAGCTGGCCGCGCTCTCGTCGATAACTCCATATCGATCAGCGCACTGTACCAAGAGTACAAGGCCACAGAGCTTGTCCAGGCGACTCCTAGTCAGAAGCCAGCGCTGTTGAAGCGATTTAGAGACATCGATCAGGTAATTCGCTGGTTCGTCGGTCATGTCGGCGGTGACATACCTGTTCAGCAGGTCACTAAGCAGCAAGCCTCTACATTTGTTAACAGGCTCATTCTCCGGCCCGTTACCAAGCGCAGAGACATTAAGGCGCTCTCCCTCGAAGATCAGATTGCATGGGCGGAAAAGAACGACGAAAAGCGAGTGGCATCGAACACGGTCAAGAAGGATGTTCGGTTGTTCCAGTCATTGTTCTCCGTGGCCGTCGACCATCACTACATCGAAGAGAACCCATTCACGGGTTCATTGAAGCGGGTAGCTCGTAAGGCTGCGAAGTCGTCACCCAAGAAGACTGGCTACTCTGATGCTGACCTTAAGAGAGTCTTTAGTTCTAATCTTTTCCTGTATAGGTTCGAGCCAGTACGCAAGATCGACACCGATTATGGGTTATCGCTGTTCTGGGTTCCTCTTATCTGCTACTACACCGGGGCACGGCTGAATGAAGTCGCGCAGCTTCACTTGTCCGATGTAAAGCAGGAGGAAGGTATTTGGTGTATCGACATTAACCCGAATGCTGACGACAAGCGCACTAAGAACGGTGAGCCTCGCCTTGTGCCTATCCATCAGCACCTGATTGACCTCGGCTTCCTTGACTATGTGGAAGAGGGGAGGCGGCAGCACAAGAAGCGCAAGACTGACACCAACCATCGAGTATTCCCGATGCTGCGGCCAAATACTGACGGCACCTTGTCAGCAGGTCTCAGCAGAATGCTTGGCGCTCAGTTCAAGGCGCTTGGGATAGCTGAAGGCATTCAACCCGTTCATGCATTCCGTCATACCTTCAAGACAGCGTGTCGCCGCCTCAATGTGGCTGAAGATATTCATGATTCGATCACAGGCCATCAGGGGTCCTCTGTTGGGCGTGGTTATGGTGGAATCGGTATCGACACGGCCAATAATGTCATTCAGCAGATTGACCGCGTACAAATTCCTGTAAGCCACTACAGCGAGCTGAAAATCAAACAGTGAGCTGGGTGCTCTACTTGTAAATACACGACAAACTATCTGAGGGGCGTTGAGTTTTCCCAGATTGGAGCGTGTTCTATGATCAGCTTCGCGAGTGTGACACTACGGTTCGCAGCTTTTACAGCCATCAACAGCGGCGTTTGGGTACCTTGATTACAGAGCTGACAAAGAGTTGCCCAGAGGGACTATCAAGGGTGAGCGTTTCGCATCGACCAAGATATGCAGCGACAGTTGCCGGATTGCTAATGGCGCTCTAAAAGATAGTCTGTTCCGTGATCAGGAAGTGGTAGACCGGGAATGCCGATTGGAGGGCTTCTGCCTAGATTAGTAACCTGAAGTAGTGTGGGGTGTCTGGAGCGATGACAAGGGGCGGAAGGTCATTCACGGCTTCAGGAAGTTCCTAGCCACGGCATTGTAAGAGAGGGGCGTTCCCATCTCCACGGCCAAGCAGATAGTTGGATGTGAAGACGGATTGCTGACTTGCGGGTCTGTATTCGGATGGCCTGAAGATCGAACAGTTAGCCGCTGAGATGTAGGGGATTGAGGAAACGCCGACAATGACCGGGTTACTGCTGTAGTTCAGTTCGTAGGCTAGTGCTTAGATTCGCCATTGTTTCAGAGTATTCCGTGGTTAGGTTCGTCGGTATTTCTGAGCCGCTCTGAACCAGGTTGAAAATCTTTGAGTAAACCTTGGCGAAGGCCGAGGCTCTTTCTTTCGTAGTCGGGTTCCCGATGAGTGTAATAATGGCAATGCCGTGTCCCACTTTATCAAAGGCTGCGAAGTCTATCGTGCCCTGATGCATTGCCATGCTCGACTTTATCGCTGAGTGCATGAAGTCCGAATATTTCTCCAGACGATGCACATGAAAGCGTGTTGTGTCTTCTCTATTTCGTTTTTGCCTCTGAATGAGATAAGTAGTCACTGAGCCAATAATGAGAGTGAATACCGGCAGTAAGTTCTTAAGAATCTCCGCCCAATCTAAAGTGACGATGTACATAGTTTTTTCTAGTTATTGCGTAGAGCCGACATGGTAATACTCGAAGCTCGCACCGAGAACCCCAAGTCAACAACTTGCACAAGTGACTTAGTCTCGCTGGTGAATTTTTAATCACATTAAACTTCGTGTAGATTTGCGCGCCACTCGACGCAGAGTGACCTACAACACTACAAGGGGTTTAACTATGACTATTTCCATTCCTTCCCAGTTCCTGTCCGACACTGACTTGATGCTTCTCCATGAAGCGCTGTCTCTGCCTGAAGACCTACATTCAGAAGACCACAGAAGGGCCATACAGAAGGACGCAAACGAACCCGATGCCCTCGGGCTGCTGGCGGCGGCGAAGAGCCTCAGTGAAGGGCTTGCTGTCCCTGAGTGGCTGAGTATAAGCACTGAGCGACTGCTTGAAGATTACCACTCGATCACATCCGCCAACTAAACCCATAGACCAACACTGCCTGACCAGTGGCCGCCTTTGTGTGGCTGCGATGTTTGCCTGTATCCGCAATTTGATTGAGAACTACCAATGACCAACGAAGCTAGCCTAACAAACACCTGCACCGCTTACGACGCTGAAGCTGAAGCTGAGTGGTACAAGGAACACTGTCCGCTGACTAAGTTCTGTGATCTACGTGACTCCCTGAAAGCCACAGTTGTGTACCGAGATGCCCTAAAGAAAGGCGCTGAGGCTGCGCTAGACAACTATTGTGAGTGCTGGGATACGCCAGAGCGGCCAGAAACGTTTCTGCCATTTGTTAAAAGCCTCCCTTGTGAAGCATTGAATGTTGTCACTGAGTTCGCTGAGTCTCTTGGCGAGAGTCTTGATGACTTCCTGACGGACTACGCCCGTGGCGCACATGAATCGTGGATGGAGTACCTTGCCTCTGAAGAGGCCGCATAGAGCAGCTAACTTTTTTCCAGCCCTGCGCCGCTATCACAACTAACCGCACATCAAAGTCGAAGAGTTCGACCGTGCATTGTTTGTGTTGAGTTGTTCCGCTTAACCGGCGGCGCGGGGTTTGAGCTTGGAGCTTTTTCTGTTGCAGTCCTTGCCATACGACGAGTAGGCATAGAGACCGGCGCAAGGAGGCGCTGTTGAGAGTCAGTAACTTCCCAACGAGTAATCACCATGAAGCAATGCACTAAATGCAGAGAGCGCAAACCGCTGACTGAATTTCACAGTAATGGCGGTGGTCGTTATAGATGCACATGTAAAGCCTGTGAAAAAGCCCGAGGCAAGGCAAGACGCAAGCCACGCCTAAAGTACAAGGAGCTACCGGAAGAGCCGTGGCGGCTGCCTAAACAGTGCCGCAATGCTCGGAATGACGCCACCAAACATTCACTGTACTTGACCTGGAGATCAATAATAAGTCGATGTACGAATGCGGGAGATGCCAGTTACCACAACTACGGTGGTCGCGGTATTACAGTCTGTAAAGAATGGCATCATGACTTTTGGGTGTTTCGCCGTGACATGGGCGATAAGCCAAGCCCTGAGTATTCCATAGATCGGGTCGACAACGATAAGGGCTATAGTCCCGACAACTGCCGGTGGGCTACTGCTAAAGAACAAGCCAACAACACGAGAGCCAATCGCCTGCTATCACTGTTCGATGAAACCAAGACCGCTACTCAATGGGCTGATTCTGCTGGACTTTCGTTGTCAGTGCTCTCCTCACGGCTAGAGCGTATGCCACTGGATTGCGCTCTTTGTCTGCCTTTAGGTGCTCATTACAGCGAACCGCTAAATGGAACACATGAGGTCGATGGTATTTTGTATGACTCGGAGACCGGCGAGACCTTATCTTATGATGGAGAATGGCTGGTATGTACCGTATGCGGCGTAGAGAAAACTTGCTTTGAGTTCAGGAGCAGCAAATTCTGGGAGGGCGGGAAGTTGCCTTGGTGTAAGTCTTGCTCCCGGAAAGAGGTAGCGTAACCCGGCTCAAAATCGTTACGTATTTCTGTGGCCAAATTGACCGACTAACTTTTACCCATTTCCCCCGTACCCCCATCGACTGACCGTGGCAACTACCTGACCGTTTGGAGACTTTGGGTTGTGGCGATGCTGTAGGGGGCGTACAGGTGATCGTTGGGTGAGTTCTTTTTCTGTCTATTCATTGTCCAGCCAACAGTTGCAACGCCCACTACCAACGTAGTCTATTGTTGCGGTCGTTGATTTGTTGTGATTTGATGCCTCCATTGACCACGACAGAGCAGGGTAGCAACAGTGATTAAGTACGTCGTTTATCTCCGAGTCTCTACCAGCCGCCAGGGCGCCTCTGGTCTCGGCCTAGAAGCTCAACAGCGAGATATTCAAATCTTCCTAGACCAGTACAGCGGTCAGCCTTATGAAGTCCTAGAAACCTTCACTGAGGTAATCACTGGTAAAGACTCCGGCGCTGTGAAGGTGGAGAGAGAGAAGGCGATAGCATTGGCGAAGAAGCATAAGGCTGTCTTGTTGGTCGCTAAGCTAGACAGGCTAAGCCGGGACGTTGAAGACATTGCTGGCATCATTAAACGCTGCAATCTCAAAGTGGCCTGTATGCCTCACGCGGATAACTTCCAGCTCCATCTATATGCGGCACTAGCTGAGCAAGAGCGTCAGTTCATTAGTCAACGTACCAAGCAAGCGCTAGCCGCTGCCAAGGCCCGAGGCGTTAAGCTAGGTGGGATTAGACCAAACACGATTAAGAACAATGACGCAGCTAAAGAGCAGGCTGACAGCCGCGCTGAGAAGCTACGAGGGATCGTTAAGCCGCTAGTAGCTGCCGGTATGACTACCCGAGAGATTGCCGGTGAGCTGAATAAGTGTGGTCTCACTACTACCCGTGGTGGTGAGTTCCAGTCGATGACGGTTAGCAGGTTGATTAAACGATTGGGGCTGTGACTAGATGCTCTACTCGCTAACACCTATGCCTCTACTGGCTGAGGAACTGAACTGTAATTCATAGATGATTATCACAGATAACAATACTCAATTGATGGCTAGGAAGCTCCCAGCTGCTGGCTCAGGGAGTCTCAGAGTTGTCTGTATGTTCATATAGTGCCCGTATAGGATGTCAAGCTTTATTTACCTATGATTTACCTCCCCTTCATGCCACCGAGAATCGACCCTAACCAGAGTTGGGCAAAGGAGCTGCGCCGTGAGTTCGGTCGGTCACTCGGCCCTAACGCTGAGCCAAACTTATTCACGTTCCGACCGAGAACGGATGTAGGGCTATCAAGTGAGATTGTCGAATACCTTTACTCGGAGCTTTACGCGGAGATAGGCAACAAAGGGAAGACGCCGCGCAGGAAAGCGATTCAATGTGCCGTGTTCGCGATGGTCTGTTGCGGCCCGTATGAAAACGTCGGGTTTCTTCAGGCAACATCGGGAGCAACCAAAGCAAAGTACAGGCACCACTGGACAGGAGAGTTCCAAGCCCGTGTATTTGGTGAGGTGCTGAAAAATATTGCTGAGTGTGGCTTTCTAAGGCAGTACAGGGGCACTATTAAAAATGGCCTTACAACTCTATGGATGCTCACAGAAAGCGGTAGAGAGTGGATACAACAAGCTCAGAGCGGTGCTATCGGTGTGCCGTTCTCAGAGGGGAAAAACTTGTTGCTCCTGAAGTCTGACAGAAAGAAACCAATCGAGTTTGAAGATGACGACAACACAGCAATGCTGAAAGCCCAAGTACAGCGAACCAACGAATCAAGAGCCGGTCACTCATGGGTTTATTTACCCGTTGATTTGGAGCAGAGCGGCAAAGAAGGCAACGCTGAGTGGGTCTATGCCGATGTGCAGGTTACATTGCCGTCAGTTGACCTGGAGTGTCATAGAGACTTCAGGGAGAACTTCAATGCTGGCGGTAGGTATTTCTGCAAGACTCAGCAGCTCAGGAAAGTCGAGCGAAGCACTATCACCGTCGATGGTGTCCCCACCGTTGAGCTGGACTACAGCAGCCATCAAACACGTATCCTCTACCACCTTTGCGGGCTTGACGCGCCCAATGACTGCTACGACATACCGGGGCACCCCCGCTCGACGTGGAAGAAAGTCGCCGTGATTGCACTGTACTGCAAGAGCCAGAGGCAGGCGCTGACGACGTTAGTGCATCATTTGGAGGTCGAGAGAACAGAAGCGAAACAGTTAATCAGCGAGTACAGCGGTCACCATAGCGCCATTGCTGACAAGTTCTTCAAAGCCCGGTGGGGTGAGCTGTTCTACGCAGAGAGCCAGTTGACCATGGACATACTGGACGCAGCTTACGAGGCTGATATTCCCCTGCTGCCGGTTCACGACAGCTTTATCACCACGACAAAGCACGCTCACACACTGCGAGAAATCATGGAGAGCTGCTATATGAAGCGCTTTGGCTTCTCGGCAGCCATCGGTGAGAACAACCGCGATGACATAGGTGACTTCTTCGCAGAACTAGAGGGTCAGTAATGGAACCGATAAAGCGCTGTGAGGCCCCAGGCTGTCAGAAGGCACGACTATCAGACTCTAAAGGTGTCCAGCGAAGCCGCTACTGTGAGCGTCACAATACCCACAACAAACGACACGGGCACCCGACAAGGAAGCAGCCCAGCCTGAAGAGCAACGCGAATATCCGTGTGTCTTTCCTTGCTGGCCAACGCTGGGCCAAGCGTAATGATATCTCAAAGCTCGTCGAGTGGTTTACCCATGAGATGCACGGAGCTGGTAGGTACAAGTTCAGCGAGCACCGCCACAAGCGCGATTACAAACCACAGGAGCTCTGGGCTTTCCACCTACAGCATCTCGTCAAATGCTCTGAAACTGCTGCGGGCCTCGCTATCAGACTGGTTGGCTTGAGCTGGGCGTATACCTCCAATCCTAGGAGCTTCTACGGTGAGGACTTCACACGCATCTTCTTTGTGAAGCGATTGCTGGGGCTGAAACCCCTTCCCAGACACAACAAGGACGCGTACAGCGGCGAGACACAGTCGTATGGTCAACTATCACTGTCGTTTGTGCGGTGGCTTGGCCCGCGCCTGGAAGCGGTTGGAGCGCAGGCTATCAGTGGGCACTTCGAGGAGCTTGGCGCTACGGAGCGGCAGAGCTTAAAACAGTCGGTTAGCAACAAGGTGGCCCAGCGATTACTGGCGGTTGATGCAAGTACACGTGCTCGAGCAAGGCATGCGAAAACGGAAGAATCAACGCGAAGGCTGATGTGGGATATGAATACGGGTCAGTATTTCTGGGTATACGACAACGGCAAAGTGGTGCCGAAATAATCAAGCTGAGGATGAAATGATACGCAAGTTTAGGATGGCAGGGAGTGTTACGAGTTGCTTCATGATCAAGTATCCATGGGTAGCAATTCTCTTTTCATTTGTTTGACAGTGGCCGCAGTTGATGAACATGAATGCCGTTTGGAGTGTATAGCGTACCCCCTCGGGGTGAGTCGGAATAAGTAGAGTAGAGGATTGGTCTCAGGGTTTTCTTAGAAAAAATCCCGACGGGGGTGATTTAGCAGGCTCTTTTGCCTCGGATAAAAATTTACTTTTGGGTTAACCAATCACGTATTTTGCATTGCGGGGAAAATTGGATATGATCGGTCACGCTAATGGTGTGATCCAGTTCTCATTGAGGGTGGTTTCAAGTGGGTTGGTTCGCTGAACAGTCAATAATAAAAGGCATTTGTGAAAATGGCGCTGAAAAAATGTACTGAATGTGGCGGCAGTGTAAGCACGAAAGCTAAGATTTGCCCAAACTGTGGAGCTAAGGCCCCAAAGAAGACTTCACTATTTACTTGGTTTGCTCTTTTGGTTGTGGTGGGGTTTGTGTATTCGTCTTTTGATGGGTATACCGATTACAGCGCGGCAAGTGCGGCGAGCTCAGGGAAGCCGAACGTTAATGGGATGGCAGTACCGTCATCTGGTGGCACTAAGGTTGCTGAGCCAAAAAAAGACAAAGTGAGAATATCCCCGCCACTGCCATCTTGGGCCTCCAGCACTTCAAAAGATGAAATGACTGGTGAGCTACAGGCTTATGCGAGTTCTCCAACTATTGGCCCCAAAAAGCAGATGACCTTTCCCTATCAAGGGGTGAATGCATGGCTTGGTGTCGGTTGCGACATTGATAGTGAGTGGGCTTATATTGGATTTAGCGGTGCTCCGAATCTATCCGACACACAAACTGAAGACGGTTATAACTTGATTCGCACTAGGTTGAAGTGGGATGACGAGGTCGAGGAAGCTGTGTTTACGCAGAAGTGGGGGGCGAAATTTCTGCATTTTCGAAATGATACCGATGTGTTGAAAAAAATGGCTGCTGCAAATAAAGCACTCCTAGAGTTGCAGTGGCATGGGCAGCAGCCCGTATATTTTGAATTTACACTGCGTGGGGCGGGTAAAGCTATTGGCGAAATACGTAGCCAGTGTAAAGTATCGGTTTAGTAGCAAATTGTAGGAATTGTGAGCTGGAAGAGGGATGAAGGACGAAAAAATTTTTGAATTATATGAAAAATTATATTTTCATGAAGTTGAGGCTAGGGAAAAGATAGCAGCTAGATTGCAAATACCTTTGGCAATTATTCTTTCAATTACAAGTGTCTATGCTTTTCTTGCTAAGGGTATTTCTTTCGATAATGATAGTTTGTGGAACTATTTTTTCGGTGGGGTGTTAATTGTCAGTGTGATTCTTTTCTTTAAAAGTGTGTCCTATTTCTCAAGGGCATTTTACGGTCATACTTATGAGTTTATCCCGTCTGCGGTGACGACAGAGGATTATCGGAAAAAGCTGTATGAGACCTATGGTTCCCGTGAGGATTGTGATCAGTTGGTTGAAAAGTATTTCAATAAATATTTATTTGACTACTACTGTGAATGCTCATCTGCTAATACGTCGGTGAATGATCAAAGGTCGTATTTTCTGCACAAGTGCAACACATATTTAATAGTTAATGCTATTCCACTTTCGGTAGCGTTTTTAGTTTTTACCTTGTCAGGTATTGATAAGAATACTGTGGACAAAGAGTATAAGGTAAAAGTTACTGCTCCTATAAACTTCAAGAATGGAAGTGAGCCGCTAAAAATTGATGGTAGGCTTGAAAGTAGGACTTTAGAAATTGATTTTTCAGATGATTTGAAAGGGATTATTAATGAGCGAAAAGCCAAAAGCACCTACACCAACACCTCCGCCCCGGCCTCCGAAGAGGCTCATTAGAGAGGACGTTAAACCGAGTAAACCAAGGCCACCGAAAGGGTAAGGAGGGCAAAGTGTCTACAGGAAAACCTAGTTCACCACCACCACCGCCACCGCCCCCTCCAGTTAGGTGGGTTAAAGATAGTGCAGGCGGCAAGGGCAAAGACAAAGACAAAGACAAGGGGTAGCGACGAAAAGTATGTGGCGTATGAGACTGGGCGTCATTAGCTCAAGTTGGCGAGCTGGATTGCTTCACATTTTGGCGCTAAAATGCTTCACGTTCACCAATTACAGCAATTTTTCATCACTGTAAGTTGTTGATTTTTAAGGGGTTGATGGGTGTGGCGTAAAAATCATTTCCATCGAGGGTTCGAATCCCTCCCTCACCGCCATATAACGAAAAAGCCCGGCTTCCAGCCGGGCTTTTTCGTTATACGACGCCGAGATCGGGTGAGAACTCTCCGGTTCGATCAACTCGCGGCAGCGAATTGAGACCGAGGCGCAGCCGAGCCCGCAGGGTCAAAGCACGCCTTAGCGTGTTTTGAGTCCATCCCTCCCTCTGAGTTGCAGCTCATTTCGGATCACAACGATCCAAGGTATTGCCTAGCCATCTCAAACCCAAAACAAACTCACTCACTCGACACCAATCCTTCCCCACCCTCGACAAAATACCCACTCAACTTCTGCGGAAAATACTTCTCCAGCAGCGCCAGTAAAATCGCCCGCGTCTGATTGTCCACCTCACCATCCGCTTTCCACGGCCGGAAATGGTATTGGAAGGCCCGCGTATAAAGACTGATTTCCTCGTCGCTGGCCGTTTCCGGGTCTATCCCGTAACCGTAATCCGCAAGCCATAGCGCAAAGCGCCGGCGGATACTTTCCGGATCGCTGCTGGTATTCCCGTTCAGAAGTGCCAGGTGGCGCTGCACTGCTTCTTCTTCATACCAGGCGCCAACGCCGGCCTCGGCCAATTTCTGCCAGGGAAATTTCGGGCCGGGGTCAATTTTGAAGTGGGGAATGATATCGCCGTGCCCGACGATGCGCGTTGGCGTGATATCGGGGTAGCGGGTGAGGATGTCCCTTGCCAGCGCAATCACAAGATCGATCTGCTTTGGGTCGAATTCCGGGAAAAAACAAATTGCGTCTGGCTCGGCACCGGGGGAGGACTCCGGTGGCGGCTGGCAATTGCTCTTGTTCACTATCTCAATGCCGATGGAGTGGTCGTTCAATTGACTGCGGTCTTCCCACTGGCTTCTGCCGGCGTGCCATGCCCGACGATGTTCATCGACTAATTGAAATACGCGCAACTCGTCGTAGGGGTAGCTGGAGTCGTTCGTTTCCGGCACCAGATAGTGGGCGCTGACCGGGGAGCTGCTGGGTTGGGTCAGCACCTGTAGGGAGGTTTCGAAATCGATAGCCGTGAAGTGCAGCACCAGGAAGCGCACGCGTTCGCTCGCATTTTGCGATGGCACGACTTCGAGCTGGTAGGGCCGTTCTTTGTAATTTTTGTGGTAATTGGCGCCATCGTTCATGGCGCAGCCGGTAATGCCAGCTAGCGCTAGCGCCAGGATTGTGGTGCAGGTTGCCAGGCGGAGAGGGTGTGACATTGCCGGCCTCATGGTCGATGGGTTCCAGGGTGTGACGGTTACCTCCCGAATTTTACAAATAATTTATTCCAGATCTATAGGTGTGCTTGAATTTTTTGGTGGGGCGAAAAGAGTGGTGAAGGGAGGCTAGCGGTACCAACGCACCTGTCATTAATCCCTTTAATGTCTATTGAATTTATTTTCCCTGAATTTTTTATTGATTACGTATCGCATAGATCGAATTTTTCTTGCAGAATCGAGTTGGAATATCTTATTCGTTGTCGGGTGTTGATTGGGTATATTTTATTGGTCTGCCCGGCAGGCCGAGTATCTTGCAGAAAAATAACAGTACCAAGTAGCGCTGATAGAGGAACGGCAGTTTTATCTGAAGTTACCCATCCGGAGAAAACTAAAAATAATTGCCTTGGAGGCCTTAAATGTTCGAGAAGACAAAGCTGAGTGAGTTGATTGAAGGAAGCGTCAAGAAGTCTTTGGCAAAATCTTCGGTATTTTTGGCCGGAACCCTGTTTGCCGCGTCGGTAATGGCGCAGCAATCGGGGAGCATTGAAGGTAGGGTTTACCTGGACGAGAAGGTCGCGGCGGCAGGTGTCACCATTACCGCCAGCAGTCCGGTAATGCCGAAAAGCCGCACGATCGAAACGGATTCAGAAGGTGAATTTCGACTGCCGGCATTGATCCCGGGTACCTATACCCTGACGCTGACAACGGAAGACGGCCTAACCCGCACGGTGAATACCCGGGTACTGCTCGATCAGCGCTCCAATATTTCTATCGTAATGGTGCCGGAGTCGGATGCGGGCGCGATGGAAGAGGTGGCCGTAGTTGGTGAGCGCGTTGAGCTGGTCGGCGGTGGTGCATCACTTTCCAATGCGCTGGGGGCGGATGTAATCAATGCATTGCCCGTTGGGCAAGACTATCGGGAATTGCTGAAACTATTGCCCGGTGTGCAGGTAACGGCAGATTCCGTTCGCGGCCCCAATGCCGGCGGTAGTGGTCAGGACAATACCTATGCCTTTGACGGTGTGAATATTACCTTACCCATGTTCGGTACTCTTGCGGCGGAACCTTCCAGCCACGATATCGAGCAGGTGTCGATTGAGCGTGGTGGTGCCAGGGCGGTCGGGTTTAACCGTGCGGGCGGTGTCAGCGTCGATACCAAGTCCAAGTCCGGTACCAATGAACTCAAAGGCAGTCTGGAATACCGCTTTCAGGATCCCAACCTCCGCGCAAAAGATGCCGACGGTATTAAGTCAGATGTGGAAGAGACCTGGCTTACCGCGAGTGTGAGTGGCCCACTGATTGAGGATACCCTGTTCTTTTATGGCTCTTACTACGGGCCAACGGTTACCGGGGAAAACAAAGAAACCGCTTACGGGTCTACCAAGGATTATCACAGTGAGCGCGATGAGTACTTTGGCAAGCTGACCTACGCCGTTACCGAAAATATCCTGTTGAATGCCAGTTACCGGACCTCTGACCGGGTAGGGGAGGGGCTTTCCATTGGTGAGGAAGAGGAAAATAGTGTTTCCAGTGGTGAGAGTGCGAGCCAGGATATCATCACATTTGATGGGTCCTGGATCATCAGCGACAACACGACCTTTACCTTCCAGTACGGAAGCTACGCGCTGGAATCGGGAACTGTTCCAGACAATAACCTGAATGTACTGCCACAATATGAGGCAGCCCTAGATGTTTCTAGCTTGAACCAGCTGGGATATTTCACTGTTCCCAATCTCGATCCCGATAATGCTGATTTTGACAACGTGTTGGCACAGGAGCTGATCGATCAATACGGATACGTCAGTAACGGGCAGCGCTTTGGTGGCGGCGGTGTTGGTGGTTATTTCCAGGAAAGCCAGGAAAACTACTATCGCGACAGCTTCGAGATGGCGTTAGAGCACAACTTCGAGGTGGGTGATACCAGCCACGAGCTGCATATTGGCTATCAGTGGTCCGAGGGCAAGGAAGACTTTGCGCGACGTTCCAACGGCTGGGGATCCATTCTCTATATCGGCGGTGAGGAATCCACGGAAGATGGCGATCCCGTTTACTTCCGCTCGCGCACCGAGCAGATGAGTTTTGTGGATGAAGATGGTAACTCCGTGCCGTCGATCGTGTCCTATACCGTTGCGCATAACTTTGAAATCAACGACTCCATCGAGTGGAATGATTTCACCTTCAATGTCGGCTTCCTGATCAGTGAGGACACCTATTACGGTCAGGGGCTCAAGGAAAACAGTGCGAATTACTCTGGCTTTGAAGTGGCGCCGGGGAACAAGTACGAAATGTACAAGATCGACTGGAAGGATATGATCCAGCCGCGCCTGGGTGTGACCTGGGCCTACAACGGTCAGGACACCGTATTTGCCAACTTCGCCCAGTACAATCCCCAGGCCAGCTCGCTCGCGCGCGCGGCCTCCTGGGACCGAAACTCGGCGCGCACCCTGGAAGTGAACTGGGGTGCCGATGGCAGCTACCTGGGGTACGAGCCTGCCAGTGGTTCGTCCGGTAAGATGTTCCAAGACGGGATGAGTCCCCGCCGCCTGGATGAATTAACCATCGGTACCACCAAGGGTTGGGGTGAGCGTATCAGCACCCGTGCACACCTGCGCTACCGCGAGGGTTCGCACTTCTGGGAAGATGCCTGGAACTGGGCGCGCTCTGATGAGGGTTGCTATGGTGACTTTGACGGCGACGGCATCAATGAGCATTGTGTGCCTGCGGATATCGAAGCCCTCGGTCCCTATATTCCAGACCTGGATCAGTACCGCTATGGTGTGAACGAAGATGGTGTTGGCGGTATCGGTGGTTCCTCCTATGTGATTGCCGAGATGGATGACGCCTACACCCGCTATTGGGAGTTCGCCCTGGAAGGGGAGTGGTACGGTGATCGTACTTACCTGAACGCTTCTTACGTCTACAGCGAGTACACTGGTAACTTTGACCAGGACAACACGTCCCTGACCAACGATGCCAGCCTGTTTATCGGTTCGTCGAGCTATGCGGATGATTACGGGCAGTACACCTGGGACTTGAAAGACGGCACGCTACGCGGAGATAAACCGCACCAGCTGAAAGTATTTGGCTATTACACCCTCGACTGGAAAGCCAATCTTGGGGCCTTCTTTACCTATCAGTCCGGCCAGCCCTGGGAGGCGTGGGATGGCTCCATCTATGGACGCAGTTCCGATACCATGCGGTATGCAGAGCCAGCGGGTAGCCGTCGCAGTGGTTCTCATTGGCAGATGGACCTGAACTACACCCAGAACTTCGATGTGTTCAGTGACTATACCTTGAAGTTCCGCGCTGACATTTTCAACCTGTTCGACCGCCAGACGGGCTACAACATCGAGCCGCGGGTGGACGACGAAGATTTCGGAAAGGCGCGAAGCTTCTTCAATCCCCGTCGCGTGCAGTTGTCTTTTGGTGTTGATTTCTGAGTTCAGACTCAGAATTTAGAGATCCTTGCGTGATCTTCCTCTGTGGAATGACAGCTTGCCCCGGCTAGGCCGGGGCTTTTTTGTCATCGTGGAGCTGGATTGAGTTTAGGTGACGTAAGCCGATCTTCGTTTAGGTTCTTTAGGTACTTTCCAGGTAGAGAAATGGTTTTGAACAATTTATTCTTTTTTGATCGTGCGCCGTGTTGAAATGTTTCATGCAGCGGGTAATTTCCCGAGAAATGCGCTGGTGAGGTAGACCCTGATGAAATTGCACCAACCTTTTGTTCGTCTGATTGGATCCGCAGCGGTTTTGGTTCTGGTTGCTTGTGGTGATTCAGGCAAGCCCAATGTTGCCCCGGACGATATCTCTGCCTCCACGCCGGGAGCCCCGGAGTTTGTCAGTGATGTTCCGCAGGTTACGGAAGCGATGTTGCAGCCAGATTTCTGGGAGCAGCGATTAAGTGACGATCGTGTGCGAATGTCTGCTCAGGAAATTCACGCGTTCAATGCGGTAAATCTTGCCGGCGATCCTTACCTGCACCGGCTGGATGAATTTCCTCAGGTAATGCCCAAAGCCGCTGTTCTTGCGCTGATCGATACCGTCAGTATGCCGGCTTCCTCACCGCGGGTATTTGTCGATGGCTCTGCAGTGGAAGAAGCGGATTACTCGCAGCTGGAAGCGACCGTGCAGCGTGTTGAGATACCCGAAGAGGTGACAGTGCGCTGGGGGCTGGTGGTCGAGCGGGCGAGTATGCGCAGCTATCCTACCCGTACCCGGGTGCTCAAGAATACTGGTGATTCCGATCTGGATCGCTTCCAGGAGACCGGCGTATTTCCCGGGCAGCAACTGGCAATTTTGCATGAAAGCGCCGATGGTGAATGGTGGTTTGCGGTGAATTATCACTACGCGGCCTGGGTGCCCAAAAGTGCTGTTGCTCTCGGTGATAGAGCGGCCATTCATGATTGGGCTCAGCAGTCGCTGCGGCTGACGGTTTCCGGTGCACAGGTACGCACCAACTTTAACCCCGAAGATGCGCGTACCTCGGAAGTGGTGCTGGATATGGGCGTTTCACTGCCGCTGCTGAGCGCGGCGCAAGTGGGGCATAATGTGCACGGACAAAATCCTTTCGCCAGCTATATCGTGTCACTGCCAGTACGGGATGCGAATGGCAAGCTCGCCTTTGAGCCCACACTGATTGGTCGCGGTAAGGACGTTCGTGTTGGACATCTGCCTTATAAGCCTTCGGTGGTCTTGCGCCAGGCCTTCAAATTCCTGGGGGAACGCTATGGTTGGGGGCACGACTACAACGGTCGGGACTGCACCGGGTTTGTCGGTGAGGTTTACAAGTCGTTTGGTATCCTGATGCCGCGCAATTCCGGTCAGCAGGGTAAGAGCGCGTTTGCGCCGACACAGACATTTGCGCCCGATGACCACGAGGCGCGAGTCAAGGCGTTGAGCTCCCTCTCTGTAGGTGATCTTATCTATATCCCGGGGCATGTCATGATGTATATCGGTGAGGTAGATGGCGAGCCGTTTGTTATCCACGATGTGACCGGGCTCAGCTACTACACGCAGGACGAAAGTTACTACCGCGGCACTCTGTCTGGTGTTTCGGTTACACCGTTGATGCCGTTGCAGCTCAATGGTGAAAAGCGCTATATCGATGGTATCTATGCCATCAAATCCATTATCTGACGGGTACAGCCATGAAAATTGTTGACGTAAAGCTGGGCATGTTACAGGTGCCCCTGGTTACTCCGTTCAAGACTGCACTGCGTACCGTAGAGTGTGTGGAGGATGTCGTCGTGATGCTGGAGACAGATACCGGGCATATCGGCTATGGCAATGCGCCGGCAACGGCGGTGATTACCGGGGATACCCACGGCTCGGTGATCGAGGCGGTTCGCAAAATTTATACCCCGCTGTTGTTGGGGCGGGATGTGGCCGAACTCAATTGTCTGACACGCCAGATCGAGAGCGCGATGATCAATAACACCAGCGCCAAGGCAGCCGTGGAAATCGCGCTTTACGACCTGTTCGCCCAGAGTTACAAAACGCCACTGTATAAAATCCTGGGTGGTGGCGAGAGCAGCTTGACCACGGATATCACCATCAGTGTCGATTACATCGACAAAATGGTCGCGGATGCCGAAAGGGCAGTAGAGCGCGGTTTCGAAATCCTGAAGCTGAAGGTCGGCAAGGATATCGGCCTGGATATCGAGCGCATCAAAGCGGTCTATGCCGCGGTCAAGGGCCGCGCATTACTGCGGCTGGACGCCAATCAGGGCTGGAGCCCCAAGCAGGCAGTCGCGGCAATCCGCGGTCTGGAGGAGGCGGGTGTGCTGCTGGAGCTGGTAGAGCAGCCGGTCAAGGCGGGCAATCTTGAGGGAATGCGGTATATCTCCGAGCGAGTGAACACGCCGATTATGGCAGACGAGAGTATTTTCGGCCCCCACGAAGTGCTTGATGTGATCCAGCGCCAGGCGGCGGAAATCATCAATATCAAGCTGATGAAAACCGGCGGTATTTCCAATGCGCTGAAGATCGCTGACCTGGCCGGGCTTTACGATATCGAATGTATGGTTGGCTGTATGTTGGAAACCAGCATCGGCGTATCCGCTGCGGCGCATGTCGCAGCTGCCAAAGCACCGATTGTTTCCAAACTGGACCTGGATGTGCCATCCCTGTGCCAATACGACCCGGTTGTTGGTGGCGCGACCTATAAAGATGCGGATATCATTCTCAATGAAACGCCTGGACTGGGTATTGAACGAATCGAGGGACTGCAGCCGCTGGCATGATGCCGGCGAAAACGCAGAGGGAGACGGCAGCCAGTGACCTGTCTATTGAAAATGCGCGCTATGCGCGACCAGTTGTCGGTGAACGAGCGCAAGCTCGCCGACTTCATTTTGGAAAATACCCAGCTACTCCGGGATTACTCTTCTTCGCAGTTGGCGGATGCTGTGGGTGTCAGCCAGTCCAGTGTGGTGAAGTTTTCACAGAAGCTGGGTTATCGGGGTTACCCCAGCCTTAAACTGGCCGTTTATGAATCCTATGCGGGCGAAGTGCAGGGAAGGGGGGATGAGCCCCAGAGGCCTTTCGCACGAGCCGACAGCCCGTTGAGTGTACTCGGGCAGAAAAAACTCGAAGTGCTGGAAAATACCGTCAGTATTAATGAGGCCGAGCAATTTTCGGCAGCAGTGGATGCCATTCGCACGGCGCGCTGTATCCAGGTGTCGGCCTGTCCAGGCTCAGTTGCAGTGGCGCGCTACCTGACGCACCAGCTATTGGAGTTGGGCTGTTGGGCGGTGTATGACGAGGGCGGCGCCCTGCAGGAACGTATTTCCGGGTCGCTGCAGGAAGACGATCTGTTGTGCATCCTGTGCGATTTTGGTGGTGAAGAGTCTCTGGTCAATATTGCCAATCGCGCGCGGGAGTACGGGGTGAAGGTATTGAGCCTAACCCGCTATAACTACAATGCCGCAAGCATCCACTCTGATATTCGTTTGTATGTTGTGCCATCGGAAGACGATGAGGCGTGGCAGCGCCTGTTGTTCCGCTCTGCGCAGATGCATGTCATCGAGGGCCTGATCAGCGGTCTCTTGACCAAGGGTTGATCGCTCAGGCTTGGTTCTCAAACAGCGCCGGGGCCTGATAGTGTCCCGGCGCAATTTCCTCAGGAGCGGGGACTTTGCGGCGTATCGTTTGACTCCACAAGCTTCCAGCGCATTTTGTAATCCCACTGGTCGAAATAGAGGTTGCCACCGCGCCACTCCACTTCCCCACGCTGGGAGTCCACGGTCTCCGAGCGGAAGTGTTGTTTGCCGGGGCTGAATTCGCGACTGTAATCGCTGTTGAAGATCAAGCGGTAGCTGTCGATGCCTCCCAGATAGAACCAGCGCTCCTGCTCGGTTTTCCCATCCAGCAGACCGTGGGTCACGTCCATTGGCATCCAGCCGTAGGGCGCCAGGTAAAATTCGCCCCAGTCGTGCATGGTGTCGAAGTCTCCCGCAGAAAACTCCCAACCAGATTGCCAGCGTGCGGGGATGTCATTCATGCGCATCAGAGTCATCAGCAGCAGTGTTTGTTGTCCGCAATCCGCATGGCCGGCTTCGGCCGCGTACTGGCTGATATTGCGGATGGTGGAATATTCGCGGGCACCGGCCCAGGGAATTTCATCCACGTAGGCAAAGAGCTTCTGCGCGATGCGGTAGGGGTTGGTTTCATCGCCCACAATACGCTCCGAGAGCTTGCGCATTTGGTGGGTAAACTGGATGTGCGGGGGGCGTTCAGCCAGGTAAGGCTCAACTGCGCTGGTATTTAGTGTGCTTACCTTATTGGCGTCAATGGCGGTGTAACTACTCAGGCTGTCGAAGCGGTAGCGAACGCTGAACTCGGTGGCCTTGCCTTTTTCGGCGGTTTTTTCCAGATAAATGGTGCGTTGCGGGTGAGTGGCTGGTGCTAGTTCGTAGCGGTGTGGCTCACTGTAGGTCAGCAGGATATTTTCCTGGCGTGCCGGTACTTCCTTGGGGAAGGGCAGCCAGGCGCGGATGGTCTCTCCTGCGGGCACTGCGTCGGCATCGACCGTCAGGGTGTAATCAATGGCGATGGCCTGGCGCAGGGGTGAAGCACTTGCGATGACGGCCTGGTGATGCGGGTGCAGCTGGTACAGCGGCGCCTTATCCGTAAACCGACGGTAGTCGTTGCTGCGCGCCGCCGCGGCTTCCGAAATATGCACCAGGTTGTAGGCTGCCTTGCGAAAGTAACGTCGTTCATCATTGATGATTTTGTATTCCAGCAGGCCCGCATTGTCCCACTGTGCAATATCGCTCTCTGTCGCATCGGGGATATAGCGCTGAACGGAGGCCAGCAGGTCTTGTGGCTTGAGGTTGAACTCCATTTCGATGCGGCGCATGCGTTCGACCTCGAAAGCCAGTGCAGACGCCAGGCTTTGCTGTTCAGGGGTGTCTTGCATCGGCACAGGCTCCCTATTGGATACTTTTTTATTCCCAAGCAGCGCGCGAATCCGCGCCTCGGCAGCAAGATATTCGCCGCGATCGACCTGTGCCTGGATATTTTGGAGGGCTTCGGCCTGTTTCGCGGTGGTGTCTGTATTCGATGTCAGGGGCACGGCCGACGAAAGGGGCACGGCGGCTGCGGTATGTGAGGCGACGACCAGGGTCAGGGCGGCAATTGCCATAGGAAGAGCGGATCGTTGAAGGTACGCGCTTTGCATAGAAGCTCCATCTAGATAGATGCGATGACCTTAATCGGGTACCGAAAGGCGATCGGAATATTTTATTATTTACATAAAAAACCGCGGTTGATAAATTATTCTGATGTGCCGACCCCGTCAACCCCGCTAAAGGTCCGGTTGAGAATTTTAATAACGATTGCGGAGTCCCTATTTATGCGTGCAATGATCGCCGCTCTCTGTTCCATGGCTGCTCTGGCCCTGGCCGGTTGTGATTCCCCGGTACCGGGTGCCGAGTCTGCCAATGCCCAGTCTGCGGAAGCCTATATCGAACGTGTGCTGAAAGAGGAACAGGTGCCCGGTGCTGCAGTGGGCATCTGGCACCGCGGGCAGCTGGTTCTGCTGCGTGGCTTCGGTGTTACCAATGTGGAGCGGCCTCGGCCGGTCGACCAGGACACGCTGTTCAAGCTTGCATCCACCTCCAAGGCATTCACCACCGCTGCACTGGGGTTGCTGGTGGAAGAGGGCAAGCTGGAGTGGGATGGGCAGGTGGTCGATTATTTACCGCAGTTCCGGCTGGCAGATCCCTGGGTTACCCGGGAATTTCGCGTGGTGGATTTGCTCACCCATCGCTCTGGGTTGGGGCCCGGCGCGGGAGACCTGATGTTGTGGCCGCAACCCAACCAATATACCCGCGCGGATGTCATTGCCGGGTTGGCGCACCTTCCGGTTACCGGTAGTTTTCGTGCCGATTACGCCTACGACAATCTGCTTTATATCGTTGCTGGCGAGCTGATTGCTGCGGTATCCGGCCAGACTTACGAAGATTTTGTACAGGCTCGGCTGCTCGAACATATGGGGTTGCAGCACTGCTACGCCGGGCCGGTACCGGAGCCTGCGCGCGAAAACCTTGCGGACCCGCATCGACTTGAGGATGCAGGTCTGGTGGTGGATACCCCAAATCTGGCGGGGCCGGATCCTATTGTGCTCGCCGCTGCCGGTGGTATGCACTGCAGCGCCGGCGATATGTTGACCTGGCTGCGCACGCTGATGGGGGGCGGAAAAACACCAGAAGGTGTGTCGCTACTGAGCGAAGAAACCCGGGACCGATTGTGGAAGCCGGAAACCCTGATGCCCTTTTCGCCCCAGCGCGCGGAACGGGACGCAGGGCATTTTTATGCCTATGCCCTGGGTTGGCGTGTTCAGGATATGCATGGCAAACGGGTAATCCATCACACCGGCTCCCTGTCTGGAATGTATGCCTGGGCGGCGGTAGTGCCGGAAGATGACCTGGCGTTGGTGGTGCTGATGAATCGCAGCGCCGGCGCTGCGCGGCAAGCATTGATCTATGGATTATTGAAACCCTACCTTGGCGCCCCCGAGCGGGATTGGCTGGCTTACTTCCAGGCACTTTACGGCACGCCGGAAGAGGCGGTCGAGGCCGAGCAGTTGGAACCGCCAACAGGTTTTGCCGCGGTAGCGCAGGCTGAGCTTGTGGGGCGCTACCGGGACCCCTGGTTTGGCGATATCCAGATTCATGGCGACGAACAGAACTTGCGCTGGCACGCGCTCAAGTCACCACGGCTTGCAGGTACGCTGATGCCTGCGGGGGAGGGCGTCTGGGCCCTGCACTGGGATGATCGCAGTTTGAATGCAGATGCCTGGATGACCGCTGATCGCGATGCGTCCGGCAATATTCTTCTCAGCATGCAGCCCAAATCTCGTGGTACCGACTTCAGTTACGACTTCCAGGACCTGCGATTTATAAAACTGGGTGAAAACAATCTGGTGGCTGGCGACAACTTAGCGGCTGGCGGAACAAAAACCTCTATTACGGATCAGGAGTAAACTATGCACCGGCGCAAGTTAATCAAATCCATGCTGGCGGCTCCGCTGCTGGGTGCCGCGAGTGCTTCGGCGCAGGTCGGTTCCGGCCTTACTCCTTCTGCTGAGGGGTACAGTGCGATTGGCGAGCAAGCACCATTGCTTCCGAGGCGTTTAAAGCGGGGAATGACCGTAGGCCTGATAACCCCCGCGAGCAATGCCTGGGAAGATGAAGATATCCGGTTTGCGATTGACGTGGTGAAGTCTCTCGGTTTCCGCGTAAAAGAAGGAAAGCACCTGTACCAGCGGACCCAGTACCTTGCCGGGCCGGATGATGCGCGCGCGCAGGATCTCAATGCGATGTTCGCCGATCCTGAAGTGGATGCGGTGTTTTGTCTGCGCGGTGGCTACGGGACGCCGCGGATATTGCCGCTACTGGATTACGAAAATATCCGTCGCAACCCCAAGGTTTTACTGGGGTACAGTGATATCACGGCGCTGTTGAATGCCATTTACCACCGCAGTGGCCTTGTAACCTTCCATGGTCCCATTGCCGCGCAGAACTTCACCGATTACACCTACGGGGAATATTCCAAAGTGTTGATGCACGGTGAGTCCCCGGTGCCACTGGGGGCGCCGCCCGCGTTCGAAGGCGCTCCCGGGCGTGTGGAGCGGGAAAACCGGATTACCCGTTTTGCCGGTGGACGTGCGCAGGGGAGGTTGATTGGTGGCAACCTGACATTGATGTCGAGTTTGATCGGCACTCCCTACGAACCGGACTACCGGGAAAAAATCCTGTTTCTTGAAGACGTCGGCGAGGCGCCTTACCGGGTGGATCGTATGCTTACCCAGATGTGGCTGGCCGGAAAGCTCCAGCAAGTGGCAGGCATCGCCTTTGGCAAGTTCACCGAAGCGGACATTAATGAGAATACCTTTTCGATGGAACATGTCCTGCGTGAGCGGTGTGCCGGGTTGGGCGTGCCGGTGGTGCGCGGATTGATGATCGGGCATGTGGAAGATCAGTCCGTTGTCCCGGTGGGTGCCATGGCCGAACTGGATGGCGATGCGGGCACACTGGTTTTGAGGGATCCTGTGGTAGCCTGATGGTTATCCGAGGTTGGATAAGAAAACCGAATAACAAATTAAAAATAACAATAACCAACTGCCGGCAATACCGGCGGGAATCAAGAGTCTCGTAGTATGACAGAACTCTCCTGGCTGACCCTGCTGCCACCTTTTATCGCCATCGGCTTGGCGCTTCTCACCCGGCAGGTGTACCTCGCCCTTTTTGCCGGCATCTGGCTGGGTTTTTTCCTGCTTAACGGCTCGGGATTTTTCCCCTCACTGGCCGAGGCGCTGGATGGTGTACTGGCGGTACTTGCCAATCCTGGCGATGCGCGGGTGGTCATGTTCACGCTGGTGATCGGTGCCTTCATCATTACGCTCGAGCGCTGCGGAGCGGTCAGTGGCTTTGTGCGTTTTCTGGAGCGCAGCCGCTGGGTGACGAACGGAAAGCGTGCCCAGTGGATGGCGTGGTTGGTGGGGATCGTTATCTTTATCGAGTCGAATATCACGGTACTGGTTGCCGGTACCGTGTCGCGGCCGCTGTTTGACCGCTTCCGGGTCGCGCGGGAAAAGCTGGCCTACATCATCGACTCCACATCGGCCCCCGTGTGTATGTTGATTCCACTCAATGCCTGGGGTGCGTTCAATCTTGGGCTGCTGGATGGACTCGGGGTCAACGACCCGCTTGAGGTGTTGCTGGCGACCATTCCACTCAACCTGTATGCGATTTGCGCCGTTGCGCTCACCGCCTTCACTATCGCCCGGGATTACAACCCGGGACCAATGGCGCAGGCTCAGGCGCGCACCGGCGGCGGAGAACTGGATGGGATCGACATCAGCGAAAGCATCAGCGAAAGTACCGGGGAAAAAAGCCATATCAAGCCGCGTGTCATCAATATGCTGCTGCCGATCCTGGTGCTGGTGCTGGCAATGCCCATCAGCCTCTGGATTACCGGTGACGGCAAAATTTTTGAGGGCTCCGGTTCAACCTCGGTGCTCTGGGCATCTCTCGCGGCCTTGGCGACGGTTTCCATTCTGGTATTGCTGCAACGCAGTATGTCGCTGGACGAACTCAGCCACACCTGGATGGAAGGGGCTGGGCGCATGTTGCCGCTGGCCATCATTCTGGTTCTGGCGCTGGCCTTGGGAACTGTCTCCAAGACCTTGGGGACCGGGCAGTATGTGGCTGGTCTGGTGGGTGATTCGATTCCGCTGGGATTATTACCGGTGGTGATTTTTCTGGTTTCCGGGGTGATCGCCTTCTCTGTTGGGTCCAGCTGGGGAACATTCTCCATCATGCTGCCCATTGCGATTCCGGTGGCAAGCGCGCTGGGTGCCGACCCGACCTTGTTTGTTGCGGCGGTGCTGTCCGGTGGCATTTTCGGGGACCATAGCTCGCCGATCTCCGACACGACTATTGTGTCGTCACTGGCAGCGGGGACCGAGCATATCGAGCACGTGCGCACGCAGTTACCCTACGCAATGCGAGCCGGTGTGATCAGTGCCTTTGGGTTTATCGCCTTGGGTTATCTGATGCTTTGACGGAATAGGTTCACGTATAAAGCTTGACCTTCCCCTTGCTGGAACCCTGACTCTCCTCCATGCTGTAACCACCATGGAGGAGATTTTATGAACATCTCTCAAGCGGCCCGTCAGTCCGGACTCAGTGCCAAGGCTCTGCGCTACTACGAATCCATACACCTGCTGATGCCCTCCCGTAGCCCCAATGGTTACCGGGAGTACTCCCGTGCCGATGTGGAAACGCTGCAATTTATCCAGAGGGCGAGAAGCTGTGGCTTCTCCGTGGATGAGGTGCGTGCGTTGCTAGAGCTGCACAATAACCCGGCACGGCACAGTCACGATGCCAAGGTGCTGGTGGAGGAGAAGCTGCAGCAAGTCGAGCGACAGCTTGAAGTTTTGAAAAGCATGCGCAAGACATTGCGCGGACTTGCGGACAGTTGTGCTGGGGATGATTCGCCCGAGTGCGCGATCCTGAATCAGCTCGCCAGCGGCGATTAAACCGCTGGCAGCTATCTAAGCGATTAAAACTCCGGGTTCCATCCGGCCAGTATGCGCTCTGCGGTATAAGCCTTGGCCTCCTCATCGCTCAGGTGGCGCCGCTTGGGATTCGTCACGGCGCCCGGGCCATGGCTCTTGTACTCAAAAAAGCGGGAATCTTCTGGCCTGAACACACTGCTCTTGGTGCCATCGCGACTGGTACCGCGCATAGAGTCCCAGCCTTCCGTCGTAATATGGTCGTCCATGTAACTGTTGATGAACACACTGGCGCCGATGGCGTTGGGGTCGGCATAACGACCGTCCGCGAAAGTGGTGGTCGGGTGCCAGGGGCGGCCCAGGGGCGTGGAGTTGGCGGGTACCCCGGGCGCTTTCAGCAGGCGGCAGTTCAGAAAGACCAGTCCGAAGTCGTTGCTGATATCGGTGCTTGGTGCGGTGAGGTAGCCGACCGTATCCCGCGGGGTTCCGCGGGGGCGGGTCACGATATCGCTGTTTTCAAACAGTGCCTGACCGGCACCAAAAATAAAGTCCACGTTGCCTTCGATCACACTGTCCCGAAAGTAACTGCGTCCGCCCTGCACGAACAGGGTGTCCTGATATCCGAGCAGGCGTACGTTGCGGAAGGCCGAGCGGTCACTGTTGAGCCCGGTTTCCAACGCCACTGCCTGGGTGCCATTGACCTTGTCGGTATGATTCTTTGGCAGGGCATCGGTAGCGAGGAAATCAAAGCTGTTCTCGATGGTCAGGTTTTCCGCGCGGAAGTCCTCGGCCTCAATGGTCAGCGTTGCGGTGGCAAAAGTACCCATTTTTTCACCGGAGTCTGCGGCAGCGCCGGGGGCTGGCATCCCGGCATAGTCTCCCCAACTGATAACCGTCCGGTCTCTCCCCGCGCCGATCAGGCGTACATTGGGCTTATCGACCAGTAGCTTTTCCCGGTACTTGCCCTCGGGCAGGTAGATCACATAGGGCGTCTCACCCGCTGCGGGAGCGGCTGCCAGGGCCGCGGCAATTGTGGGGTAAGCCTGCTCTGCGGAGACGCTTGAAGCGTCTGAATCTGCGCTGACTTCCGCACTGACGATCGCGTCATAGCGGTTTACTGCTGCGCAGGCTGGGAGGGATATTGTTGCCAGTAGTGGCAGGATAAGGGAGCAAGATGCTAAGGAGCGGAAGAGTGCTGGGATCGCCATGGCTGTAAATCCGTATTGCTGATTGGCCTGATCTTTGGTTTTTATTGGTCAGGCCATTCTAGCGCCGGCCCCCGCATTTGCTCAAGCCACCGGGATGCGGTTACCCCTTAATTCCGCCGACTGACTGAGGTAGAATGCGCGGCCGCTTTAACTGACAGAAGCCCACAGCATCTTATGGAAATCAATCCGCTGCTCAATCAACTCAAAGACCTCGCAGAGCGCACTGACGTTCTCAGGGGGTATCTTTGACTACGCTACCAAGAAAGAACGCCTGACCGAGGTCGAGCTGGAGCTGGCTGAACCCAGCGTCTGGGACGACCCCGACCGCGCCCAGGAACTGGGCCGCGAACGCGCCGCCCTGGAAGCCGTAGTAAAAACCATCGAAGACCTCGACAGCGGCGTCAGCGACAGCCGCGAACTGCTGGATATGGCAGTGGAAGAGGACGATGAAGACTCCGTAGCCGAAGTGGCCAGCGAACTCGAAAACCTCCAGCAACAACTGGAAACCCTCGAATTCCGCCGCATGTTCTCCGGCGAAACCGACCCCAACAACGCATACCTGGACATCCAGGCCGGCTCCGGCGGCACCGAAGCCCAGGACTGGGCCGAAATGCTGCTGCGCATGTACCTGCGCTGGGGCGAAGCCCACGGTTTCAAAACCACCCTGGAAGAAGCCTCCGCCGGTGAAGTCGCGGGCATCAAAAGTGCCACCATCCACTTCCAGGGCGAATACGCTTTCGGTTGGCTGCGCACCGAAACCGGTGTACACCGCCTGGTGCGCAAAAGCCCGTTCGACTCCGGCAACCGCCGTCACACCTCGTTCACCTCCGTCTTCGTCTCCCCGGAGATTGACGACAACATCGAGATCGAAGTGGACAAGTCGCAAGTGCGTGAAGACACCTACCGTGCCTCCGGTGCCGGTGGTCAGCACGTCAACAAAACAGACTCCGCGGTGCGCTTGACCCACATTGCGTCCGGCATCGTGGTTGCCTGCCAGAGCGAACGCTCCCAGCACCAGAACCGCGACAAAGCCTGGAAAATGCTGCGCGCCAAGCTCTACGAGCAGGAAATGCAGAAGCGCAATGCCGAAAAACAGGCGATGGAAGAAAGCAAATCCGACATCGGCTGGGGCAGCCAGATCCGCTCCTACGTACTCGATGACCAGCGCATCAAAGACCTGCGCACCAGCGTCCAGACCAGTAACTGCCAGGCAGTGCTCGACGGCGACCTGGACCAGTTTATTGAGGCGAGCTTAAAAGCAGGGTTGTAAACCTAAGTTTCTAAGCACTTTTTGCTTACGAAGTTAAATACTTCGAATCGAAGGTGGAGTGCTGGGGATTCGGTTTCGAAAGCGTCGGCAACAGGGATGTTGCCGACGCAGCGTACAGGGATGTATTCACAGCGGTTTCGAAACCGAATACCCAGTGCTCCACCGCCACGGACTTCAATAAAAAGCTCTACATAGGTAGAAGCGAAGCCCGCAACACACCCCAAAAGACATGTGATAGATCATGAGCAACACACCAACTCCGCAAGACGAAAACAAACTGATCGCCGAACGCCGTGCCAAACTCAGCGCCATGCGCGAAAAGGGTAACGCCTTCCCGAACAGCTTCCGCCGCGAACAGCTCGCCGCCGACCTGCAAAAAGAGTTTGGTGAAAAGACCAAGGAAGAACTGGAAGCCGAAGGCAACAGCGCCTGCGTCGCTGGCCGAATCCTCGCCAAGCGTGGCCCCTTCCTCGTCATCCAGGACGTCTCCGGCCGTATCCAGCTGTACGCCGACAAAGTTGCGCAAAAAGATATCAAAGAGCGCTGGGGCACCTGGGATATAGGCGACATCGTCGGCGTCAAAGGTGCACTGCACAAGTCCGGCAAAGGCGACCTCTACGTAAACTGCGAAGAGTACAGCCTGCTCACCAAAGCCCTGCGTCCGCTGCCGGAAAAATTCCACGGCATCGCCGACCAGGAAATGCGCTACCGTCAACGCTACGTCGACCTGATTGCCACCCCGGAATCCCGCGACGTATTCCGCATCCGTTCCGAAGTGATCAGCTACATTCGCAGCTTCCTGAATAGCAACCACTTCATGGAAGTGGAAACCCCCATGCTGCAGGTGATTCCCGGTGGCGCCACTGCACGCCCGTTCGTGACCCATCACAACGCGCTGGATATCGACATGTACCTGCGCATCGCGCCGGAACTCTACCTCAAGCGTTTGGTCGTTGGCGGCTTCGAGCGCGTCTACGAAATCAACCGCAACTTCCGCAACGAAGGTCTGTCTACCCGCCACAACCCCGAGTTCACCATGCTCGAGTTCTACCAGGCGTACGCGGACTACAACGACCTGATGGACCTGACAGAAAACATGATCCGTGGCATCTGCACCGACGTACTGGGCAGCACCACCGTTCAGTACCAGGACAGCAGCTACGACTTCGCCCAGCCGTTCGATCGTATCAGTGTTTTCGACTCCATCCTGAAGTACAACCCGGAACTGAATGCCTCCGATATCGACAATATCGAAAGCGCGAAGAAGGTTGCGGAAGGCCTGGAAATTCCGCTCAAGGATATCTGGGGCCTGGGCAAAATCCAGATCGAAATCTTCGAGAAAACCGTCGAGCACCGTCTGGACCAGCCGACCTTTATCACCGAGTACCCGACCGAAGTATCACCGCTGGCGCGTCGCAATGACGACAACCCGTTTGTGACCGACCGCTTTGAATTCTTTGTGGGTGGCCGCGAAATTGCCAATGGCTTCTCCGAGCTGAACGATGCCGAAGACCAGGCCGAGCGCTTCCAGGCGCAGGTGGCTGAGAAGGATGCGGGCGATGACGAAGCCATGCACTACGACGCCGACTATATTCGTGCCCTGGAATACGGCCTGCCGCCTACCGCGGGTGAGGGCATCGGTATCGACCGACTGGTAATGCTGTTGACCAACTCGCCGTCGATTCGCGACGTACTGTTGTTCCCGCATATGCGCCCGGAAGTTTCCCCGGAATAAGCATTGCTTGGGGAAAGACCCGAAAATAAAAAGGGCGATGGCTTTGCGGCCATCGCCCTTTTTGTTTGCGACATTTTTCCAATGAAAATGCACTAACCGCGAATGCCCAGTGGGCCAGCGGGTAAATAGATGGTTTCCGATGCGGAACTGCCCCGGCGCTGTATCTCTACCGAGACCGATGAGCCTGGTGCGACCTGGTAAACCTGAGTGCGAAGGTCACCCATATGAAACACCCGCTGATTGTTGTAGCGGATGATTTTATCGCCCGGGCGCAGGCCGGCCTCATAGGCTGGCGCTGCTTCCAGCAGGTCGCCGATTTCCAGTTCCGTACGGCCACCAAAGGCTTTCAGATATTGATCGAATTCCGACCTGCTCAGTTCTTCCTCGAAGACCCGGCGCGGATTGCTGTAGGTGTGAATTTTTTCCTGTAGCTGTTTCGCCTCGGCCGAGCGCTTGTTTTGCAAATGGTGGTATTCGTAGGTGAATTGCATCTGCTCGTACTGGATGCGCTCCTGCTTATCGACAATAAACTGCGCGCGCTCCGGGCCAAAGCCCGCCTCCATCAACTGCCGGATCTGATTCTCGCGCATGCGTTCAAATCGATCCTGATGACTGGTGTCGTGCTCCTGGTGGCTATTGTGAAACTCTGCCTCGCTCTGGGCGCGGGTCATATCCAGCGACGCATTGCGGGTCTCACCGGAGTTTTTGTCAGGATCCAGTCGGGCGCTCAGTTCATTGACCAGTTCCAGTAACTGTCCCTGTATTTTCAGGGTTTGGTCGAGGGTGCGCTCCAGGTGTTGTACGCGAGTGGCTATATCAGATGCGTTGGGCGTGTCGTCGGGAAACAGACCTGAAGAGGAGCTGGTGCTGCTTGGTGAGGCCCAGTAGGCGATAGCGATGCTGACGACAAGGAAGGATGCGGCAGCGACATAGACTGTGCGCTTTTGAAATTGCATGGTTTCACCCATTGCCTGCAGTTTGCCCGTGGTAGCAAAAATTATAGAAGTACCAGGTGATTAGGCAGCTCGTTCTTGATCACCGTGGCAGGTGCGGCTTCCTGCAGTAGTTCGCCACATTTTTCTACGCAGTGAACAAACGCTTCGCTTGTTTTTCCCTTTTTTACTTCGTGGATGAAATTTTCAACTATTTCCTGCCAGGCCTCATTGGTAATGTGCTCCGCGAGACCACGGTCTGCGAGAATTTCAACGTAGTGTTCAGCCTGGGATACAAAAATCAGCAGCCCAAGCCGGTCTTTGGTGCTGTGCAGTTCCTGCTCCAGAAATTGCCGGCGTGCGAGATTGGATGCGCGCCAGTACTTCACCTTTTTGGGAATCAGCCGCATGGTGAGTGGGCGCCAGCGAAACAGCACCGCGAGGACGATGAAGAGTATCCATTGCAGCGTAAATGCCTGCTGGTACTCCAGCCACCAGGGCAGGAATTGCATCAGTGGCGCGAGCAGTAATGCCAGAAATGCCGCCCACAGGGTGGATATATACAGGTAGTGGTCAGACTGACCGGCGAGCACCGTGACTACTTCGGCGTCGGTGCGCGATTCCACTTCCTTGATGGTGTCGGCCAGTGTGCGCCGCTCCTGCGCATTCAGCATGTGGTTTTTTTCCATCGTTCGTTGCCGAGCCCCCGTATTCCTTTTCTGGCTGCCCCGTTTGGTTACCAGCCCCCGGAGGCGCCACCGCCCCCGAAGCCGCCACCGCCACCGCCGAAGCCACCACCAAAGCCTCCGCCACCACCAAAACCGCCACCGAAGCCTCCGCCACCGTAATAGCCGCCGTAGCGGCCGCGGCGGTAGTTGCCGCTGCCCGCGGGTGACCCCAGTACCGAGGAACCGAAGATTTGCAGCATGATAAAAAGCAGGAAGATGCCGACGAGCAGCGCCAGTTGGCGGTTGTCATCAGACTCTGTGGGTTCGGGCACGTATTCGTTTTTGATGGCTGCAATAATGGAATCAACGCCGGCGGTGACGCCACCGTCAAAGTTTCCGGCCTGGAATTGCGGGAGAATCTTGGTGTGAATGATGTTGGCGGAGAGTGCGTCAGTCAGTGCGCCTTCCAATCCATAGCCCACTTCAATACGCACTTTGCGCTCGCTGGGGGCCACGATCAATAGCACCCCGTTGTCTTTGCCTTTCTGGCCGATTTTCCAGTTTCTGCCCAGCTGGTAACCGTATTCTTCTATCGTCAGTCCCTGAAGATCTGGCAGGGTAACCACCACAATCTGGTTGCTGCTTTCCTTTTCCTGGCGCTGCAGGGTTTCCGTCAGTTGGTAGCGGGTGGTCTGGCTGAGCAAATTGGCATTGTCCACCACGCGTCCGGACAGGGTAGGGAAGGTGACATCCGCGGCTGCCTGGCCAGCCCAAAGAAGGACTGGCCACAGAAACAGTGTAAGGGCGACCCTGAGGATCGTCATGAACTGGCCCCGCTGACAGAGTGGCTGGAGTGGGTGACGGCGGATCAATGGTTATTGAAAGTCGACTTCAGGTGCCTTTTCCGCGTCTTCCGATGTGGCCTTGAAGGTATCCCGAAGGGGCATATCACTGTAGAGGACACTGTGCCAGATGCGACCGGGAAAGGTGCGAATCTCGCGGTTGTAGCGCTCCACCGCAGCGATATAATCCCGCCGGGCCACGCTGATGCGGTTTTCAGTGCCCTCCAGCTGGGATTGCAAGGCCAGGAAATTCTGGTTGGCCTTGAGGTCCGGGTAGCGTTCGACGACAACCATCAGGCGGGAGAGGGCACTGCTGAGCTGCGATTGGGCGGCCTCAAACTGTTTCAGCTTGGCGGGGTCATTGATGATCCCGGAATCCACCTGCATGGAGTTGACCTTGGCGCGGGCCTCGGTAACCGCCTCGAGGGTTTCCCGCTCGTGTGAGGCGTAGGCCTTGACGGTTTTGACCAGATTGGGAATCAGGTCTGCACGGCGCTGGTACTGGTTCTGCACCTGGGCCCAGGTGGCTTTGACATTCTCATCAAAGGTGGGAATGTTGTTGATGCCACAGCCGCTGAGGCCAAAGGCCGCCAGTGACAGGAGCAGGGTTTGCCAGAATCGGCGCTGGGTGAAAATTGGTTTGCCTGTGAGTGCAACGTTCATTCCATTCATCCATGTTGGTTCAGAACAAGACAATAATAGTCTCCAATCCGCCGTCTTTCGGGTAAGTCTGCCCGAACCCTTATTTCAGAGAGCAGTAATGGCATTAAAAGCGACGATATTCAAAGCCCGGTTACAGGTGGCCGATATGGACCGGGATTACTACGGGGAGCACCTGCTGACGCTGGCGCGTCACCCCTCAGAAACCGACGAGCGGATGATGATTCGCCTGCTGGCATTCGCGCTCAACGCCAGTGAGCAGCTGGAATTTACCCGCGGGCTGTCGACGGACGATGAGCCTGATCTCTGGGAGCACAGCCTGAGCGGTGAAGTGGAAACCTGGATCGAAGTGGGTGTACCGGCAGAGGATCGGGTGCGCAAGGCCTGCGGTCGTGCAGATCGTGTGCTGATTTACGCCTATGGCCAGCGCACCGCATCGGTGTGGTGGAAGAAGATGGAGGCCGCCACCACACGTTTTGACAACCTGCAGGTATTCTTTCTACCGGCGGAAAGCTGCGTTCAGCTGGCGACCATGGCAGAGCGCAATATGGACTTCAGCGTCACTATTCAGGATGGGCAGCTCTGGTTCTCCAGTGCTGAACAGAGCCTGGAAGTGACGCCCGAGCGCTGGAAGTAGCGCACGAAACAACGAAACCTATTCTGAAAATCTCAACAAACAATCAGTACTGAAAACTTAACGGAGCCAAATAATGCCGTCGTTCGATATCGTATCTGAAGTGGACAAGCACCAGCTGACCAATGCGGTGGATCAGGTGAATCGTACCATCACCAACCGTTTCGACTTCAAGGGCGTGGATGCGGAAGTGGAAATGTCTGGATTTGCCCTGACTCTGCGCGCCGAATCCGACATGCAGGTTACCCAAATGGAAGACATGCTGCGCGCTGCGCTGATCAAATGCAGTATTGACCCCTTGGCGATGGAAGTTGGTGAGCCAGAGCAATCGGGCAAGCAGGTAAAAGTGGATGTGACTCTGAAAAATGGTCTCGACAAAGATCTGTCAAAAAAGATCGTTAAAATCATCAAAGAGGAAAAGCTCAAGGTGCAGGCGGCCATTCAGGGGGACTCTGTGCGGGTTACCGGCAAGAAGCGCGATGATTTACAGCAGGTCATTGCCATGTTGCGGGGAAAGGAGCTGGAGCAGCCGCTGCAGTTCGATAATTTCCGTGATTAAGTCATTTATTCGGGGGAAAATTGCTTGTTCAGATTTGATGTGGCTCGCCACCTGGCTAAGGTCCTGGCCGTATTCTGGGTTCCGGCTTGTTTCGCGGTAACGCCGGTCACTGAGGCCCGGTTGCTCAATGCCTGGTGGATAGATGGCAGTGAGGGGCTGGATATCTCCGGATTGAGCTTTTGTGATGGCGAGCTACTGGCTGTTGCCGATAAATCTTCTGAACAATTTTTTGCGCTCTCCCCTGAAGGCGGCGCCGACACGGTCAAATTGCGGGTAAAAGCCGGGTTTTCACGACCGCCGCTACCGGATGATCAGCCGGTATCGGTAAAGGTTCGGGCACTGCATTACGCCAGTACGCCGCTCAGTATGGATTTTGAAGGCATCACCTGTGATGAACAGGGGATCTACCTGCTCAGTGAGCGCCACAACCGGATTGCCTGGCTGGGCGCATCCGCGTCCACGGCGAAATGGTTGCCGCAGCGCTGGTCGGAAACTGCGCGAAAGCAGGGCTACCTGCAGTTGTTTAACGCAGAGAGCGAAGGCCTGGTCAAGGCCGGCTCCGATTTCTGGGTGGCGCTGGAGCGCAACCCTAGAGGCCTGCTACGGATCAAACCGGACGACAGGGACGGTGGTGATTACTTCCAGGTGCCCGCGGTAGCGGGGCTCGATTTTCGCGGCCGCTCAGAGGATTTGACTGCCCTGGCGTATCACAATGGCGCGCTGTTTACGCTCGAGCGCAATGCGTTTGCGGTGTGTGAACGCGACATTGGCACCCTTGAGGCGCACTGGTGTATCCACTACCGAGAAGTCGAGGAGGGGGCCCAGTATGTCTATCAAGAAACCCGCTTCGGAAAGGGCGAGGGACTGGCGGTGAATGATGAGGGTATTTTTGTGGTGCTGGATAACAACGGTGTGGGGCGCGCCGCTGCGCCGGACGACCGTCGTGGCTTACTGCTGCAACTGGCCTTTCCCGCGCACACGGGCAGCAACAGGTAAGCGTTTTGGCCGCGGTTGAACTGGCGCTGTTGTTGAAAGATGTGCGCGCTTGCCGTTTGTGTGAGCCGCATTTGCCGCTTGGCCCGCACCCGGTATTGAGTGCAGGTCGCTCCGCGAAGCTGTTAATTATCGGCCAGGCACCGGGTACCCGGGTGCATGCAACGGGTATTCCCTGGAACGACCCTTCGGGCGACCGCCTGCGAGCATGGCTGCAGCTGGATCGGGAGCAGTTCTACGACGAATCCCTGATCGCAATTATGCCCATGGGGTTTTGCTACCCCGGGCGGGGCAAGGGTGGCGATTTACCGCCGCGACCGGAGTGCGCCCCGACCTGGCATCAGAAGCTGTTGGATCAGCTGCCCGATATTCAGTTGACCCTGCTGATCGGTCAGTACGCCCAGCGCTACTATCTTCCGCAGGCGCATTTTCCAAAACGCGACAGCATCACCGAAAATGTGCGCCGTTACGCCGATGCACTGCCACATGGCTTCTTCCCGCTACCACACCCAAGCCCCAGAAATACCCTGTGGCTGAATCGCCGTCCCTGGTTTGAAGAGGAAGTGGTGCCGGCTTTGCGCAGGCAGCTGAAGCGCATTATTTCCTGAGAAAATTTTTATTGAAAATCTTATGCCGACGTCTACTCCCATAAAAATTGATCCCTCCTGGCACCAGGTGCTGGAAGCCGAGTTCCGTAAACCCTATATGGAAGAGCTGCGTGTTTTCCTGCAACAGGAAAGGCAGGCGGGGAAAAATATTTTTCCCCCGGGAGGGCAAGTTTTTAATGCGTTCAACTCCACGCCCTTCGATCAAGTCAAGGTTGTCATTCTGGGGCAGGATCCATATCACGGCGCGGGTCAGGCCCACGGTCTCTGTTTTTCCGTGATGCCCGGGGTGCGGATTCCGCCTTCGCTGCAGAATATCTACAAGGAATTGCAATCAGATCTGGGGATTACCCCTCCGGGGCACGGTTGTTTGCAGCCGTGGGCAGAGCAGGGGGTGTTGCTGTTGAATGCGACCCTCACGGTGGAAGAAAGCAAGGCGGGATCTCACCAGAAGCGCGGATGGGAACGGTTTACCGATGCCGCGATACACGCGCTGGCGGAACAGCGCGAAGGGCTGGTCTTCGTGCTGTGGGGCAGTTATGCGCAGAAGAAGGGTGGTTTTATCGATAGCCGCAAGCACCTGGTGCTGAGCGGACCACACCCATCGCCCCTGTCTGCGCACCGCGGGTTTTTCGGTACCCGGCCATTTTCCCAGGCGAATGCCTATTTGCAGGGCAGCGGACAGGAGCCCATTGACTGGCGTTTGCCTGCGTTGGACGCGCTGCGCCGGGTGGCGGTGGAAATATGACCGCCATACCGGCTTAGCCGCTGTTCAATCAATCAATCGATCAATCACCGCGTCAATCGCTCGCCAGAGGATCGGCATCCGCGTCATAGGGCAGCTCCAACAGCTCCAGAACGCGTCCATCGGAAAGCTGTAGGCTTTCACCATCGGCTACCTTGCTTTTGGTCAGCACGGCCAGCAGTTCTATTTCGTCTCCGGTGGTGCAGGCCTCTACCAGATTGCCCACGCTGGAGCCGCCGGCGGGAGTGAATATTTCTTCACCCGCTTGCGGTATGTCGCCCTTATCGATTTTTGCCCGGTACATGCGGCGCTTGGCAGCACCCAGGTATTGCATGCGGGCCACCACTTCCTGACCGGTGTAACAGCCCTTTTTGAAGTTGACGCCGCCCAGCAGGTGCAGGTTCAGCATCTGCGGGATAAACATTTCGCTACTGCTCTGATGTACTTGCGGTATACCCGCTTCGATCAGCTGCTGTTGCCAGTGGCTGTAGTCTCCGGGCCGGGCGTTGTTGCCCTCCAGTTTTTGCCACAGATCTGCGGCCTGTACATTGGGTACCTGGATTGCCACGCAGCGCTCGTTGAGCATGGCCGCCAGGGCAGGGTGCCCGTTGTGGTCGAAGCTGCGCAGTTGACCCGGAATCAGGTCGGTGTCGCTGCTGTTCGACAGGCACAGCAGGTGTGAGGCGGCAGTGCCGATATCGCGGCCATTGAGGCCGAACCAGCGCTGTGTCTCGCTCACATCGGTGAGTTCTGTTTTGAAGAATACGGCGTATTTTTTCAGAGCGGCCAGGGCTGAGGCGACCAGGTCGCGGGGCATCAGCATTACGAACTGACTCTGGTCAATTTTCAGTGCGTGGAAAGCACTGATCATACGCCCCTTGGGGTTGCAGTGGCTGCCGAGGGTGAGGTGTTCATCGGGTAGCTTAACCAGGTCGCAGGTAAGCTGGCCCTGGAGGAACTTCTGGCTGTCAGGCCCGGTAACGGCGATGGCGCCGAGGGGACTCAGGTCGATGAGCTGTATATCGGTGCCGGAAGTGCTGTCGCTGTCTTGACTAAAGTGGGCTGCACCGTCGACCCAGTGGGCCCCACGACTGCTGAGAAAATCCTGCCACTGCTGTTGATCCATGCTCTGCTCGCTACCTGGGTCCGATGGGTGTTTTTAAGAGGGTATTGTAAGTTCTGTTATCTGGGGTTTTGCGGCGGGATTTCAACTACCGCTATACTGCGCGCAATTCGCAACTTGGTTTTGAGAAAGAAGTATGGATCGCAACCGCCTGTTTTGGGCCAGCCGCCGCGGTATGTTGGAGCTGGACCTGGTTTTGCTGCCGTTTCTGGATAATGTCTACGAAACGCTGAGCCCGGAAGATCAACAACGCTATATCCGATTGCTGGATGAGCAGGATCAGGATCTGTTTGCCTGGTTCCTGCGCCGCGAAGACCCGGAAGATCCGGAACTGAAACACATCGTGCAGATCATCCGTGACAACACCGGTCTCCAGGACTGAAATCGCGTCTTCGGGGCCGTCTTGCCCCGATCAATCTGGCTCTGACCCGCTTGGCGCGGAGCTGGAACCCATTCCCCGTGGGGGGATCCGCCCCCAGTCCCGTTCGCGCGTCGGTCCCGGTGCCCGCCCAGAGCGCAACGCCAGGCTGGTGTGCGACATTGCGCCCTCCCGCAGCCTGAAGATCGTCCTTTCATTGATTGCGGTGCAGTCGTTGCTGTTGCTGCTGCTCTCCCGTTTGCCCTGGGCTGCGGTATTGTTGATGGCGCTGGTCATCATCGGTTACAGCCTGTTTGAATGGCGCCGCCTGTCGGGTTCGGTGGGGCGTTTGTCCACCTCGGATAGACGCTGGTACTGGCAGGTGAAAGGGGGTGCCAGGCGAGAGTTCAATTTTTGCGGAGAGCTGACGCTCTGGCGGTGGCTGATTGTGATCAACGGCCGCGATCTGGAAGGGCGCAGGCTGCGCCTGGTGTTGGCGAGAGATGCCGCCAGCGTCGACGACTGGCGTCGGCTGCTGGTGGCACTGCGCTTTTCGCGTTCGGCCTTTTCCCGTTCGGTTTAGGTCCGCTGCTCGCCTGCATCGGCCTCGGTGGTGCTGACGCTGGTGCTGACAAAGTGTCGCTGATCGGCAAAATTCTCCGGTACCAGGATCGTATCCATGGCCAGCTCCCGCAAGCCCGGGTAATCCAGGGAGTAGTGCAGGCCGCGGCTTTCCCGCCGGTCCAGGGCCGAGCGGATGATCAGCTCGGAAACGACCGCCAGATTGCGCAGCTCGATCAAATCGCTGGTGATCTTGTAATTGGCGTAAAACTCCAGAATTTCCTGCTGTAACAGTCGCACCCGGTGCTCGGCACGCAGCAGGCGCTTGCGCGTGCGCACGATACCTACAAAGTCCCACATAAAACGTCGCAGTTCATCCCAGTTGTGGGAGATCACCACATCTTCGTCGGAATCGGTTACCCGCGAGGCGTCCCAGGCCAGGGCTGGCCGCGGCGGGGCAATGGTGTCGAGGGTGCTGTCGATATGCAGTGCCGCAGAGCGCGCGTAAACCACGCATTCCAGCAGCGAGTTACTGGCCAGGCGATTGGCGCCGTGCAGGCCGGTAAAGGTGGTCTCGCCAATGGCGTAAAGCTGATCCAGGTCGCTGCGGCCGTGCTGGTCCACCATCACGCCGCCACAGGTGTAGTGGGCCGCAGGGACCACAGGAATGGCCTCTTTGGTGATGTCGATACCGTATTCCAGGCACTTTTTGTACACCGTGGGGAAGTGCTCACGCACGAACGCCGGGTCTTTGTGCGAAATGTCGAGGTAGACGCAATCGGCGCCCAGGCGTTTCATTTCGTGGTCGATGGCGCGCGCGACGATGTCCCGGGGCGCCAGCTCTCCACGTTTATCGAACCGCTCCATAAACCGTTCGCCACTGGGCAACTTGAGGGTTGCGCCTTCGCCCCGTAGCGCCTCGGTGATCAGCATGGATTTGGCTTTGGGGTGGTACAGGCAGGTGGGGTGGAACTGGTTGAATTCCATATTCGCCACCCGGCAACCGGCGCGCCAGGCCATGGCAATACCGTCACCACTGGCCCCGTCCGGGTTGCTGGTATAGAGGTAGGCCTTGGCCGCACCGCCAGTCGCCAGCACCACCGCGCGGCCCTGGAAGACTTCGACTTCTTCCGTGTCTTTGTTGTAGACGTAGCAGCCGGCGCAGCGGAAGCGGCCGGTTTTTGCGTCGGGCTGGCGGATCAGGTCCAGGGCGATATGGTGCTCGAAGCAGTCGATGTTGGGGGTGTTGCGCACCCGCTCGATCAGGGTGCTGTGCACCGCGCGACCGGTGGCGTCCGCACTGTGGATGATGCGGCGGTGGCTGTGGCCCCCTTCTTTGGTGAGATGGTATTCGCCATCGTCCTCGCGAGTGAACTCCACGCCCTGGTGGATCAGCCATTGAATGGCGTCGCGGCTGTTCTCCACGGTAAATCGCACCGCGTCCGGGTGGCAGAGACCGGCCCCTGCATCTAATGTATCCGCTATATGGGCGTCTACCGAGTCAGTTTCATCCAGTACGCCGGCGATGCCACCCTGGGCGAACCAGGTGGAGCCGTCCTGCAGGCGCTGTTTCGACAGCAGGGCTACACGGTGGCGGGCTGCGAGGTGCAGTGCCAGTGTCAGGCCTGCGGCGCCACTGCCAATAACGAGGACGTCGTAGTTATTCATAGGCTTATTCATGGAGTTGCTCAAGGCTGCCAGTTGTGCCTTCGCCTCTTTGCTCATAGAGTTTTATTACTGTTGAGGGGCGCGTAGTATACGCCATCTTCAAAAATTACCGATTTGTCAGGAACTTATGACCAAATTTGGGTGTCTTGGACACAACAGAATAATCCTGAATTCCGGGCGCCATTGCCGCGGAATCGCGGTTGGGAGTAGGGGATGACAGGGCAACAGGCGTCACCAAGTGATCGCCAGCTGGTAGAGCGGGTTCAAAAAGGGGACAAGCGCGCGTTTGATCTTCTGGTGCTGAAGTACCAGCACAAGATCATGGCCGTGGTCAGCCGCTATATCAACGACCATGCAGAAGTGCACGATGTGGTGCAGGAGGCCTTTATCAAGGCCTACCGGGCGCTGGGCAATTTCCGTGGGGAGAGCGCCTTTTATACCTGGATGTACCGCATCGCCATCAATACCGCCAAGAATTATCTGGTGTCGCGCAGCCGGCGTCCGCCGTCGTCGGATGTGGACCTCGAGGATGCCGAGTACTACTCCGGCGCCGATTTACTGCGGGACAACGAAACTCCTGAAAACCAACTGTTCCGGGATCAGCTGGAGGCCACGGTGCACCGGGCTATCCGCGAGCTGCCGGAAGACTTGCGCTCGGCGGTGACCCTGCGGGAAATGGAAGGGCTCAGCTACGAAGAAATTGCGGAAGTGATGGGTTGCCCCGTGGGCACGGTACGCTCGCGCATCTTCCGCGCCCGGGAGTCGATTGACCGTGCGGTGCAGGCTGTGATGGCCGGTGAGCCAGAGCCTGTGGATGGGCGCGGCTGAGGCTCTGTCGGCCTAAGGGCAAAATTGTCTAATCTTTAGTCGGTTTTGTTTTAACGAAAGGACAGATAGAGGGTTGCTGGTCTAGCGCAGCCCCGTGACCGGGACGACAGGCGAAATATTCGATGAATTCACACAAAATTTGCCTGCTCGGTAAAACTTTTCCGGCGAACGCCGGTCATAACTAGCAACAAACAGGGGCCTCTTGGGCTCCAATCGATTGCACTGAAAGAGGGTTGACCCGTATGTCACACGGGAATCATCAGCAGCGTTTGAATGAGTCGCTATCTGCGTTGATGGATGGCGAGGCTCCCGAGCTCGAAATTCAGCGCCTGCTCAAAGAAAGTGATGCCTCTGGTGGCGCATCCGCGGGTGAATTGAGCCAGCGTTGGTCGCGTTATCAGCTGGCCGCCAGCGTGATGCGTGGTGAACAGGTGGCGCCGGTGGATCTGGGGCTGGCGGCGAGCATCTCCGCGGCTATCGCGGATGAACCGCCGTTGACGCAAACCGCTGATCCCGAAGCAGCCAATGACGGTCAATCCCGCAGTCGCTGGTGGAAACCCTTGTCCCGCGGAGCAGTGGCTGCGACCGTGGCTTTTGCGGCGGTACTGGGCGTACAGCAGATGCAGGCGCCGCAGCCGGGTGATGAACTAGTAGCCGAAGTGGAGCGCCCGGCACAGCAGCCAGTGCAGTCGGTGCCTCAGCCTAGCGGTTTTGCCGTGCCGACACTCAATACACGCGCGGTAAGTACCGCACCACAGTTTGTGCCTGAGCCCCGTGCCGGTGTTGGCCCTTCACCCCAAGTGCAGATGGTGCCGTCTCCGGAGTTGATGCGTCATCTCAATCGGGTCATGATCGAGCATTCCGAGCAGGCTGCCCGGGTGGGTAGCCAGGGTATGGTACCTTTCGCTCGTGCCACCTACGGTGATCGCCCGGAGGACTAACTTCGGCAAGTGAGCCGGGGTGAAGCCCGGCTCTGGCGCCAGCCCCCCAAATTTCCCGTGGTCGGGTGGATGGTACCGGTTACGGACCCTGGGACCACCTGAGTAACTAGAAACCAAGCCTAATAAAGAATGATCATGGCGAAATATTTTTGTTTTTCCGCCCCCAAAGCCAACAGCTCGCTGTTGGCTTTTTTGCTGTTGGCGGCACCGCTCGCTCCCCAGGTTTACGCGCAGGGAGAAGCAGCGGACAGTGCGAAAAGTACGCAAGGTGTTGATGAGGGTGGTGCAGGGTCGGCCCAGTCGGTGCCGGACACTGCCGCTGGCACTGGTAGCCTGCAACCCATACCCTCACCACGGCTGCAGGCCGATGTGCCGACCAGCGATGAGGCGCACGCCTGGCTGGCGAAGCTGGCCGATGCCGTGACCAACCGAGAGTACCGGGGCCTGGTTACCTTTGAGCACGTCGGAGTGATGGAGACTCTGGAGGTGGTGCACGCGATCCGCAATGGCGAACAGGTAGAGCGGGTGCGTTATTTGACCGGTGCGCCAAGAGAGTTGATCAGCCGCGGGCAAGATGCCCAGTGTCGCCGGGATGGTAGCCCGCTCTCTCGGGCCGGTTTGTGGAGTGCCATGGGGCAGCAGAATGTCCAGAATATTTACCATTTCCTGATGCGCGGCGAAGAGCGAGTGGCTGATCGCGACGCGGTGGTAATGGAAGTGCGCCCGCGGGATGTGCACCGGTTCGGCATGGTGATCAGTGTCGATAAAGAATCCGGATTGCCGTTGAAATCCATGCTGGTCACCCCCGGTGGCCGGGTATTGGAGCGTTTCCAGTTTGTCGAGCTGGATCTTGCTCCCATTCAGGACAGTGACCTGCAGCCCCAGTCCGCCGATGCTCGGGAGTCCGAGGGTGGCGGCCATTGTGGCACCTTGGTAAGTCGCTGGCGCCTTGAGTGGGTGCCAACGGGATTCAAAGCCGTTGCGACTCAGGAACTGGCCGACGGGGAAATGCTGGTGTTCAGTGATGGGCTCAGCGCGTTTACCGTATTTGTGCAGGCGTTGGGTCCAAATATGAATTACCGGGGGCGCGCGGTGCGCGGTGCGACCGTGGCCTATATGGACCATATTGAAGTGAACAATGAGCGCTATACCATTACTGTGGTAGGGGAAATTCCCGACAAGACTGCCCAGATGGTGGCCAATTCGGTTACCACGAAGAACTGATCGGGCCCCGTTTCTGGTGTAGGCAAGGCGACAAATGATTGAAGAGCGCGGCAGAATTGTAGCCCTCGAGGGTGAGGCCATCTGGGTTGAAACGGTTCAGCGCAGCGGTTGCCATGGCTGTGCCGCCAAGTCTGGCTGCGGCACGGGTCTGCTGGGCGACTTCTGGGCAAAAGCTTCGCAGGTACGCGTTGCCGTGGCTCCTGAACCCCTCAAGACGTTGGCGTTGCACGATACTGTAGTGATTGGCATTGCTGAAAATACCCTGGCAACAACTGCCCTGGTGGTTTACCTGTTGCCTTTGATTACTCTGGTGACTGGCGCGCTCGGTGGCCAGTGGCTGGGCAGTGAGTTGTGGGCGATTGCCGGTGCCCTCGGTGGGCTCGCCGCTGGTGCCCTGGCTATCCGTATATACAGTCACCTCAACCGCCGCAACCCCGCAATGGCGCCGCAATTTTTGCGCTGTGAGAGTGCGGCTCCCTGTGCCGTTGTCGTAACGCCAGCGTCCTAGCTTTTCCCCAACGCACTTTTTCATTTCCCTAGGCAGCGGCACCCGTCAATTGCCTGGCGTATCTTTTTTGTCCGGAACCTGTTCGCCCCGATCCTGAGTCGCTTTCTTTGCAGCGAATTTCCGGCGTATTGCCGCGATAAGTTTCTACACTAATTTTCTAGACAGGGTTTGCCTTGAAAGACGGGCGGGCTGTTCCCTGTGTCAAAGAATTTCAATAAGGAGAGCAGGGATGTTTGAAGGGCGCTGCTATACCGAGAGCTGGCCGCTCCGGACGGCTTTTGTGATCTCCCGGGGGACGAGAACAGAAGCGCAGGTGGTGGTAGTGGAAGTCGCCGCAGACGGGGTAACCGGTATCGGTGAATGCACCCCGTATCCCCGTTATGGTGAGAGTGTGGAATCGGTTCTTGCGGAGATCGGCACCGTGCTGCCTTCCCTGCGCCAGGGGATGACCCGGGAGCAATTGCAGGAGGTAATGCCGGCTGGCGCCGCGCGCAATGCGGTTGACTGTGCCCTGGCAAGCTGGGAGGAAAAAAAGCGGGGTGCCCAGGGCGGTGAGCCGGTATGGTTGCCGACGGTGCAGACTCTGGTGGTGGCCGAGCCGCGGGCGATGGCGGAGGCGGCGCGAAAGGCAGCGGAGTCTGGTGTCACCGTGCTCAAGTTGAAGCTGGATCAACATCGGGTGCTGGAGCGAGTGGCTGCGGTACGTGCGGCTGCGCCAGATTGCCAGCTGGTGATTGATGCCAATGAAGCCTGGTCGGCAGAGGGGCTGCCGGAATTGTGTCAGTCACTGGCGGATTCCGGGGTGGCGATGCTGGAACAGCCATTACCGGTGGGAGAGGACGCCTCGCTGGCAAATTTTTCCCACCCTTTACCCATCTGCGCCGACGAAAGCTGCCATACACGGGCGGATCTGCCGCGGCTGCAGGGCCTTTATGACATGGTGAATATCAAGCTGGATAAAACCGGCGGGATTCGCGAGGCCATGGCATTGGCTGAGGCGGCCAGAGAGCAGGGGTTTCAGCTGATGTTGGGGTGTATGTTGTGCACGTCCCGTGCTGTGCGGGCGGCCTGGCCACTGGGTAGCCAGGTGCGGTTTGTGGATCTCGATGGACCTACCTGGCTCGCGAAAGATGTAGACCCGCTGCGTTTTGCTGAGGGGCGTGTCTACTGGACTTGAGCGCATCAGCAGTTTCAAAGGGGTATATCAGGGGGTGTAGCAGAGTAATTCCGTCATCACCGCCAGATACTCCTCGGAGGCCACGTCAGCAGAGATGGGTGGGTATTCCAGGGTTATGCAGGGGTATTGCTGCTCTGCACACCAGGTGCCGAAAGAACCGGGGGTTTGATAACCCAGGTCTGTTACCAGAGGCAGCTCCATGCGCTCCGCCAGCCAGTGGCCAAGCGGGCTCTGTAATGGGTCTTCCACACAGGCCAGCGGCTCGTGGATAGAGACCATCCACTGGGGTTCCAGCTCTTTAATCAGGCGGCACAGGGCCTGAGTTTCCGGTTCTGACCCGGGGCGCTCACCGCTCGAGAGATAAACGTCGCGGCTTTCGGCGGCGCTGTTCCAGCGGTATTCGGTCCCGCCTGATTTCCAGTTGATGGTGGCAAAGTTGCGATTGAGGTCCACGCCGTGGGCATTGGAGCGAACCCCAAGTTGGCAGCCGTCCGGGTTGACCGCCAGTATCACATGGTGGCGCAGCTGGCCGGCCTCCAGGGAGCGCAGGGCGCAAGAGAGGGTGACCACTGCGGCTACTTCATCACCGTGGGTACCGGCCATGACAATGCCGGTATGCGCATCACGGACCTCAGCGGGAAAATAAAACAGCGGAGCGCCCAGTACGGACTGGCCGTACTGTAATCGCGGCGTGTGGAACAGGCCGCGTTGTGTGCGGGGTCGCAAAAGCGTTCCGCTACCATTTCTGGCGTCTGCTTGAGCTGACTGTTCGGGCCGGCGACTGGATTCTGTCATAGAGTCCTTAACACTGTTTTACACTGGGTTGTGAGAACTTTCTCGCGAAATCTTCAACTAACAATGTGTTACTGGTCGGCTGGACCTGCCCAGCCACTAGGCCAGATAAATAGGCCTGCTTGGATAACACTGAGTGATAACCGCACAGGCCGCATTTCAGAACGCACTTTTTGGCATATTAGTAGAAGACCTTATCAGGGGTAATGAATATGGTTGTACGCAGTACGCAGTTTTTCCTTGCGCTTTGCCTGCTGGTCTCAATGGCGGCCAGCGCCCGCGGTGGCTTGCCGGAACTGACCGATCTGATCGAACAGAACTCCCCCGCGGTGGTGAAAATCAACACGGTGGAGCGCAGCCGGGCTGCCAGTAGCGGGGTTCCGCCCCAGTATCAGCAGGAGATTCCGGATATCTTTCGTCACCTGCTGGAGCCGCGCCAGCGCCAGCAGCGCCCGGTAGCCAGTATGGGTTCCGGCTTTATCATTTCTACTGATGGCTATGTAGTCACCAACAACCATGTGGTGGATGGGGCCGATGAAGTGCGGGTTACCCTGACCGACCGCCGGGAGTACGAGGCCAAAGTGATCGGCACCGACCCCCGCTCAGATTTGGCACTGCTCAAAGTGGATGCCGATGATCTGCCTACGGTGCGTTGGGGGGATTCGGAGAGAATCAAAGTGGGTGAATGGGTGGTGGCTATCGGCTCCCCGTTCGGGCTCGATTACTCCGCCAGCGCCGGTATTGTCAGTGCCATGGGGCGCAGTATTCCCAATGAAAGCCGTGAAAATTATGTGCCGTTTATCCAGACGGATGTGGCGATCAACCCGGGTAACTCCGGCGGTCCACTGTTCAACCTGGATGGTGAGGTGGTGGGTATCAACTCCCAGATCTACACCCGAAGTGGCGGTTCCATTGGCCTGTCGTTCGCGATTCCCGCCAGCCTGGCGCAGGATGTGGTTGCCCAGCTGAAAGAAAAAGGCCGCGTGGACCGCGGTTGGTTGGGCGTCGGTATTCAGGATGTAGATCGCAAGCTCGCCACTGCAATGGGGCTGGGCAAGCCGGCGGGCGCTCTGGTAGGTCAGTTGGAAGGGGGCTCTCCGGCATCCCAGGCTGGTATCCAAGTGGGTGACATCATCATGCGCTTTGATGGGCAGAAGATTACGACTTCCGGCGACCTGCCGCACGTAGTTGGCCAGACCCGTCCGGGAACCGAAGTGCCGGTTCAGCTGATGCGTGAGGGCAAGGAGCGCAAACTGAAAGTGCGCGTAGGTGCACTGCCCGGGGATGATGTCGGCCAGCAGCAGGCCAGTGCGCCCGCATCCACGGATGTAGGTGGCCGCCTGGGACTAGTGGTGGATGATATCCCCGATGGCCTGAAGCAGCGCCTCGGCGTCGACAGCGGTGTGCTGGTCAAGCAGGTGGTGCCGGGTCAGGCCGGTGCCAATGCGGGCCTGCGCAGTGGCGATATCATTGCCCAGCTGGGTTTTGATGGGGTCGAGTCCGTCAGCGATTACGAGAAAATCGTCAAAAAACTGCCCAAGGGTGAACTGTTGCCGATTCGCTTCTTCCGCGGCGGCCAGCCCACCTTCCGCACGATTCAGATCGACGAGGATTAAACCCGTTGATGGGAGCGGGTCGGGCCCTTGAGGCCCGGCCCGCAACCGGCCGCAGCCCTTGATTGATCGGGGCTTGGCGCTGACTGGATGCACTTTTCCTGCAACCTGTTAGACTTGCGCCCACAGCGCGGCCCGGTCCGCCCATTAACTCACTGATTTTTAAAAGGTTTTACCCTCGCAGTGGCCACTGATCTCTCCCATATCCGCAACTTTTCCATCATCGCCCATATTGACCACGGGAAATCGACCCTCGCGGATCGCTTTATCCAGGTTTGTGGCGGCCTCTCCGACCGTGAAATGGCTGCCCAGGTGCTCGACAGTATGGACATCGAGCGCGAGCGGGGTATCACCATCAAAGCCCAGAGCGTGACGCTGGACTACACTGCCCGCGATGGCAAAACCTACCAGCTGAACTTTATTGACACGCCCGGGCACGTGGACTTTTCCTACGAGGTTTCCCGCTCACTGGCCGCCTGTGAGGGCGCGCTGCTGGTGGTGGACGCCGCCCAGGGTGTGGAAGCGCAGTCGGTTGCCAACTGTTACACCGCTATCGAGCAGGGGCTGGAAGTAATCCCGGTACTGAACAAAATGGACCTGCCCCAGGCAGAGCCTGAGAAGGTGGCGGAAGAGATCGAAGATATTATCGGCATCGACGCCACCGAAGCGACCCGCTGCAGTGCCAAATCCGGCCTCGGCGTGGAAGACGTGCTGGAAGACCTGGTGCGCCTGGTGCCGCCGCCCACCGGCGATGTCGAAGCGCCACTACAGGCCCTGATCATTGACTCCTGGTTCGACAGCTATCTGGGGGTGGTGTCGCTGGTGCGCGTGGTGCAGGGCACCCTGCGTAGCAAAGACAAGATCGTCACCAAGTCCATCGGTCGCGCCCATGTGGTGGACAGCGTGGGTGTGTTTACCCCCAAGCGCAAGGAAACCGGTGTACTCAAGGCTGGTGAAGTGGGCTTTGTGGTAGCCGGTATCAAAGACATTCACGGAGCACCGGTCGGTGATACCTTGACCCACGCCAAGGGTGCGGAAGAGGTGACGATGCTGCCGGGCTTCCAGAAAGTGAAGCCGCAGGTCTACGCCGGTCTTTTCCCGGTGAGTTCGGACGACTACGAAGCGTTTCGCGATGCGCTGGACAAGCTCTCGTTGAACGATGCCTCCCTGTTCTATGAGCCGGAAACCTCTGACGCCCTCGGCTTCGGTTTCCGCTGTGGTTTCCTCGGCATGCTGCATATGGAAATCATCCAGGAGCGCCTGGAACGGGAATACGATCTGGACCTGATTACCACGGCACCGACGGTGGTGTACGAGGTTCAGCTCAGCAACGGCGATGTCATGAATATGGACAACCCGTCGCGGATGCCCGACCTGGGCATGATCGAGGAAATGCGCGAGCCGATTGTTGAGGCCAATATCCTGGTACCCCAGGATTACCTGGGTAACGTCATCACCCTGTGTGTGGAAAAGCGCGGTATCCAGAAAGATATGCAGTATGTGGGTGGCCAGGTGTCCCTGCGCTACGAACTGCCCATGAGTGAAGTGGTGATGGACTTCTTCGACCGCCTCAAGTCCGTCAGTCGTGGCTTTGCCTCCCTGGATTACAACTTTGTGCGCTTCGACCCGGCAAAACTGGTGCGCCTTGATATTCTCATCAACGGCGAGCGGGTCGATGCCTTGGCGGTGATTCTGCATAGGGACAATGCCCAGCAGCGCGGTCGCGCGCTGGCAGAGAAAATGAAAGAGCTGATTCCACGGCAGATGTTTGATGTTGCCATTCAGGCGGCTATCGGCGGTCAGGTCGTTGCCCGTACCACCGTGAAAGCATTGCGCAAGAACGTAACCGCCAAATGTTATGGTGGTGACGTGACCCGGAAGAAAAAGCTGCTTGAAAAGCAGAAGGCCGGTAAGCGCCGTATGAAACAGCTCGGTCGGGTGGAAGTGCCTCAGGATGCTTTCCTGGCGGTGCTCAAGGTAGACAGCTGAGGCTGAATGGTTAGCCATTGCCCGGTCCTGCCGGCCGGGCATTTAGCAAGCGCCGATTAACAAGCGCAGATAAAAAGTCGGAAAAAGAGATTTTTGAATGGATATCAACTTCCCCCTAATTCTGCTGTTGCTGGTTGTGGCAACAGGGGTTATCTGGCTGTTTGATGTGCTGTTTCTGTCCCGCGGCCGCAAGGCCCAGGCGGCCAGCAGTGGGCAGCGCCCGCCGGAGCCGGTACTGGTTGAATACGCCAAGTCATTTTTTCCGGTTCTGGCGATCGTTTTCGTACTGCGCTCTTTCCTGGTGGAGCCCTTCCAGATTCCATCGGCCTCGATGGACCCAACCCTGCAAGTCGGCGACTTCATTCTGGTGAATAAATTTGCCTACGGCCTGCGCTTGCCGGTATCCCGCACCAAGGTTATGGATATCAGCGAGCCGAAGCGGGGGGATGTGATGGTGTTCTTCCCGCCGCATATGAATGAGACCTACTATATCAAGCGGGTCATCGGCCTGCCGGGGGATGAGATCCGCGTGGTCAATAACACCCTGTATATCAATGGTGAAATGGCGCCCCAGGAACTGATTCAGGCGCTGCCGCCGGGTAATCCGCAAAAAGAGTTTCTGTGGGAAGAGATTGATGACAAGCGCCATCTGATGGCCAAGCAGGTAGTGCCCAGCCGATACGGTAATATCCGCACGCTGACAGTACCGGAAGGTCACTACTTTATGATGGGCGACAACCGGGACAACAGCCTGGACAGCCGCGAGTGGGGCTTTGTGCCGGAGAAAGACATTGTGGGCAAAGCCTTTGCAATCTGGATGCATTGGGACAAACTACTGAGTCTGCCCAGTTTCGACCGGGTGGGTGGTATTGAATAAGCGCTCCTCACCGGGCGCAATTGAATCAGGTGCACCGATCAGGATGTGGTGCGCCGCTTTCGCAGCATAAATACATGGATGGCCGTCCTATTCTTACTTGAAAACAAGAACGATAAATCGGTACAACATCATGGCTTTAAAACAGGGTTTACAGGGGCAGTCACTAGCGGCTCAGCGCGGCATGAGTTACTGGGGTTGGCTGTTTGTGATTGCCGTCTTCGGCTTCGGTTTGACCATTGTTTCCAAACTGGGCCCGGCGTATATCGACGCACACTTTGTTGAAGAGGGGCTGCAGTCACTCTCTGAGAACGACGGTATCCGCGAGATGAGCAATACCGAAATCAAGCGCGAGCTCGATCGCTTCTTTACGATCAACAATGTGCGTGGGGAGCCGGCTCAGGCCGTAAAAATCATCCGCGGTGCAGACAGCACCCTGGTCAGTATCAACTACGAACTCCGCCAGCCACTGTTTCAGAATGTGGACGTGGTGATGAAGTTCGACAAACAGCTCAATACCGCCAAGCCAGAACTCTGCTGCGAACCGCTGGTAGACCTGGAGCAATTCCGCCGCGAAGATTGAGCGAACGCGACTGGATAGGCCAAAACCTAGCAGCCCAAAATCTAGCAGACCAAGACGACGCAGAACCGGTGACAGACCTTTTACTTCAGCGACTCAGTAACCGCCTGGGACACCAATTTACCCAGGCAGATCTACTCATCCTGGCGCTTACCCACCGCTCCCACGGCAGCCGCAATAACGAGCGGCTGGAATTCCTCGGCGACTCCATTCTCGGTTTTACCATCAGCGCCGCTCTGTTTGAAAAATTCCCCGATGGCCGCGAGGGACAGATGAGTCGTCTGCGTGCGCAACTGGTCAGTGGGGAAACCCTGGCAAAAGTGGCACGGGAGCTGGAGTTGGGAGAGTGCCTGCGCCTGGGTGAAGGGGAAATGAAAAGCGGCGGTCACCGCCGCGATTCCATCCTCGCCGATGCCGTGGAAGCCATTATCGGTGCTATCTACCTGGATGCGGGCCTGGAGGCTGCACGTGAGCGCGTATTGAGTTGGTTTGCACCGCGCCTGCAGAACCTGTCCCTGGAAACGGCCAAAGACCCGAAAACCCGCTTACAGGAGTGGTTGCAGGCGCGCCAGAAGCCCCTGCCAGAGTATACGGTGGTGGAAATTGGCGGCGAGGAGCACTCACAGCAGTTCGTCGTAGAGTGCCGCGTTGCGGGCCTCAAAGTGCCGGTACAGGGCACTGCCAGCAACCGGCGCGCGGCGGAAAAGGCCGCGGCCACCGAAGCCTACGCTCGACTGACCGGACAGGCCTGACCCTATAACAGGCCTGACCGTATAGCAGCCCTGACCCTATAACAGGCCTGCCCCGAATAGCAGGCTTGACCCTATAATCCGCATCAATATCAATTGCCCAAAGGGTGGCAATCCCCGCAGCTGCCTGATTCTGGCGCGCGGTGGAAGCCGCCTGACTCGGAGATCCCCTTGAGCGAAACATCCAACGTGCCGGCTGGTCCGTCATCCAACTCCGGTTCTGCCGGCTCCCGCTGTGGTTATGTGGCCATTGTCGGACGTCCCAACGTGGGCAAGTCCACACTGCTGAACCATATTCTGGGGCAGAAGATCTGCATCACGTCCCGCAAGCCACAAACCACCCGGCACAATATGCTCGGCATCAAAACCGAGGGCGAAAACCAGATTATTTTCGTGGACACCCCGGGACTGCACGCAGGTGAAGAAAAAGCGATCAATCGCTATATGAACCGGGCTGCCATCAGCTCCACCCGGGATGTGGATGTGGTGGTGTTTGTGGTCGAGCGCGCGCGCTGGACCGAGGGCGATGAGCTGGTAGCGCAAAAATTGCGCGGCCTTAAATGCCCGCTGATTGTCGCGGTCAACAAGGTGGACCAGCTGGAAAACAAAAGTGATCTTTTCCCGCAATTACAGGCCTTGTCCGAGCGTTTTCCCGATGCGGAAATTGTGCCGCTGTCCGCCCTGCGGGAAGCAAATCTGGATTCCCTGGAAAAGGTGATCGTCGAGCGTTTGCCGGAAGGTGAACACTTTTTTGCCGAAGACCAGATTACCGACCGCAGTTCGCGTTTTCTCGCCGCAGAAATCGTGCGTGAAAAAGTCATGCGCCAGCTGGGGGCGGAGTTGCCTTACTCGGTAACCGTCGAAGTCGAAGAGTTCAAACAGGAGGGCGCAGTACTGCACATCAGTGCCGCCATCCTGGTAGAGCGCAACGGTCAGAAACGTATCCTTATCGGCACCAAAGGTGAGCGCATCAAGCAGATTGGCCAGCAGGCGCGCGTCGATATGGAACGCCTGTTCGACAGCAAAGTCATGCTCAACCTCTGGGTGAAAGTGAAGTCTGGCTGGTCCGATGACGAGCGTGCGCTGCGCAGTCTCGGCTACGTCGACAAACAGTAAACACTCCATTTCACCGTGCAGCAGCTGCCCCCGCAACCGGCATATATTCTGCACTCGCGCCCGTTCCGGGATTCCAGCCTGATCCTGGAACTGCTGACACCGGATTACGGGCGTATCGCGTGTATCGCCAAGGGTGCCCGCCGCGACAAGCAGCGGCGCCAGCGCGCTCTGCAGCCTTTTGCCCCACTTCTGGTCACGCTGATGGGGCGCCATGACCTGAAAACACTGGGGCCGCTGGAGAATGCGGGGCAACCACTGTGGCTGAAAGGCCGCGCTGTTTACGCTGGGCTCTACGCCAATGAGCTGTTGGTACGGCTGTTGCCGGAGGGGGAGAGCCTGGTGTCGGTATTTGCGGCATACCAGCGCCTGCTGGTGGAGCTGGGCGAGTTGTCTGGTGAACACAGTAGTGCTCTGGAGTTACCCCTGCGCCGCTTCGAGCTGAACCTTTTACAGGCGCTAGGCAACTGTCCCGAGCTGGACTTTTGTTCGCTGGAAAATGCGACTATACAGCCCGGGCGCTGTTACCGTCTGACACCGGAAGATGGGTTTGTACCGGTATTTGCCAGCGCTGGGCATACGCTGCGTGTGGCGGAGTTTTACGGCGAAGACCTGTTGCAGCTGGCGAGACTGGTCACTGCGGAAGATTCCGCAGAAGCGCGGGCGCCCGCGGTGCTTTCTGTGGCCAAGCGCCTCAACCGCCAGTTGCTTGCGCCGCTACTGGGGAGTCGACCGCTGAAGAGCCGGGAGCTGTTTCGCCAGGTATACGCCCCGGAATAGTCTGCCGGAGCGTACATAGGTAATGCGTGTATTGGCAATGGATATGCCGAGTTTAAAAATCGGTATCCAGAGCGCTTTCTTTCGCTTCTCCATCCAGGTTTTCCTGGCCGAACAATGCGTCCAGATCCTGTTCGGTGGCCCAGTCCCGCAGGATGCGAATCTCTTTTTTAACGCGTTCAAAGGCGTTTTCATCGATATCGACCTCGGCTTGATCTTGCAGCGGGCGCAGCAACTCCTGCATGTGCTCCGTAGCGGATCGCAGACGTGGTACGCCGCAATAGCAACAGCCTCCATGTAATCGGTGAATGCGCTCAAACAGGCCTTTGTGGTCATTCTCACGGTAAAGCCGTGACAGTTCCTGTTCGTCTTCGTAGAGCCCCTGAAGCAGCATACGCAGCAGGTCCCGGGCGAGCCCCGGGTCCTGATTGGCCAGGTTCAGGCTCTCGCTAATGTCGACCAGCCGCGGCTCTATCACAGTGCTGAGTTGCTCCGGCTCGGCGCCAGCCTGCACTTCCATCCAGCGTTTTACCGTGTGTGCCAGCTGATCTTCACTGACCGGTTTGCTGAGGTAGTCATCGAGGCCTGCACTGAGCAAACGGGATTTTTCTTCGGTACCCACATGGGCGGTAAGGGCAATAATCGGGGTGCGTTTGCCACTTTCTTCTTCACGGATCTTTCCGGTTGTGGTGATGCCGTCCATTTCCGGCATCTGGATATCCATGAAAATCATGTCGAAGTGTTGTTCTCGCCACAGGCGCAGCGCTTCTTCACCGCTGCTGGCGACAACTGCCTCGATATTCTGTGTGCGCAGTAGCTCGCGCATGAGCAAGCGGTTGGGTTCGTAGTCGTCCACCGCCAGCACCCGCGGTTTTGCCGGCCAGGGGAGAGGGGGGAAAGAGCCGGTTTGTGGGCGCGACTGGGCCTGGTGCGGAACTGCCCGCTTGAGGGCGCGCAGCAAACCCTCGCGGCTGACGGGCTTGCCGAGGAACGCCAGCACGCGGGTGCGCAAGGCATCGTAGCAACGGCGCAGGTCAACCGGGGAACCCTGAATGATGATTCTGGACTGGTAGGTGTCCACCAATTGCTGAACAGTGGCAATGAAGGTATCAAAATTACCCTCGGCAATTGCGGTGTCGATGATGATGGCATCGGGCACCGCATCGTGACGCCACATCTGTTCGATCGCCGGCACCAGTGTCTTGCCGTCGCTGTGTTCAAGTGGTTCCGCCTGCCAGTGGGTGAGTTGCTGGTAAATCTGCTGGCGGGTCATGGGATTGGGGTCGACCAGCAGTAACCGGCAACCCGGGAACTGCTCCCGGGTAACGGCGATTCGATTGCGGTCAATGGTCAGCGGCAGCTGTACCCAGTAGCTGCTGCCGCCCTGCGGGTTATCTTCAACCCCCAATTCGCCGCCCATGGACTGCACCAGGCTGCGGGCGATGCTCAGGCCCATGCCGATACCGTTACTGCCCATCTGGTGTTGCTGTGCGCTGCCGCTGAGATATTGCCGGAGTTCCCGACGTCCCTGTTCATCACAGCGCGCGCCGTTGTCGACAATGCTGATGCGCACCATCAGCTCGGATTCCTTGCCGCTCTGCACCGTTATCCGCACCGGAATACTGCCGTTTTCCGAGCAGCGGATCGCGGTGCTCACCAGGTTGGTCAGAATCTGTTTGATGCGCAGCGGGTCACCGATCTGGGAGGGCGGCAGCTGTGGATCCACAAAAGGCACCAGCTCCAGGTCATTTTCATAGCCGTAGGGGGCGAGAATCTGCAGGGTTTCTTCGACCACCTGGCCCAGGTTCATGGGGCTGTGATCCAGTACCAGGTTGCCGGACTCGATACGGGAGAAATCCAGGATATCGTTAATCGTGGTCAGCAGGCTCTCGGAGGAGCGCAGGATGGTTTGCAGGTAATCCTGCTGCAACTGGTCGGTTTCGGTCTTCAGCAACAGGTTGGTAAAGCCGATGATACCGTTCAGGGGTGTGCGGATTTCGTGACTGGTATTGGCGAGGAAAGTGGATTTTACCCGGCTGTTTTCCAGCGCTTTTTTACGCGCAAGCTCCAGTTCGATGTTCTGTTCTTCCATGGCGTCCAAGGATTGGCGCAGGTCTTCCATGGATTGGTGCAGGCTCTCCTGGTAGTCCCGATGGTATTCGTTCAGGTTGCCCGCCATCAGGTTGATCTCTTCCGCCAGTTGCGACAGTTCGAGATTGCGGGAGCTGGCGGTGCGCGTGGAAAACTTGCCCTGGCCAATGGCGCGCAGCGATTCCTTGAAACGATCGATACTGCGCGACGCGCGTTCAGCCAGTATCGCCGCCCACACCAGGGCAATCAGGGTGCAGACGATCAGACCAAGCAGGCCTATGAGCGCTACCTGATAAGTGCCGACCAGGAAGTAGGGCCGGTGCAGCTCAATGGTCAGCCAGCAATTGGTGCCCTCGCCCCGCAGGGGGTGTAACACCTGCAGGCTGTTCAGGTCTTCGTAGATATGGGCTCGCTTGCCACGCAATTCGGCGGCGGCAAATTGCGTGCGCGGGCGCGGCCCCACACTGGAAATCAGCTTGAACTCTTCCTCTCCGGCATCATTGCGGTCGGCGCGGTACAACTGCACCGAGCGGATCATGTCGCGTTCCAGCATCAACGCCATCAGGCTCTTATCGAGCCACTGGATTCGGTCCTCAAAAGAGTAGTCGTCACTGAGGTGGATCAGCTCGACCAGTTGCTCGGCACTGGCGTGACCATGGCTGAGTAAAAGGTCACGCCGATCGCTCATCTGTTGCAGGGTAAACAGCAAAGACAGCAGTAGTGCGAGGACCAGGGCGGGCGCCATGGTATAGCGAAACAAAATTGCCCGTAACGAATAGCGTCGCGACGATGGGTGGCGTGCGCCAATGCGGTAATCCGCCCGCTGACGCCGTTGATTGTCGGCTGGCGATGCTTCGGTCGCCGCTGAGTCCGAGTCTGAATACGGGAATTGAGCCATGGCAGCAAAGTGGTTGTGTTATTTTTGTCCAATTCTACCCCTGCCAGCCACAGAAGCCACCCCAAATTAGCGGGGATTCATGGTATTTATGCTGGTGACCGCCAAGGCGAATTCGCAGCCGCGGCGGCAGGGGGGTAGAATGTGCGCCCGCATATCCGCATGGATCAGAAGTTGACTATGGAATACCCAACGATTGCCGATTGCGTTGGCAATACGCCGCTGGTGCGGTTGCAGCGTCTCCAGGGGGATAGCTCCAACACCATCCTGCTCAAGCTGGAAGGGAATAACCCTGCCGGTTCGGTGAAGGACCGTCCGGCACTTTCAATGATCAGCCGCGCCGAATCCCGCGGGGAGATAAAGCCGGGCGATACCCTGATCGAGGCAACCAGTGGCAATACCGGTATTGCCCTCGCCATGGCGGCGGCCATCAAGGGGTACCGACTGATTTTGATTATGCCGGCCAGCGCCACTGAAGAGCGCAAGGCGGCGATGGCGGCCTACGGCGCTGAGCTGATACTGGTCACCCCGGAGCAGGGCATGGAAGGGGCGCGGGATCTGGCACTACAAATGCAGGCGGATGGTGAGGGGCTGGTGCTGGATCAGTTTTCCAATCTCGACAATCCCAGTGCACATATTGAAACCACCGGCCCGGAAATATGGCGGCAGACCGGAGGTCAGATCACTCATTTCGTGTCTTCCATGGGGACGACCGGCACCATCATGGGGTGTGGCCGTTACCTGAAGCAGCAGAACCCGAATATTGAAATTATTGGCCTGCAGCCCACCGAGGGCTCGGCCATTCCTGGAATCCGTCGCTGGCCCCAGGCCTATCTGCCGAAAATATTTGTTCCGGAAGAAGTGGACCGGGTGATGGACATCAGTCAGCAAGAAGCGGAGTCAATGACCCGCCGGCTGGCACGGGAGGAAGGGATTTTCTGTGGCGTTTCCTCTGGCGGCGCTGTGGCAGGTGCGTTGAAAATTTCCGCGGAAGTGGAGAATGCCACCATTGTGGCGATTATCTGTGACCGGGGTGACCGTTACCTGTCATCCGGTCTGTTTGATGCAGAAGCAAAATAAACAGGTTGTTAAAAAGGTGTTCATCTGCGTTGGCGACACCCCTTTTCAATGATTCTGGTCGCGAGTTAAAACCGAGTTAAAGCATTGGTACAAGTCAGAAAAAATTATCCGCGATTGGCAGACGGCACCCTGGATAGGGAGGCCTGGCTGCGCCACATTCAGGCGATGGCCAAGCTGGACGGTGGCACCCTGGTAACGCTGCGCAAAGCCGTTGAAATGAGCGAAGAGGCGGAGCAGAAAGCCATTGAGGCGGAAAACATCTGGGCCGAAGGCACCAGTAGTTTCCTGACCGGCCTCGAAATGGTGGAAATTCTCGCGGACCTGCAGATTGATGGTGAGGCGCTGTGCGCGGCCATGCTGTATCGCGCCGTGCGTGAGAAGCGCCTGTCGTTGAGCGGTGTCGAATCGGAAATGGGCGAAACCATCGCCAAACTGATTCGCGGCGTGCTGCAGATGGCGGTAATTCGCAACCGCAGCGCAGATACCGGTGAGGAAAATCAAAGCGGCGCGGTCGAAGAGCACTCGGAGAATATTCGCCGTATGCTGGTCGCGCTGGTCGACGACGTACGCGTAGCGCTGATCAAGCTCGCCGAGCGCACCTGTGCCATCCGCGCGGCCAAGAAAGCGGATGATGCCAAGCGTCGCCGGGTAGCGCGCGAAGTGGCCGACGTATACGCACCCCTGGCGCATCGCTTGGGTATCGGGCACATCAAGTGGGAGCTCGAGGATCTGGCATTCCGCTATCTCGAGCCCGATGACTATATGCAGATCGCGCGCCTGCTGGACGAAAAGCGCCTGGCGCGGCAGGAGTATATTGATGATGTACTCAGCTTGCTGCGCAACGAGCTCGACAAGGCCGAAATCGAAGGGGAAGTGTTCGGTCGCGCTAAGCATATCTACAGTATCTGGCGGAAGATGCGCCGGAAGAATATTGGTTTCTCCCAGGTTTATGACATCCGTGCGGTGCGTATCCTGGTTCCCACGGTGCGCGATTGCTATGCGGTGCTCGGGATAGTCCACAACCTGTGGCGCAACATCCCCAACGAGTTTGACGATTACATCGCCTCGCCAAAAGACAATGGTTACCGTTCACTGCACACCGCGGTGATTGGCCCGGACCGGAAAGTACTGGAAGTCCAGATTCGTACCTTCACCATGCACGAAGAGGCCGAATACGGTGTCTGTGCCCACTGGCGTTATAAAGGTACGGATAAGAAATCCGGGCAGTTGGAAGGCCAGGACGGTTACGAGCAGAAAATTTCCTGGCTGCGCCAGGTACTCGACTGGCACGAAGAGGTGGGTGGTAACCCGCTGCAGGAAGACCTGCAGGCCAGCGACGTGGACACGCGAATTTATGTGTTTACCCCGGACGGGCACGTGGTTGACCTGCCGCGGGGAGCCACCCCACTGGATTTTGCCTACCGAATCCACACTGAAATCGGCCATCGTTGTCGCGGTGCCAAAGTGGACGGGCGCATAGTGCCCCTGAACCACGAACTCCAAACTGCAAATCAGGTGGAAATTCTTACCGGTAAGCGGGAGGCGCCCAGCCGTGACTGGATTTCCCGCAGTATGGGGTATATCACCACCTCCCGGGCCCGAGCCAAGGTCATTCACTGGTTCAAACAGCAGGCGCGGGACCAGAATGTGGCCGAAGGGCGCACCATTCTCGACGGTGAATTCAAACAGCTGGCGCTGGCGGACTTCGATTTCGAGAAGCTCGCGAGAAAGCTCAATATGCACTCCCTGGACGACCTGTATGCGGCAGTTGGCGCTGGCGATATTGGGGTCGGCCAGGTGTTGAACGCCGCCCAGCGCATGGTGAAAGTCGAGCAGGGAGAGCCGGTGCTTTCCCTGACTGCGCCGGTGGCCCGCGAGGGGCAGGCGGATGTGTATATCGATGGTGTCGGCAACCTGCTGACCCATATTGCGCGCTGCTGTAACCCGGTGCCCGGTGATGAAATCATGGGGTATATCACTCTCGGACGGGGAGTTTCCATCCACCGTAAAGACTGCGCCAATATGCTGCGAATGCAGTCGGATGAGCCGGAGCGAATTCTGCAGGTGGAGTGGGCGGAAAAGCCCAGCGAAGTCTACGCGGTGGAAATCATGGTCGAGGCGTACGACCGCCACGGGCTGTTGCGGGATATCACCGCCATGCTGGACAGTCAGCGGATCAACATCACGGCAATGGAAACGCGCTCCAACAAGCATAAGCACACGGTAGATATGGTGATTACCGCAGAAATCCACAACTTTGAAGAGCTCAGCCACGTGCTGCACCGCATAAACCAATTGCCCAATGTGGCCACGGCCAAACGGCGGATTCTGCATTGATCCCGAATCTACTGAGTTTTTTACCATCCGCATCGTTTGTGCACCGATGCTGGCAACGCGACTGAAACCGGAATTGAGCAGGGGCTATGAAACAGCGCTATACCGTTGAAGACCTGGAATACTTGATGTCGCGGCTGCGTGACCCTGAGAGCGGTTGTCCGTGGGATCTGAAGCAGAGTTTTGCCAGTATCGTGCCTTCCACGATTGAGGAGGCCTACGAGGTGGCGGAAGCCATCGAGCGGGAAGATTTTGAGCACCTGAATGAAGAGCTGGGTGACCTCCTGTTTCAGGTAATTTTTTACGCCCGCCTGGGCAGTGAAAACGGCTATTTCGATTTCGCCCGCATAGTTGACACCCTGGTGCGCAAGCTGGTGCGTCGCCATCCCCATGTCTTCCCTTCGGGCGACCTGCATGGCGATAACCAGACTGCGGATATCGATGAGCAGCAGATCAAGGAAAACTGGGAGGCCATCAAGGCCGCCGAGCGTGAGGCGAAAGGTGAAGACGGCACCCTGGGTGGCGTTGCGGTGGGCTTGCCCGGTTTGACACGAGCGCTAAAGCTGCAAAAACGCGCAGCGGGGGTGGGGTTTGACTGGCCGGATATTGGCGGTGTGCTCGACAAAATCTCAGAAGAGGTGGAGGAGTTGCGAGCGGCAATTCAGGCGGGCGATACGGAACACGCAAAAGAAGAGCTGGGCGATCTATTGTTCGCCTGTGTAAACGCGGCTCGACATCTGAAAGCCGATCCGGAATCGGCACTGCGGCAGTGTAATCGAAAATTTGAGCGCCGGTTTACGTTTGTGGAAACCCGGCTCAAGGCCTGTGATCGCCTGCCCACAGATGCCTCTCTGCAGGAGCTGGATCAGTTGTGGGAAGCCGCCAAGGTGGAGGAGAAAAGCTGAACCCCGGAGATGCTGGAGTCAGCTTATTCGGATGCGATTGTCACAATCCCCCCGGTTTTCGAATTGAGTCACGTTTTCCAGCGTCAATTTCGCGATGTTCGAAACGGCCTCCGATGTAAAAAAGCCCTGGTGTGCGGTAACCACTACGTTTTTGAAGGTCAGCAGTCGCGCGAACTGATCATCCAGCAGCATACGGTCGGAGTGATCGTCAAAGAACAGGGGCGCTTCGTCCTCGTAAACATCCAGGCCCAGCAAGCCTATTTTTCCTGATTTCAGTCCGGCAATGGCGGCCGCCGTATCGATGACCGGTCCGCGCGCGGTATTGATGAGTCCGGTACCGGGTCTCATTTTATCGATGGCATGCGCATCAATCAGGTGATGGGTTGCAGGCAGCAGCGGGCAGTGCAGGGAGATGATATCGGCCGTGGCGAGCAGCTCTTCCAGTGGGACATAGACCAGACCAAGGGCCTCGCACTGGGGGTTTTCTGCCGGATCCGAGCCCAGAAGTTTGCAGCCAAACCCGTGCATGATGCGCGCAAAGCAAAGCCCGATTTTCCCGGTGCCGACAATACCGATGGTTTTGCCGTGCAAATCAAACCCCATAAGTCCACTGAGCGCATAATTGCCTTCGCGGATCCGGTTCTGCGCAGAGTACAGGTGCCTGACCAAACTGAGTAGCAGTGCGGTAGCGTGTTCGGCGACCGCGAACGGAGAATAGTCGGGTACATTGGCGACCAGGATGCCAGCATGATGCGCCGCTTCAAGGTCAACGTGATTGAACCCCGCAGATCGCAGGGCCAGCATTTGGACACCCTGTTGCGACATCTGCTGTATTAGTTTGTCGTCTACCGGGTCATTTACGAATAGGCTCACCACCGGCGCGCCCCGGGCCTGGGGCAGGGAGTAACTGTCCAGGTGAGCGTCAATAAATACCAGTTGGTGACGGCATTGCTGGTTGTGCTGGGCCAGATATTGTTTGTCATAGGGTTTGGCGTTGAACACAGCGATTTTCATGGGGCACACCTGCGAAATAGTGTGAATGCAAAGTAGCCATGACCGGATGGTTTTACCAGTTTGGTATACCAGTTTTGCTGCAGGGTGTTAGGCGATGCCACAGGTGTCGCCGCTCGTGGCTTTGGAAAGTGGCCCTGGTAACTAGCACTGGTAACTAGTTCCGGTACAAAAGATGGATTGCGGGAGTGGCTGGTTTGCACTATGGGCCCGGCTGATTTGCACTAAAGGAAGCTTAATGCTGCAGGCCCCAGACTTGTCCTGCTAGTGGGCAAAGTGTAAGGTAGCGCTCTTTTTATCACGGGGGGCAGAGTCGCCTCTCGGCATGATCTGGAGATTATCTGTTTATGCGAATCATACTTCTGGGCGCACCCGGCGCCGGAAAGGGCACTCAGGCCCAGTTCATCACCGAGAAGTTTGGAATTCCTCAGATTTCTACTGGAGACATGCTTCGTGCAGCCGTGAAAGCGGGCACGCCTCTTGGCCTGCAGGCCAAAGACATTATGGCAGCGGGAAAACTGGTTTCTGACGACCTGATCATTGCCCTGGTGAAAGAGCGTATCGCGCAGGCGGATTGTGCCAATGGATTCCTGTTCGACGGTTTCCCCCGCACCATTCCCCAGGCCCAGGCATTGCTGGATGCAGACGTGGCCATTGACCATGTTCTGGAAATTGCGGTTGATGACGAAGAGATCGTCAAACGCCTCTCCGGTCGCCGTGTGCACGAAGATTCCGGCCGCGTTTACCATCTGGTTTACAACCCGCCGAAAGTCGAAGGCGTGGATGATGTTACCGGGGAAGCGCTGGTGCAGCGTGCCGACGATACGGAAGAGACCGTGCGCAATCGCCTGAATATTTACCACGAGCAGACCGAGCCACTGGTCGGCTTCTACCGTGAGCTGGAGCAGCGCGCTCCGGAGACGGCGCCCAAATACAGCAAAGTAGAGGGTGTTGGTTCAATGGACGATATCCGCGGGAAAGTGTTGTCAGCCTTGAGCTGATCCTGGCGCTTTCCATCCAAAGGCTCCTTCGGGAGCCTTTTTGCTATCTGGCATTTGTATCTGCGAAAAAGCCGCCGGGACCCCGCCTTGATTGTTTGCGTCAATGTGGCCGTATAGAAACTCTTGGGGATTCTGCTAAATACTTTTGCGCCGCTATCTGAAATACTCTCGCCCGTAGCAAACTGAGAAAAGCCCCCCTGAAATGTGAAACTGGAGTACGGACGAATATGGCTCACGCGATCATTCTGATGAACCTGGGAACGCCAGCCGAACCAACCCCGGGTGCGGTTCGACAGTTTCTCAAAGCGTTTCTGTCTGATCCCCGGGTGGTTGAAATTCCTAGGCCGCTTTGGCAACTGATTCTCAACCTTTTTGTCTTGCCCCATAGGCCGAAGCGAATTGCGCCGGCCTATGGGGAAATCTGGAATCACGGGCTGGATGGCGAGGCGGTGACCGGCTCACCCATTACCTATTACACCCAGCGGCAGGTTGCTCTGCTCCAGCAGCGGTTAAACGCAGTAACCGGATCGCCATCAGGAGAGCAGGGTGCTGATCGCCCATTGGTCGTTGCCCACGCAATGACTTACGGAGCCCCGGGCCTTGCCGATACCGTTTCCCGCCTGCAGGCGGAAGGGGTGACGGCTTTTACGGTTTTGCCCCTCTACCCACAGTATTCCGCCACTACTACCGGCGCCATTTACGATCAGGTGGCGGCGATCATCCGCCAATCGCGCAACGTGCCGGATATTTCGGTGGTGCATGACTACTGGGAGCACCCGCTCTACATTGAGGCATTGGCCAACTCGGTGCGGGAGCACTGGAAGCAGCATGGCGCGGCGGAAAAGTTGCTGATGTCTTTCCACGGTATTCCCAAAGCAAACACCCGCAAGGGAGATCCCTACTACCAGCAGTGCTGTGGCACGGCCGAGCGGCTTGCCTCGGCACTGGCGTTGCCAAGGGAGAAATGGGAAATAACCTTCCAGTCCCGCTTTGGCAAGGCGGAATGGTTGCAGCCCTATACCGATAAAACCCTGGTGGAGTGGGGGCAGAATGGGGTTTCCAGTGTGGACGTGATCTGCCCGGCATTTTCCGCAGATTGCCTGGAAACGCTGGAAGAAATTGCGGTAGAGAATCGCGCTAACTTTATCGATGCCGGTGGTGCTGAGTACCGTTACATTCCTGCGCTGAACGCACGGGCGGACCATATCGAGGCTATTGCAGCGATTGCTTTGGCTCGCGTACCGGCTGCCGCGGTCGAGTAATATTTCTCTTGCGATTTCCTTTGGCCCATCAGAATTTTCCTCGAATTCCGTAAAAAATCCGGTGGGCCTGTTAAAAAACCAAAATTTTTAAAAAATATTGGTTGTTTTTGTCTGTTTTTTCTTGCAAACCCTCTTTTTTTTATTAACTTTGATACAGCCGTGTCATTTTTAATGACTGGCAACTCTCGATTCCCCTGTTCCAGGTATGACTTGCTCTGATTTTGGTTGTTCGTTTTGGGCCGAAGGCTTCTTTATCAGGAGCGATTTTCTGGCACCGAATTGACCCGACAATGGGAAGCACTGGTTCTGGAAATTTCCGGCACATTGGAAAAAGGGTGATTTGAGAGATATCGCAATTCCCGGCCGCAGTTAAAGACCGGATCAATCGGGGTTGCTGGTCGGCACACACTTCTGTGTTCAGAGTGACTTCTTTTACTGAGAAAGAGGAGACAAGGGATGGCTCGAGTCGCAAAGAAAAAGGCCAAGGCAAAGCGCGTAGCAAAGTCTAAACCGGCAGCCAAAGCCGCTACCACTGCATCACCAGTGGTCACCAAAGCGCAGAAAGCGGTTGATTCTGCTGCAAAGGCGTTAGACGCACAGCTGGATCGCGTTGGTAAAGCCCGGGCAAGGGCGCAGAAAACCGGATCAGCGGCAGCGAAACAGTCACTGACCTCGGCCAATGCAAAATTGAGAGAGCAGCGGGCAAAGCTAGCGGAAGCCAAATTAGGGCTGGCCAAGGCCAGTGCCATGGATGCGGTGCGTCAGGCCGAGGCCGCAGCCAAGAAAAAAGTCGAGGATATGGCAGCCAAACTGTCTGCCAAGGCGGATAAAGAGCTTGCGAAGGCGCTGAAGGCATTTGAAAGCCGCTGGAAAAAGACCCGTGCCAAGGCCGATGCCAAGAAAGTTAAGTCGGCAGAGAAGAAAGCAACGGCAAAAGTGAAAGCTGCGGCGAAGAAAGCAGCCACCAAAGCCAAGGCCATGGAGAAAAAGGCCGTAGCCAAGGCCAAAGCCGCGGCGAAAAAGGCTGCCAAGCAAGCCAGTAAGAAAAAGGCGGTGAGGAAGTCCGCGGCCAAGAAGGCAGTCGCCAAGAAAACGGCTGCCAAGAAAACCGTCGCCAAGAAAGCCGTTGCTAAGAAGGCCGTTGCTAAGAAAGCCGTTGCTAAGAAGAGCACCGTGAAAAAGTCTCCGGGCCGCCCTAAAAAGGCAGCCACTAAAACCGCGGCAGCCAAAAAGACGCCGGGACGCCGCGGCCGACCGCCGAAGAAGGCGTGACGCGCTCCCCAGGTCGCCAGGCCTGATATGGCACCTGGGGCAGGGTGCGCACCTGTCCTGTCAGCCTGGTTCCAGAGTCTGCCAAGCCCCGGCTTTTCGCCGGGGCTTTTCTTTTGGTCGGCAGGGCCGGGTTGCCGGTTGCGTTTACCGCTGGGCGTGACACAATTCGCCACCAGTTCCTCGATCCGGGGTACCACGCCTTCTTCTGATCTCACCAATACGGGTCTTATTCGTTGAAATTTCTGGCTGTTGATACCACCTCCGGTGCCTGCTCAGTTGCTTTCTATAGTGACGGCCAGGTCTGGGAGCAGTTCGTGAAAGCGGAGCGGGATCATACTCGCCGTCTGCTGCCCATGGTTGAGGCGGTGCTGGCAGAGGGGCAGAGCAGCCTGTCGCAGCTGGATGCCTTTGCCGTAAGCCGGGGGCCCGGCTCATTTACCGGATTGCGTATAGCAATCAGTTGCGTGCAGGGCCTGGCATTTGCCGCTGACAAGCCTGTAGTCCCGGTATCCAGCCTTGCGGCCATGGCAGCGGGTGCGGTCCGTGTCCACCCGGATTGGCAAGATGCACCAGTACTCGTTGCGCTGGATGCGCGGATGCAGGAGGTTTACTGGGGGCTTTACGACACCGGCGAGCCGGGCAGCGCACTGCTTGAAGACGCGGTGTCCAGCCCTGAACAGGTGGTCTCTGCGTTACGGGCGGCGGGATATACTCTGCCGGCGGGCGCCGAGGCCTCCGAAGGCCAGTTCTATGCCGCCGGCCCCGGTTGGCAGTATCCGCAACTGGCGGCATTGAATGTTAAAGCGTTGGCTCTGGATTCGGATGTTCACGCGCAGGATATTGCGGTCCTGGCCGCCGATCTCTGGCAGCGGGGCGAGCAGGTTGCCGCCCAGGATCTGGAGCCAGCCTATTTACGCAATGAAGTCACCTGGAAAAAGCGCGAGCGGATTCGCCAGCGTTAAGCCCAAATAGCTGTTGCATTGAAAATAGCCAGCTGAATCGAAAATAATCAGGCCTGATACGGGCTTATACCGGCAGTAGTAACCCGAATGGAAACTCTTCATATCATCATCCTTTCCCTGATCCAGGGAATCACTGAATTTTTGCCTATTTCCAGCTCAGCACACCTGATTCTTCCGAACCAGGTGCTCGGGTGGCCGGACCAGGGGCTGGCGTTTGATGTGGCGGTGCATTTTGGTTCTCTGATCGCGGTGCTGGTGTATTTTCGTAAAGATGTCTGGCACTTGATCCGCGATGGGCTGGGCGGTTTCAAAGGTGGCCAGTTTACGGATGAGGGGCGTTTGGCATGGCTGATTGTGCTGGCAACGATTCCTGCGGGCCTGGTGGGGCTGGCATTCAAAGACTTTATCGAGACCCACTTGCGATCCTCCGCGGTAATAGCCGCGACGACCATTCTTTTTGGCCTGCTACTGTGGTGGGCAGATGTGCGCGGCGCGCGTCGGGATGATATTGGCAAGCTGAACTGGAAAAAGGCGCTGATGATTGGTGCCGCCCAAGCCCTGGCACTGATTCCAGGTACTTCGCGCTCGGGTATTACCATGACGGCGGGCCTGATGCTGGGGATGAAACGGGAGGCGGCGGCACGTTTCTCATTTCTGATGTCGATACCGGTCATTGCTCTCAGCGCTCTGTTGCTGACCATGGAATTGCTCGATACCCAGTTTGTGCCCTGGGGGAGTATTTTCCTCGGCGTGATCCTGTCCGGTATCAGCGCTTACCTTTGTATTCATTTTTTCCTGCAATTTATCAGCCGCATTGGTATGGCTCCCTTCGCCATTTACCGGTTGTTGCTGGGTGCGGCACTGATTTGGCTGATTCTTGCCAATTGACCCCGCACTTGTCCCAGACCGGCGGCATAACCAAACAATTTGACCAGAGGTAATGATGGCAAGCTCAGCGAATACTACGGTTGCATTTATTGGCCTCGGCGTCATGGGCTTCCCCATGGCTGGCTACCTTGCCAGGGCTGGTTATCAGGTTCGGGTATATAACCGCACCGCCAGTCGCGCCGGCGAGTGGCTGGAAACCCATGCCGGTGAGGCATTCGCAACTCCGGCAGAGGCTGCGCAGGGTGCCGAATTCGTGTTCGCCTGTGTAGGTAACGATGACGACCTGCGGCAGGTAACCGAGGGACCGGATGGTGCCTTTCAGGGCATGGGGCCGGGCAGTGTGTTTGTGGACCACACCACGGCGTCCGCCGATGTGGCGCGAGCGCTGGCTGCGGAAGCTGAACAGCGCGGAATTGGATTTCTGGATGCACCGGTATCCGGTGGCCAGGCGGGAGCGGAGAATGGCGCGCTGACGATTATGGTGGGCGGTGACCCGGTACTCTTCGAACGTGCTAAACCATTTCTGGACTGTTACGCCCGCGCAATGAATTTGCTCGGGCCGGTAGGCAGTGGGCAGTTGTGCAAAATGGTCAACCAGATCTGTATTGCCGGTCTGGTGCAGGGCCTGTCGGAAGGTCTGCATTTTGCCCGCGCTGCGGGGCTGGACCCCGAGCAGGTGGTTGAGGTGATATCCAAGGGTGCCGCGCAAAGCTGGCAAATGGAAAACCGCTACAAAACCATGCTGGCGGGAGAGTATGAGCACGGCTTTGCCGTGGACTGGATGCGCAAAGATCTCGGGATAGTGCTGGATGAGGCCCAGCGCAATGGCGCATTGCTGCCGGTGACTGCGCTGGTGGATCAGTTCTACAGCGAGGTGCAGGCGCTCGGAGGCGGCCGCTGGGATACTTCCAGTTTGTTTGCGCGCCTGACCAATGTACGGGATTTCAGCTGAGTATTTGAGTCAACCTTTCAGGTACATTTTGTGAAAGTGCTTTTGCTTTCCGCCTATGATGCCGACAGCCACAAGCGCTGGCGGCGTGGCCTGGTGGCCGCAATTCCCCAGTGGCAGTGGACGGTTCTCACACTGCCACCACGCTACTTTAATTGGAGAGTACGAGGTAACAGCCTCAGCTGGGGGCGTGGAGAAGCCGCGACCGTCCTCAAGCAACCCTGGGACCTGGTCGTTGCCACGTCGATGACGGACCTGTCTGCGCTCAGGGGACTGGTGCCGGAACTGGCCCGCATACCAACAGCGGTCTACTTCCATGAAAACCAGTTTGATTACCCGCGCAGCGAAGATGCGATCGACTCTGTGGAACCGCAACTACTGAACATCTATACCGCGCTCTGCGGCGATCTGCTGCTGTTCAATTCCGAGTACAACCGCACCACCCTGCTGGAGGGGGCGCAGGAACTCCTGCATAAATTGCCGGACCATGTGCCCAAGGGGATCTGCCGGGAAATTGCGGAAAAATCCCGGGTATTACCCGTTCCACTGGAAAATGCCGCCTTTCAGGTGCCCCAGGAAAGGTCGCAACACCCGACGTTCATCTGGAATCACCGTTGGGAGTACGACAAAGGTCCGGATATTCTGCTCGCCGCACTGCGTCGCTTCGGACGTGAAGCGATCCCCTATACCCTGCATGTGGTTGGGCAGCAATTTCGTCGCCAGCCGGCAGAGTTTGCCCATATCAAGAAGCTGCTGGTAAAGCAGGGCGCCCTGGGTGCCTGGGGGTACCGGGAGAGCGTGGCCGAGTACCGCCAGTTGCTGGGGAGCAGTCACGGGGTGATTTCCACCGCGCGCCACGACTTCCAGGGGCTCGCGGTGCTCGAGGCCGTAGCTGCCGGGTGCCAGCCGCTGGTGCCGGACAACCTTGCCTACCCGGAATGGTTCGGACGGGGCGGTTGGCGTTACTCCGATGATGTGGAGTCCTGTGCGGCGAACCTGTGTGCAGCAATGGTGCGCTGTGCGGAGCGGGCGCAATCCGCGGCAAAAGCGCGGTTGCCGGATGTTTCGGGGATGAACTGGGAGCAAATGGCAGCAGAGTACCGCGACGTACTGGCGGAATGTCAGGCTGTGCGAGGTCCGGCCTGATCCGCGATGGGATAGGACCCAAGCCGTACAACCACTGGCAGGAAACGGGTATCATTCGCCCTCCTGATTCATCGTAGCGATAAATAGCAGATAGAAAAGCAAGGATTTATGAGCAAGCAGCGCGTTCTTACCGGCATTACTACCACCGGCACACCACACCTGGGTAACTACGTGGGCGCCATTCGCCCGGCCATTGCCGCCAGCCAGGAAGAGAGTAACCAGTCTTTCTACTTTCTGGCGGACTACCACGCGCTAATCAAGTGCCAGGATCCGGAGCAGGTACACCAGTCCACGCTGGAGATTGCCGCAACCTGGCTGGCGCTGGGCCTCAATACTGACAATGTGGTTTTCTATCGCCAGTCGGACATTGTGGAAATTCCCGAGTTGACCTGGCTGTTGACCTGTCAGGCGGCCAAGGGACTGATGAACCGCGCGCATGCGTACAAGGCGGCGGTAGATGCAAACCGGGAAGACGGCCAGGATTCCGATTTCGGTATCACCATGGGGCTTTACAGCTATCCCATCCTGATGGCCGCTGACATCCTGATGTTCAATGCCAACAAAGTGCCGGTGGGTAAAGACCAGATCCAGCACATCGAAATGGCACGGGATATCGGTCAGCGATTCAATCACCACTATGGTGAACATTTTGCACTGCCGGAAGCGGTGGTCGATGAGCATGTGGCCGTGCTGCAGGGGCTGGATGGCCGCAAAATGAGCAAGAGCTACGGCAATACCATTCCGCTGTTTTTGCCAGAAAAGCAGTTGAAAAAACATATCAACAAAATTAAAACCAACCTGCTTGAGCCAGGTGAGCCAAAAGACCCGGATACTTCCACCGTATTCCAGATCTGGCAGGCCTTCGCTACCCCGGAGCAGACCGCGGAGATGCGTAAGGCATTCGAAGAGGGGATTGCCTGGGGCGAGGCCAAGAAGCAGTTGTTTGAGCTGATCAACGGTCAGGTTGCCGAGGCGCGTGAGCGTTACAACGATTTGCTTGCGAACCCGGCGCAAATCGAAGTGGAACTGGAGAAGGGGGCAGAAAAAGCCCGTGCTTATTCCCGCCCTTTCCTGGCCAAGCTGCGCGAAGCCGTAGGTATCCGCAAAATCGGCTGATTGCCTGTATCGGCTGATTGCCTATGGCAGGCCGGGCTCGCCTTCTGCGAGCCTGGCCGATCAATGTAAGCTCACTCCCTATCCTTGCGGCCCACTGGCCACCCCTCCCGTTGACTGCCTCGTTCGCCATCGCTTTCATCCGTTTGATCGTGAAACAGGTGAACCTGGGTCTCGAAAGGCATATCAATACCGGCATCGTCCAGCGCAATTTTTATCGCGTGTATCACCCTTGCTCTCACGTGGGTCACGTCGGATTGCTTTGCATGGGTCCACCAGCGTGCGCGGATACTGACCCAGCTGGCTGCCAGTTCCCATGGAAGGGCTTCCGGGGCCGGCTCTGAAAGCACGCCTTCCACTTGGTTTAATGCTTTGCAAATAACGGTACAGGCTTCCTCGATATCGTCGCTGTAACCGATGCCAATGTCGTAATCTGTGCGTCGTGTGGCATGCGCCGTTTTTACCAGAATGGCGTTGGTGTAAATGTCGCTGTTGGGGATGACTACCCGTTGCCCGTCGTAGGTATCAATCATGGTGGCGCGGGTCTCAATTCGGCAGACGGTGCCTTCATAGTCCGCGACTTTAATCTGGTCACCGACTTCAAAGGGTTGTCTGATCAGGATCAGAAGTCCCGCCAGCCAATTTTGCAGAATGTCCTTGAAGGCAAAACCAATTGCAACCGAGCCGACGCCGAGGCCGGCGATAAGGTCCCCGGGTTTAAGGCTGGGCATGACAATCGTGGCAGCCAGTAAAAACCCCAGCAGTATCAGGCTCCATTTCACCAGCCCTCCCAGCATGTCGCCGAGGTTACTGCGCTGCCGTCGATTCAGCTGGCGCCGAATCAGGAAACGGGCAAGGCTGCCGAGAATAAAGAAGACTAACAGCACAACCAGTGCAACGGTGAAGTTGGGTATCAGCGTGATGGCGCCATCCACCCAGCGGTCTACCTGGTCGATGGCGGTACTGTAGTCGGCATTGATTGTCGCATTGGCGATTTTACTGTCGCTGTCGCTTTGCTGTTGAGCGTCTTGCATGATGGCGAAAATCGACAATCTGGAGAGAGCCTACCCGGGATCGCGCAGGCGGATTTTCAGCAGGAAATTGGCGCTTTCCCCTTTTTCCGCAGCGGACTCCATCAGGTAAACCAGAACCTTGTAGGTGCCGTCCCGGGGCAGGGTGACGGAGTAGCGCGCGTGTAGCCCGTGGCCTTTATGCAGTGCGCGGGGTGCCGCAGGCGCGGTGATATGGTAGCTCGCCTGCACATTGTTACTGCGCAGGTCCAGCTCCAGAGATTGCCCGGTGCGGGCGTCAATCAGGTATTCAATGGCGTGATGACCCTGGATAGTGTCTGAGATGCGGGCGCTGCGGGGGTTGCCTGCGCTGTTCGGGAGCCCGGAGGAAATGGAGCCGGTGGCGGTGCCGGAGCCTTCTGCAGTGGATCGGGGTTCTGCGAGTTCGACCTTCTCCTGGCGAATACTACTGTTAGCAATTGCCGGGGCAGCGCCAGCGGCGAGCGCAATTTGCCCCAAAAGTGGCCAGATATTGGCGAGTGCCAATAATAGCCAGAGTGTCAGCCGGACTGGTTTCTGCACTGAATTTCCCGATAAATCTGCTTATTACATTGCCTGGTGTCTGCCTCAAGCCACTGATACGCCAGCCACTGATACACCGTCGAAAAGAGATAGCGAGTCATTGTTGCCGGGCAGACACTGGCCGGTAAGGCGTCCAGTGTAGTTTGCAGACCGGGTGATTGGTCGTCGCGGCCTTAATGGCTGCTCCTGGTACTGCCGTTGTCACCATCAATATCCACCCGCAGTTTGTAGTCCGCGGTTTCATTGCGGCGGGCGGCACTGCGCATCATGTAAACCTGAATGGTGTAGGTGCCGTTGGCTGGTAACTCGGTAGCGAAGTGGTTTCCTGTGGTCGAGCCGATAAAAATGGCGGCATCCCCGGGGCCGGTGCCCGGGGCGAAGACATTGAAATAGGTGGCGGAGTGGCTCGTCTGCAATTTCACTTCCATCCACTGACCGGCCCTGGCGGTGACCTTGTAGTTCACGGTCTGGTAACCGGTAATGCCGCTGGTAACGGAGGTTCCGGTGGCACCCTTGGCGAACTGCAGGGTTTCGGTGCGGCTATCATCGGCGAGACAGCCGAAACTGCCTGTGAGCAGGTAAATAAACCCCATGATCGGTGCGTACTTCATACTCGCGTCCCCTGTACCTGGAAATTAGGCAGTGAAATGGCAGCTTGAACTTCAGTGTAGATCAGCGCCAGGTATCGGGGGGGAGCGGAAGGTCGCTACTGATGCTGGTGTTCGGTAAACGGTTTGAGTACTTCCACAAAACGTTGCGGATTATCCGGAGTCACCAGCAGAGTTGAAGCGGGCCGACGAATGACCACCGAGTGCGCGGCGCTGGTGGCAAAGGCCCGGTAACGCCCCAGTTTCTGGTTGCGAAACAGGCCGATATAGCCGAAGTAACCCCCGTTGCCGAACAGTCGAATGGAGCCTTTCATGGCGTCCGGCTCATGGGTCACCGATTCGATTTCACCCAGTGATATACGCGTACTCCAGCCGAGTCGCCGGATAATCAGGTCGTTACCTTGCAGTCGGTATCCGCGCACGGTAAATACCGCGCAGAGCAGGAGCAGAGCGAGCGGCAGCCAGATACCCAATTGATAGGTGCTGGGGGCATGGGCCGGTGTGTTTATTTGCAGGATCACGCTGGTTCCCACAAGAAACAGGCTGGTCAGGGCCGTTATCCAGCGCAGCTGGCGACTCCAGGGGGCTGAGAACTCGATGCGGGGAGATATCTTGGGCGGCGTTGGCATGCTGAATTCCGAAGCGCTTGAGTCGCTTATTAGTATTAACGGGTTAGTGATATTCCTCGGGAGTGTAGCGAGGTTACCGTGGCGGTGGAATGGCAAGTCATTGCCGGTAGATTCGACTGCCGAGTGGCTGCCGGTATTGCTATACTCCGCCCGCTTTGAGCCGTACCACTTTTCTGGAGACCTTCATGTCAGATTCCATGTCAGATTCACTTTGCGATATCGGTTTTATTGGCGCGGGCGTCATGGGGAAAAACCTGATCCTCAACCTCGTGGACAACGGATACCGCGTGTGTGCTTTTGACCTGGATCACGGCCGCCTGGAAGCGCTGCTGGAGCAGGATGCCAAAGAGCGGGGCGACCAGCCGGCACGGGTGGAGGTGTGCAATTCCTACACCGAACTGCTGTCACGGGTGAAAGCGCCGCATCTGGTGATTCTCTCTGTGCCGGCGGGCGCGCCCGTGGATGACGTTTGCAACAAGTTGCTGGACGCCGGCCTGCAGGCGGACGATATCGTGATCGATACCGGCAACAGCCTCTGGACCGACTCTGTAACGCGCTGCAAGCGCTACGAAGGCAAACTGATCTTCTTCACCACGGCGGTATCCGGTGGCGAAGTCGGCGCGCGCTTCGGGCCTTCCCTGATGCCCAGTGGCGACCGCTATGCCTGGGCGCGCATCGAGCCGGTGTGGCATGCAATTGCCGCCAAGGTAGATCCGGCCACGGGCCAGCCCATCGAGCGGTTTGAGCCGGGCAACCCCGTCAAAGAAGGTGAGCCCTGCGCGGCGTACATCGGGCCCATCGGTTCCGGCCATTTTGTGAAAATGGTGCACAACGGCATCGAATACGCGGATATGCAGATGATCTGCGAAGTCTATGACGTGATGCGTAGTGCCCTGGAGATGACACCAAAGGAAATTGCCGCAGTCTTTCGCGACTGGAACAAAGGCGTGCTCAACAGCTACCTGATCGATATCAGTGCTGAAGTATTGGATACCCTGGACTCGGAAACCGGCAAGCCGCTGGTGGACGTGATTCTCGATCGCGCCGGTCAGAAGGGCACTGGCTTGTGGACCGCGGTGGGTGCCTTGCAGGTCGGTTGCCCGGCGCCGAGTATTGCGGAAGCGGTGTTTGCGCGCTCGCTTTCCACCCGCAAGGTGCTGCGCGGCCGTGCGGCAAAAAAACTGGTTGGACCGTCAGTGGCCGCGGTGCCGCAGGACAAGCGGGATGAGGTAATCGCGCAGCTGCACGATGCTTTGTACTGCGCAAAAATCTGCGTTTATGCGCAGGGCTTCGATCTGATGAAGCTCGCGGCCCGCGAGCAGGGCTGGGAACTGAACTTTGCAGAAATCGCCCGCATTTGGCGCGCCGGCTGTATTATCCGTGCGGTCTTCCTGCAGTCCATCAGCGATGCCTATGAGCGGGATACCAAGTTGTCCAATTTGTTGCTGGATGATTTCTTCATCGAGCAGATCGCCAGCCACCAGGGCAACTGGCGTCGGGCCGTGGCCGATGCCACCATTGGCGGGATTCCGGTACCGGCGTTGTCTTCAGCGCTCAGTTACTACGATGCTTTCCGGCGCGAATCACTGCCGGCGAACCTGCTGCAGGCCCAGCGCGATTTCTTTGGCGCGCACACCTTTTCGCGGGTCGATAAACCTGAGCAGCAGAAATACCACGTGTTGTGGAGTGAGCCGGGGCGGCCGATCAAGAAAATTCATTGAGTGATACACAAAAAAGGCCGCTTTATAGCGGCCTTTTTTTAGAAGTGTGTAGATGCCCAATGGAGCTCTTTTATTCAGTTTTTTTAAACCACTTCTTCCACTTCCGCAGCCAGTTGCTGTTCGCTATCGGCGCGGGTAGCGCGGGCGACTATCTCGTCGACGCTGGCTGTATCGGTGTTGAGCCCGCCGAAAGCCACCAGCAGGTCCTTTAACAGTGCCGAGATTTCCAGGGTCATTACCGAGAATTCGATATCGAAGCGCTGGGCGGCATTGTCGGCATCGGCGTTATCGGCCTTCTCGGTCACTTCGTCGCTGAACTTGAGGCGCTTGATGGCCAGCTGATCATCTACCATCAGTTCCACACCTTCGCGCCAGACCAGCCCCAGTTTGTGCACCTGCATACCGGCGACCAGGTGATTGTGGATTTCCTCCGCACACAGGTCCTGGTTTTTGCAGCGAATGACACTGCCCGATTCCTGCGGGTCGCGCAGCTCGCACTCGTGGCCGAACTCGAAATTGGCGGGGGCCTCCGGGGCGGTCAGCCAGTGGGTCATGGATTGCTGCGGAATGTTTTTGGCGATTACTGGTACTACCGACAGGCTGCTGATGGCCTCCCGAAGGTTCTCCAGTAGTTCCTCCGCGGCCTTGGCCGAAGAGGCGTTCACCACAATCCAACCATCTTTGGGGTCGATATAGGCAAATTGCAGGCGGGAGCGCGCGAAGGCTTTCGGGCGCATTTCCAACAGTACCTCGTCTTTGAGGTTCTGCCGCTCCTTGCGACCGACACTGCGGGCTTCTTTTTCGGAAATGGCCAGGGCCATTTCTTCTACCTTCTCATTCACCACCGCCGCGGGGATCACTTTCTCCTGCTTCTTCGCGCACACCATCAGGTAGCCGTTGGCGGCGTGGACCAGCTCGCTGCCGTGGCGCCCCAGGGGCGGTACCCAGCCGTAGCGGGCCATATCCTGGCTGCCGCAAGGCGTGAAAATGTCCGGCTCGAGCATTTCGTTCAATTGCTCGGCGGATAGGGAGAATTCGCGGGTGAGGCGGTAGACGCGCAGGTTTTTAAACCACATACAGCAGGCCAGTCGTCGATTTGAAAATTTGGCCGCGCATTATGCGATGTATGCAACGCGGGAACCAGTCTAAGTCGGGACCAGTGGTTCCCGGTTGCGGTGCGCGCGGCCGGTGAATAGCTGGGCGAAATTTCTACAGGTTAATGCTGCCGTCCTGGCTCTGCACATAGACGGTGTAGGGCAGCATGACGGTGTCGGTGGTGGCCGACAAAAGGCTGTCAACTAGGTAGGCACCGACCATTGGGAGAAAGTAAATGGAGCTTCCATTGGAGTTGAGTTTGCACATATTGTAGGCAACGCCACTGTACACCCGGGGCACACTGACACAGCCTGTATTCTGTCGTTTCAGATTTCGTGCTATTTCCGAGTCGGAATTGGTCAGCGTGGTCACCGTGCCGCAACCCGACAGCAATACAAGGGATGTTAAAAGAGCAAGATACTTCACAGGGCTTCCTTTCTTTATTGGTATCGACGTTTCGACACCGTCAGTCAAATTATGTTCACGGTTTTCGCAGGGTCTTCTGTTTAATCGGCGGCCAGTGGTGCAAATTTGCCCCGGGTCAGCTGCAACAGATCTTTTGGAGCCAGTTCAATCTCCAGGCCCCGCCGGCCGGCACTGACAAAGATGGTGGCTTCCGATTCGGCAGAGCAGTGCAGGAAGGTGGGCAACTGCTTTTTCTGTCCCAGTGGGCTCACGCCACCGAGTACATAACCCGAGGAGCGCATCACGGCGTCTTTATCTGCCATTGCGGCTTTTTTTACACCGGCGGCCTTGGCGATCAGCTTCATGCTGAGTTGGCTTTGCACTGGAACTATCGCAACGGCGAGGGACTTCCCATCCAGGCTCACCACCAGTGTCTTGAATACGCGCGCGGGCGCGAGCGACAGTTTTTCTGCGGCTTCGAGACCATAAGATGGGGCTGACACATCGTGCTGGTACTCGTGCACCTGGTAACAGATCCTGGCCTTTTTAGCCGTATTGATCGCTGGAGTCATAAAGCGGCGCTACCTGTTGTTTGCCACCATTCTCCTTGGAATATTTCACAAATACAAAAAAGCCCGGCGGGTTTGGCCGGGCTTTTGTCAATTTTGTGACTTCAACGCTTGGGAATGGCCGCCACGACTTTCAAAAAGTAGTCCCAGAAGTTCCCCACGCTCTCGATATGTACCCGCTCTTCCGGCGAATGGGCGCGACGGATGGTAGGGCCAAAAGAGACCATGTCCCAGTTGGGGTAAGGCTTGGCCAGCAGGCCGCACTCGAGGCCGGCGTGAATGACTTTGACTTCTGGTTCCTTGCCTTCCATCTCCTTGTAGACGTCTTTCATTAGTGCCAGCAGGGGCGACTGCATATTGGGCGTCCAGCCGGGATAGGCGTTGTCCAGTGAGGTGTGCGCACCGGCGAGCTGGAATGCCGCGGCGACATTCAGGCCGTGCTGGTCGCGGGCGCTGTCGGACAGGCTGCGTACCAGGCACTGGATACGTATTTGAGACTGCCCGTTTACCTCTTCGGTGACCACTCTCGCAAGGTTGTTGGAGGTGTCGGCAATGCCTTCCAGCGCAGTGCTCATGCGCTCGACGCCGTTGGGGCAGCAACGGATGACACGGATCAGTTTGAGCTGGCTTTCAGTATCCATTACCGCTGCCGGAGTGTCGGTTTCTTCCAGAGTGATTTCCAGCCTGGCTTCATTGTCCAGTTCGGCCTTGATGGCGGCGGCTTCACGCTGAAAAACTTTTTGTAAATCTGCGCCCCTGTCGGCCGGTGCAGTGATAGTGGTGAACGACTCGCGGGGAATGGCATTGCGCAGGCTGCCACCGTCCAGGCTGGCAATACGCAGCTCGGGAATTTCCACTAGCGCGGCATCGATGATGCGGTTGGCGATTTTGTTGGCGTTGCCACGGCCTTTGTCGATATCCAGCCCGGAGTGGCCACCGCGCAGTCCTCGAACACTCAATTTGAAAGCCTGATGATCCGCGGGCGTGGGTTCTGAGGAATAGGGCAGGGAGACATTGACATCCACACCGCCGGCACAACCCACGTAAAGCTCGCCTTCGTCTTCGGTATCCAGATTCAGCAGCAGGTCGGCTTCGAAGTGCCCTGGCTGCAGGTTTTTGGCGCCGGTCATTCCCGCTTCCTCGTCAATGGTGAGGAGGGCTTCCAGCGCGGGGTGGGGGATATCGGTGGACTCCAGCAGGGCAAGGATGGCGGCAACGCCAATGCCATTGTCCGCGCCCAGGGTGGTCCCCTCTGCGGTAACCCACTCGCCATCGATATAGGGCTTGATGGAATCCGTCAGGAAATCGTGGTCGGTATCCGCATTTTTCTGCGGCACCATGTCCACGTGGCTCTGCATTGCCAGGGTTTTGCGATCTTCCATCCCCGGTGTTGCAGGCTTCTTGATGATGATATTGCCGACCTGATCCAGTTTGACATCGAGGCCGCGGTTGTTGGCGAAATCAACGATATAGGCCACCACCTTGTCTTCATGCTTGGACGGGCGGGGGATTTCGCAAAGCTTGGCGAAATGTTTCCACAGGGGAGCGGGGTTCAGTTCGGCAATGGTCGACATGGTTGTTCCTTGTGACTTTCTTGAGTCTATCCTGGCGAGGATCCAGATAACGGGGCCGGGATGCCGGGATAGTGGCCAGTGTTGGCCGCAGGGCTTTTGGCCCCGCGGCTGGAAGTTTAGTCCGATGGTGTTACGGAAGACGGTTTGTGGAATAGGGTGTTACAGATGTTGGCATTGTGGCCGCAATCAGTTGCCGGCCTCCGGCGCCGAGTCCTCGGCAGATTCTGCGACCAGCTCCAGCGCAATACGGCGCTTGTCGACATCGACTGCGCTGACCTTGACCTGCACCTGTTGATCCAGCTGGAAACGTTCTTCGCCGCGGGTAATGCGCAGGCGCTTGCCGTCAAACTCGAAGGGGTTCTTTTTGCCGTTGAATCGCACAAAGCCGTTGATGCCGTTGTCTTCCAGGCGCACACCGATACCGGCGCCATTGACCAAGGTAATGGTGCCGCTGAAGACTTCACCCACTTTGGGTTCCATGTACTGGCAGTAGAGCCATTGCTGTAGCGCGCGGTCGGCCTGGCGACCGGTGGCAACAACTTGTTGCAGGGCTTCGCCGTTGCGTTCTTCCAGCTTGGGCTGCTCGGTCCCCAGCAGTGCTGCGCGCAACACGCGGTGGTTGTGCAGGTCGTTGAATTTGCGGATCGGCGATGTGACCGTGGCGTAGTGGGCGAGTCCGAGTCCCAGGTGCGCGGCGGGCTTGCCGCTCAGTTCACCGGGGCGCAGCATGCGCTTCAGTACCGCCAGTACATTGTGCATTTCGGTATCGCTGTGGGCTTCCAGTTCCTTCACCAGCTTGAGGTAGGTATCCAGCTGGTGCAGATCCTGCTCGGCGTATTCCGGCAGTACGTCTTTCAGCAGTGCGCGAATTTCTGCCATGCGCTCGTCGCGGAAACCGAGGTGAATGGAGAAGCAGCCTCCGCCGAGCTCGGCCAGTTTGTTGCCGGCGCAGATGTTGGCGGCCAGCATGGCTTCTTCCACCATGCGCTGTGCCGCGGAGCGCTGTTGCTTTTCGATGCGCTCGATTTTGCGCTGTTCGTTTAACACCAAGTCGTAATCCGGGCGGTCTTCCATCACCAGCGAGTGGCCCGCTCGGTACTCGGTGCGGGCTTTGCTCAGCTCGTCCAGCTGGCGCAGGCTCTCCTGTTGTTCTGCGGGTACTGCCGTTTCATCCCCTTCAATAAACTGCGCAACCTGGGCGTAGCTCAGTTTGTGCTGTGAGCGGATGGCGGCAAATTCGTAGTCGAAACTATTCAGGGCGCCGTCTTTCGCCACCTTTATGTGCATCACCAGGGCCGGGCGCAGTTCACCGGGCAGCAGTGAAAAGCTGTTTTCACACAGGTTGCCTGGCAGCATCGGCAGGGTTTCGCCGGCGAGGTAAACGCTGCTCGCCCGCTGCTGCGCTTCCTTGTCCAGGGCGCTGCCTGGTTCGATCAGGCTTGAGGGGTCGGCAACGGCAATGTGCAGGGTCCAGCCGTTGTCGGATGCGCTGACGGCCAGGGCATCGTCCATGTCTTTGGTGGACTCGGCGTCGATGGTGGCAAAACCCAGTTCGGAGAGATCTTTGCGCTCTGCACAAAGGTCTTGCAGCTGTGCTGGCACTTGATCGGCCTGTTCCTGTGCCGCCGGGCTGAACTGGTTCGGCAGGCGATACTGGGCCACCACGAACGCGTGCTCGATACCCGCCATATCCGGCTGGCCGATTACATTTTCCACCTTGGCCTGGGACTTGCCGTCCTTGAACGGGTGACGGGTCACACTGCAGGCAATGAATTCGCCCGGCTGGGCTTTGCCCCGCGCTTTGGGCGGCAGGAAGATCCAGCGGGACAGGCCGTGCTCACTGGGCTGGATGAAGTGGCCCTGGCCGCGCTGAATGTACTGGCCGACCAGGTACTTGAGCTCGGATTCGATCAGGCTGTCCAGCTCTGCCGACAGTTTGCCTTTTTCATTGCCTTTCTCTTCTTCGGTCAGGCTGACACGCACTCGGTCCCCGGGAAACACCCGGTCCATTTCCGCCGGTGGCAGAAACGCCTCGCGGCCGTCATCCAGCACCACAAAGCCGAACTTGCCATTGCTGCCGCGCACGCGGCCTTCGGCGAATTCTTTGGTGGAGCGAATATCGGTTTTCAGCTGCGTAAGCTGCTTGAGGGCGTCGGCATTGAGCATGAAGACTTCTCTGTAAATCGGGTGGTGCCTGAATCAAGGCCTGAATAGGGGGTGTATCGGGCGCGGATTCTACCAGACGACAGGTTACAGGCCAGTTTGCTGATGCTTTCTACTGTGACTGGGCTTTGCGCCTGGGTCTTATGACTGGTTCTTGTAACTGGGCCTTGTGGCTGGGTCTGACTGGGATTGCCACCTGCGGGCGCAGAGCTTCGCGAGGGAGTGGGGGTAGCGAAGGATTTGGTGGATATTTGGCCCAATGTCGGCTGCCAAATACATGACTAATTCAAAGTAACGATTTTTGCAGGTTTGATCATCCTAAAATATCTATAATTTTGGGATGTAAATGATACTGTTTGGTCTATTGGCGCAAAGATCGCAATGCGCGTATTCCGGCACTGGCTATATTCTTAGGGACCTAGAATAAAGCACGGCAGTAGACGGAGCCGACAAAATTGGCCGAGTCTGACGCCGCCGTAAAACCGGCCTCCGGAGAGGATTGTAATGAGTATTTTTTCCCATCCCGCGTACGACAACCATGAAGAAGTTGCCTTTTACCACGACGCTAAAAGCGGCCTGAAGGCGATTATTGCGGTTCACAATACCAACCTGGGTCCTTCCCTGGGTGGTTGCCGCATGTGGCCTTACGCCGACGATGCCGAAGCTCTGAACGACGTCCTGCGTCTGTCTCGCGGTATGACCTACAAATCTGCCATGGCTGGCCTGAAACTCGGCGGCGGCAAGTCCGTCATCATCGGCGATCCGCGCAAGCAGAAAACGCCGGAACTGCTGCGGGCCATGGGGGACTTCCTGAACACCCTCGGTGGCCGCTACATCACCGCAGAAGATTCCGGCACCAGCGTTGCCGATATGAAAATCATCGGTGAGCGCACCAAATTCGTATCCGGTGTGATCGCCGGCCAGGAACATGGCGGTGACCCGTCTCCTTCCACTGCCTACGGCGTCTTTGTTGGTTTGAAAGCGGCGGTCGCGCATCGCTGGGGCCGTACCGACCTGAGCGGCCTGAAAGTGTCTATTCAGGGCGTGGGCAATGTTGGCTTCCGCCTCGCTAAATTGCTTAAAGAAGCCGGCGCTGAACTCTTTGTTACCGACATTTTCCAGGACAACGTAGATCGCGCGGTCAATGAGCTGGGCGCAACCGCGGTTGGCGCAGAAGAAATTTTCGACCTGGATGTAGACCTGTTCGCGCCTTGCGCCCTGGGTGCCATCCTGAACGACAACACCATCGATCGCCTGAAAGTGGGTGCCATTGCCGGTGCCGCCAACAACCAGCTGGCCGAAGCCCGCCACGCGCAAGTGCTCAAAGAAAAAGGCATTCTGTACGCGCCGGATTACGTGATCAATGCGGGCGGTATCATCGACGTTTACTACCAGCAGCTCGGCCAGGAGCAGGGTGAGTACAACGCCGATCAGGTGAAAGCGCACATCGAAACCATTGGCACCACCATGCAGGAAGTTTTCCAGCGCGCCGATGAAACCGGTGAAACCACGGCACACGTTGCCGATCGCATTGCGGAAGAGCGCTTCGGACATGAGGACGCCCTGAACAAGGCGGATTCAGCGGCGGCGTGATCGCATTAGGGGAGCCCGGCAGGCGCTCCCTGTTTCGTATTCGATTGATATTTGAACGGTTTTCCTCTGACGACATCATCGTCTCTCTGTGAGGTATTCTTCGGGCGCTACGGCGCCCGTTTTTTTGCCTACACTAATACCCGCGTGACCACATTGCCTTGTGGCTCTTTTGCAAATTGACGTTTAATCGGCTTTCCAACCAGCAAAGCGCCGGATTTTTTGTGGTGAATGATGAGCAGCTGTCATGCTCCCCGCCGCTGAAAAATACAAAATCAGGATAAGTGACTCAGGATAAGTGACAATGGATATGCGAACCGCCTCTGGCCGTCTGGCCCTGCGACTTACTCTTTGCGCTGGCCTAATGGGGTTGTTGTCGGTGTCTGGTTGTGACCGGCATCCGTCATCTAGCGGGGACGATGAGAAGGTTCACAAGGCGCTGACTGCGGATAAAGAAGCCGCCGCCAGTAGCAAAGCGGCAGCTAGTGGTAACGAGGCTTTTGTTCAGCCGCCAAAAATCGAGCTGCCATTTCACAAAGAGGTGCTCAAGAACGGCCTCACGGTCATTGTGCACGAAGATCCCAAGGCGCCAGTGGTGGCGATCAATATCTGGTACAAAGTGGGCTCCAAAGATGAGACCCGTGGCAAGACCGGTTTTGCCCACCTGTTTGAACACCTGATGTTCAACGGCTCGGAAAATTTCCCCGGCGAATATTTCGAACCCTTCCAGCGCTCTGGTGCCACGGATATGAATGGCACCACCAACAACGACCGAACCAATTATTTCGAGACGGTGCCCAAGGGCGCGCTGGATATGGCGCTGTGGATGGAGTCGGATCGTATGGGGCACTTCAAGGGTGCCATCAGTCAGGAAAAACTCGACGAGCAGCGTGGCGTTGTAAAAAACGAAAAACGCCAGGGGGAAAATGCGCCCTACGGTAAGGCATTCGATGAGATTGCCACCAATACCTTTCCCTCCGATCACCCTTATTCATGGACCACCATCGGCTCCATGGAAGACCTGGATCAGGCCAGCCTGGAAGACGTCAAACAGTGGTTTACCGATTACTACCAGCCAGCCAATGCCATTCTGGTGATTGCCGGGGATATCACCGTTGCCGAGGCCATGGAAAAGGCGCGTAAGTACTTCGGGAGTATCCCCAGTACCTCGGTGCCGCCGGAACTGAAGAACTGGGAGTTGCCCTCACAAGTGAACAAGCGCCTGGAGATGACCGACCAGGTGCCGCAGACGCGGATTTACTATGTGTGGAATGTGCCGGCCATTGGCAGCAAGGAAGAAAATGCGCTGGATTTGATGACGTCGCTGCTGGCCAATCGCAAAAATTCCCTGCTTTATCGCCGCCTGGTGCGCGATGAGCAGGTGGCGACCAGTGTCAGTGCTTTTTACTATGGCCGGCAGCTGGCGGGACAGTTGTTTATCATGGTGGATTTGAAGCCCGGTCAGTCTGTCGAAAAAGTGGAAAAGCTCCTGGATGAGGAATTGCGCGAGTTCGCCCAGTCTGGCGTGAGTGCGGATGAGCTGCGCCGTATCAAGCAGAGCGAATTTGCCAGCCTGGTGAAGGGGCTGGAAAAAATCGGTGGCTTTGGTGGTAAAACCGACATCCTTGCCCGCTCCGAGTTTTATTACGACGACCCCGGTGCCTTGGTCAATGGCTTGGGGAAATACGCACAGGTATCGGCGTTTGACGTACAGAATGTCGCACAGAAATGGCTCAAACCGCAGCATTTCACCCTGGTAATCAGTCCCAAAGACGAATACGCGGTACGCGAAGAAGATGTTGATCGCAGTCAATTGCCTGCGGTGGACCCGACTGTGGAACTGGAGTTGCCGGAGCAGCAGGCCTTTACCCTGAAGAATGGCCTGAAGGTAGTGCTCGCCGAGCGACATGACACCCCGGTGGTGTTTATGAACCTGCAGTACCGCAGCGGTGCTTCAGCGGATGGGGACAAGCCGGGATTGGCTTCGGTTGTGGCGCGCATGCTGAGCGAAGGGGCAGGAGATTACGATAGTCTCGCTTTCAGCGCCCGTCAGGAAGAGCTGGGGGCGGGGATAGGTGCCAGTAGTGGACTTGATTACAACTCAATTAGCTTCAGTGCCCTGAAAACCGAGCTGGAACCGTCACTGGAACTGTTCCGGGACGTGATAACCAGCCCGCTGTTCCCAGAGAAGGATCTGGTGCGGGTGAAATCCAACTGGCTGGACTCCATTCGCCAGGAAGAGGCTCAACCCCAGGGGTTGGCGATGCGTAAATTGCCACCGCTGTTGTTTGGTGAAGATCACCCCTACGGTGCGCCCCTGACCGGATCGGGCACTCCGGAGGCTGTTGAATCCATTACCCGGGAAGACCTGATCACCTTCCAAAATACCTGGTTGCGCCCGGACAACGCCCAGCTCACCGTTGTCGGCGATGTCACCAAAGCGGAAATTGAGAAGCTGCTCAATGAAACCCTGGGTGGATGGCGCACACCCAAAGAACCGCTGGCCACGCTGGAAATTCCTTCAGTGGAGCGACCTGCGAAGGCCCGTATTTTCCTGCTGGACCGCCCGGGCGCACAGCAGAGTTATATTATGGCGGGGCTGGTAATGCCTCCTTGGCGCGCGGAAGATGCCGAGGCGTTTAGTGCGATGGCCTCAGCGATCGCCGGAAAATTCACTTCGCGACTCAATATGAACCTGCGGGAAGACAAGCACTGGTCCTACGGTGCCCGTGCGGTATCACTGGATACGGAAGCCCAGCGCCCGTACATCGTGTTTGCCCCGGTGCAAACCGATCAGACCGCACCTGCCATGCGTGAGCTGTTGAAGGAGTTCCGGGAATACCTGGGCAAACGCCCCATCGAAGAAAAGGAGCTGAAGGACTACCAGGACGATGAAGTGCTCAAGCAGAGTGCGCGCTTCCAGACCAAGGGACAACTGCTTTCCAGTATCGCCTGGCAGCTGGAAAAAGGGTTGCCACCGGAGTATATCGCTGAATATCCGCAACGGGTCAGTGCCCTGTCGAAAGCACAGGTTGAGGCTGCAGCCAAAGAATATCTGGCACCGGACCAGTTCACCTGGGTGGTTGTGGGTGACCTGGACAAAATCCAGAAAGACATCGAAGCGCTCGGGATCGGGCCTGTGGAAGTCTTGCCGGCTTCGGAATAATTCCTTCGACCCGCAAAAGCCCGGTGCGCAAGCAACCGGGCTTTTTTTATGGGTGACGCATGCGGTACATTGGCGCAGCCGCTTCCCGCGGGAATTGAATAATAATGGGCTGACACCCTGGTGAGCCCCATAACAGCTGGATCCGATATGTTTGCATTATTTAGCAATAAAACGTCAGTAACGCACTCTCACAGGGGGCGCTGCGAAGGGGTGAAAGCGTCGGTGCCATTGGTTTCCTTGTTGATTTTTTTATTGATGTCCTTGCTTTTCGTTGGCGGCGTCGCGGCACAGGAAGGCGGTGCGCAGCAGAAAGGGACGGGGCAGGGCAATATTGCGGTACATGCAGGTTGGCTGTTCGACAGTGAAAAAGGCCGGCTACTGGAAAAACGCACGGTGCATATTGTCGATGGTCGCGTGGAGTCTGTGGAGCGGGGCTTCACCCGGCGCAGTGGCGAGCGCCTGATCGACCTGAGTGCCTTCTCGGTGCTGCCCGGGTTGATGGATATGCACACGCATCTGGCCTATGAATACGGGCCGAGCACCTACACCGAAACGTTTACCTGGAACCCTGCGGATTACACGCTGCGTGCGGTCAATACTGCGGAGCGCACCCTGCAAGCGGGTTTTACTACCGTGCGCGACCTGGGGGACAGCGACAACGTGACCGTCAGTCTGCGCAATGCCATCAATCGCGGGGATATTATCGGTCCGCGGGTGTTTACCGCCGGTACCGCGATTGCCACGACCGGAGGTCACGCCGATCCCACCAATGGTTACCGACACGATTTGATGGGGAGCCCCGGGCCCGCAGAGGGCGTGATCAACGGTGAAGCCAGTGCCCGCGAGGCGGTGCGCCAGCGTTATAAAGACGGTGCAGACCTGATCAAGATAACTGCCACCGGGGGCGTGCTGAGTGTGGCCAAGAGCGGTCAGAATCCGCAGTTTATGCAGGATGAAGTGGAAGCGATTGTGGCGACGGCCAGGGATTACGGTTTTACGGTTGCCGTGCACGCGCACGGCAAGGAAGGGATGGAGCGCGCCATTCGTGCCGGTGTGGATTCGATTGAACACGGCACTTACATGGACGATGAGACCATGGCATTGATGATGCAACACAACACCTGGTATGTGCCGACCCTGATGGCCGGGGATTGGGTCACCCAGAAGTCCAAAGTGGAGGGCTTTTTCCCGGAGATGGTGCGCACCAAGGCTGCCGCCATCGGTCCGCTGTTACAGGATACCTTTCAGCGCGCCCATCGTAAGGGCGTAAACATTGCGTTCGGTACCGATACCGGGGTCAGTCGCCATGGTGACAATGCCCAGGAATTTGCATTGATGGTGCAGGCGGGCATGAGCCCGGCAGATGCCATTCGATCTGCCACTTGGAATGCAGCACAGTTGCTAAATGCACAGGATGAGCTGGGTAGTATTGCGCCGGGGAAATGGGCGGATATGGTGGCCGTGATCGGCAATCCGCTGGAGGATATCACGGCGCTGGAGCGTATCCGGTTTGTGATGAAGGGTGGGGTGGTTTACAAAACCCCCCAGTAAAAACAAAAATCCCGGCAATTGCCGGGATTTTTGTAGGGTGCTATCCGTTTTCCATATTCCATAATTCATGGTGCTATGGAAAGCAGGCATTATTTTTCGAGTTCAAACACCAGCTCCAGGTTGACTGAAACCGAGGATTCTCCCGGTGCAATCGGGGTGCTGGCGCTGTCCTTGGCCGATGCCATCTCGGCGCGCATCATGGGGCGGGGCATGCCGCCACCGTGGCTGCCTTCGGAGATGCTTACAATTCTGCGCACCTTGGTGCCGAGGGATTTTGCGTAGGACTCGGCGCGCGCTTTGGCCTGTTCAAGGGCCTTCTCCCGGGCTTCTGCCAGCAGGGGCTCCTGCTCATCAATGGAAAAGCTGGGGCCGTGAATCTGGTTGGCACCTTCCGCTGCCAGCGCGTCGATCACCTTGCTCAGATCATCCAGTTTACGCACGGTAATGCTTACGGTGTTTCGCGCTTGGTAACCGACAATCTGGCGTTCCCGGTTTGGTTGATAGTCGTAGCGCGGCATGAGATTGATACCGCTGGTCTGCACATCTTTTTTGTCGATGCCCGCCTGTTTAATGGCTTTCATCAGTTTTTCCATCTGCTCCGCATTGGCCTGCATGGCCGCATTGCTCTCGTCTGCCTCGGTGACCACACCGGCCGAGATATCGGCGATATCTGGTACCTGGCTGGCTTCTCCCTGGGCGGAGATGGAAATCAGGGTGCCGGAGGGGCGTTTCTCGGTGTCGTTGCCACAGCCTGCCGTCAGGGCCACAAGGCCTGCGAGCAGACCGGCGGAGAACAGTTTCAGAGTGTTTTGCATGGCGAATCCTTACTATTGCCAGTGATACTTCTTTGTCAACGGCGCCCATTGTTGCGCCGCGAAGATGAACATCCGGTGAATGCGGTGGAATTAACTAGGTAAACAAACGCGCGAAGGTTTCATCTTGCGGATGATAGAGCGCAAAGCCCAGGCGCAATAACTGCTGGCGGCGGTCACACAGAACGTTTTTTGTGCGCAGTTCGGCCTGCAGTTTCTCCGCATTTTCGGCGCTGCCGCAGCGGAAGGTAAAAAAGTGTCCGTGGCCATTTTCCAGATCGTGTGCGATCAGGTTGTCGCGATTCAGCAGCGGGTGCTGTGCTGCGTCCATGGCCGTAAGAAAACGCTGCTGATTTTGTTGTACGTAGTTATGGATGCTATCCACGGTAACACCATCCCCGGCGTAAAGGTCGAGCACTGCGAGCGCCTTGTACAGGGGCGAGTAATCCATGGTGGCACCGGCAAAACGCAGCCAGTTATCGCCAAAGCCTACGCCATCCGCACGGTTTTCCAGTTCTGCCATTTCTGCAAACCAGCCGGTATTCAGTGGGCGCAGCTGGCAGCCGCGGGGAATCGACATAAAACACATGCCTTCGCCGGCACCCAGGTACTTGTATGAACCCGCGGTGTAAAACACCTTGTCGGCGATGGCGCTGAGGTCGGTGGGGCGGGCGAAGAAGGCGTGGTAGCCGTCAATCACCATTTCGGTGCCTTCGGGTTTGCGCTCGGCCAGTGCCAGCAGTTCCGGGAAGGCGACGCCGGAATCGAAAAAGACCTGGCTGGCATAGGCCAGCTGGTAGTTGCCGCTTTGCAGTTCCCGCTCAAAGCGTTGCGCAAGAGTGTCAAACGGCTGGGTGGGGATACGTACCACTTCCACGTTCGGCAGTTCTTCCAGTCGCAACAGCTGCCGGGCAAAGCTGTAGAATTCGCCATCCGTCGTCAGAATGCGCAGCGGTGCCTTGAGGTCGAACGCGCTGAGCAGACGGTACACCAGCTCGTGGGTGTTGGGCGCCAGCGCAATCTGACCGGGGTCCGGCAGTTTCAGGGCATTTGCGATACCCCGCTGGAAGGCTGGTATCTTATCCCCAAAGACTTTGTCCCACTTGCTATCGGCCATTTGCGCGGCGTCCTGCCAGTAGTCGTTGACGGCGCTCAGGGTGACATCGGGCCAGAAGTGATGGGAGTGGCACGCCATGTGCAGAACCGGCAGGTCACAACCCGGGGCGGCGGCTTTTTGGGCCGCTTGTAAAAATTGTCGATAGTATTTTTGGTACATTTCGCTCTGGTAACTTTTTCAGGGGTGACTAAAGTGGTCACCAATTTGATGTATCGGGATTGTAATCCCGCAAAGGAGGCGTTGCAGTGGAATATTTGCACACTATGGTGCGAGTCACCGACTTGGATGAATCTCTGGCGTTTTATTGCGACAAGCTCGGCCTGTATGAGGTCAGCCGCAATGAATATGAGAAAGGCCGCTTTACCCTGGTGTTTCTGGCTGCGCCTGGCGATGCGGACATGGCCAATGGCGACAAGCGCCCGTGCCTTGAGCTGACGTACAACTGGGATCCGGAGAGCTACACCGGTGGCCGCAATTTCGGTCACCTCGCGTATCGTGTCGACAATATCTACGAGACCTGCCAGCGGCTGATGGACATGGGGGTGACCATCAATCGCCCGCCGCGCGATGGCCATATGGCATTTGTGCGTTCACCGGACAATATCTCCATTGAGTTGTTGCAGAAAGGTGAGGCGCTGGCGCCGCAGGAGCCCTGGGCTTCCATGGCCAATACTGGCGAATGGTAACGGGTAGAAGGACACTGCTGAGCGGAAACGGCAGCACGCGGTAATAGCAGCGAGAGTTGACGAGCGAAAAATGGCGAAAGTGAAGAAGTTTGGAAACTGTGTTGTGCTGGCCGGGGCCAATGCCGCGCGCCAGATTCAGCAGCAGGGGCTGCAACAGAGCATGGTCTCCACGCTGGTGGGAGCATCTGGCGGCCCCAAGTGGCTGTCGATTAGCCAGCTGGATCGGGTGCTGATTGGTGAATTTTTCCGCGAGCGCACCACGCCCATCGCTACTCTGGGGTCGTCCATCGGCAGCTTTCGCAATATGTGTTACGCGACAGCGAATCCTATGGCTGCCCTGGAAACCCTGGAATACGGCTATGTAAACCAGAGTTACGCCAGCGACCGCCCGAGTCCTTCGGAGATCACTGCGGCTGGCGAGAAAATTCTGCTCGAGGTGCTGGGCGGAGAGGGCGCTGCGCAGGTGGCATCCAACCCGGTATGGCGCAGTCACTTTGTCACCGTGCGCGGTCGTGGTCCGCTGGCCAGTGAGAAAAAAGCGCTGCTGGCACCTGCGCTGCTGGCCTCGGCGCTGGCCAATGCCATCTCCCGGCGCAGCCTAAGCGCCTTTTGGGACAGGGTGGTATTCCACTCCGGCAGCGCGCCTTCGGTGGCGTTTCGCAACCTCTCTACCGTCAACACCCCCCTGAGCGCAGACAATGTGTGCCCTGCGGTATTGGCCAGCGGCTCCATTCCGCTGGTCATGGCGGGTGTACCGACGCCTGCCGGTGCGCCGGCGGGTAACTACCGGGACGGGGGCATCACCGACTACCATTTCGACCTGGGCTTCGAGCACCCGCCGGGGCTGGTTCTCTATCCCCATTTTTTCCCCTACATGGTGCCGGGTTGGTTCGACAAGAGCCTGCGCTGGCGCTGGGTGCGGGGTGGCGCCATGGATAATGTGGTACTGGTAGCGCCGTCCCCAGCCTGGGTTGCCCAATTGCCGTTCGGCAAAATCCCGGATCGGGACGATTTTGTGAAGCTCTCCACCGAAGAGCGGCTGAAATACTGGAATGCGGTAACCGAAGCCGGTAAACAGGTAGCAGAGGATTTCTTCGAAATGTGGCAAACTGGCGCCATTGCCGACGAACTGATCGAAGTCGGTGGCAATCAGGCGCCGCACAAGTTGGCGTTGGCAATGTCTGCCTGAGCGCTCTCAGTAACAGCGCCGGCTGGCAGACAGCATCGATTCGTCTGAATCCAGTAATACGGGGCTGCAAGTGAGAGACGCCGAGTTTACCGAACCGCAGGAAGAGTTCCGCACCACCCAGGAAAGGGTCTATTACCAGGTGCGCGATGCCATTTTGCGCGGGCAGTTTTTACCGGGTAAAGCCATCACCATTCGCGGACTGGCGGCAGAGCTGGATTGCAGCCCAATGCCGGTGCGCGAAGCGCTCCGACGGCTGACATCTGAGCGCGCGCTGGAGCTGTCGGATACCCGGCGGGTCACCGTGCCTAGCATGACCCGGGAAAAACTGGACGAGATCTGCGCGGCGCGTGTTGCTCTGGAGTGTCAGGCGGCGGCGCAGGCGCTGCCGTTTGTTGATGAGGATGCGCTGAAGCGGTTAACCGCACTGGACGATCGCGTGACCGCTTCACTCGCCAAAAAGGATATCCAGGAATACGTGGCCGCTAACCTGGAGTTTCACTTTACCCTGTACCGCCTCGGTCACCCGCATATCATCCTCTCCCTGATCGAAAGCCTCTGGTTGCAGACCGCGCCTTTGCAGCACCTGGTATTTCAGCGCTTTGGAGTGCAGGAGTTGCCTGATCGACACCAGGACCTGATTGCTGCCATTGCCAAGAAAGACGAGCAGCTGGTGCGCACCGCCATTCGCCAGGATATCGAAGAGGGCCTGGGATCCATTTCTGCTGAAGAGTTGTTGCCGAGCTGATGTTCAGTTACTTGCATATTGTTTTACATTTTCTCCTCCCGCTGGCCATTGCCTGGTTTTTTTTCCGTAGTGATTGGAAAAAGGCCGCACTGTTTATGCTGGCGGCAAACCTCGTGGACCTGGATCACCTGCTGGCGAGCCCTGTATATGACCCGGGTCGTTGCAGTATCAATTACCACCCGCTACACACCATGTTTCCCATTTCCTTTTACGGCGCCATGATGTTTCTACCATGGAAGCCGGTACGTTGGTTGGGCATTGGTCTGGTGATACATATGCTGCTGGATGCTATTGACTGCGGAATCTGAGTCGCGCTTGCCTGGAGGGTCTGCAGAAACGGCGTAAAGTATTCACGCTTCTTTTGCGTTTCTTTTTACGCTTCTTTTTGCCGTTCTTTTCGCGGTTCGTTGCATACCCATGCACGCCTTTCTTCAAAAATGTTCAGTTTGCGCCGCAAACTTGCCTGTTTTTTCCCTCCTGACCGCAGGCGACTGTTTGACTGCGGTAGCCGGGGTACTCTTTATCGGCAAAACAATAATGAGCCGAAAAGGAGAACTCCATGCGATTTAAATATTTACTGACCCTGTTGCTCTTGCTGATGAACCAGGTTGCACTTGCCTGCATATCGACGGAAAGTGAATCCAATGACGCTGAATCTGATGCAGACGGCCCCCTGTGTTCCGGGCAAAGCGTGGTCGCCGGTATCGGCAGTCGGCGCGACCAAGACTGGTATTATTTTAACGTCACGACGCCGGCGGACCTGAGCATTTCACTGGCCCACAGTAGCGCTGACGATTTTGATTGGCACCTGTATGACAGTGCCTCTCGACTGTACAGCGCGGAAACGGGCAATAGTCCGGAAAGCGCGACTGTCTCGGTCACCGGTGCTGGCCTCTACACCTTGAAAGTTACTCGTTACGCTGGACGTGGTGACTACACCCTGGACGTGCATGGTATCCCCGACGGCAGCAGCAGTGGCGGTAGCAGTGGGGGTGGCAGCAGCGGCGGAAATGGTGGCGACCTTTGCGATGTCGGTTTACGTCCGGCCAAACCCGGAGGGCTTACCCGCTATATTTCCGGGAATGAGGCCGATATTTGTGTGACGCAAAGCACCGGAGGCCTTCTGGTGATGGGCGGCGGGTCCGATGTGGACAATGCATTTACCCGCCGAGTCAAACCACTGATCAGCGGTGGGGATGTCGTCGTTCTGCGCACCAGCGGCAGTGACGGCTACAACGATTATCTGAAAAATTTGTTGAATGCAGATTCGGTAGAAACGCTGATTGTCGATCGCCAGCAGTACGCCAATGATGAATATGTCATCTGGGCTGTGCGCTCTGCAGAGTTTGTCTGGATTGCCGGAGGGGACCAGTCCGATTACCTCAATCAGTGGCAGGGAACCGCGTTACAGGTTGCCCTTGGAGAGGTGTTGGCGAGGGGTGGTGTACTTGGTGGTACCTCGGCAGGCGCTGCGGTTCAGTCAGAATATATCTATGACCCCGATGGCGTCCTGGGCGCTTACTCTTCGGAAGCGGTCAGTGACTTGTGCCATGAAAATATCAATATTTCCAGCGGCTTCCTTGCCAGTCCGGTGATGCAATCGGTGATCGTTGATACCCATTTTGCCGAGCGTGACCGCATGGGGCGTCTTATGGCGTTTATGGCAGGTCTTCCAGCCGGAACACTGGGGATTGGCGTCGATGAGGCGACCTCGATTTTCATTGGCGCGGATGGCAGTGGGGTCGTCGATGGTAGTGGCGATGTCTATGTACTTGCGGAGGATGCCCAGACATCGCGTACCCAGGCGCAATGTGGTGCCCCGGTGATCTATGAAGGTGTGTTGCGATACAAGCTTTCCGAGTTTGATGCGTTCAATTTTCTGAATGGCTCTACCAATGTGACGCCCAAGCGTATCGGTGTGGATGGTCGCTCGGGCAATTTTTATATCAACCAGCCGTACCAGTAACTCCAACCCTTAATGTAGGCTTGAACTGCATTCAGAGATGTTCTGATTGATGTTTGTTTTAAGACGAAAGTCTTAGATGCGCTTCGAGTCTTCAGGCCGGGGAAGGTAATCCTTTCCCGGCTATTTTTTTGCACCAGGGTTTCACGTTTAACGCACCGTGGATATCTCTGTTCCCATCGGTGCGTGCGCAGATAATTCGGTTGTGGTATCGGATCTGCAGAAAATTACTTTCTGTCGAATTTATGCTTTACAGTATTTTTTCGACGTGATAAAAAATGTGTGAAGTTTGCTAGATAAACCCTTACATCAGCCAACTCTGAATCATTTTAAAGCGCCATGAATAAAAGCAATGTGACTACTGCTGTTATTGAGCGCTGCTCTTCCGACTACCATCTCAGCGAGTGGTTTGACGAGTAGCTTGCCCACCTCGGTCTGACCGGGGGCTCGACGCATAGTGTGTGCCGTCGAGCACAGGGAAGCTATAAGTTGGATATTACTCCATCCCCTTATTGCTCACCGTTCATCTGATTGACGTTCAGTCTCAACAGCTTTGGGTTCTTTTACCTGTGGCTTGAGGTTGTCTGTTTTTCCCGGATTCAGGCCGGCGAATTTCCATGGCTCTGCAATGGGCCATCGCCGCACGCAACACATAAGAATCACAGAGAATCTAAAGCGGGAGCTTCGCTCCCAGAGGGAATAAAAATGGATAACAGAACCCAGTTATATAAGGCTATTCGCCTTGCCATCGGTTGTTCGCTATTCGGTACCAGTGCGATTGCGTTTGCGCAGGAGGTGCCTAAACCGGTGGACGAAACGGTTGAAGAAGTTGTTGTTACCGGAACCCATATCAAGGGCCTGGATACGGAAGGGACGGTGCAGGTAGTGCAGATTAACCGCGACGATATCGAAGCGTCCGGTGCGACGTCCGCAATTGAGGTGCTGCAACGCCTGACGCAAACCGGCGGTGGTAGCGGGACTTTCTCTACGGCCACCGCAGGTGTGATTGCTGGTGATACGCCAGTGGGCGCCTCCGGGGTTTCTCTGCGCGGACTGGGTGCCAGTTCGACTCTGGTTCTGGTGAATGGTCGCCGTGTTTCTGTCAGTTCGTTTGCGAAAGGGCAGGAGTCTTTCGTTGACGTCAACTCCATTCCTTTGTCCGCAATTGAGCGTGTCGAAGTGCTGCCCAGCGGTGCTGCGGCCACCTACGGTGCCGATGCGGTAGCCGGGGTAGTGAACTTCGTACTGCGGGACGATTTCGAGGGGAGCGAAATAAGCCTGACGCATGGCAACTCGACTGCTGCCAGTGATGAAGGCAAGTACAACCTCAACTGGGTATGGGGGCGGCAGGGGGAGCGCAGCCACACCATGATTGTTGCAGACCTGTATTCCCGAAATGCACTTTATGATCGCGACCGTGAGATTACCGCAAACTCCATTCGCCCCAGTCAGCAGGGGGTTTACCCGAGCTTCAATGATTTGTGGCTGATGTATTACGATCAGACACAGGGCCCGGCGGACGGAGGGTGTCCCGAGGCGCAATTCAAGTCGGGCTCTTTTGGTGAATACTGTGAGTTCAACACCAATGCGGTGGAAGCGACGCAGGATGAATATGAAAGTGCCAGCGTGGTGGCTACGTTCAATTATGACATCAGCGAGCGCCTTGAGTGGTTCAATACCTTGATGCTGCAGGCCAGTGAATCATTGGGGACTTCGTCGCCCGCCAACTTTTCTCGTGCCCCTTTTGATCCGGAAAGCCCGCTCTGGCCGGATGCATTGAAAGCCGAACTGGTAGAGGAAGGATCTTTCCATCCGGACTACCCTAGCAGCGATTTCAGTGATTTTTACGGTTTTCCCATTTACGCCTGGGGTAAATTTACCGATCCGCGCTCAGTCAAAGTTGAAACGCAATCCGCACGCCTGGTCAGCGGATTGCGTGGGGAAGTTTCTAGCTGGAACTGGGAGGTCGCCGCGAATCTGGGGCGCAGTGAGTCGGAGCAGCGTGGTATTTCCGGACTGTACAACTCGGAAGCATTCTTTAATGCCAGCCTGGGGAATCTCTGCAGCGACGGTACCGTGGTTAACCGCTGGGATCTGGATCTTGTGCGGCCGGGTGCCAGTTACGGGGCGGGAGAAACCTGTGAGGACATCGGTAAAACGACCGCCTGGTACAACCCCTTTAATGGCCAGACGGATCAGCCCGACGCGATTGATCAGTTTGTCAGAACTGATGCGCGCCGAGGCGGTGTGTCAAATCTGTATGCGATCGACGGCAACATTTCGGGCAGCTGGCTGGAGTTGCCGGCTGGCGCAATCCAGGTAGCCTTCGGTGGTGAGTTCCGTCGCGAGACCGTTCAGGACACTCCCTCTGGAGAGGCGGTTTCCACCACGCTGAATCCCGAACCAATTCTCGGCTTCAGCTCCACCTCTGCGGATGCCGCTCGCAATCAGTGGGCCATTTACACCGAGCAGATGATTCCACTGGCAGCCAATACCGAGCTGCAGCTGGCACTGCGCTACGACTATTACGATAGTTTTGGTGGCGATACCAACCCCAAAGTCGCTTTGCGTCATGCGTTTTCCGATGCTGTTATTTTCCGCTCCAACTGGTCGACGTCCTTCCGTGCACCGTCACTGGCGCAGGTTGGTGCCGGTACGCTGCTGTCCAGCTACCGGGTGGATTGCTCGGAAACCGCCGAGGCCTGTGATGGGGATATGACCGAGAGTGGTGAGTTTCTTTTCTCTGAAGAAGTGAGCAATGACGCGCTCAAGCCGGAAACCGCCACCACCTGGGGCGCGGGCTTCCTGCTGAAGCCTTCGGAAGACACTGAGATCACCATCGATTACTGGAATATCGAGCACGAAAATCTGATCGGTGTGGAAGAGGATGATTTCATCCGTCGGGCATTTGCGGGCGAGTTCCCGATTGTCGGTGAAGGCGAATTGCCGACCGGACAGGCCGGCCTCGAAGTCAGTAATGGCTTTGTGGTGGATGGTCACTTCCTGTTAACCAACCTCGGTTGGCAGAAGACCAGTGGTGTGGATATGGCGGTAACCCAGTATCTGGACACGGACAACTGGGGAAGTTTCCGCCTGACCCTGGACGCTACCTACATGGCGGAGTTTGACAAGTTGCCTTCGGCAACCAGTGGTGTGATCAGTGAGGCTGGCGAATACACCTATCCTCGCTGGCTCGCCAATACATCCCTGCGCTGGCGTTACCAGGAGTGGTCCTCCACTTTGTCTGCGCGCTACACCCACAGCTATGCCGATGATCCCGACCCAAGGGTTCGTGAGGCAGCAAATCTTCCTGAGTTTGTGGAAGTCGACAGCTGGACTGTTTTCGATTTGAGCGTCAGTCGGGATTTCGATAGCGGTAGCTGGTTGAGTCTGCGGGTTAACAACCTGTTGGATGAAGAGCCTCCGCTGGCGTATGGCACCAGTGCCAACGTGGATTTCTTCAACCACAACTCCATGGGGCGTTTTTACACCTTGAGTTACGGTTACACCTTCTGATCGGCGTCTCACAGGAGCTGATCTCGGCGGGCTCGCGGAGCGGGCCTGCCGAACCTTTTCTCATATTTGCGGTATCTTCCAATGCATACAAGTGAAGTAAAAGTCAGACACACGGTAGGGCAGCCTTCAGCGAGCGCCTGGGCTATGCCCGATACCTATCTGATATTGCTGGTTGTGGCACTGCTGGCGTTTGCGCTGAACTTTCTGATACCGGCCGGTACTTTCGACACGGTGACCCGGGTAGTGAATGGCGTGGAACGTACGGTGATTGACCCCGCCAGCTACCAGAGCGCGGGTGATGGACCGGCGGGGATGGCTTTTTTTGCCGAGGGCGGCGAAATCGGGTTACTCAATTTTGCGTTTGAGGGAATGGTGTCTGGCACCAAGTGGGGTGCTTCGATCGGCGTATTTGCGTTCATCCTGCTGACGGGGGGCGCCTTTGGACTGGTATTTGCCAGTGGCTCTGTCGAGCGCGGCCTGTTTCAGGTCATTGCGCGCAATCGCAAGGCCGGCCATTTTTACCTCGCGATCCTCTGCTTCCTGTTTTCCCTCGGAGGGGCCGTGTTCGGTATGGGAGAGGAGGTCATACCCTTTACTTTGATCCTGGTACCGCTACTTGTTTCCATGGGGTACGACAGTATTACCGCGCTGTTGGTGACCTATGTGGCAACACAGGTGGGTTTTGCCACCTCGTGGATGAATCCATTTGGCGTAAGCATCGCGCAAGGTATCGCCGGAGTGCCTTTGATGTCCGGCAGTGGCCCGCGGATGTTGCTGTGGTTACTGGCCACTCTGGGCCTTTCTGTTTACACCATGCTGTACGCGCGCCGGGTACAGGTGCGCCCGGGAGTATCGCTGGCGTTTGATTCGGACAAGGTCTTTCGGGATCAGTCTGCTGCTGCCGGCAGGCTGCAGAGCATGGTGCGTGGTGATGGCTGGGTACTGTTGCTCTTTCTGGCGGGTATTGCGTGGATGATCTGGGGAGTGGTGGAGCGTAGCTATTTTCTGCCGGAAATCGCGTCTCAGTTTTTCACCATGGGCATCGTGATTGCGGCGGTGGCCATTGCATTTGGACTCAACGGCCTTACACCCAACAAGGCGGCGAGCGCATTCAAAGAGGGTGCACAACAGCTGCTGCCTGCGGCTATGGTTGTCGCGTTTGCCAAGGGTATCGTTCTCTTGCTGGGCGGCGATGACCCCCAGGGGGCCAGCATTCTGAATACGGTTCTGCATGCGGCAGGGAATGGCCTGGCCAACTTGTCTGGCGCAGTTTCCGCCTGGTTTATGTTGGCATTTCAAACCGTATTTAATTTTTTCATTACTTCGGGTTCCGGGCAGGCGGCATTGACCATGCCCATCATGGCTCCGCTGGGAGACCTGGTCGGTGTCACCCGACAGACCGCGGTGCTCGCCTTTCAGTTGGGTGATGGACTCAGCAATATCATTGTGCCTACTTCGGCATCGCTGATGGGTTGTCTGGGGGCGGCGCGCCTGGACTGGGGAATCTGGGCACGTTTTGCGCTGCCGCTGCTGGCCGGGTTGTTTCTGCTGGCGTCTGTTGCCGTGCTACTTGCTGCTGCCGTGGGCTTTTAAACGAATTCAAGTTGTCAAATATGTCTCAAATCATACTAGTTAAAAATGCACAGGTATTCGCACCCCACAAACTGGGGATTTGCGACGTGCTGGTGGCCGGCGGACGGATCGCGAAGATCGACCAGAATATCGATTTGCCACAAAGCATTGGTGATGTCGTGGATGCGGACGGAGCCTGGCTGATGCCGGGACTCGTGGATACCCTGGTCCACATCAGCGGCGGCGGCGGTGAGGGCGGTTTCGCATCCCGCACACCCGAATTGAACGCGCGCGATGCCCTGCGTAATGGCGTAACGACGGTGATCGGTGCTTTGGGCACAGACGCAGTGACTCGTACCCTGAATGAAATGTATGGCAAGGCCCGGTCGCTGGAGGCGCAGGGACTCACTTGTTACATGCAAACGGGTTCCTATCAGGTCCCGGTAAATACCCTGACCGGCAGCATTCGCAGCGACATTATGCTGGTCGACAATATTATTGGGGTGGGTGAGCTCGCCATTTCAGATCATCGATCCTCGCACCCAACACGGGACGAGCTGGTACGTATCGCGGCCGATGCGCGGGTGGCCGGTTTGCTCAGCGGCAAAGGTGGTGTGGTCAGTGTGCATGTGGGTGATGGTGCCGGCCAGCTGGCGCCATTATTTGACGCGGTGGAAAACTCTGAAATTCCGATTACCCAGTTTTACCCCACACATATGAATCGCAATGCATCCCTGCTTGCGGATGGTGTGGCATTTGCCCGTGCCGGTGGCTTTATTGATTTCACCACTTCGACCACCGATGAAATCCTGGCCAGCGGTGAAATGCGGGCGAGCAGAGCCCTGAGGATTGCGCTGGAGCAGGGGGCCCCGGTTGATCAGCTGACATTCTCCTCTGACGCTCAGGGCTCGCTAACCAATTTCTGCGACCAGGGGGAGCTGCAGGACCTGGAAGTCGGTTCCATTGGCAGTCTGTTTGATGAGTTTCGCCGTGCCGTTCGCGAGGAAGGTATTGAACTGGCGCAAGCGCTGAAAGTGGTTACCCGCAATCCCGCCCGTGCCCTGGGTCTGAAGCGCAAAGGACAGATTTGCACCGGGCGCGATGCGGACCTGCTGTTGGTCGACCCGGATCGTTTTGAATTGACCCATGTGATGGCGCTCGGTCGCTGGCAACTGCTTGATCGGCAGGGGCGTGCCGAACGGGGCGCGACCGAGGAGCGGTAGCAATCGTGACGGACGACCACTACTTGATGAGAGAGGCCCTGGCGTTGATGGAGAGCAATCTCTCCGAGCCGTTACTGACGGGGGAACTCGCTGCTTACCTGGGTGTTTCATCGAAAAAGCTGGAGCGGGTATTCCGGCGTTGTGGCTTCCAGCTGCCGGCTCGGTTCTATCTGGACTTGCGGCTTGAGCGGGCTCGCCAACTGTTACGCGGTAGCAGCTTACGTATCGATGAAGTGGGGCGAAATTGCGGATTTTCATCCGCATCCCATTTCAGTCGTTGTTACCGCGAATTCTCCGGGCATTCGCCGCGGGAGGAGCGTAAAACGCACGCAATGCAGGCCCCGTGCCGGTTACATTTTCATTGCGCGGATTACACATGGTTGTTCTCTGCAGGACATCCGGGATAAGCGAGAGAAAAAATATGAGTGGGTTTGGAAAAATTCATCGGTTTTTATTGCTGTGTATCTTGTTGGGCCTTGGGCTGTGCGCGAGCGCGGCTACGGAGTCTAAACAGGATGCAGGCAAGTTGTTGATCGTCGGCGGAGCGCTGCGCAGTGACAACGCGGCGGTTTATCGCGCGTTTATCGCGGCAATCCCCGCGGAATATCCCGAAGTGGCGATAGTCCCCGCCGCATCGGGTCGCCCGGCATATTATGCTTCCCTGTTTATTGAAGACCTGCGCAAACATGGCTTTGACGGGAAGGTTCGGGTACTGCCGATTGCCCTGGTGGACGACCCGGCAACGGACAAGGTAAATGAAGGCGATTGGAACAAAGGTGGCCGCGACCAGGAGCTGGCGGCGAGCCTGAAGCGTGTGGGCGGTATCTGGTTCGTGGGCGGAGACCAGACACGCATTACACAAACGTTGACGCAGACGGGAAAAGATCAAGGCGAGAATAGGTCGGCAAATACGAGCAGTGATCTGCCCGTTCTGTCGGCTATCCGTGCGCAGTTGGCAAAGGGAGCCATTGTTGGCGGCACCAGCGCCGGCGCCGCCATCATGAGCGCCAGCATGATTGCCGCGGGCGATTCCCTGAGTGCGCTTACTCTGCCGGTTGCTGACGAGTACGCCGGTATGGAAAGCCAGGAGGCGGGCCAGCTGATGTTGTCCGAGGGGCTCGGATTCCTTCCTGTTGGTGTTGTAGACCAGCATTTTGATCGCAAGGCGCGCTTGGGGCGTCTGGTCCGGGCGCTGGGTACCATTCCGGCGGCTGCGGATCGACTCGGGTTTGGCGTGGACGAAGATACCGCGATTCTGGTCGATCTAGCAGAGGGAGATATGGCGGTACTGGGTGCCGGCAATCTGGTACTGGTCGATGGTCGCTCTGCGCGCTTTTCCAGTGACACGGCGGCGTTTGCCTCCTCCGGAATTGCACTTTCGGTAATGAGCGCCGGTGACCGCTATCACTGGCGAACAGGACGCTTCTCTATAGAGGGTGGTGACACGGTGAACAAAGAGGCTTTTGCTTACACGCCGCATCAGGGCGCCGGGATTACGCTACCAAACGGGCGCCTGGATCAACTACTGGGTTTTTCGTTGCTGGACAACCGGGACAGTGGTGAGTTGCGCCGTTACAGCTTCGATGAGAAGACAGGGAAGGGTGTGTTGTTCCGCTTTCGCCAACTGGAGACCAGCCGGGGGTATTGGCGCTACGGTTCTGGTACCAAGGATCAATACTCGGTGGTCAATGTCGCCCTGGATATTGAGCCGGTGGCGGTGACGCTCTCACGTCGCTGACCACAGATTTGTGCGCGGTTTACACGCGCCTGTTCATACCAACTACCAAACACAGCAACTACCAAACACAGCAATTACCGATCACACCAGCTATCGACCGGTCAGTCCCTGCAGGGGCTGACCGGCTGCTCATCTCTCGCGGGTTGTCAGGTGCGCGACCTTCCGGTTCTACTTCTGTTTCTGCTTCCGGCTCCTGCTCTCTCGTCTTTTATCTCTCATATCGGGCTCTTTGGATTGCTTTAATGGGCCATTTTCCTCCCGACTGTACAGGCGCAACTGTGAGCCGGAATCTGGGGCACTACTCTTTGGGTCTGGTCTTTGGGTCTGGTCTTTGGGTCTGGTCTTTGTGTTCAGATCTGGTCTTTCGTTTAGACCTAGTTTCGTTGGGATATTGTCGTTCGCTCAGATTTTGTGCGCAGGGCTTGTGCGGTGGTTGCTCAGGTAAGTGGTTCAGGGAGTTGGCTGAGATTCCGGTTGCACCTTTCATATTCCTGCCGCTAAAATGTGATCACATTTTGCTGGTCGCGCTTCAGGCTGCTCTGCAGGCCCATTGAAGGCGGTAATTGAATCAGGAGTGAGTTCATGAACAAAAGCCAATTACAACAACATGACCGCGAGCATCTGCTGCACCCGTTTACCGATTTTCACGATCTCGGTAGGCAGGGCACCCGGGTGATTACCAGTGCAGAAGGCGCTTACATTACCGATATCGACGGTCACCAGATGCTCGACGGCATGTCCGGGTTGTGGTGCTGTAACCTGGGCTACAGCCGCCGTGAAATCAGCGAGGCCATCTACGAGCAGCTGAACAAGCTGCCGTTCTATAACAGCTTTTTCCAGTGCACCACGGTGCCCTCCATTGAGCTGGCAGATATGCTGGCGGAAGTGACCCCGGCGGGCATGAACAATGTGTTCTTCACCGGCTCTGGTAGTGAAGCCAATGACACCAATCTGCGCATCATTCGTCGCTACTGGGATTTGAAAGACCAGCCGGAAAAGCGCATCGTCATCTCCCGTAAAAACGGTTACCACGGTTCTACCATCGGCGGCGCCAGCCTCGGTGGTATGAGTGGCATGCACAAACAGTTCCAGGCGCTGGATTACATCACGCATATTGACCAGCCGTACTGGTTTGGCGAGGGCGGCGACCTGTCACCGGAGGAGTTCGGTATTCAGGCAGCCCGTCGTCTGGACGAGAAAATCCAGGAGCTGGGTCCGGAAAAGGTTGCGGCCTTTATTGCCGAGCCGATTCAGGGCGCGGGCGGTGTGATCATCCCACCGGAAACCTACTGGCCGGAAGTGAAGAAAATCCTCGATCAGTACGACATCCTGCTGGTGATGGATGAAGTGATTTTTGGCTTTGGCCGTACCGGTGAGTGGTTTGGTGCCGACTACTATGGCATGAAGCCGGACCTGATGACCTTCGCCAAGGCGGTAACCAATGGCTACTTCCCGCTGGGCGGCACCATGGTCAGCGACCGTGTGGCAGACGTCATCAAGGCCAAGGGGGGAGAGTTCACCCACGGATATACCTACTCGGCGCACCCGGCCGCCTGTATGGCTGGTCTCGCGACCTTGAATATCCTGCGGAACGAAAAAATCATCGAAAACGTACGCGACAATACCGGCCCCTACCTGGCCAAGCGCTGGGCGGAACTGGCGGACCACCCGATTGTCGGTGAGGCGCGCAGCCTTGGTCTGGTGGGCGCGCTGGAGCTGGTGAACGATAAAGGCGCACGTAGCCGGTTTGATGACAAATGCACCGCCGGTGCCGTATGTCGGGATATGAGTATCAAAAATGGCCTGGTGATGCGTGCCACCGGTGACACCATGATCATCGCACCGCCGCTGATCCTCACCACCACCCAGATCGATGAACTGGTGGAAAAAGCCCATCGCGCACTGGATGATACTGCCAAAGCCATGGCGTAAACTCGGCTAAATGGCCCTCGCTTTCCCTATCTATTGGGTGAGGGCCAACCCTACCCACAAGCGTGAATCGTTTTTATGGCATCAGAACAACAATATCAGCCGTCCGCAGAACTGCTCCGGCAGTCGGAAGAATTCCTCGAGGCGCACCCACATCTCACCTGGGTTGAGGGCTTTGCCTTCGATATCAATGGTGTGCCGCGGGGAAAATGGCTACCTGCCGACTCTGTAAACAAGCTGCTGGGCGGCGCACTACAGATGCCCCGCAGTGCCGTTAGCCTGGATATCTGGGGCCGGGATATTGAAAACAGCCCCCTGGTGTTTGCCAGTGGTGACAGCGACGGGGTCTGCCAGCCGGTTTCTCCGGTGTGCCTGGCCCCCTGGCACCGTGAGCCTACAGCCCAGCTGCATATGCAGTTGTTTGAGGCGGACGGCTCTGTACTGTACGCGGACCCCCGTGCACAACTGCAGAAGGTGGTGACACGGCTCGGCAAACTCGGTTACAAGGCCGTTTGCGCCACCGAACTGGAATTTTATTTGCTGCGGGAAGAGGCGGATGACCTGGGTCGACCGCGGCCAGTGAGTGACAACGACTCCGATCTGGTGCCCTCCACCGATGTGTACGATCTCTCTGAGCTGGATTCCCAGCGGCATTTCTTTGCGGACGTGCGTGCCGCCTGTGAAGAGCAGGGGATTCCCGCAGACTCTATTCTGTCCGAGTGTGCGCCCGGACAGTTTGAAATAAATTTGCTGCACTGTGATGACCCGTTAAAGGTTGCCGACCAGACGCTGCTGTTCAAGCGACTGCTGAAGGGCGTGGCCCGCAGTCACGGTTTGCGTGTCAGTGCCATGGCAAAACCCTTTGGCGAACTTGCCGGCAACGGGATGCATGTCCACCTGAGTCTGGTGGATGCGGATGGCAATAACGTCTTCAACGATGGCAGTGATGAAGGTTCGGATTTGCTGCGCAACGCGGTAGCCGGGATGATGGCGACGGCGAATGACGCCATGGCAATCTTTGCACCCCACGCCAATTCCTACCGCCGTTTCCAGGAAAGCAGCCACGCGCCTCTGAACCTTTGCTGGGGTTACGACAACCGCACGGTGACCTTCCGTATTCCCGCCAGTGATGCCGCAGCGCGGCGCATTGAGCATCGCATTGCCGGCGCCGACGTCAATGCCTACCTGGTGTTGGCAGCTATTTTGGCCGGTGTATGCCACGGGCTGGAGCACAAACTGGAGCCACCGGCTCCGGTAGAGGGGGATGCCTACCAGGTAGAAAGTGAGCAGCTGATTAATGCCTGGGGAGCCGCAGTGGACCGCTTTGAAAAAAGTGCATTGTGGCAGGAGTACCTCGATCCGGAATTTGTCGAATTGTTTGTGTTACTCAAGCGCCAGGAGCAGGCGGAAATCGCATCGCGGGTAACCGATGTGGAGTACCAGAGCTACCTGCAAAGGGTCTGATCCGACGCCAGTTGTTTTTAGGCGTCGATTGCGACTACGAATCAGAGGGTTTGATGACAAGGTAGTTGGTAGCCGTTGCAGCTCTGCTATACCTAAACACAGACAGCTGTGCACTTGCGTACACAGTGCGTCGCAAACTCTCCTCCTGAAAGTGTGTTCGAGAAAACTGGCCCGCCTTATGGCGGGCATTTTTTTTGGCAAGTGAAATCTTGCAGAAATTTCTTCCCATTTGTCGGTTAATGCTTAGGCATTACTTGCTGTTTTCCAGAAAACTCCACCTATACTGAAACTAACCGCACGCACGGGTCACGTTTATTTTGTGGCAGCTGGCGGCAATGGAGCATTTCAGAGTTAAAAGGAGTTACCCATGCGAACCAAGTCCTTAATCCCGCTTGCGATAGCCGCAGCACTTACTACCACACCTGCGCTTGCTCAGTACACCAGCGGCAGTGTCATGGTCCGCGTTGGTGCTTCGTACGTCGATCCGAGCGAAGACATTTTTACACTTACCGAGTCCTTTTTTGTCGACGACCCAAGCACTGGTACTTCTGATGATCCAGTCGATGAGGCCGTCCCGACGGACGTAGTTGTGGATTTGGATCTCGACACGGATACGACCTGGTATGTCAGCTTTGCCTGGATGGCCGCAGATCACTGGGGGGTAGAGCTCTATCACTCAAACTCTGCCGACCTGGATGCGAATTTTGCCGTGGACGTGTTTGCGGACGACGTGCTCACAAACGGTGGCTTTGGCAGCATCGGTGATTTCGAAATGAACACCACCAGCCTGTTTGCCAACTGGTATCCGCTGGACGCAACCTGCATGATCCAGCCCTACGTGGGTGTGGGTGCAGCCTATGTTGATATCGAGCAGGATTTTCTGCGTCCGGTATTCGTTGATGACGGCAGCGCCGAAGGCCTGCTGAATTTCGGCAGCGACTTTAGCTGGACCGCACAAGTGGGTGTGGATTTCAATTTTGGTCGCGACAGTGCCTGGCAGGTGAATGTGTCAGCCATGTATGTGGACGCAAGCCCCGAGCTGGAGCTGGGATATGACCAGCGGGTAGATGCCCCCGGGTTTGTACAGCCAGACTTTGTTCCGGTGCGGGTCCGTCAAGATATGGATATCGACCCCTGGATCTTCAACCTGGGTGTGGGCTACAAATTCAGCTTCTGATCTGACGAATGCTCCAGACGTCAATGCCCCGGTGAATGTATCTCCGCATACACCGGGGCTTTGTCGTGAGCGCCTGGGCAGTTTTGCATCAGTGGCCGGTTAAGATGCCGGATACCTGAAATGGCTTGAGTGAAGTGGACTGAGTAGTCTGGTCTTAATCGTGGACGGATTCTGTCTGGCAGTCATTTCTTCGCCAGTGTATTCTTCGCGTTTTCGGCGCCCGGCTCTCGTTGCGATCGCCAGAACAATAATGACGGGGAATCTATGACCGCCTTGGGAAATCATATAGACGGTCCATCGGCCGAAACCCGGCCTCTGAATATCTGTTTATTGGGGTATCGCAGCCATCCCCACTGCGGGGGGCAGGGTGTTTACCTGCATTATCTCAGCAAGGCGTTGGTGGAAGCCGGCCACAAGGTCGACGTGATTTCCGGCCAACCCTATCCTGAACTGGATCCCCGCGTGCGTTTGATCAAGATGCCGGGGCTCAATCTCTACGAAAACGAACGTCCCGCGCGCGCGCTGAAACTCAAACATCTGCTCAGTTGGGCGGATTTTTTCGAGTGGTTCAGCAAGTTAACCGGCGGCTTTGCTGAGCCATACAGTTTTGGGCGGCGGGTTGCCCACTACCTGCGTCGTCACGGACAGCATTACGACGTCGTGCACGACAACCAATCCCTGTGTTACGGGTTGCTGGAAATTGAGCGACAGGGGTTGCCGGTGGTGGCCACCATCCATCACCCGATTACCCGAGACCGACAGCTAGCACTGGATGCAGCGCCGGACTGGCGTTATCGCCTATTGGTGCGCCGCTGGCACAACTTTCTCGGAATGCAGATCAAGGTTTCCCGCCGGCTGAAAAATCTGGTAACGGTTTCGACGCAGTCCCTGAACGATATTGTCACGCAATTTGGTGTGTCGCCGGCGCAACTCAAATTGATTTATAACGGCATCGATACCGCAGTTTTTGCGCCGCAGCCGCAGATTCAGCCTGATCCCTTTCAAATAATGACCACGGCTTCCGCCGATCAGCCGCTCAAGGGGCTGCGGTTTTTGTTGCAGGCGATGGCGTTGTTACGCCCCCGCTACCCGCAACTGAAGTTACTGGTCATTGGCAAGCTACAGCCTGGTGGCGCTACTGAAACCTTGTTGGAGGAGCTGGGTTTACACTCCACGGTCCGTTTTGTCTCGGGTATTTCCAACCGCGCCATGGTGGAGCACTACGCGTCTTCCGGGATGGTGGTTTGTCCCTCGTTGTATGAGGGCTTTGGCTTACCCGCCGGCGAGGCCATGGCCTGTCAGGTGCCGGTGATTTCCAGCGATGGTGGTGCCCTGCCAGAGGTTGTTGGTGACGCCGGCATCGTAGTGCCGGCGGGGGACAGCGGCGCGCTGGTGCGCGCGATCGAACAGTTATTATCGAATCCGGAGTTGCGGCAGTCGTTGGGTGTGGCGGGCCGTCGTCGCATTGAAGAGCAGTTTTCCTGGCAGGTTGCGGCGGCTCATCTGGTGTCTTATTACCGGGAGATTATCGGTGGTGTGCCGGTTGCAGCAGAAGTGGCGACAGCAACACCGGGCGAAATGCCGAAGCACTCGGCAAGTGGTGCTCGTGCGGCAAAGCCGGTATCGGAATCCGCGATGCCGAGGTCAAACGCTGATGCATCTGACAATCAAGGAGAGGCGGCCTGATGATTACCGTTGATCCGAAGCTGCTTCACCTGAAACCGGGACAACGCGTCCTCGACCTTGGTTGCGGGGAAGGGCGCCATGCCATTCACCTGATGCTGACGGATGCCGTGGATGTATTCGGCATCGACCTGAGTATTGAGGACGTGAAAACGGCGAGTGCGCGTGCGGCGCCCTTTGCCGAGGCTGGAGAAGGGTGTGGTCGGCTGCAATTGGGTGTCGGGGATGCGCTACAGCTGCCGTTTGCCAATGATTTTTTTGATGTCGTTATCTGTTCGGAAGTGCTGGAGCATATTCCGGACTATCAGGGGGTGTTGGCAGAAATTAACCGGGTGCTGAAGCCCGGTGGCATATTTGCTGCCACAGTCCCAGCGTATTTCCCGGAGTGGATTTGCTGGAAACTTTCGTCTGCCTATCACCAGGTTGAGGGCGGGCACATCCGTATTTTTCGTGAAAAACAGCTGCGCGAGAATATCGAGCAATTGGGTCATCAATATTTCGCACGGCACAAAGCGCACGCTTTACACGCACCTTACTGGTGGCTCAAGTGCCTGTTCTGGGGACAGGATGACAAGCCGATTATCTCTGCCTATCACCGCTTTCTGGTGTGGGACCTGATGGAAAAGCCGCGTTTGACGCGCTGGCTCGAAAAGCTGCTAAACCCACTGCTGGGTAAAAGTATCGCGCTTTATTTTGTAAAACCTGCTCAGGTGAAACCTGCCGGGGAGGATGAAGCACTTACCGCTGTTGAGAGCAATCGTCGGGAGGTGGCTGCGTGAGTCAGGTTTCCAGCGCGCGCCGGATTTTGGGTGAAGCGGCGCAGTCACCGTTGTCGACAGAGGTGCCGACCACCATTTTTCCGTCGAACTTTATACGTACCAGCGCCGACTATATCTTGTCGCAACAGCTGGCTGATGGCTGTATTCCCTGGTTTGAGGGGCATTACGCGGACCCCTGGGATCATGTGGAAGCGGCCATGGGTTTGAGTATTACCGGTGAATTTGCCGCGGCAAAGCGCGCCTATGAATGGTTGGCCAGCGTCCAGCTCGCGGATGGCAGCTGGTGGGCCGCCTATAAAAATGGCGGCGTGGACAATCGCGAACGCCGGGAAAGCAATTTCGTGGCCTATATCGCTACCGGAATCTGGCACCACTACCTGATCGCGGGCGAGCGCGAATTCCTGCTGCAATTCTGGCCGGTTGTGGAAAAGGCGCTGGATTTCGTGCTCGCGCTGCAATCGGAACACGGTGAAATTCAGTGGGCAGTGGATGGCCAGGGCGCGCCATTGCAAGACGCGCTCATCACGGGTTGTGCTTCCATCTACAAAAGCCTGGAGTGCGGGATCAATATCGCGGTTACCCTGGGAAGGCCCCGGGCGGACTGGGTTGTGGCCCGGGAACGTCTGGGAGTGGCGTTGCGAGACAAGCCCGAACGTTTTGACCGCACCTGGGAGAGCAAAGACCGTTTTTCCATGGACTGGTTTTACCCGGTGCTTACCGGCGTTTTTGGCGCTGCTGCAGCCAGGGCGCGCCTGCAGAAAAAGTGGCCCGAGTTTGTTGTAGAGGATCTGGGTTGCCGCTGTGTCAACGATGAGCCGTGGGTGACGGTAGCGGAATCCTGCGAGCTGACCATCGCCCTGTTGGCTGCTGGCGAGCGCTCAAAAGCCGAGATCATTTATCGTGGCCTGCACCGCTGGCAGGATAAAGACGGCGGTTACTGGACCGGCTATGTCTATCGGGACCAGGCCGTGTGGCCAGAGGAAAAGACCTCCTGGACGGTGGGTGCCATGTTGCTGGCTGCCGATGCGCTGGCAGGGTTGACGCCCGCCAGCGGGCTATTCACGCAGGTGAATTTATTGAATGCGCCGCAGAATGCCGAGGGTCTTGACCATCTGCACCAGCTCGAACTGAGCGGAAGCCAGCGCTAATTTGTAGATTTCGTAGGGTGCCTGGCCACCATCTTCCGGGTTGGGGAAGATGTCGTGAATGGCCAGGTAACCGCCGGGCACAATGTGCCGCGACCAGCTGCGGTAGTCTGTCAGTGCCGCTTCCAGTGAGTGCCCGCCGTCGATAAAGACCATGCCCAGCGGTGTATTCCAGTGACGGGCGGCTACGGCAGAAGGGGCTACGACCGGCACCACAACGTCTTCCAGGTCAGCTGCACGCATGGTGCTGCGGAATTGATGGAAACTGTCCATCAAATTACTTCGACTATCGAACAGGTCGCTATCGTGGTACTCCTCACCGGGCTGGTGCTCTTCGGATCCGTGGTGATGGTCTACCGCAAACAGCGAGTTGTGCATCAGTTTGCAGGCGCTACCCAGATACACCGTCGATTTGCCACAGTAGCTTCCCACTTCCAGGCAGGGGCCCAGGTCGCTGGCATCGGCCGCTAGGCGGTAGAGGGCGCGGCCTTCCAGAGGGTCCAGAAAGCCTTTTACGGATTCGATATCCAGGGGCAGTTCGAGCGGTTGGTCGAGTGAAAAGTCGAGTGGCGAATCGAGGGGTGAGTCGAGAGAATGCGTGGTTTCCATTTTTTTTCTTCAATTGGTTTGACTGCGCAAGACAGTACCCGCGGTACCGGGTGTTTGCAATGTGCTAAGCGTGCAGTCCCGATGACCATCTTGATGGTAATGATGCGCTGAGGTGCGCAGGAAAGAGCAGTCTGGCGCGGCAAAAAATCACAACAAGAATAGAAGGCGGTTTCTGCAGATAATGCGAAAAGATCATAGACCATATTGGCTGAAACGCCTGCAATTGCGGTTTCGTAACTGGCGCAGTCGTCACTTTTTATTGCCACAGTTTGATGCCATTGGGCGCGAGCCGGAAATTATGCACCCGCCGTCGGTAAAGGTGTTCGGCAGTAATATTTGCCTGGGAAATTTCCCCCACCTGATCTCTACGCCAGACAATTGCATCCGCTTTACCGCCATGGGGCACCGCGGCGGCGATGCCCACATCCGTATTGGCGATTACGTACTCATTTCTCCCGGTGTGCGAATCTCTGCGGGGCAGTCCATTACCCTGGGCGACGCCTGCATGCTGGCGGCGAATGTCTACATCTCAGACTCTGACTGGCACGGCCTTTACAATCGCACCCGCCCATTTCGCTGTACCGCGCCGGTGACGATTGGCAACAATGTCTGGATCGGTGACAGCGCCATCGTTTGCAAGGGTGTTTCCATCGGCGATAACGCGGTTGTTGGGGCCGGCAGCATAGTGACCCGCGATGTGCCCGCCAACGCAGTTGTGGCGGGTAATCCGGCGCGGGAGGTGAAACAGATCAATCCCCGCCGCCGTATGATTACCCGCGAGGCACTTTTCGCTGACAGCTTTCGTCAGGCGCACAATCTCGACGAATTGGATAAAATGCTGCTCACAGGCAATAGCCTGCTGGGGTGGCTGCGGTCGGTGGTATGGCCGCGGCGAGGGGATTAACGCAGTAGCAAGTAAATGTGGAAGTCTAATAACAATGCATAAACAGGGCAGTGTAGTACTGATTGGAATGCCGGGCGCCGGCAAGAGTACCCTTGGGGTGTTACTGGCTAAAGAGCTGGCAAAGGATTTTGTGGATACGGATGTGTTGATCCAGCTGCGGGAAGACAAGACCCTGCAGGAGATCATGAACGAGAGCGATTACCTGAACCTGCGCCGGATTGAAGGGGAAGTGATCGCCGAGGCACAACTGCCCAATCATGTCATCGCGACCGGTGGCAGTGCCGTTTACAGCGAAGAGGGAATGCGCAACCTGCTGAGTTTTGGTCCCGCGGTATTTCTGAATTGCTCTGCCGAGGAGCTGCGTCGCCGCATTCACAATTACGAGAGTCGCGGCATTGCCAAGGCGCCGGGCCAGAGCTTTGAACAGCTCTTTGAGGAGCGCCAGGCGCTGTATCGCCGCTATGCGGATATCGTGGTGGACTGCGATGGGCGGGACCTTGAGCAGGTACTGGGCCAGGTTGTCACCCAGCTGGCAGCCCGCTGAGGATTGCAGGCAGCGTGAAAAAGGCCCCGAATGGGGCCTGATCGTTTTAGCGCTGCACGAATCAGAGCTGCACGTATTAAAAAGGAACTCTTTAAAGGGGTAACTGCGTCGTGTACTTAACCTGCTTCAACGCAAAGGTCGAGTTCACCGAAGCCACATTGGGCAGGTGCACCAGAGAGCGCTTCAGCAGTTGCTCGTAGTGTTCTACGCTGTCTACTACCACACGCAGTACGTAATCTTTGTCGCCACTGGTGGAGTAGCACTCCACAACTTCCTGTACATCCTGTACGGCAGACTCGAAATTGTTCAGTGAGTCTTCGTCGTGGTTGTGAATGGTCACATAGCAGTATACTGTGACCCCAAGGTCAAGTTTGCGCGGATCCAGGAGGGTAACGCGACCACGGATGATGCCTTCGGCCTCCAGGCGCTTGATGCGTCGCCAGCAGGGGGTATGGGAAAGACCCACTTTGTCTCCCAGCTCTGCCATGGAATAATCGGCGTTCTCCTGCAGCGCCCGCAGAATCTTGCGGTCGAAATCATCCAGATCGGTTGAGCGCTTCATATAAACTCCTGTCCTACATTTTCTACATTGGCCGAGATGGCTGTCATAATTCTAAGTGCAAAACTGTAAATAAAGCAATGTTTCATTGTGTCTTAAGCACTAGTATGACTTGACCACGCCGTCGCTATTTTGGGCCGTCTCAGTACAAGTCGTTTAAAACGGCGCCCGATCCGGCGACGCGAGCCTCAAATCACACACAATAATCAGCGGAAGACCGCACAACTGCGGGCCTTCACGTACAAGCGGAAAGAAGTAGGCGTATGAGCGAGCAGAAAGTGAATCCCGGCTCTCAGGCAGCAGTGACCAAACCGGTCTCCCTGGACGACAGATACACCACCCTCAAGGGGCGAGTGCTTCTCTCCGGTATCCAGGCCTTGGTGCGCCTGCCCATCGATCAGATGCGCATTGACCGCGCCCGCGGGCTCAATACCGCTACGTTTATTTCCGGATACCGCGGTTCTCCCCTCGGCGGCTACGACCAGCAGCTCGCCCGGGCGCAGAAGCTCCTGGATGAATACAAGGTGCGCTTCGTTCCCGGTGTTAACGAGGAACTGGCTGCCACCTCGGTGTGGGGTTCTCAGCAGGTAGGCCTGTTCCAGGGCGCCGAAGTGGATGGCGTCTGTGGTATCTGGTACGGCAAAACCCCGGGGGTAGACCGCTCCTGTGATGCCTTCCGCCACGCCAACGCCGCCGGCTCATCGCCCAAAGGGGGCGCACTGATCATCGCCGGTGACGACCACGGCTGTAAGTCCTCTTCTTACCCGGGGCAGTCTGAATTCGCCTTTGTCGATATGCACATTCCGGTACTGAACCCGTCAACGGTGCAGGAAGTGCTGGACTACGGCCTCTATGGCCTGGAGCTTTCCCGCTTCAGCGGCTGCTGGGTGGCGATGATCACACTGGCAGAGAACATGGATAGCGCCTCCACCGTGGAAGTGGATCCGGCCAGTGTTTCTTTTGAATACCCGGAAGTTGAGCGCCCACCGGGCGGGCTCAATATTCGCAAACAGGACAACCCTCTTGAGCAGGAAGAGCGCCTGTGGCGTTACAAGCGCCCGGCAGCATTGGCCTTTGCGCGCGCCAACCAGCTGAACAAGCTGGTACTGGACAATCCCAAGGCGACCCTCGGTATCGTGACCGCCGGTAAGGCCCATCTGGACCTGATGCAGGCCTTTGAAGATATGGGGATCGACGAAGCCCGCGCCCGCGAGCTGGGAATCCGTATTCTCAAGGTGGGTATGACTTATCCGCTGGATGTACCGGGCATTCAGGAGTTTGCCCGCGGCCTGGACAGCCTGCTGGTACTGGAAGAAAAGCGCAGCCTGATGGAAGTACAGCTGAAGGAAGAGTTGTACAACGTGCACCTGCGCGACCCCAATTTCCCCCGTATTCTGGGCAAAGTCGACGAGCACGATAACCCGCTGCTGCCCATGTACGGCGAGTTGTCGCCCGCGGTGGTGGCCCAGGTACTGGGCTACCTGCTGGGTGAAGACAAATTGCACGATCGCGCCAAACACCGTCTGATGCGCCTGGATGCACTGGCTGAGCGTATTTCTGCGCAGGCCGGTTCGAGTGTTGCGCGCCTGCCCATGTTCTGTGCCGGCTGCCCGCATAACCGCTCCACTAGAGTGCCGGAAGGCAGCCGCGCCCTGGCCGGTATCGGCTGTCACTACATGGCCCAGTGGCTGGATCGGGAGACCTATACCTTTACCCAGATGGGTGCTGAGGGGGTCAACTGGATCGGCCAGGCGGCCTTCACCAGCGAGCCCCATGTGTTCGTCAATCTCGGCGACGGCACCTACTTCCACTCCGGCATCCTCGCCATTCGCGCGTCGGTGGCGGCCAAGGTAAACATTACCTACAAGATCCTGTTTAACGACGCGGTGGCCATGACCGGCGGCCAGCCCCACGACGGTGAACTGCACCCGGATATGATCTGTCGGCAGGTGCTGGCGGAAGGGGTGAAGAAAGTCGTGCTGGTGATGGATAACCCGAAAAAGTACGACGGGGTGTTGAGCTTCCCGAGTGAAGTGGAAATTCGCCACCGGGATCATATGCCGGCAGTCATGAAAGAACTGCGGGAAGAGCCAGGTTGTACAGCCATCATCTACGACCAGACCTGTGCCACCGAGCTGCGCAGAAAGCGCAAGCGCGGACTGCTGCCAAAAGCAGAAGGGCGCCCGTTCATCAACGAGCTGGTCTGTGAAGGCTGTGGTGACTGTGTGACCCAGTCCAGCTGTATCGCCGTGGAAAAAGTCACTACCGAACTGGGCGACAAGCGCCGCATTAACCAGACCTCCTGTAACCAGGACATGTCTTGTGTGAACGGTTTTTGCCCGTCGTTTGTCACCGTCAAAGGCGGCAAGCTGAACAAGCGCGCGGGTGTTGGCGATGCCCTCTGCCTGGCTGCAGACAAACTACCTGCGCCGCAAATGCCGGACCTGAAAGAGCCGTTCAACCTGCTAGTAACCGGCGTCGGCGGTACCGGAGTGGTGACCATTGGCGCGCTGCTGGCAATGGCCGCGCACATTGAAGATAAAGCCTGCAGTACCCTGGATCAGACCGGGCTCGCGCAAAAAGGCGGTGCGGTGTACTCCCACGTGCGCTTTGCCGATCGCCCGGAAGCGCTGCAGGCCGTGCGAATTTCTGACGGTCGCGCCGATGCATTGCTCGCCTGTGACCTGATTGCCGCGGGTAACCTGTCCGCCAGTCTCGCCAAGCTGGATGAAACCCACAGCCGCGCAGTGGTTAATACCCATCTCAGTCCCACTGCTGCATCGGTGCTGGGCCGCGAAGATATCCATTCCCCCCAGGCGGTGCTGGACACCATTAAAGAGGCTGTGCAGCAGTTGGACGTGGTCGAGGGGCACAAGCTCACCAAGGCGGCCCTCGGTGACACCCTGGCGGCGAATATCTTCATGCTCGGCTACGCCTGGCAGAAGGGTCTGATTCCCTTGGGCCTATCCGCCATTCAGCAGGCCATTGAACTCAATGGCGTGGCGGTGGAGGGTAACCTGCAGGGCCTGGCGGCCGGGCGTCTGGCCGCGGAAGATCGTTCCGCTCTGAGCGCGTTGCTGTCCCAGGGGGAAGAAAAGCAGCTGCCGCAGGGACTTGAGGAAGTTGTTGCCCATCGGGTGGCGCACCTCACCGGTTACCAGAATGCGGCACTGGCCAAGCGTTACCGCGCGCTGGTGGACAAGGTCAAGGGGGCTGAAATCCTGCGGGTGCCGGGTAGTGAGGCGCTGGCAGAGGTCGTTGCCCACAACTATGCCAAGCTACTGGCTTACAAGGACGAGTATGAGGTGGCGCGCCTGTACAGCGATGGCCGCTTTGTCGAAGCGCTGAAAGAGAATTTCGCCGGTGACTTTGAACTGGAATTCAACATGGCCCCGCCACTGTTGAGCCCGTTCGACAAAAACATCGGACGCCCGCGCAAACTCAAGTTTGGCGGCTGGATGCATAAAGCCTTTGGGGTGCTGGCCAAGTTCAAGTTCCTGCGCGGCACCGCACTGGATATCTTTGGCTATACCACCGAGCGCAAAATGGAGCGGGGTTTAATTGACGACTACGTCAAGCTGGTGGACGAAGTGATCGGCAAGCTCAGTGCTGAGAATCACGCAGCCGCTATCGAGCTGCTGAATTACCCGGACCAGATTCGCGGCTATGGCCTGATCAAGGATGAGAACGTGAAGCTCGCCGAAGAGGTCCGCGGGATGGCCCTGCAACGCTTCTACAATCCGAAAGTGGGGGCTCAGGACGTACCCGTACAGGTAGAGGTGTTTGATCCGGCCAAAGCGCAGCAGGTGGGTTAATACCGGCAGTCGTTTGAAGTCCCAAGTTGGAAATCCGCAGTTTGCAATGAAAAATGGCGAGCCTCAGGCTCGCCATTTTTATGTCTGCGATACGGGGTTGGATTACCAGCCAATCTGCGCCCGAATACCAAACTGATCGGTGTTATCGCCAGTGAAGTCATCGTCACCCATGATGTAATTGAACATAAAGCGCACGTTGCGGTTGGCGTAGAAATTGAGGCCGACGGTCGTGCTGCTCGCCTCCAGGAAATCGTAGTCGCGGTTTTCCATGGTGTCGTAGCGGAAGGTCAGCTCCCAGGCGCCACCCCACAGGCCGTCACCACTGGGTTTGGCGGAGCTGAACGCACCGCGTTTCTTGCTGTAGGCCTTGTGTTCACCGGTCAGCATCCAGCTGCCTTGCACGTACCAAGTGTGGACTGTCTGGTTGTCGATGTAACAGCCGAATTCGGGATCACAGGGGAAGGGCGCGGGGGCGCCGAAATCATCTGCGTAATCCTCTTCCGAAATAAAGAAGTCGCCCTCGAAGCCACCGATTACGTATTCGGCCTGCAGGTACAGCGGTCCGTAGCTACCTGCCAGTTCGAGGCCGGCGGTGGTTGCGTCGCCACCCAGGTTGCCTGGAGTGAGTGCCATCAACTGGGACGGGCCGCGGCGGCCAGCGTAATCTGCTTCGGCAATCAGGTCGGGGGAGTTCCGGTTGGCGTTCTCAAAGCTGACATAGGTGCCAAAGTGCAGCGTTTTTTCGTCCGTGTTGATGGGGGCCCAGGCGAGGCGTCCGGCAGCGCCGACACCTTCATTGCGAGGGGTGCCCGCATCCCGCAGGTTGAAGGCCATCATGCCCAGGGTGAAGCAGTCCATTACCCCGGTCCAGCCGATGCCCTGCTGGAACTGATTGCCGTCGTAGAGCCCGGTAGCGCTGGAAAAAGGGCGCTCCAGCATGGTCAGCTCGTTGGAGCTGGTCATTTCCGCCATGGAGCGGAAGGGCTTGAACTGGCCGATGCGGACTTCACCGTTCAGGAACTTGTGGGAAATAAACACATCGCGGTAACCGCTCAGGGTGTCGCCGCCGGTGAAGTCCTGTTCCAGCACGTAGCCCCAGTCGTAGATGTTGCCCTTCAGGGTAATCCGTGCGCGACGGAAGTCGGTGGTGCTGATGGGATCTTCGATATCAGTGTCAAACAGGTAAGTGTCGAAGTGAATGCGCCCGCCGAGGGAGGCAGAAAAGTTGCCGTCGTCTGAGGTTATCTTTAGACCGCCTTTGGTTTCCGCTTCGTCGGCCGTTGCGGTACCGGAGAGCAGGCTGGTCAGGGCTATGGCCATCAGGCTCTTGTTAAAGCAGTGCATGCGTCAGTTCCTGTGTCGTCTGGTTTATTTGAACGCCGCGGAGTCTAGCAGGCAGCTTTCGCTGTAAGAAATTAGAAACATTTTTGAAACATCTCTTATTCATAAAAACAGATGCACTCAAATGTAATATTTCTGTAACAAGCGAGTGGTAGGAGCCTGGGCCTGGTGCTTGTCAGTTGCCGGGAGGGGCAGCGTGTGTCAACGGGTGGCCGGTGTCGCTAGCAGAAATCGTCACGGGGCGCGGTCACCGCTAAACGTCCGCTTCAGCATAAACCGCGTATTGGGGGCGGGTAATGAATGGGCCAGAGAATGGCGCTGGGAGCTTCGAGTAGGGCTGTTTTCCCTGTTGGCCTGGGGGAGAGGACTCTACACCCATCGCTAGTGTGTCGCCAGTACGTCGCCAGTGATACCGCCAGGGAAGGGATTGCCGCTCCTGGCGATGGGGCAAGTCTAGATTTGCTTGATTGTGAATCCGGATTGCTTCAGGAGTGTGGTGATCGAGGCATCACCCACAAGGTGGCCGGCACCAACGACAACAAACAGTGATTTGTGCTGTTGGCTGAGCGCCTCGATCTTCTTGGCCATCTCCCGGTTGCGTTGGTAAAACAGCAGTTCATACAACTTGGTAAATTCCGGGTGTTCCTTCTGCCCTTCAACAATCACCAGGTTGTACAGCGCATCCTGATCGCCCGATTTCCAGGCTTTGGTGATGCGCGGGACGAAGGTGTCCATCTCGGACAGTTGCTCCAGGGTCTGTTGCAGGTAGAGTTCCGGCTGATCCAGGCTGTTCAGCATGTGCAATTGCTGCAGGACGCTCTCCAGTTCCAGAATGGGTTTTTTGCCCCGGTGTGCCTGAGTGAGAAAGTGGCGGTCGATTCCTGCCGTGGGATCCAGTCCCCGCGCCTGCATTTCCATCAGGCTGAGGGTAATCATGGCGATAGCCGGGCGCAGGCGATTGAAATTCTCTTCCGGCAAATTCCGTTCGCGCAGCCACGCCTGGAGTTGTGCGTAAACCTTCGGTGAAATGTGGTTTTTCAGCTGGTCGCCCGGTGGGTACAGGGATTCGAGCATGACCTGCTGTTGCAGTTTGGGGTCAGACTCCATGGCGATGATGTCTGCCTCCACCACCAGGGCATCACTTTTTTTATAGGCCTCTTCAATGGTTGTGCGCAACGGGTAAAAGCTTTGGTCTGCGAGGTGGATAGACCCCAGTAAATACAGGGTTTGCTCGCCTTTCTTGGCTTCCAGCAATAACCCCCGGTCATTGGCCGCATTGGCGCCATTGCCGATGGTCAAAAATAGTGAGGCGGTTACATACAGTAGCCAGCTGAGGAATTTCGCTTGATTGAAACTGGCTAGTTGCATCCGTGTGGTTTTGATATTCATATCCTGTTATTCATCCTGTTCGTCTCCCGGTCTGGTTGCCCGGTTTAAATACCCAGTACATCGCCCAGTTTATCGGCAAGTCAATCGCGGGATCCTTGCCTGGCGGGCATTGTCATCTGCTGGATCACGGGCAAGTCGCGAATGGCTTCTCATATATGGAGTCGCCAATTGGCCCGGCTGTGACAAAATTCTACTGCATACCACCCGCCTTGTGACCTGGGTCGCCAATGCAAATATTGTGCGCCGTGGCGCAGAAATCAGCTGTACAATTGTTCGTTTCCCGTAGGCGCAAAATAGTGCGGGCGGGTTAAAGTGGGTTTTTGAAAGAATAGGGACGATTGTGGGGGCGGGTATGCGAATAGTACAACTGGTGCCGTCATTGGAGGAGGGCGAACAGGCGTTAGAGGCGCTGGCCTTCGCGCAGGAATTGGTGCGACAGGGGCATGAATCCATTGTGGTCTCCGCAGGCGGCGCGCTGGTTTCCCGGTTGACACTACACGGCTGTCAACACGTTAGTCTACCGGTTGACCGCAAACGCGTTTGGAACTTTCGCCTGCACCGTAAACTGCGCGAGCAATTGGCGGCGTCGCAGGCCGATATTTTATTTTGTCGCGGTCCCCTTTGCTCCTGGCATGGCTGGAAAGTTTGGCGTGGTTTGAACGCGGCGGCTCGCCCCCGCCTGATCACCTCGATCCAGTCCTGGTCGCCGCCAGGTCTTTTCCGCGGCCGACGGGTGAATGCTGCGCTCGCGCGCGGGGAACTGGTGCTGGCGTCATCACGGTTGTTGGGGGCGCAATTGCAGCAGCGCTTTGGCGCCAGGCTGCCCGTTCCCGCACCGGGAGAGGTGGATGCCCCCTCGGAGTCAGTGCTCCGCATCCATTACCGGGGTGTAAACACCCGAGAACTGGATCGCAAGGCGCCGGTTTCCGGGCACTGGCACCAGCGATTACTGAACGATTTCCCGCAGCTGGAGGGGCGCAACTGGTTGTTGCTGCCCGGCACCATTGCACCGGGGCGGGGGCAGGAACGATTCCTGGAATTGCTCGCGGCAATGAAGGGGGAGCGGGCGGATATTTTTGGTTTGATCGTCGGCGATGTCGAGGTCGGGCAGGAAAAATATGCCAGGGCGCTGGAAAAGCGTGCGGAGTCCATGGGGCTTGGGGAGCACGTTTTGTTTCTCGGGGCGCGGCGGGATATGCGTGAGTTGTATGCCAGCGCGCGTATTACCCTCGATCTTGCAGAAAAGCCGCCATCCAATGGTCGTATCGTCAGTGAGTCGCTGGCTATGGGGTGCCCGGCTGTGACATCGGCCGGGCCCGGTAGCGAAATTCTTCAACAATGTTTCCCACAGGGTTTGCTGGAAAATACCGGAGTGGAACATCTGCTTGCTGTTTGTGTCGATATCCTGAATCGCCCCCAGCACATTGATTTTCGCGGCTTCAGTCTCGCCGAGACGACGGCAGAGGTGGTGGGCTGGTTTCACGCATTGCCGGACACAGCACCGCAAAGTGCGGGCCTGATAAACGCAGACTGACTGGCTGGCTAGCGCGACTAGCCGACCAGTTGGGTGTACACCTGCCAGGTGGCTTTTGCCATCGAGTCCAGGGTGAACTCTTCTCCTGCCCGGGAAAAAATCGGCGAGAAATCCTGCTCCCGGGTGGTACTGCTGAGTGCGTGGAGGATTTTTTCTGCCAGATGCGACGGCTCCTGATTGTCGAACAGGTAGGCGTCGGGCAGGTAATCAATCGCATTCCCGGCCCGGCTGGCAAGCACGGGTTTGCGGTGTAGGAGGGCTTCCAGTAGCGTGTAGGGCGTACCTTCAATAGCGGCGGGAATGATGACGAGATCGGCCGCCTGTATAAAGTTGGCAACGCTATTATTGCCGCTGCTTCCGGAAAAAAAGGCCACGCGTTCTTCGATATCCAGCTGTTGAACCTGTTGTTGCAGGTTGTCTTTCTCCGGGCCATCGCCCAGTACCAGCAGGCGCACACCCGACAGCAATGGCATGGCGGCAATCAGTTGATCGACGCCACGGGCTTTTATCAGCCGGCTGGCAATCAAAAGCGTTGGCTTGTCTTCTACTGATAGCGGCAGTATTGGCATGTTTGTTGCGGGAGCGGACAGTTCTACACCATTGGGAATAATCTGCCAGTCCAACTTGGAATTGGCCACGGTATTGTGGCTGATGGCGATGCGCGCATCAAAAGCGCTGGCGAGCTTGTCCCGGGGGTGTCTTACATTGTGCCGGGTGATGACCTGTCGACAATCGGTATAGGGTTGCACTGCAGCGAGTAATTGCGCGGATTTTGATCCGTGGCCGTGGGTAATCTGATATCCCCCTTTGCGGATCAGGTTGGCCAGTCGCCAGACCAGGTTGGGGTGGTGCCGACTGCGGTCAGTATTGAGCGGGATAAACTGGATTTTCTCGTCCAGAGTTGGCAGGTATCTGGGGTGTGCAATGACGGCCACCTGGGTATCGGTGTTTTGTGCCTGCCAGCGCGACAGGTCGGCGACATGCTTTTCCAGGCTGCCGTGTTCACGGCTGGCAATCAAATGACAGATGGCTTGAATCATACGGCTAAACGTCCGATGTCGCTGCTGCGCCGTCATTGGGTTGATCGATAGGAATTATCGGGTTTGGGCTGGATATTCAGTGGCTGCAATATCGTTACGGCGCCAGATTGGCCGATTGCCAATGGTGGCCAATTCGGCGATGTCCATATTCTGATGGTTTTGTGTGACAGTTTTATATCGACACGGGACAGTTTTGTGTTGGGTGTTTAGGGAGGGCGGTTCTGCCGTTTGATAAACAGTATTATCGAGCAGGTGCTGTTGATCAGAATTTGGTGTGCCAGTTCAGCGAGGCAAAGTCGAATCCCGGGTTGGGAGTGTTGGTGTAACCATTGGAAAAATGGCTGTAGCGCAGCGACACGGTATTGCCGCTTTGCAGGGTGTAGCCGGCAGCAAAATGCAGCGAAAAATTCAGATTGGTGGACAGGTCAATCGCACCAAAGCTGCGCTCGGTCAGGTAGGCGGCACCGATGCCCACTTCGCCAAAGATGCCCTGTGCTTCTATGCGGGGGTACCAGCGCACTACCGGTTTCAGTTCCCAAATCTGTTGTTTCTGATCCTGTCCTTCATGCTCTTCCCACATGTAGCTGTAGCTGACTTGCGCCCACCACTGCAGGTGGTGGTTGCTGGGGTAATCGTAAAACTGATATGACCAGTTGGCGCCCACCATCTCGGCGCTGGCAATGGATTTCTGCTGAATCAGCGCATTATTCAGTCCTTTGCCGCCACTCAGGATAAGCTCCTGATCCCCTTTTTCTGCACGCGACTCAGGCGCCAGTGCGAGTCCGAATATCAATACCAGGGTAGAAATGTGATGGGGAGTGGAGGGAAAAGGCATGAAGCAATCGCCAGTTATCGCTGTTAGAGGCTTGTCAGTGCAAGATTAGCCGGATTTGCGCTAATCGCAAGAGAAGCAGCCCGGCGTTGCCGGGCTGCGGATTGGTTATCTTACCGGAAGGGGCAGGGCGTGCACTATCGCCACTGGCGTTTCAGTTGCCTGAGTGCATCGGAATGCAGTTGTCGTGCCCGCTCCTGGCTGAGCCCCAGTTGTTCCCCGATAACGCGAAAGGAGCAATCGCGGTCGGAGATCAGACCGTAGCGCAAGCTCAGTACCGTTCGTTGCCTGGGAGGCAACTTGGCCACCGCTTCCCGCAACCGCTGGGCGAGCTCTTGATTGGAGACCAGCTCATCGGTATTGAACAGCTCATTGGCCGGGGCATAGTCCAGCCGAGTGCTGCTCTGGTCGTCCGCAATCGGGTCATCCAGAGAGCCGGTGGGGCCGGGTAATTTCAGCAGGCTTTGCACCCGCTCCAGATCCAGGCCTGTCTGCTTGGCAATGTTGTCATCGGAAGCAGGCAGGCCTTCCGAGCGCACCTGGTTGATGGCGCGATAGATGCTGCGCAGGTCGTCCTGGACATTGGCGGGTTGCCGCACCAGGTCGTCATTGCGCCGCAAGGTGAGCTGGATTTCCTGCTGAATCCACCAGTAGGCATAGGTGGAAAAGCGGTAACCCATCTGGGGTTTGAAGCGTTCGATGGCTTTCATCAGGCCCACATTGCCTTCCTGAATCAGGTCGATAAACGGCACTGAGGGGTTGCGAAAGCGTTTGGCAATGGCGATGACCAATCGCAGGTTGCACTGAATCAGCTTCTTCCGCTGTGCCTTGAAGCGCTTCATCAGGTTTTGCAGCGAGCTGCGGTCCCGTTGGGAGATATTGCCACTGGCCAGTAACTCGTCGGTTTTGGCGATAATCAGGCCGTGGTCATAAGCTCCGGTGCTGCCTCGCTGTTCGACGCCCTCACTGCGGAGGTCGACCAGTGTCACTCCGCGTTTCTGCAACAGGGCAATGATCTTGTCCTCCAGCTCCCGGAGCAGGCAGGTGGTGGTGTGCTCATCCTCAGGGGTCAGCAGGTCGAGCCGATACAGGTGCTTGAGGTAGTTCTGCATCGGCGTGCCGACATTTTCGCCGAGGGATTCGCCAGACGATGGTTCGTCCTCTGATAGATCCGGGCGGGCCCGGGTGGATTGGGCCGAGTCCTCTTGTGAGAAGTCATCCCCGGCCAGATTGTTGCTATTTTCCTTCAGCCATTCGTCATCCCTGGAGTCGGTATTTACTCGGGACAAAGTCTGAACCTTATGCTGTGGCCAAACGGTGCAGTCTTCTCCACCGTTTGAGCTGCCGTAAAACAACCGGCGTCATCCTTTCGCAGGACTGTGACATGGCGCGGTAATTGCCATGTGGACAAATTGACTATAGATGAAGGTTGAAAGGTGCGCCGGAAAAAGCGGGATTAAACTGGACTGAAGAGTTCTAAACCGGGACGCGGAGGACAAATGGAAAAGGCAACAGGAGAGGACGTCTTAGCGGGGCGTGGGAAATAGCTTCAGGTTATAACCACATCAGAGCTGTGGCTATAACCGTGCCAACTATGTTGAAAGCGCTGTCGAGAGCAATTTAGTGGCTACTGAATGCGTTTGACCCGCAGTGAGCGGCCGCCGGTTTCTTTGCGCATTAAATAAGAACCTAAAGCGCCGCGCTGAATGGTGACCTGCTCGCCGCCTTTCCAGAAATTCCGGGTACTGCTGCCTACCTGACGCCATACCTGGCCGTTATCCAGGGTGAAGGTGAACTTTCCGTGTACGCCTTCTTCGGCACTGACAATCTTTGCGGTGATGGCCTCTGGTGCTTCTTCAATTACCTGTTGCTGCTCCTGCCCAAACTGCTGCTCGGCATGTTGGCGGAGGCTGCCACTGATTTTGTCGTAGCAGGCGAGCCGCTTGTCGTTATCGCTGAACTGGCTGCACTGCTGCAGTTGCTCTTTGAGGGATTCGGCGATGGCCTGGTGTCCGGGGGTCAGCAGGGCGGTCAGGAATAAGGGCAAGGTGATCGAATGGGCGGGGGATATTTTTCTCATAATGTCAGTTCCGATCGTTGAGTTCCGCTGATTCTGTCCTAGTGCGGGTTATTGGACAAATCAAATTGAGTTGCCTGTCACATTCCCCCTGGCTGTGCCGTGGAACAATGGTGTCGCTTAAGCTGTTAAAAAATAACCATAAAGCAACACTGTCAGGGGTTAACAATGAATAAATTAGTCGTTCCCGCTATCGCTATTGCCGCCATCGGCGCTTATTTTTACTACACCAATCTGGATGCGCCTGCGGCTGAGCCACAGCCGGTCGCGGTGGAAGAGCGCATTGTAGAGGACCTGGATGCCGCCGTCGCGGAGGCTAAGGCCGCCGGTGCCAAGGTGAGCCAGTCTGCTGAGGAAATGATGGCTTCTGCTGAGGGCGATGTTTTTGCGGATGTCCCCGAGGCTATGGGGCATGCTTTGGACGAAACATCTGAGTCCGTTGCCGGGGCTGTCGATGACGCTGCAGAAGCAGCATCCGACGCAGCGGAAGAAGTGATGGACGAAGTGGTGGAAGCCGCGGAAGAGGTGGATCATTCGCAGGAGTGATGTGCGCCAAACGCGTACTGGCCGCCAGGCAAAAAAATACCCGGAATTTCCGGGTATTTTTTTGCCTGCAGATTCTTCCGGAGCTAGTTCGTGTCCTCGCCACGGCCGTCCAGTTTTTGCAGGGCAAGGCGCAAGAAACCATCGGCAGCCTTGAGAGCTGTTTCCGCAGGCGCGCGGTCGAGGCCGCTCAAAATCATCATGATGGCCAGCTTGGCGTTGTGGTCACACAACTCCAGTACCCGATCGGCCTCTTCATAGCTGGCACCCGTGGCTTCCACCACAATGCGGCGGGTGCGATCCACCAGTTTCTGGTTGGTTGCCTTCACATCCACCATCAGGTTGTAAAAACTTTTGCCGATGCGGATCATGCTGGCGGTGGTGATCATGTTCAGCACCAGCTTTTGCGCGGTACCCGCTTTCATTCGGGTGGAGCCGGTAAGAATCTCGGGGCCCACTTCGGGCAAGATGGCAATATCGGCTTCTTTGGCGATGGCTGCGGACTTGTTGCAAGCGAGGGCGACGGTGGTACAGCCAAGGCTGCGGGCGTAGCGCAACCCGCCGGTGACATAGGGCGTGCGCCCGCTGGCGGCGATACCGACCACGACATCCTTCCCCTGTAGTTCGATACGCTTCAGGTCGGCCTCACCCAACGCGGGGTCGTCTTCCGCCCCTTCCTGTGCGCGGTGCACGGCGGCTTCTCCCCCGGCAATCAGCGGGATAACCATACCTTCCGGTACACCATAGGTGGGAGGGCATTCCACGGCGTCCAGCAGGCCGATACGGCCACTGGTGCCGGCCCCCATATAAATCAGGCGGCCACCGCTTTTGAACGCGGTGACGGCGGCGTCCACGGCCTGGGCGATTTCCGGCAGTAATTGCCGCACCACACCGGGAACGCTGCTGTCGGCATCATTGATTTTTTCCAGTATGCCCAACGTTGGCAGCAGGTCGATGTCCTGGGTGTCCGGGTTGCGGGCTTCACTGGCCAGGGATCCGAGTTCGTTTGAGAGCAATGTATTCATATCCCCCTCGCCGATCCGGCGCGAACTTGTTGTTTCGGTATTCCAGGGTACCGGTAGAAAGAGCGAATCGCGTTTACCGATACATGTCCTGACAAAGTCCCGGCAAACACAAGCCGGTGAAATAGTGTAATCCCCCGTATTGAGGGGCACCACTGGAACGGCTGTCGCTAATCATATATTTCAGGGAGTTATTAACCACATCCGGCTAATAAGATCCGGTAAGTCACCGATACATCTATTAACTCGGGGGGAACTGGGGAGAAGGGGGGGAATGAAATGAAGTGAAAGGAGCAACCCGCCGTAGCGGGTTGCAATTGCCGGACCTGGTGATCAGCCCTGGGCGTTGAACTGTTTACCATTCACGCCAACGCTGTCTTCACCCATCAGATAGAGATAGGTGGGCATGAGGTCTTCCGGAGTGGTCACTGTTTTTGGGTCTTCCGCCGGGTAGGCCGTAGCGCGCATTTTGGTGCGGGTGGCGCCGGGGTTGATGCTGTTGACGCGAATGTTGGACACGCCGTCCACTTCGTCTGCCAGTACCTGCATCAGTCCTTCGGTAGCAAATTTCGATACTGAATAAGCGCCCCAGTAAGCGCGTCCTTTCAGGCCAACGCCAGAGCCGGTAAAAATCACCGAGCTGGCCGGAGAGGCTTCCAGCAGCGGCATCATTGCCTTGGTGAGGCCGAAGGCGGCGTTCACGTTGACTTGCATGACCTGTTGCCAGGTGGCGTAGTGATAGTTGGCAATGGGCGTGCGTTGTCCCAGCAGACTGGCATTGTGCAGCAGGCCGTCGAGTCGGCCGAATTCCTGGTCCACGCCCTGCGCGAGATACTCCAGTTCTTCCCAGCGAACGCCGGAAAGGTCCACCGGCAGAATCGCCGGTTTGGCGCCGCCGGCGGCTTCAATCTCGTCGTACACCGCTTCCAGTTTTGCGGTGGTGCGGCCAAGCAAAATGACGGTTGCACCGTGGGCTGCGTAGGTTTTGGCCGCGACGCGACCAATACCGTCACCGGCACCGGTGACGAGGATGATTTTGTCGTTCAGCAGATCGGCACGGGGGGTGTAATTGGTAATGGTTTCAGACATTGATGAGTCCGTTTCTCGAGTCCGTTTATTTCAGGTAATGCTTCTGTAGCAGCGGCCAGATTTCTTCGGCGTGGTGAATCAAATGATCCGCGTTCCAGTTTTCCGGGTCGTCGCCGTTGTCGATATAGCCGTAGCTACAGGCAATCGTCGGCATGCCCGCCGCGCGGCCGGCCATGATGTCGCGCTCGTGGTCGCCCACGTAAATTGCTTCACTGGGTTTGCAACCGATGCGCTCGCAGGCGAGCAGAATCGGCTCAGGGTCTGGCTTGCGGTTGGCAACGTCGTCGGGGCAGACAATGGCGCCGGGTGTTGGCAGATGGGCAAACGCCTGCATCAGCGGAATGGTGTAGGCGGAAGGCTTATTGGTGACGACGCCCCAGGCAATACCATTTTCGAAGAGCTGCGTGAGCAGTAGTTCAATGCCGGGGAAAGGCACTGTGTGTTTAGCCAGATGCATCAGGTAAAGATCGAGCAGGCGCTGGCGCAGATCGTCGAAGCCGGCCTGTCCTTCGTCGAGGCCGAATCCGAGGTGCACCATGGCGCGGGCGCCGTTGGAGACGACTTCACGGATGGTGGCGTCGGCCAGTGGCGGTAGTTGTTCCTGTTGGCGCAGCTGGTTGAGCACCACCACAAAGTCGGGGGCGGTGTCGAACAGGGTGCCGTCGAGGTCGAAGAGTACAGCTTTCATATCCAGGTACTTCTGAAATTATTCTGCCGGGCGGGTGGTGTGCATCAGGTAGTTGACGTCTACGTCCCTCGGATTGAGTTTGTACTGCTTGGTGAGGGGATTGTAGGTCATGCCGGTGATGTCGCGGGCTTGCAGTTCGGCTTCTCGGACCCAGCGGCCGAGTTCTGACGGGCGAATGAATTTGCCGTATTCGTGGGTGCCTTTGGGGAGCATACGCAGTACGTATTCGGCGCCCACTACCGCGAACAGCCAGCCTTTGGGGGTGCGGTTGATGGTGGAGAAGAATACGTGACCGCCGGGCTTGACCAGTTTGGCGCAGGCGCGGATGACGGAGGCGGGGTCGGGTACGTGTTCGAGCATTTCCAGGCAGGTGACGATGTCGTAGCTGCCGGAGTGTTTTTCGGCGAGTTCTTCGACGGGGATGCGCTGGTAGTCGATGGTAACGCCACTTTCGAGGGCGTGCAGTTTGGCGACGTTGAGTGGGGCTTCGCCCAGGTCGATGCCGGTGACGTCGGCACCACGCTGCGCCATGGCTTCGGTGAGGATGCCGCCGCCACAGCCGACGTCGAGGAGTTTCTTGCCGGCGACGGGGGCGCGCTGGTCGATGTAGTTGGCGCGCAGGGGGTTGATTTCATGCAGGGGTTTGAATTCACCCTGTTGGTCCCACCAGCGGCTGGCCAGTTGTTCAAATTTGGCGATTTCCGCCGGATCTACGTTGATCATTCTTTATTTTCTGTTCCTGTGGCATTGGTAGCGCCACTAGCGGGTTGTGTGGCGGCGGCGCTCCCGGTGACTGTTTCCGGGACACGCCGTTAACCCATCCATGGGGGCTCGGCTGCGGCCGTCCTGGCCGCAGACGGTCCCGGAAACAGTCACCGGGATCGCCACCTTCAATTCTTATTCCGCGTGCTAACAGGGGTCAGCTTGAGCGACCCGCGATTCTATCACGCCATAGGCCGGCCCGTTGTCGCAGTTCCTCCTCGTTCAAGGTCATTAGTCTGCGGTCTTTCAATAATAGTTTCCCCGCCACCCAGACATTGCGCACATTGTGTCCGTTGGCGGTGTAAATCAGCTGCGACAGTGGGTCATGCAGCGGTTGCTGCTCCAGTTCACTGAGGTCAATGGCGCAGAGGTCGGCCGCTTTGCCTACCTCTAGGCTGCCGGTGACCTCGTCGATGCCCAGGGCGCGGGCGCCGTTGATGGTGGCCATGGCGAGGGCCTGATGGGCGGGGAGGGCGTCGGCATTGCCGGAGACGGCTTTGGCGAGGAGGGCGGCGGTGTTGGTTTCCTGCAGCATGTCGAGGCCGTTGTTGCTGGCGGCGCCGTCGGTGCCGATGGAGACATTGATGCCGGCATCCAGCAGTTTGGCGACCGGGCTGAAGCCGGAGGCGAGTTTGAGGTTGGAGCGGGGGCAGTGACTGATGTGGGCGCCGGTTTTCTGGATGAGCGCTATGTCGGCGTCGTTGAGAGCTGTCATGTGCACACCGAGAAACTGGGGCGAGAGCAAGCCGAGGTTGTGCAGTCTTTCGGTGGGACGCAGGCCGGTTTCGGCCAGGGCTTTTTCGACTTCGCCCGCTGTTTCGTGCAGGTGCATTTGTACAGCCATGCCCAGTTCATCGGCATAGATGGCGATTTTTTTCAGGGTTTCGTCGCCCACGGTGTAGGGGGCGTGGGGGGCGAAGGCGAGACCGATACGGCTGTGGGATCGGTAGTCGTCCCGCAGGGCGAGGCCTTTTTCGAGGGCGTCGTCACCGTTTCTGGACCAGGCGTTGGGGAAGTCGATGATCGGGAAGGCGATCTGGGCGCGCATGCCGGCTTCGCGCGCGGCGCTGGCGGTGGCTTCGGGGAAGAAGTACTGGTCGGAGAAGGTGGTGGTGCCACTTCGCAGCATTTCGGCCATGGCCAGGCGGGTGCCGTCGGTGACAAATTCCTGGCCGACCCACTGTTGCTCAGCGGGCCAGATATGCTTTTCGAGCCAGGTCATCAGTGGGTGGTCGTCGGCAAAGCCCCGCAGCAGGCTCATGGCGGCGTGGTTGTGGGTGTTGATGAGCCCGGGAATCAGCAGCTGATCCCCGAGCTGGTGTTCTTCTTTTGCGTCGAAGCGGTTGCGGGCTTCGGTGCTGGGCAGGATGGCGGTGATGATGCCGTCCTTGATGGCCAGTGAGCAATTTTCGTACACACGCTTTTCCGGCACTACCGGAATGATCCAGCGGGCGTGAATCAGAGTATCGATAGGCTGTTTTTTGTTCGTTTTTTCGGTTTGGGGGCGGGCGTTTGCGCTGTTCATTGCTCGATTTTTGTTCCGGTGGAAAGCCGCAGACTTTAGCGGTGGTCGCGAGCGTGAACAAGTCTGCACAAGTCGTCCTTCTGCGCGTCAATTGTGGTAGAATCGCCCGCTTGATCGGGGTCCGTGACCAGCTGGCCCCACCTGATTCCCAGCCTGTTGCCGTGTGTGCTCCTTTTGCGAGGCACGGTGTCGGGTGCCGAGGGGGCCAGCCCTGCTGGCGGCGTTAACGATAAGGAATGCCTGAAAATATGGGCGAATTAGCCAAAGAAATTTCTCCGATCAATATCGAAGAAGAGCTGAAGCAGTCCTACCTCGACTATGCGATGAGCGTGATTGTGGGCCGTGCGTTGCCGGATGTGCGCGACGGCCTCAAGCCGGTACACCGGCGTGTTCTCTTCGCTATGAACGAACTCAAGAACGACTGGAACAAGCCGTATAAAAAGTCCGCCCGTGTGGTGGGTGACGTAATCGGTAAATACCATCCGCACGGCGATAGTGCGGTGTACGACACCATCGTGCGTATGGCGCAGCCGTTCTCCCTGCGTTACATGCTGGTTGATGGTCAGGGTAACTTCGGTTCTATCGATGGCGACAGTGCGGCGGCCATGCGTTACACCGAGATCCGTATGGACAAGCTCGCTCACGAGCTGCTGTCGGATCTGGATAAAGAAACCGTCAACTTCATCGACAACTACGACGGCTCCGAGCAAATGCCGGAAGTGTTGCCATCGCGGGTGCCCAACCTGCTGGTGAACGGTTCTTCCGGTATTGCCGTAGGTATGGCCACCAATATCCCGCCGCACAATATGAGTGAGGTGGTGAAAGGTTGCCTGGCGCTGATCGATAACAGCGAACTGACCATCGATGAACTGATGGACTATATCCCGGGTCCGGATTTCCCCACGGGCGCCATCATCAATGGTCGCGCCGGGATTCTGATGGCTTACCGCACCGGTCGTGGGCGTATCTATATTCGTGCCAAGGCAGAAGTGGTGCGCGATGACAAGACCAATCGCGAAACCATCATCATTCACGAGATTCCCTACCAGCTGAACAAGGCTCGCTTGATCGAGCGTATTGCTGAGCTGGTAAAAGAGAAGAAGATCGAAGGTATTTCCGAGCTGCGCGATGAGTCCGACAAAGACGGCCTGCGCGTGGTGATCGAGCTGAAGCGCGGTGAGCTGGGCGATGTGGTTCTGAACAACCTCTATTCCCAGACCCAGCTGGAAAGCGTGTTCGGTATCAACATGGTGGCGCTGGTGGACGGCCAGCCCAAGCTGCTGAACCTCAAGCAGCTGCTGGAATACTTCATTCGCCATCGCCAGGAAGTGGTGACCCGCCGTACCGTTTACCTGCTGCGCAAGGCGCGCGAGCGTGGTCATATTCTGGAAGGTCTGGCGATTGCCATCTCCAATATCGACCCGGTCATCGAGCTGATCAAAGCTTCCGCCACCCCGGCAGAGGCCCGCGAAGCACTGCTGGCCAAAGGTTGGCCGGTGGGTGAGGTCGAGCAGTTCCTGGAGCGCGCCGGTGCCGACGCCTGCCGCCCGGACGACCTGCCGAAAGAATTTGGTATGCGCGACGGCGCCTACTACCTGTCTCCGGCCCAGGCTCAGGCTATTCTCGAGCTGCGCCTGCACCGCCTGACCGGTATGGAGCACGACAAGCTGCTGGCGGAATACAGTGAGCGCCTGGAACAGATTGCCGAATACCTGGAAATTCTCGGCAGCCCGGAGCGCCTGATGGCGGTGATCCGCGAAGAGCTGGAACTGCTGGAAAAAGAGTACGGCGATGAGCGCCGCACCGAAATCGTTGCTTCCCGTCAGGACCTGTCCGTCGAAGACCTGATCACCCCGGAAGACAAGGTGGTGACCATTTCCCATGGTGGCTATGCCAAGAGCCAGCCGCTGGCGGACTACCAGGCCCAGCGCCGCGGCGGTATGGGTAAGTCCGCGACCCAGGTAAAAGACGAAGACTTCGTCGAGCACCTGCTGATTGCCAATTCCCACGACACCATTCTGTGTTTCTCTAACCACGGTAAGGTGTACTGGCTGAAAGTGTATGAAGTGCCCACCGCCGGCCGCGCATCCCGCGGTCGCCCGATGGTGAATATGCTGCCGCTGGAAGAGGGTGAGCGCATCAGTAGCCTGATGCCGGTCTCTGAATACGATGAAGACCACTTTATTTTCTTCGCCACCGCCAACGGTACCGTGAAGAAAACCCCGCTGACGGCATTCTCCCGTCCGCGCAGCGTTGGTCTGCGGGCTATTGAGCTGGAAGAAACCGACCGTCTTGTTGCCACCGCAATTACCGATGGCAAGCAGGACGTGCTGCTGCTGACCAGTGCCGGTAAGGCAGCCCGTTTTGCGGAAGAAAATGTGCGTTCCATGGGCCGTGTTTCCCGCGGTGTGCGCGGTATCCGCATGGCCGAGGGCGTTCACGTCATCGCCATGGTGATCCCGGAAGAGGGTGGCTCGGTGATGATGGTTACCGAAAATGGTTACGGTAAGCGCACCGCAACGGCCGACTTCCCGACCAAAGGCCGAGGCACTCAGGGTGTAATTGCGATCGCTGAGAGTGAGCGCAACGGTGCCCTGATTGGCTCCTGCCAGGTGCACCCGGGCGAGGAAATCATGTTGATTTCCGACCAGGGTACTCTGGTGCGTACCCGGGTGGATGAAGTCTCTGTGCTCGGCCGTAACACCCAGGGTGTGCGGGTGATCCGCCTGAAAGACGGTGAAAGCCTTGTGGGTCTGGCGCGTATTCAGGAAACCGAAGATCCCAATGCGGAAGCGCTGGGGGAAGGTGAGGCTGAAAGTGACGGCGGTGCCGGAGCTGAGGAGTAGTTCCTGACCTGTTGTAACTCGAAAAAGGCTGCGATAACTCGCGGCCTTTTTTGACTTTGCTGGCCGGGGCTGTTGGTCGCCGAAAGGCCTGTAATAGCCCGAAGGGTATTTGTGGTGGCTGGCTTTCGGTTTTACCGAATTCCCGAAAATTTAATTCAAGTCTGTTTTCTTCTGTGGAAGTGAATCAATGAGGAAGTTTAATTTCTGTGCGGGTCCTGCGGCGTTGCCGGAGCCGGTATTGCAGCAGGCGCAGGAAGAGTTGCTGGACTGGCAGGGGCTGGGTTGCTCTGTGATGGAGGTCAGTCACCGATCGCCGGAATACACGGCTGTGGCCGAGGCTGCGGAGCAGGATCTGCGCGACCTGCTAAGTATCCCGGACAACTACAAGGTGTTGTTCCTGCAGGGTGGTGCTACTGCGCAGTTCAGTGCAGTGCCCTGGAACCTGTTCGGTGCCGGTAGCAAAAAAGCAGACTATATCCACACCGGTCAGTGGGCCGATAAGGCGATTAAAGAGGCGCGTCGCTATGGTGAGGTAAACATCGTTGCTTCCTCGGAAGATCGCAATTTTTCCTATGCGCCAGCAGCGGATAGCTGGGAAGAGAGTCGCGATGCGGCGTATTTCCACTACACACCCAATGAGACCATCGGTGGTGTGGAATTCCCGTACATCCCGGAAGTGGAGAGCCCGCTGATTGCGGATATGTCGTCCACCATTCTGTCGCAGCCAATCCCGGTGGAAAAATTCGGTTTTATCTATGCTGGCGCGCAGAAAAATATTGGCCCTTCCGGTATCGCGGTGGGCATTCTGCGTGATGACCTGCTGGATCGTGCTCTGCCGGAAATTCCCCGCAGCCTGAACTGGAAAATCGCGGCGGATGGCGGCTCCATGGATAACACGCCGCCAACCTTTGCCTGGTATCTGTCTGGTCTGGTATTCAAATGGCTGAAGGCGCAAGGCGGTGTTGCCGCCATGGCGGAGTTGAGCCTGAAAAAATCCCAGCTGCTGTACGATTTTCTTGATGGCAGCAGCTTTTTCTCCAGCCCGGTTGCGAAAGAAAGCCGCTCACGCATGAATGTGCCATTTGTGCTCGCCGATGAGGGGTTGGACAAGAAGTTCCTCAAAGAGTCGGAAGAGGCCGGGTTACTGAACCTGAAAGGGCATCGTTCCGTGGGTGGCATGCGTGCCTCGCTGTACAACGCGGTACCAGTTGAGGCGGTGGAAGCACTGGTTGCGTTTATGGCGGATTTCGAACAGCGCAACGGTTGAGTCACAAGTTCATTGATTGATTAAAAATTTAGGCGAGAGTTATGTCTGAAGATACGCCGAAGCAGGACGGGCGCCTGCTCGAACTGCGCGATCGCATCGACAGTATCGACAGCGATATTGCAAAGCTGATTTCCGAGCGTGCCAATTGCGCGTTGGAAGTGGCAGAAGTGAAAAAGAGTAACGGCGAGAATGCGCTCTACTACCGTCCCGAGCGGGAGGCGCAGGTGCTGCGTCGGGCCATGGAGCGCAATCCGGGCCCGCTGACCGATGAAGAAATGGCGCGCCTGTTTCGCGAGATTATGTCCGCGTGCCTGGCATTGGAAGAACCGATCAAGGTGGCTTATCTCGGCCCCGAAGGTACCTTTACCCAGCAGGCAGCACTGAAACACTTTGGCCACTCCGCGGTTTCCAAGCCGCTGGCAGCCATTGACGAAGTATTTCGGGAAGTGGAAGCGGGTGCGGTCAATTACGGCGTGGTGCCGGTGGAGAATTCCACCGAGGGCGTGGTCAACCACACCCTGGATAATTTTATGACGTCCAACCTGCAGATCTGTGGGGAGGTGGAGCTGCGGATCCACCAGCATCTGATGATTTCCGATATCACTCGCAAGGACTCCATTACCCGTATCTACTCCCACGCGCAAAGCCTGGCGCAGTGTCGCAAATGGCTGGACTCCTATTATCCGAACGTTGAGCGCGTGGCGGTGGCGAGCAATGCGGAAGCGGCCAAGCGGGTCAAAGGTGAGTGGAATGCGGCGGCCATTGCCGGTGATATGGCGGCCGATCTCTACGGTCTCAAAATCCTGAATGAAAAGATTGAGGATCGTCCGGACAACTCTACCCGCTTCCTGATTATCGGCTCCCAGGCGGTGCCAGCCAGTGGTGATGACAAAACCTCGCTGATGGTTTCCATGCGCAACGAGCCGGGTGCGCTGCACGATCTGTTGGTGCCTTTCCAGCGTCACAGCATTGATCTCACGCGGGTGGAAACCCGCCCCGCGCAGTCCGGTAACTGGACTTACGTGTTCTTTATCGATTTCGTCGGTCACCGTGACAGTGACAATGTGGCGGCGGCGCTGAAAGAGGTGGGTGCCGGAGCATCCGATATGAAGGTGCTGGGTTCCTACCCGCGCGGAGTGCTGTAAATGTCGAGTGTCGGGCAGGAAGCCGAAAAGCCCGTCCTTGGGCGTCTGGTGGTCGTCGGTATAGGCCTGATTGGTGGCAGCCTGGCGCTGGGGCTGAAGGCTGCCAGTGGCTGCCGCGAAGTGGTCGGTGTGGCGCGTCGGGCCCAGACCTGTGAAGAGGCGGTGGCCCTGGGTGTGGTCGACAGGGCAGTGACGGACATTGCTGAGGTGTTGCCGGAGCTGGAAGCGGGGGATGTTATTTTCGTCTCGGTGCCGACACTTACGGTGGAGGCGGTGTTCGCGCAGTTGAAAGACCGGATTCCTGCGGGCGTTACCGTGACCGATGGCGCCAGTGTGAAGGGCAGTGTGGTGGCCGCTGCGGAAAGGGTCTGGGGGCAGGTGCCGGACTTCCTGGTGCCCGGACATCCTATTGCCGGCTCCGAACAGAGTGGTGTGACCGCTGCGCGGGATGACCTGTATATCGCCCATCGCATAATTCTGACACCGCTGGAAAACACTGCGCCTGAGCACGCCGAGCGGATACAGGCCATGTGGCGGGCGGTGGGCGCGGAAGTGCTGTCCATGCCGGTGGGGGAACACGACGAAGTGCTTGCTGCCACCAGTCATCTTCCCCACGTCATTGCATTCGGGCTGGTGGATACCCTGGCCCACGATGCGGAAAACGAGAATATTTTTCGCTATGCCGCTGGCGGTTTTCGGGATTTTACCCGTATCGCTTCCAGTGACCCGGTTATGTGGCGGGACATCATGCTCGCCAATCGCGATGCGATCCTCAAATCCATCGATCTCTATACCTCCAATCTGGACTCTCTGCGCAGTGCCATTGCCAGCGGCGACAGCGAACATCTGATGGGGGTTTTTACCCGGGCCAAGGCGGCGCGGGATCATTTCACCAAAATGCTGGCCAAAAAAGCGTATACGGAAACTATGGAAGCGAAGGAAGTGATTTTTATTGCCCAGCCGGGCGGTGCAGTAAATGGCGATCTGCGAGTGCCGGGGGACAAATCCATGTCGCACCGCTCGATCATGCTCGGCTCTCTGGCCGAAGGTATTACCGAGGTGGAAGGGTTCCTAGAAGGGGAAGACGCCCTGGCAACCCTGCAGTCTTTTCGTGATATGGGGGTTGTCATCGAGGGTCCGGTGAATGGTCGCGTTACCATTCATGGCGTGGGCATGCACGGCCTGCAGGCACCTCCTGGGCCCCTGTATGTGGGCAATTCCGGTACTTCCATGCGCCTGTTGGCGGGCCTGCTGGCTGGGCAGAAATTTGACACCGTGTTAACCGGTGACGAGTCCCTGTCGAAGCGCCCGATGAATCGGGTGGCGAACCCGTTGCGCGACATGGGTGCCCAGGTGGAAGCCGGTGAGGATGGCCGGCCGCCGCTCAAGATCAAGGGTGGCCAGCAACTGAAAGCCATCGATTACACCTTGCCCATGGCCAGTGCGCAGGTGAAATCCTGTGTGTTGTTGGCAGGCCTCTACGCGGAAGGTGAGACCAGTACCACCGAGCCGGCGCCCACCCGTGATCACACCGAGCGGATGCTGGCGGGCTTTGGTTATGACGTGCAGCGCGACGGCCCTCGCGCCAGCCTCACTGGTGGTGGCAAGTTGTCTGCCTGTCATATCGATGTGCCTGCGGATATTTCATCGGCGACTTTCTTTATGGTGGCAGCCTCCATTGCCCCCGGATCCGATGTGCTGTTGCAGCACGTGGGTATCAACCCCACCCGCGACGGCGCCATCAATATCCTGCGTGCCATGGGAGCGGATATTACCCTGGAGAATCAGCGCGAAGTGGGTGGCGAGCCAGTGGCGGATATCCGCGTGCGCTACGCACCATTAAAAGGAATCAAGATTCCGGAAGACCAGGTGCCGCTGGCTATCGACGAATTTCCGGCCATCTTTGTGGCGGCGGCCTGTGCCGAAGGCGAGACGGTGCTCACTGGCGCCGAAGAGCTGAGGGTCAAGGAGAGTGATCGTATCCAGGCTATGGCCGACGGTCTCAAAATTCTCGGAGTCAACGCCGAACCGACGCCGGACGGCATCGTCATTCAGGGCAAGGGTGCCAGTGAGGGCGCGGTATTCGGTGGCGGTGAAGTCGATAGCCTCGGTGACCACCGCATTGCCATGTCGTTTTCCGTGGCGGCGCTGCGCGCGGGTGCGGATATCCGTATCCTGCACTGCGCCAATGTGGCGACGTCTTTCCCGAACTTTGCCGAGCTGGCCAATCGTGCCGGTATGCAGCTGGAAGTGCGCTGAGCGCGCTTCCTGTCTCTGTTCACCCTACAACTAACGTAAGCAGTATCACCGATTAGTTATGACTGAAGCAGCTAACCTGAACTCGCAACAGGCTCCCGTAATCACCATCGACGGCCCCAGTGGCTCCGGCAAGGGCACTATTGCCAAGTTGCTGGCAGATTCCCTCGGGTATGAATTGCTGGATTCCGGCGCTCTTTACCGGTTGACCGCTCTGGCGGCGCTCAACGGCGAGGTGGATCTCTCTGATGAGACGCGCCTGGCAGAGATTGCCGGAAGCCTGGATATTCGTTTTGCGGTGGCAAATGGTGAGGTGGCTGCCGTTCTGCAGGGTGTGGATGTGAGCCGGGATATCCGTATGGAGCGCGTGAGCATGGCGGCCTCCAGGGTGGCAGCGGTTCCTGCGGTGCGCGAGGCACTGCTACAGCGCCAGCGGGACTTTCGTCAGGCCCCGGGCCTGGTGGCTGACGGCCGCGATATGGGCACCACGGTATTTCCTGACGCACCGGTCAAGGTATTTCTCACTGCCAGTGCGGAAGAGCGCGCCCGCCGCCGCTATGATCAGTTGCAGGGCCGGGGGGTTTCTGTTAGCCTCCGCGACCTGCTGGAGGACATCCGCGCCCGGGACGAACGGGATATGAACCGCGCAGCCTCCCCACTGGCACCTGCAGAAGATGCTGTGGTGCTGGACAGTACGGATATCGGCATAGACGATGTTCTGCAAAAAGTGCTCGACCTGGTACATGAACGTATTCGTTGAGCCAGACTGAGAATCAGGTTCCAGAAAGTGGTTCCTGGGATTCAGTCCCTACAATTTGTTTTCTAACGACAGCGGCCGGGATCAGCCAGAATTGCCCGGCCGCTGTCGTAATCTAACCCGCGTACTGGCAGCGCGGCGGGGTCTGAGCTGAAGATTGACTAACTTATACAGTCATCCGCGGCCGGGCCTACCCATATAGGTATGAGTAATGACCGAGAACTTTGCTGAGTTATTTGAAGAGAGCTTGAAGAGTGTTGAGATGGCGCCAGGCGCTATCGTGACCGGCCTGGTAATCGACATCGATAAAGACTGGGTAACCGTACACGCGGGCCTGAAGTCTGAAGGTGTTATTCCGGCAGAGCAGTTCAAAAACGAAAAAGGCGAAGTCGATCTGCAGATCGGCGACGAAGTACAGGTTGCCCTGGAAGCTGTAGAAGATGGCTTCGGTGAAACCCGTCTGTCCCGCGAAAAAGCCAAGCGCGCTGAAGCTTGGAAAATCCTCGACGCTGCACACGCTGCAGACGAAGTGGTTAAGGGTGTTATCAGTGGCAAGGTTAAGGGTGGTTTCACCGTTGACGTGGCCAACATCCGCGCGTTCCTGCCTGGCTCTCTGGTAGATGTACGTCCGGTTCGCGACACCGCGCACCTGGAAGGCAAAGAGCTCGACTTTAAAGTGATCAAGCTGGACGCCAAGCGCAACAACGTTGTTGTTTCCCGTCGCGCCGTGATGGAAGCAGCCAACAGCGAAGAGCGTGAAGCACTGCTGGCCAGCCTGCAAGAAGGCATGGCGATCAAAGGTATCGTGAAGAACCTGACCGACTACGGTGCTTTCGTAGATCTGGGCGGTATCGACGGCCTGCTGCACATCACCGACATGGCTTGGAAGCGCATCAAGCACCCGAGCGAGATCGTGAATGTTGGCGACGAGATCGACGTAAAAGTCCTGAAGTTCGACCGCGAGCGCAGCCGTGTATCCCTGGGCCTGAAGCAACTGGGCGAAGATCCTTGGGTATCCATCAAGCAGCGTTACCCGGAAAACAGCCGCGTGAAAGCGGTTGTAACCAACCTGACCGACTACGGCTGCTTCGCCGAGCTGGAAGAAGGTGTGGAAGGTCTGGTACACGTTTCCGAAATGGATTGGACCAACAAGAACATTCACCCGTCCAAAGTTGTCAATGTTGGCGACGAGGTCGAGGTAATGATTCTGGATATCGACGAAGAGCGTCGTCGTATCTCCCTGGGTATCAAGCAGTGCCAGGAAAACCCGTGGGATGCCTTCGCGCGTAAATTCGCTAAAGGCGACAAGATCTCCGGTAAGATCAAGTCCATCACCGACTTCGGTATCTTCATCGGTCTGGACGGCAGCATCGACGGTCTGGTTCACCTGTCCGACATCTCCTGGAACGAAGCTGGCGAAGACGCCGTGCGTAAGTTCAAGAAAGGTGACGAGCTGGAAACCGTTATCCTGGGTATCGACTCCGACCGCGAGCGTATCTCCCTGGGTATCAAGCAGCTGGAATCCGATCCGTTCTCTGATTACGTAGCCACCAACGATCGCGGCAGCATCGTAATGGGTACCATCAAAGAAGTTGACGCCAAGCAGGCGATCATCACCCTGGCGGACGAAGTCGAAGGCGTACTGCGCGCTTCCGAAATCAGCCGCGACAAGGTTGAAGATGCTCGCAACGCCCTGAAAGAAGGCGAAGAAGTAGAGACCAAGATCACCAGCGTGGATCGCAAGAACCGCGTGATCAGCCTCTCCATCAAAGCCAAAGATCAGGACGATGAGAAGCAAGCCATCAAGGATCACAGCAAGAAGCAAGCTGAACAGGTTCAGCCGGCGACTATCGGTGACCTGATCAAGGCGCAAATGAATAACAAAGATTAATAATCTTCTGTTATCAAAAGCCTCGGATCGATGATCTGAGGCTATTCGAAAGCCGGACTGGGGTTGCTCAGTCCGGCTTTCTAGTAGATGATTGCCGCTATTCTAGAATAATCAATGACTTAGATAGGATTGCGGGGGCGCATGACCAAGTCTGAACTGATCGAGAAGATTGCTCTGAGGTTGGATCAGCTGCCGGTAAAGGATGTAGAGCTGGCGGTCAAAGTCATGCTGGACACCATGTCTGGTGTACTGGCTGAGGGCGAGCGAATAGAAATTCGCGGTTTTGGCAGTTTTTCTCTGCACTACCGCGCGCCGAGAACGGGGCGCAACCCCAAAACCGGTGACTCCGTGGAGCTGGCCGGCAAATACGTGCCGCACTTCAAGCCGGGAAAAGAGCTCAGGGATAGGGTAAATCAGCAGTTGAAACGGGATGCGCTGGAGAGTGCGTGATTGCCGAGCTGATTGCCGTGGGCTAACACTGTAACGGACTTATTGATTTTCACCCCTTCCGGGACCGGAGGTTTACTTGTCTTTTCTGCGCTGGATATCGCGACTGCTGTTCGGGGTGCTGGCCCTGGTGTGCTTGGCACTGGGTGTTTATTTCGCCGTGGATAACCCTGAAAGTATTACCCCGAGATTTGCCGGGTATGCACTGTTTCCGGGTAGTGTGGGCTTTTGGCTGATCGGCTTTTTACTGATTGGCGCGCTACTGGGGTTCCTTGCCAGTCTGCTGCCATATTACACCGAGCGCCACAGGGTCAAAGGGCTGGAGCGACAGTTGCTGCGTACCGAACGCGAGCTGCAGACTGTGCGCCGTCAGGTGGCCGGAGACTGAGTTGAGCGACCTGACGTTTTTTTTCTTCATTTTTGCGGCTATTGCCATAGGTTGGTACCTGGGGCGCAAGAGCGGCAAAAAGAAAGGTGCCAAAAACAATCAGCACCAGGCGCTGGCGCAGTCCTATGCGCAGGGCCTTAATTATCTCCTCAGTGAGCGTCACAATGACGCCATCGAAAAATTTATTGATGCGCTGGAAGTCAGCAGCGCGACCTTTGACACGCACCTGGCGCTCGGCAACCTGCTGCGCAAGCGGGGAGAGCACGACCAGGCCATTCGCGTCCATCAGAACCTTCTGGCGCGCCCAAGTCTTAACCGGATCAGTCAGCAGAAAGCGCAACTGGAGCTGGCGCGGGATTATATTGCCGCCGGTTGGTTGGACCGGGCAGAGCGCCTGCTGCAGGAGCTGGTGGAAACGTCTTCCGAGCTGCGCAGTACCAGCCTGGAGTACCTGGTTGAGGTATACCGGGATGAGCGCGAGTGGGCCAAGGCCATTCATGCGGTCAACCTGCTACACGGGCGCCGTTTCAAACGTCTGCCAGGGGAGTGGGCGCCAGTGCAGGCACACTTCTGCTGCGAGCTGGCGGAAGAAGCCATTAACGGCAAGGATTACCTGAGTGCGCGCAAGCATATTGATGCTGCGCTCAATTACGATCGTCACTCGGTGCGTGCCAACCTGTTGCTTGGGCGGCTCGAATACCTGCTGGGGCGACCCCAGGAGGGCATCAAGGTGCTCGAGCGGGTACCCAAGCAAAATCCGGATTACATCCCGGAAATCCTGGAGCTGCTGATCACCTGCTATGACGCCGTTGGTGACGAGCGTGGACTGGAACGCTACCTGGAAAACCTGCTCAAGGAGCATCCATCCAATAGTGTATTGATCGCACTGACCGAGCGTATTCACCAGCAGCAGAGTGAAGCCGAAGCGGCGGCATTTTTAGGCAAGCAGCTTGCGTTGCGACCGTCGCTGCGGGGGCTTGGGCATTTCCTAAACTTGCATATCGACACGACTCAGGGGCGCGCCAGGGAAAACCTGTTTCTGCTGAAAAACCTGATCGATCAACTGATTGCCAGCCGTCCCCATTACCGCTGCAACAATTGCGGTTTTTCCGGCAATCAACTCCATTGGCTGTGCCCCAGCTGCAAGCGTTGGGACAGTGTGCGCTCGGTAAAAGGTATTGAGGGCGAGTAAGCCCCGGTCCTGCCGCAAGCCCGTTTCATCCATTCTGATACTTGAGGTGTTCCTTGACTGACTCCGTTCTCTCTCCGGTAATTGTGGCGCTGGACTACGATAGTGCCGAAGCTGCACTCGCGATGGCAGCCCAGCTGGACCCGGCGGTTTGCCGGGTAAAAGTAGGTAAGGAGCTGTTTACGATCGCGGGGCCGGACCTGGTTCGCCGGTTGGTTGCGGACGGATTTGAGGTGTTTCTGGATCTGAAGTTTCACGATATCCCGAATACCGTGGCGGCGGCGGTAAAGGCTGCGGCAAGCCTGGGTGTCTGGATGGTGAATGTGCATGCCAGTGGAGGAGAGCGGATGATGCGGGCGGCGGCAGATGTGCTGGCCCCGCTCGGGGATAAGCGTCCGCTGCTGATTGGGGTGACGGTTCTGACCAGTACTGCAGAGGATGAGCTGGCACCGGTTGGGGTGAATCGCCCGCTGAAAGAGCAGGTAATAGCGCTAGCGCAGCTGGCAAAAAATAGTGGCCTGGACGGTGTTGTCTGTTCGGCGCAGGAGGCGGAAACGCTCAAGCAGGCATGCGGCAGTGAGTTTGCGCTGGTAACTCCGGGAATTCGCCCGGTTGGTGCGGCAGCGGGTGATCAGCGGAGAATCGTGACCCCGGTAGATGCCCTGAAAAATGGCTCCGACTATCTGGTAATTGGCCGCCCGATTACCGGAGCAGAGAAGCCCGCTGAGGCGCTCAAGGCCATTGTCGATGACATCCTGAATCACGCTAGTTGAGACGCTGGTGTAGAACCTGCGCACCATATAGCCTGGTGGCGTCAGTGCTGTAATAGTGTGTAATGGCCAAAGGCTTAAAAATTTCGGAAGAACTGGTAAAGTCGATGGCGCTTGGGGAGGTTTGTGGTCCCATGGAGTGAAGACCAAAACAAACAAAAAGGATTTTGCAATGAAACATATTCGAACTCTTCTTGCCGCTGTATTCGCAATTTCGCTGCTGTTGACCAATGTGCAACTGGCGGCCGCGGAAGATCAGGTCGCAGAGGCGCAGCTGCAGCTGGTCAACCTGAATACCGCTTCGGCTGAGGAGCTATCGGAAGCGCTGGAAGGCGTAGGGCCAGCCAGGGCCGAGCTGATCGTGCAGTACCGGGAGCAGAATGGAAATTTCTCCAGTATTGAACAGCTGCTGGAGATCAAGGGGATAGGGGTTGCAACACTGGAGAAGAACAAAGATCGGATCCAGTTGTAACCAGAATATCGAAACAGCGCCTTAGGGCGCTGTTTTTTTAGTGGTTCGGATAGTAGCCCTGAGAGCAGTTCTGTTAGTAGCTCCGGGGCGAGCGTTCAATGTCGACCGGGTCAAAGTTTAGAGGAATATTGTTCGCGGTATGCGGTGGGTGATTATAGGTAGTTCCGGGTATATCGGTTCTGCGTTGTGCCGGTATCTGGTGCAGCGAGGTGAATCCGTGCTTTCCATTTCTCGCCGACTGGCAGGGCCCGAAGGCTGCCAGCACCTGCAGATCGGGCAATTTCAAGGGCCCGCTTTTACGCAAGCTTTCCAGGCTGGAGACCGGGTTGTCTATGCGGCAGGTATCTCTTCAATTCGCGCGTGCAGAAAAAATCCTGCGCAGGCTGAGGCCCTGAATTGTGACTTGCCAGTGGCACTTCTTCCGATTGCTGCCGCGGCTGGAGCTGAAAGCTTTCTGTATCTCTCCAGTGTCAAAGCGCTGAGTCCCCCGAGCGGGCTTGTTGCGGGGGAAAATGATGGTATCCCCGCACTGGATTCCTATGGGCAAAGCAAGTGGCGTGCTGAGCAGCGGTTGCTATCGGCTGAATACCCCTGTCGGGTGAATATTTTAAGGCCAGCGGCAGTTTACGGTGATTACCTGCCGGAAGGCGGTGCGGTTGAAGGCAAAGTTGGCAAAGGTTCTCCGGGGGAGGATACTCAGGATGCCTCTCCGGCGCCGAGCGGCAAGCGGGCATTTTTATGGAAGCGCCGACTGACACGCTGGGGGCGGTTGCTGCCGTGGCTGCCGGCAACGGGCTACCGCAGTTTCGTGGCGCTCGAAGATCTGCTGTCAGCCATTATTTTGATTGAAGGTGGGCACCGCGATGGAGAAACGTTTATTGCTGCGGAACCCGGCTACTACAACCTGAGCCTGATCGGTAGTGCGGCCAGCGGGGTCTGTATAAAAAACAGTCGCCTACTTGGTAAAATATTGCTGTTTCCTTTTAAGTTGTTGTCACTGGTGGGAATAAAGGCAGGCGTGCTTGAGGTGGAGAGGAGCGAGCTTTATAGTGCTGGGCGGCTGAAGTCATTGCTCAATTGGCAGCCGAAGAGACGCTATGGTCAATTCCTGCGGGGGCTTTGATGGGGGGTATCATGCATTGGTGGTTACCGGTGGCAACAGGTATTGCAGTTACGCTGATTGTGCTGCGGTTGCTACTGTTTCGGCTGTGCCAGTTGGCTCTGGACGTCCCTAACCATCGCTCTCTGCACGATACTCCCGTTCCCAGAACCGGTGGTTGGGCCGTGCTGGTAGGCGTATTTTCCGGCGTGATAGTGAGCCAGGTGCCGCTATCCATTGGCACTCTAATTGCTTTTCTTATGTTGCTGGCGGTTTCCCTGGTGGATGACCTGCGCTCAGTGAGTGCTAGACTTCGCTTTTCTGTTCAGATTTTGTCCGTTTCGTTGCTGCTTTATTCAATGGCTCCGGAGTTTTCGCACTGGTTGTTGTGGCCGGTATTGATTGTTGCCGGTGTCTGGGTGGTAAACCTCTACAACTTTATGGATGGTATGGACGGCTTTGCCGGCAGCATGACCGGAATCGGGTTTGCCACCCTGGGAGCCATCTGTGTGCTGCAGGGGGCTGCTGCACTGGCCGGAATCTGTTTTCTGGTTGCCGCCAGTACACTTGTATTCCTGTACTACAATTGGCCTCAGGCGCGTATTTTCCTGGGGGATGCTGGCTCAACGGTTATCGGGCTTGGTGTTTTTGCCGTTGGTATCACTGGCTGGCAGCAGGGGATTTTCAGTCCGCTGGTTCCGCTGTTGATATTTTCGCCATTTTGGCTGGATGCCACTGCGACCCTCGTGGGGCGGGTGCTGAAAGGGGAGCGCTGGTGGGAGGCGCATCGACAGCATTTGTATCAGCGAATGGCGCTGAAGTACGGGGTTAAAAAATCACTTTTTATTGAGCTGATCGCGATGCTTTGCACATCAGCGGCGGCGTTGTTACTGGTAGTATCCGGATTGATGTAATGGGATCCATTGGAAGGTTTTGGTAAATCTGGGTTTGGAGTGGGTCAGTAAGATCCAGCAACGGATTACTTTGGGGGTTTGGTGAAGCGCTTTTATAAAGTCGCACAGAAGAACTACAAGCCGGTGTTGATGCTGGGCTATGATCTGCTAATGCTCACGGCAGCATTCCTTTTGGCAATGACCATCCGCTTTAATGGGGCCGGCCTGGTTACCGAGAAGGCGATGGCCCTGTGCCTGGGAATGACCCTGATATCCAGCAGTTTCATCTTCCTTCGCCTGGGCCTGTACCGCACGGTGATCCGCTATATGGGGCAGCAGGCGATCATCGCTGTTCTCCAGGGGGTAACTGCCTCGGCGGTGGTACTCGCTGTGGCGTCCTACCTTACCTATGCCGGTGTTCCGCGCTCGGTGCCTGTCATTTACTGGTGTTTTGCGCTGATTACGGTCGGTGGCTCCCGCTGGCTGGTGCGCGTCTATTACCAGATGGCCCTGGAAATCCACAAAACCCGAGTGGCGATTTACGGTGCGGGTACCGCTGGACTCCAGCTGTACAAGGGCCTGATTCATGGCGAAATGTACAAAACGGTGGCCTTCTTTGACGACAACGCCTCCAAGCAGAACACGCTGATCGATGGCGTGCTGGTGTATAGCCCGGCCAATATCCTCGAAGTGATTGCGGAGCGGGATATCTCCGAGATCCTGCTGGCCATGCCCGGGGTGCCGAAGCGCCGCCGGCGTGAGATCACCCGAAGTCTGCGGGAGCGGGGTGTCGTGGTGAAGGTCATTCCGGGTATGGAAGAGCTGGTGGACAGTGCTGGCCGGGTCTCCGATATTTCCCAGATCTACGAAAACATTCTCGGTCGCGCTCCCGTTGAGCCCCAGAAGCAGCTGATCTCCGCCTCTATCGCCGGCAAGGTGGTGCTCATCACTGGTGCGGGAGGCTCCATTGGTTCTGAGCTCTGTCGTCAGATCATCCAGTGGGAGCCAGCCCAGCTGATCATGCTCGAGGCTTCCGAATTCTCCCTGTACCAGATTGAGCGTGAGCTCCGGCAGCAGCAGCTGGATGAAAATCTTCAGGTGGAAGTGACAGCGCTGTTAGGTGATGTGCGCAATCGCACCCGCGTGGCGGAAATCATTGGTTCATTTAATGTCCATACCATCTATCACGCGGCGGCTTACAAGCATGTGCCGCTGGTAGAGCAGAACGTGGTGGTCGGGGCGGAAAATAACGTACTGGGTACCCTGTCTGTGCTTGAAGCGGCAGAGGCTTTCGGCGTCGAGCAGTTTGTGTTGGTGTCCACCGACAAGGCGGTTCGTCCTACCAATGTTATGGGTGCCACCAAGCGTCTGGCGGAGCTGGTCTGCCAGGACTTTGGGCGACGCTTCGGTCGCACCCGCGTATGTATGGTGCGATTTGGTAACGTGCTGGGCTCGTCCGGCTCGGTGATCCCGCTGTTTACCGATCAGATCAACGCGGGCGGCCCGGTAACTGTGACACACCCCAAGGTGACCCGCTTCTTTATGACCATTCCGGAGGCGGCGCAATTGGTGCTGCAGGCCGGTAGCATGGGGCGCAAGGGTGAGGTGTTTGTCCTGGATATGGGGGAGCCGGTCCGGATCCTGGATATCGCACGCCGCCTGATTCAGATAATGGGTCACACCGTGCGGGATGATGCCAACCCTGACGGCGACATTGAAATCCAGATCAGCGGCCTGCGTCCCGGCGAAAAGCTTTATGAAGAGCTGTTGCTCGGGGATAAAGTGGCCGGCACCGATCACCCCATGATTATGCGCGCGGAAGAAGAGCGTCTGCCCAGTGATCAGCTGCAGCTGTTTATTGGTGAGTTGCGAGAGGCCTGCTCGCGTCAGGATGCCGAGGGCGTTCATCGCTTGCTGGTTGAGGCGGTTAAGGATTACACCCCGAAGCAGTGTCTGATGGATACCGTATGGGTTCAGTCGTCGGAAGTGGCGGCAGATGAGGCGCCGCTCGCGGCGCGGGGCGCGGAAGTCAAGCGACTGCCGACGCCACCCCAGAGTCGGGTGCGGCGCATGACAGGTGAGATGCCAGAGGTTTAGGTTTAGCGCTGCTTTGTGGGATTCTTGAGTTGAATCCCTATCGCCTGAATACAAAAGCCCTGCGTACCCCGCGGGGCTTTTAGTTTGCAATTTACAGTTTTGTCTTATGGCTTGTTTTTTGGGGGGCGGTGCAGATTCTTCTGGCGGATTGCTTGCGTCGACGACTGGTGCAGAAAAAGAAAAACCCCGGACCTTTTCAGGTGCGGGGTTTTCTTTATTTGGCTCCGCCTGCTGGGCTCGAACCAGCGACCCAATGATTAACAGTCATTTGCTCTACCAACTGAGCTAAGGCGGAATTTTGGTTGGGCGCTTTTGGTGGGCGTCCGGAAGAGCATAGCTCTAAATAAAAACCCCGTAGCTATCGAAAGCTTCGGGGTTTTTGAATTTGGCTCCGCCTGCTGGGCTCGAACCAGCGACCCAATGATTAACAGTCATTTGCTCTACCAACTGAGCTAAGGCGGAACTGTGTATCTGATCAGTATTGCAAGGCCGTCCCGGTCAGATGGCGCGTATCTTATAGAGCACCCCATAGCAGGTCAACCCCTTTGTCTAAAATTAACCCTTTGATTTTGCAGTGTTTATTTTCTCGCCGATGTGTTCTCGGTGCGACGGTATTTGTTCCCTGGTGGCGTGTGCGCCTACAATTTCCCAAACCTTCCCGTGAGATGGTGCAACGATAATTGAGTGGTGAGATGTCTATGGAGACTCGTCCGTTTCAGGTCGCGAGCAAATACGAGCCCGCGGGTGACCAGCCGGCCGCAATCGAGTCCCTGGTGGAGGGGGTAGAGGACGGCCTCGCGCATCAGACCCTGCTGGGTGTGACCGGGTCAGGCAAGACCTTCACCATGGCCAATGTGATTGCGCGACTGCAGCGACCTGCGATTGTCATGGCGCACAACAAGACCCTGGCGGCGCAGTTGTACGGTGAACTGAAAGAGTTCTTCCCGAAAAACGCGGTGGAGTACTTCGTCTCCTACTACGACTACTACCAGCCGGAAGCCTATGTGCCGTCGTCCGACACCTTTATCGAGAAGGATGCCTCGGTCAACGAGCATATCGAGCAGATGCGCCTGTCGGCCACCAAGGCCTTGATCGAACGCAAGGATGTGATTGTGGTGGCTACGGTCTCGGCCATTTACGGCCTGGGCGATCCAGACAAGTACCTGAAAATGGTGTTGCATCTGGATCGTGGCGATATCGTCGACCAGCGCACCATACTGCGCCGCCTGGCCGAGTTGCAGTACACCCGCAATGATGCGGATTTCCGTCGCGCGACCTATCGCGTGCGCGGTGACATTATTGATATCTATCCGGCGGACTCTGATCTGGAAGCCGTGCGGCTGTCGCTGTTCGATGAGGAGATCGAAGAGATCACCTTATTTGATCCGCTGACCGGCGAGGTGCTGCAAAAAGTGCCCCGGATTACGATCTTCCCCAAGTCCCACTATGTGACCCCGCGGGAGACCATTGTCGCGGCCATCGACCAGATAAAAGACGAGCTCAAGGATCGCCTGGAGCAGTTGCGTGACAACAGTAAATTGCTGGAAGCCCAGCGCCTTGAGCAGCGCACCCGCTACGACCTGGAAATGATGCAGGAGCTCGGTTATTGCAACGGGGTGGAGAACTATTCACGTTACCTCTCCGGGCGCGATCCGGGGCAGCCGCCGCCCACGCTTTTCGATTACCTGCCGCACGATGCGCTGCTATTTATAGATGAGAGTCATGTCACGGTGCCCCAGATCGGCGGTATGTACCGCGGAGACCGATCCCGTAAAGAGACGCTGGTGGAATACGGCTTTCGCTTGCCGTCTGCACTGGATAACCGCCCGCTGAAATTTGAGGAGTGGGAAGGGCTGTCACCGCAGACAATTTTCGTTTCGGCGACCCCGGGCAAATACGAAGCGGAGCACGCCGGTGCGGTGGTGGAGCAGGTGGTCCGGCCCACGGGTCTTGTTGATCCAGAAGTGGAGGTGCGGCCAGCGGCCACCCAGGTTGACGATACCCTGTCGGAAATTCACCGCTGCGTAGACGCGAATCAACGGGTTCTGATCACGGTGCTGACCAAGCGCATGGCCGAGGATCTGACGGAATATCTGAGCGACAACGGGGTGCGTGTACGCTATTTGCATTCGGATATCGATACGGTCGAGCGGGTGGAGATTATTCGCGACCTGCGTATCGGGGAGTTTGACGTGCTGGTGGGGATCAATCTGCTGCGGGAGGGGTTGGATATGCCAGAGGTGTCCCTGGTGGCGATTTTCGATGCGGACAAGGAGGGTTTCCTGCGTTCGGATCGCTCGCTGATTCAGACCATTGGTCGTGCGGCGCGGAACCTTGAGGGCAGGGCGATACTGTATGCCGACAAAATTACCGATTCCATGCGACGGGCACTGGATGAGACCCAGCGTCGCCGGGAAAAGCAAATGGCGCATAACGCCGAGCATGGCATCACGCCGAAAGGGATCTTCAAAAGCGTTGCCGACATTATGGAGGGTGCAATCGCACCGGGGGTGCCGGCGCGTGGACGCCGTAAAGTAGCGGAAAAAGAGGGTGCCTACGGGGCTGAGCAGAAGCCGCTTACCGATCAGCAGCGCTGGGCCAGAATCGAGGAGCTGGAAGAACAGATGTACCAGCACGCCAAAAACCTGGAGTTCGAAGCGGCGGCAAAGTTGCGCGATGAGATTTCCAGGTTGAAAGAGGTTGCGCCATAGGTCGCAACCTCATTTCCCGATCGCTGTCGTAATCGCTGCCTTAGCTGCTGGGTGCCGCGCTTTTTGCCGGTGCAGCAGATTTGTTGGAGCCCTTCAGTAATACCAGGCTGCCAATAATGATCGCCATGCCCAGCAAATGGATGGCAGAGAAGGGCTCTCCTAAAACCAGCGCCGCAGCAACCAGTGTGACCACGGGGCCGGAGGTTCCAATGGCCCCGGTGGAGGCCGAGCCGATCTGCTGGATGGCCGCACTCATCATCAATGACGGAATCACCGTACACACAAACGCCACTACCAGTGCATAGCTATAAACCTGCCAGGGCTGCTGCAGGCGCGACCAGTCCCCTTGGATAGTGAAGTGCAGGGCGATAGCGGCGCTGGCGGCCATCATGGCCAGGGCAGTGAACTGGCGGCTGCCCAAGGTCTTGATGACCTGCTCGCTGAAGGCGACATACAGGGAAAAACTGAGGGCGCTGCCGAAAGTCAGGAGCGCCCCCCAGCTGATAGCGTCCAGTGACACCCATTGGGGTGGTAGCACGCCGGTAGTAAAATTCTGATCCTGCCAGTAGATCACCAGGATACCCACGTAGGCGCCAAGAATGCAGAGCACTTGTCGCATCGAGACCCCCTTGCCAAGAAAAAGCCAGCCGAGGATCAGCACCAGGGTGGGGTAGAGGTAAATAATCAGGCGTTCAAAGTTGGCGCTGATGTAGCGCAAGCCCTGAAGATCGAGAAAGCTCGCCAAGTAGTAGCTGCAAAGCCCGAGCGCTATCGTGAGTATCAGGTTGCGACGGCTGACCGGGCGCCACTGCCCCTGTTTGTGGAGCAGCGCCAGGATGGCCAGGTAAAACGGCAGCGCCAGCGCCATGCGCAGAAAGATAAAGGTTTCCACGTCGACGCCGTGACGATAGGCCAGCTTGACGAAAATGGCTTTGATGGAGAAAAGGGCGGCTGCGCCCAGGGCCAGCAGAAATCCACTGCTGCTATTGAGGGTAATGCTCATAAAATCCTTCTGATACCGCGGGGTGAGGCTGGGTCGTCTTGGTTGTGGCCTCGGAGCTGCGTCCTGCAGTCGGGCCAAGATACCCCAAGTGCTTGATTGGCGGAAATATTTTTCTGGTTGGAGCAGTTGAAAAGCCAAAAAGCCGGTGCTAAAGTTCGCCTCCTTCGCAGCGGGGCCTGTCTCATGGCGTATCCCCAGTCTGCAACTCTATAGACCCATAGCTCAGTTGGTTAGAGCGCTGCCTTGACATGGCAGAGGTCAGCAGTTCGAGTCTGCTTGGGTCTACCATTTTCTTGCGAGTCTTTTCTTCTATCCTGATCTGGTTCGCTCCGGGCTCTAGCCCAAGCTTCACACTCTGTGAATCACGCGGTCTTTCGTAGGGATCGCCACTGAAACAAAAAGGAAGAACAATGCCTGTTGTTACCCTCCCTGACGGTTCCCGTCGCGAATTTTCCAATCCTGTATCCGTATTCGACGTTGCCAATGATATTGGCGCGGGCCTGGCCAAAGCCGCTTTGGCTGGTGTGGTCGACGGTAAAGAAGTGGATACCAGTTTTGTCATCGATCACGACGCCGAGCTGGCGATTGTGACCGACCGCCAGCCGGAAGGGCTGGAAATTATCCGTCACTCCACCGCGCACCTGCTGGCCCAGGCGGTCAAGCAGTTGTATCCGGGTGCCCAGGTCACCATCGGCCCGGTCATCGATGACGGCTTCTACTACGATTTCGCCTACGAGCGTCAGTTCACGCCGGAAGATCTCGAGAAGATCGAAAAGCGCATGGAAGAACTGGCCAAGGAAGATATTCCGGTCAGTCGCCGCCTGTTACCGCGCGACGACGCGGTCAAATACTTCCGTGAGCTGGGTGAAGAGTACAAGGCGGAAATCATCGCCAGTATTCCCACCAACGAAGATATTTCCCTGTATCGCCAGGGCGACTTTGAAGACCTGTGCCGCGGCCCCCACGTGCCGTCTACCGGCAAGCTGAAGGCCTTCAAATTGACCAAGGTGGCCGGTGCCTACTGGCGCGGCGATGCCAAAAACGAAATGCTGACCCGTGTATACGGTACCGCCTGGGCCAACAAGAAAGAGCTCAAGGCCTACCTGCACCGTATTGCCGAAGCGGAAAAGCGCGATCACCGCAAACTGGCGAAGAAGTTCGACCTGTTCCATATTCAGGAAGAAGCGCCGGGTATGGTGTTCTGGCACCCGAATGGCTGGACCGTGTACAGCACTGTTGAGCAGTACATGCGCGAGCGTCAGCGCGAGCGCGGCTACAAAGAGATCAAGACCCCGCAGCTGGTGGACTTTTCCCTGTGGCAGAAATCCGGTCACGCCGACAAGTTCGGCGACGACATGTTTACCCTGACCAGTGAAGAGCGCCAGTTCGCCATCAAGCCCATGAACTGCCCCTGTCACGTACAGGTGTTTAACCAGGGTCTGCGCAGCTACCGCGATCTGCCCCTGCGCCTGGCGGAGTTCGGCTCCTGTCACCGCAGTGAGCCGTCCGGCTCCCTGCACGGCCTGATGCGTGTGCGCGGCTTTGTGCAGGACGATGGCCACATCTTCTGTACCGAAGACCAGATTCAGTCTGAAGTATCCGAGTTCATGGACCTGCTGCACGCGGTCTATAAAGATTTCGGCTTCGAAGAGGTGATTTACCGCCTGTCCACCCGCCCTGAGCAGCGCGTGGGTTCCGACGAAAGCTGGGACAAGGCCGAGAAGGCACTGGCAGACGCGCTGAACGCGGCGGAGCTGCCGTGGCAAGAGCTGCCGGGCGAGGGCGCCTTCTACGGGCCCAAGATCGAGTTCTCCCTGAAGGATTGCCTGGGCCGTGTATGGCAGTGCGGCACCATTCAGGTGGACTTCTCCATGCCGGGCCGCCTGGATGCCCAGTATGTAGCGGAAGATGGCTCGCGCCAGACCCCGGTAATGCTGCACCGCGCGACTCTCGGGTCCTTCGAGCGCTTCATCGGTATTCTGATCGAGAACTACGAAGGGGCCTTCCCGACCTGGCTGGCTCCCCAGCAGGTTGCAGTGCTGAATATCACTGACCGCCAGTCCGAATACTGTCGTGACCTGGAGGGCAAGTTGGGTGCTGAAGGCTTCCGTGCAGCGGCTGACTTGAGAAACGAGAAGATCGGCTTTAAAATCCGCGAGCACACGCTACAGCGTGTCCCTTATCTGCTGGTAATCGGCGATAAGGAAGTGGAAAGCCAGACGGTCGCCGTGCGAACACGCAGCGGTGAGGACCTCGGAACCATGACCTATGAGTCATTCCTTGAGCTCCTCCTCCAGGATGTGGATCGCCGCGGCCGTTCGTCTATTGCGGGCGCAGCTGAATAAGCGCCCCGATAGCTTTTATTAGTAACCGGAGACGAGTGTTATTAAACGAGATATGAAAGGAAAGTCCAAGAAGGCCCGTATCAACGATCAGATCGAGGCGTCTGAGCTGCGATTGATTGGTGCGGATGGTGAGCAGGTAGGTATTGTTACTCTGGAAGATGCGCTGGAAGCGGCACAAAAGGCCAGCCTGGATCTCGTTGAAATTGCCTCGGACTCCGATCCCATCGTCTGTAAGATCATGGACTATGGTAAGCACATTTTTGAGGCCAAGAAGGCCAAAAATGCGGCTAAAAAGAAACAAAAGCAGCAGCAGATCAAGGAAATGAAGTTCCGTCCCGGTACTGATATCGGCGACTACCAGATCAAACTGCGCAACCTGACCCGCTTCCTGGAAGCCGGGGACAAGGCAAAAGTATCCCTGCGCTTCCGCGGCCGCGAAATGGCCCACCAGGAGCTGGGAATGGAAATGATGCAGCGCATCGAGAAAGATCTCGAGGAGCTGGGTGTTGTGGAGCAGCGGCCGAAAATGGAAGGTCGTCAAATGATCATGGTCATTGCTCCCAGCAAAAAGAAAAAGTAAGGCGTAGGGTTAACCCTGCACCTTCTTTTCGGGATGTGGTCGGGCGACGGCTGCCTTCTCACTCCCGCATAGTCGCAGGCCTCGGCCTGTGGCCAATTAACTAAGCCCATTCGTGGGTCATTATTTACTTTGGAGTACAAAATGCCGAAAGCAAAAGTACACAGTGGCGCTGCCAAGCGCTTCAAGAAGACGGCTTCGGGCTACAAGCACAAGCACGCGAACAAGAGCCACATCCTCACCAAGATGACCACCAAGCGTAAGCGTCAGCTGCGCGGCACTCAGCTTATGAATAAGTCTGATGCCACCCTGGTCGATCGTATGCTGCGCGCCAAGTAATTGGCTGCACACGTAAAGTTTTAAGAGGATATTGATATGGCCCGTGTAAAACGTGGTGTAGTGGCGCGTCGCAGTCACAAGAAAATTCTGAAGCAGGCTAAAGGTTACTACGGTGCGCGTTCGCGTGTATTCCGCGTAGCCAAGCAGGCAGTCATCAAAGCTGGTCAGTACGCTTACCGCGACCGTCGCGTTAAGAAGCGTAACTTCCGCGCTCTGTGGATCACGCGTATCAACGCCCAGTCCCGCGCTGAAGGCCTGAGCTACAGCCGACTGATTGCTGGCCTGAAGAAGGCAGATATCGCTCTGGATCGCCGTGTTCTGGCTGATCTGGCGGTATACGATAAAGCCGCTTTTGCTGCCGTAGTTGAAAAAGCCAAGGCAGCCCTGGCAGCTTAATCAGCGCCTGCAGTACAAGTCGACCCGTAAGGGCTGGCTTATGCATTAAAAATAGGGAAGGGCTGTTTGGCTCTTCCCTATTTTTTTATCTGCTTTGCAAGAATTCTGAATACATCCGTCGGCTACGATTTCTCAGCTTCCGTCGGGTGCGTATAAAAACATTATTAGTTGTCACTCATCGATCAGAACGAGAAGGTTTCAATGCAAGAATTGCAATCCCTCACCGAACAGGCACTGGCGCTGGTAGAAGAGGCCAGTGACCTGGCGGCACTGGATCAGGTGCGGGTAGATTACCTGGGTAAGAAAGGCCCGCTCACCGCACTGCTGAAAGGCCTCGGCAAACTGTCTGCCGAAGAGCGCCCGGCCGCGGGAGCCAAAATCAATGAAGCCAAGCAGCAGGTTCAGGCCGCCATCAACGTCCGTCGCGAAGCGATGGAAAAGGCTGCCATTGAAGAAAAGCTCGCCAAGGAAACCATCGACGTTACCTTGCCGGGCCGCGGTGAAGAGCAGGGCAGTATGCACCCCATCACCCGCACCCTGCGCCGTATTGAAGAAATCTTCCAGCGTCTCGGCTTCTCCGTAGAGCAGGGCCCGGAAGTCGAAGGTGACTACTACAACTTCGAAGCGTTGAATATTCCCGCGCACCATCCCGCGCGTGCGATGCACGATACTTTCTATATCGATCCGACCACGGTACTGCGTACCCACACCTCCTCAGTGCAGATCCGCACCATGGAGAAAAAGAATCCGCCCCTGCGCATCATCTGCCCGGGTCGCGTTTACCGCTGTGATTCCGACGTGACGCACTCGCCCATGTTCCATCAGGTGGAAGGTCTGGTAATCGATGAGGGTGTGAGCTTCGCGCACCTGAAAGGCTGTATCGACCAGTTCCTCAAGGCCTTCTTTGAAGCGGACGTGCCGGTACGCTTCCGTCCGTCTTACTTCCCGTTCACCGAGCCCTCTGCAGAGGCCGACATCCAGTGCACCAACTGTGGCGGCGAAGGCTGTCGTGTTTGTTCCGGCACCGGCTGGCTGGAAATTCTCGGTTGCGGCATGGTGCACCCGAATGTATTCGCGTCCTGTGATATCGACAGCGAAAAATACTCCGGCTTTGCCTTCGGCCTGGGTGTCGAACGCATGGCCATGCTGCGCTACGGCGTGAACGACCTGCGCCTGTTCTTCGATAACGACCTGCGTTTCCTCAAGCAGTTCTAATCGGGCCCTCTCGATAGGGCAGCCTGCGCGCGGGCGAACAGAAATACGCAAATCAGAATTCAGCATTAGAGAACGAATATGAAATTCAGCAACGCATGGTTGCGGGAGTGGGTAAACCCGGACCTGACAGCACAGCAGCTGGCCGATCAGATCACCATGGCCGGCCTGGAAGTGGATTCCGTCGAGCCAGTGGCTGGCGAATTTTCCGGTGTGGTCGTGGGCGAGATCGTCGCTTGTGAACAGCACCCAGACGCGGACAAACTGCGCGTGTGCCAGGTGAAGGGTCACCCGGAAGGCGACATGCAGGTCGTCTGCGGCGCACCCAATGCCCGCGTCGGTATCAAAATTCCATTTGCCTTGGTGGGTGCCAAGCTGCCGGGTGATTTCAAAATCAAGAAAGCCAAGCTGCGCGGTGTCGAGAGCTTTGGCATGCTGTGTGCCCAGACCGAGCTGGAGCTGGGTGACGACAGCGACGGCATCTGGGAGCTGCCCGCAGGCGCGCCCACCGGCGCCGACCTGCGTGAATTCCTGAACCTGAACGACAGCATCATCGAAGTCGACCTGACTCCGAACCGCTCCGATTGCCTGGGCGTGGCGGGTATTGCTCGCGAAGTAGGTGTACTGAACCGCTGTGCGGTACAGGCGCCGGCCATCGAACCCGTTGTGCCGGTCATCGACGACAGCCTGCAGGTTTCCCTGCTGGCCGAGGAAGCCTGTCCGCGCTACGTGGGCCGCGTGATCCGCAATATCGACATCACTGCCACAACTCCGCTGTGGATGCAGGAGCGCCTGCGCCGCAGTGGTGTGCGCACCATCGATCCGGTCGTCGACGTTACCAACTACGTTCTGTTGGAGCTGGGTCAGCCGATGCACGCGTTCGACCTCGCCAAGCTGAGCGGCGGCATCAAGGTACGTATGGCGGAGCAGGGCGAGAAACTGACGCTGCTGGACGAGCAGGAAGTCGAGCTGAAAGCCGATACCCTGGTCATTGCCGACGAAAAATCAGCGCTGGCCATCGCCGGCGTAATGGGCGGCCTGGATTCGTCCGTTACTGAAAATACCAAAGACATTTTCCTGGAAAGTGCCTTCTTCAGCCCGCTGGCGATCGCCGGCAAAGCGCGCTCTTACGGTCTGCACACGGATTCCTCCCACCGCTTTGAGCGCGGCGTGGACTACCGTCTGCAGGAAAAAGCCATCGAGCGTGCGACCCAGCTGCTGCTGGACATCGTCGGCGGTGAGCCGGGTCCGGTACACCTGCGTGAAGTGACCGAAGCCATGCCGGCGGAGCGTCGCATCACACTGCGTCGCAACCGCGTGAAAACCGGCCTCGGCATCGATATGGCCGACGACGAAATTGTTGAAATCATCACCCGTCTCGGTCTGGAAAAGCTCAGCGAAACCGACGAGGGCTGGACCTTCCTGGCGCCCAGCTTCCGCTTCGATATCGCTATCGAGTCCGACCTGCTGGAAGAACTGGCGCGCGTTTACGGCTACAACCGTATCCCAAGCATCAGCTTTAATGCCGCGCTGGATATCGTGCCGCGCGCCGAAGCCGAAGTGGCCCAGAACCGCCTGGAGCAGACCCTGCTGTCCCGCGGCTACCAGGAAGCCATCACCTTCAGCTTTATCGATCGCGATACCTCCGCCAAATTCAGCCCGGATGTCGAGCCTGTGGCTCTGCAGAACCCCATCAGTGCAGAGCTCTCGGTAATGCGTACTACCTTGATGGCGGGCCTGGTAAAAACCCTGCAGTACAACCTGAACCGTCAACAGGATCGCCTGCGCCTGTTCGAAACCGGCCTGCGCTTTGTGCCGGGTAAAGAAGGTGAAGAGCTGAAGCAGGAGCGCATGATTGCCGGCCTGATCTACGGTACCCGCCAGCCGGAAGGCTGGACCGGTAGCAAGGATCTGGTGGACTTTTACGATATCAAGGCCGACGTAGAGGCGCTGCTGGAGCACTATGACGCGCAGGGCGAGTTCACCTTCGCCCCGGCAAAGCACCCGGCGTTGCACCCGGGACAGTGCGCCACAGTGCTGCGCAAGGGCACCCAGGTGGGTGTAATCGGCGCCCTGCACCCGGAACTGCAGAAAGCCTTCGACCTGCCGAAGTCTGCCTTCCTGTTCGAGCTCAGCCTGGACGGTCTGGGTGAGGCGGTTATTCCAGCCTTCGCACCGCTGTCCAAGTTCCCGGAAGTGCGCCGCGACCTCGCCATTCTGGCGGATGCGGAAACCCCGGTGGGCGATCTCGCAGAAACCGCCGTTGAAGCGGCCGGCGAATATTTGACGGACTTCAACATTTTTGACGTCTATCAGGGCAAAGGCATTGATTTTAATAGAAAAAGTGTCGCGATGGGCTTGACCTTTCAGCATCCCTCGCGCACCCTTAACGACGAAGAAATCAATGCCGCAGTCGAAGCGGTGGTTTCTCAATTAGAACAAAAATACAACGCCAGCCTGCGCTAAACCGGTCTATGCTCCGGGGTACGCCAAGCTGACGAGCGTATCCCGAGAGCGTCTGCCTCCGGGTTACAAGCCGCCGCGGTACCAGGCTTAAAAACCGGGAGTCGACGCCTCTGAATCTATTGGGTAGAAACCAATGACAGAGGCACTGACCAAGGCCGGGCTCGCCGAAAAGTTGTACGAAGAGCTCGGTTTTAATAAGCGCGAAGCCAAGGAGATCGTCGAATTCTTTTTCGAGGAAATCCGCAACGCCCTGGAAAATAACGAGCAGGTCAAACTTTCGGGTTTTGGCAATTTTGACCTGCGTGATAAAAGCCAGCGTCCGGGAAGGAATCCCAAAACTGGCGAAGAAATCCCGATTTCGGCAAGAAGGGTGGTTACCTTCAAGCCTGGGCAAAAACTCAAGGCACGAGTAGAAGAAGATGCTGGAAGCGAGTCATAACAGCGAACTCCCTGTTATTCCGGGAAAACGCTATTTCACCATCGGTGAGGTCAGCGAGCTGTGTGCAGTCAAACCTCATGTACTGCGCTACTGGGAACAGGAATTCCCGCAGCTCAGCCCGGTAAAACGCCGTGGCAACCGCCGATACTATCAACACCAGGATGTCATCCTCATCCGTCAGATCCGCGCACTTCTTTATGAAGAAGGCTACACCATCGGCGGCGCCCGCCTGCAGATGGAAAGCGGCAGTTCCGACAAAGTGCAGGTGGTCCACATGCAGCAGGTGATCCCACAGATGATCGCCGAGCTGGAAGGTGTACTGGAATTGCTCGAGGTTTAGGCAACTGCCAAGACCGTGAGAAAAAGGCGCAAATCAGGCTTGCAATCCAAACGGACTTAGGTATGATTTGCGCCTCATCGCCAAGCGATGCCCCTTATAAATCAAGCACTTAGGTGATTTCTACACCGCTTGATCTGCTCTTATCGGAGTGTAGCGCAGCCTGGTAGCGCACCACACTGGGGGTGTGGTGGTCGTCGGTTCAAATCCGGCCACTCCGACCATAAAACCGTTGTAAATCAACGACTTAGAAGCCCGCCATTTGAGTGGGCTTTTTTGTGCCCAAAATTTAAGTCCACATTAAGTCCAGAGCTCAGATCCGTAATTGCCCTCCTTTGCCCGTTTGAAATGGGCTAGTCCTTATTCGCAAGTCGTCTAAGATTCGCCTCCCGCTTCATTGTCGTCGAAAACATTGCAAGTACCCTCGAAGTTAGGATATTTTCCTAATGGAGAACTTGTTCGCTTGAGTTTTGAGATCTCGATCAAGAAAGATAAGAAGAAAGGAATCGCAAGTGTTTTTGTCTGAATCAAGTTTGGATGATTTGCTCCAAACGGTATTTACAAAACTTTTATCAAAGGGTCGCTCTATTAGCTCAACACGCGGAAAGTCTACAGAGCTAATTGGTGTACTTCTCGAGCTTAAAAGCCCCCTTTCCAGATTAAGTCGATCGGAAACTAAGGGGAAGCTCTTTAGCGCTTTAGGGGAGTTGCTGTGGTACCTCTCGGGCTCAAACGATGTGGACTCTATTGCGTACTATCTTCCACGTTACGGTGAAAATTCCGATGATGGCAAGACAATTTACGGCGGTTATGGCCCCCGGATTTTTCGGCATCGAGGACATCACGATCAACTAAGAAATGTGATTGAGCTTCTCAAAAGGAAGAGTTCAACTAGAAGGGCTGTGATACAGCTTTTCGATGGCGAAGACCTTTCCGAACACCACACAGATATTCCCTGCACCTGTACGTTACAGTTTTTTGTGCGTCAAGAGATGCTGCATCTGCATGTAAATATGCGGTCGAACGATGCATTTAGAGGGTTGCCGCACGATATTTTTGCATTCACATTTTTACAGGAAATAGTCGCAAGAACACTAAAAGTAAAGGTGGGGACTTACAAGCACTCAGTCGGAAGTTTGCATTTGTACGATGAAGATGAACAAAAGGCAGTTAGTTTTATTGATGAAGGCTTCCAGTCAAACATTCCAATGCCGCCTATGCCTACTGGCGATCCTTGGTCAAGTATAAAGGTGCTACTTGATGTGGAGGGGAGAATCCGGAGCGGGGAGAAAATTGATATAGAAAAAATTGATGTCGGAAGTTATTGGAAAGATTTGATTATACTTCTGCTTATATTTAGGGAGTTCAAAGCAGGCGGCGGAGCTCAAGTAATTTCTTACTTAAAGAATAAACTTTCATCGAAAATATATGTTCCGTATATAGTAATGCGGGAGAGGATTCTGAGAGACACGATGAAACAACGAGAGCTTTTCGAGCAAGAGGGAACCTAATTTGAAGGAGATTATCAAAAGTACAATCCTTGATTTAGTTAAAAAAATGGATAGCTTGGAGCGCTCAAGTGTTCAAGTAATACCTTGGAGTACGCCAGTTCCTTCATTTGGTGATCCTGTAAAGTCCTATGTGGCGACGTTGGGGCTGAATCCGAGTAATAAAGAGTTCGTTGATGATGCCGGATTGGAGTTGAATGGCAAGGACCGGAGATTCGAGACTTTAAAATCTTTGGGGGTAAAAAAGTGGTCTGATGTTAACGGGGGGCACTTATCTCGAATTGAAATTTCTTGCAGAAAATATTTCGAGAGAAACCCTTATGATAGATGGTTTGGTGCATTGGATGAATTAATTTCAGGTACTGGACTCTCTTATTACGATGAAATGTCTCCCGCATGCCATTTGGATTTAGTGCCATTCGCGACTGACTGCAAATGGTCAAGCTTAAATTCTGCAGAGAAAAAAATATTGCTTGATAGCTCTATAGATTCTCTTGCTAACTTGCTAAAGATATCGAAGATAGAACTGATTGTTTTGAATGGTTCAACCGTGGTTAATCAATTCAACAGGGTCACCCAAGCTAACTTTTCGATAAGGGAGAGGGCTTCTTGGAGCCTACCTAGGAGTAATGGGGCGCATGTTAAGGGTATTTCTTACGTTGGCAGTATCGATCATGTCAACGGAGTTGAATTAGGAAGGAATATAAAGGTTATCGGGTTTAACCATAACATCCAGAGCAGTTTTGGAGTGACGAGAAAAGTTAAAAGCTCCATTAAGAAATGGATTTCTAGTTTTTCGTGAGGTTGTGTTTGTGCAAATTATGAGTCGTGAAGAGTATCGGGCGCTGCTAAGTAGTCAGCTGGAGCAGCTCGATGGGGTCGTTCCGCTTCAGGGGTTACGTAACGAAAATATGCGCAGCTGCTTGGTTGAGCAGTTTATTGATAGCATTAGAAGAATTGATTACGTCCGTGTTCTTAGTGAGAGAGGGGTTTCTGAGCAAGTTGCTGATCCTACCAATGACATGTTCGATCCTATAAAGGCGGCAGTTCTCTATCAAGAGCAAGGAAACATTGATGAGGCGTGTTGGCTAGTTTTCTTGGCTATTCATGTAGGAAAAAATGCCAGATCCGGCTGGACGAGAGTTCGAGATTTATACGGAGCTTTAGGTGCCGATATATGGTCCTGGGAGAGGGTGTGCGGTAATCTGGATGATTTTGGTGTATGGCTTGAACGCAACTATATGAATATAGGTGGGGCGTTCGGAAACCATCGCAAATATGAATCAATAAGGCCGAATGTACAGGGAAGCCCGATAAATGTGGTGCGGAGCTACATTGAATGGATTGGCGGGAGCCATCAAACGTTTTTCTCCTTTACGCAACAGGAAGTCGACTGTTGTCCGAATGCTCATTTTGATTACTTGTATAACTCAATGTTTTTTGTGCGACGTTTTTCTAGGTTGTCAATATTTGATTATTTGACGATGTTGGCCAAAGTCGGTGTTGTTGATATATCCCCTCCTCGTGCGTACTTGGATATGGCCACCGGCCCCAAAAAAGGTGCAAAGCTACTTTTCACTGGTAGTCGAGATTCAAATGAAAGCACTGAGAATTTAGAAGGCTTTCTAGTCCTGCTAAATGAGAACATGTCACTTGGATATTTGAGTATGCAAGTGTTAGAGGATGCGTTATGTAATTGGCAAAAGAGTCCAGAGCGGCACGTCAGATTCAGAGGTTAATTAATGCTGAGGTATGGATTTCCAATTGTACCTGTTCTTTAGCTTGTTCAGATAGTCATGCCTCAACAATCCTGCGTGCTGGAGTTGTCCTACGACGATACCCGGAGAAATTTGTAATTTTTTTGCGAAGCGAATGATTTCTCTCCATCTTCGTGAATTTAACTTTGAGAATTCGCTCTCGTATTCTTCTGGAATGAGAATATTTCTTGCAAACTGGTTGGCCTCAGTCTCTGCCACAGCTTCCGAAATATGCTTTTCTTCTATGAATAACTGGCGATCACTGTGGAGAATCAGGTGACCTATTTCATGGAACAGAGTGAACCAAAAATGATCATCGGAAAGGTATCTAAAGCTAAGCATTACCACTGCTTTACCATTTGGAGTTGAAAAAGTCGCTCCGCTTGCTCTACAGCCTGAGGGGGTTGGGGCAATAACAAGTACAACTCCACAGCTCGCTAGTATTTTCTTAAGTGGTGGGAGGAATGTTGCAGGATTTTTTTCTCGACTCAGTGTTTTTATTTTTCCTGTGGCGCTTAACAGTTTACGCTTGCACAGTGGTGCGCAGTTTGAATTTTCACTTACGATAGACCCTTGCCGAAGCCAAGATATAGTTGCTTCTACAACAGGTTCAAAGGTTTCAGTTGTTCTGAATGCAGTGTCTAAAATTAGACCTTTGTACTTATTTTCCCACTCTTGCGTGGATGAAACTTTAAAAAAATCCAGTAGATTTTTGAGTTTTTCTCTTTTTGATCTTGTCTTCGGAATCCATCCAAAACTTGCCATATCTCTAGTTGGAAACTTGGACAACCAGGTCTCTTGCTCATTTTCGCTATTAGCTATATGAAGTAGATCATTTCTATACTGCTTCTCACGGTTGATCCAGAACTCCATCGATCCGCCGACGATTTTTTCCAAATCAAGTGCCAATTCTTCATCTATAGGCAAATTACCTTTTAGTAATTTAGTGGCGTCTCTGACAGACTTTTCTATTGTTCGAGCAAACTCGCTAACTTCGATATTTTGCTCATGCAAAATGTCTTTTATTGTGTCGCCAGGCGGACTTGCCCAATTTGGCTGAAAAGCTATGGAGTTGTTCATTTTATTTCTCGATCCCTAAAATTTTAATTCGGTAAATTTTTGACCAATCAATTTGATCATTGACTAGTCTAGGGTTTGAAACATGATTAGCTGAAAACTTGATTAAGTATTGATCAGCTAAGTCCAGAACAAATAATTCATTTCCATTTTCCAGTATTGGCCTAGGCTTTCCCACCAACAAGTCCGATACCGTGGTTGCTGAACGAATATCGGCCAGCCTTTTTTTCAAGACTTCAGTTACATTAATCCCAAAACAGTCTTGGGCAACGCATTCATTCTCGCATTGATCACGAAGCGCTTTAGTCAAAAATGCGATTTCCAAGTTGTTATCAAGCTAGGTATCCATAGGTTGTACGATCTTATCATTAATGGTGTGATGACTCTCAAATTATGGCAACTTTGGGTTGAAAATTACGCTGTCAGCGGCTTGCGAGCGTATAGTTATTGACAGAACTCCAAGGGAGGGGCGTTCGCCCCTCTTATTGCTCTCGCTTCCGCTCCACTACATTCGAAGTCAGCAACTGGTCTAACTGTCCATTCGTTAAAGCGAGTGATACCCCAATATTTCGCCTGGAATAGCGGGCTGTTCAATTTTTGAGCTTTTGTCCGTGCTTGTTCAGTCCCGCTTTGGCGACATGCAACACCCGCAGCGCAGGCTGGCTCGTTTTGGAGTGTGGCCACCGGATAGCTCGGTGAAGGTCTCCCAATCCCCTCAACCTGCCGCCTCAATGAGTCCTTATAAAAGCTCGTTATCTATTGAGCCCAAAGCGGCTTATGCATGTTCACTATGAGCAAGCCTGCGGGACTCTCGCGACGCGGAAACGCTGGGGCCACCTATCTGCTGGAACTGGCGGATCTTCCAGGTAGACGCCCAGGCTCGGATACGGATGGCACTCTCAATCGCGTCATGTCCATATAGGTCTTCGCCGACGTGCTCTCCGTCGATGTTCTTAACTATGTATTTAGCGATGTAGCCAGCGGCAGTACCTTTGTTCGGGTCTATGTATTTGACGGTGAAGCGCCGCTTCTGGGCGCCGGATTCATTGCCGTCTATCTCCTGCGCATAGTGGCGGAAGATACTGAGTGCCTCCTTGACCTGCTCGGGTGCAATGAACAAGAGCATGTGCCAGCGCGGGCAACTGTCATGATGCGGTTCAACCACGCGGAAACCATATGGCTGGATCTGGCTTCGCTTCAGTTTCGCCCGGATCTTGGCCCACTGTTGGGTGAAGTACGCCTGGACTTCGGCAGGAGTAGAGCCGTTGTACCGTGGATTGGGCTTACAGTTGGCCGGCAGATGACTGTGGTACTTAGAAGGGGCGGTAAGAGTAAGGAATACGCCGTGTTCACCACGCTTACGGGAGATCGCTTCAAACCCGGCCATGCGCGTCATGAGTTCGCTTCGCCGGTTGGCCAAGTTCGCTACACTTCGCTTCCATTGAGTGAGTTTTCGGTTCACCCCGTGGTTGCTGGCATAGATACCTGATCGCTTATTAACCAAATCAAGCTTGATATGGACCTGTTCCAGATACAAATCTTGAAGGGTGCGAATTCCACGCCGCCACCAATCTGGACAGAAGACGCGGGGGAGCGCCGGCATTATCTCTTCTTGGCTTGCCTGGAGTGGATCGGGGTGGGGAAAGGTCAGCTGGCAGTTCTCGACGCTCTTAATCGCCTTGCGCAGCCCATTCCTGTATCGCCCGGCTTTGTTCTCCCTAAAGAACATGGCTTTAAGCATCTTGGCCTTATGCTCGGCGAAACGTCGGACATTCTCATCAGGGGATGTCATCAACAATCCTTCAAATGACTTCCCAAGCTTTAAGGCCTCGTGGATCTTTCGTAGGGTCTGATTAGCCTTTACGTGCCCTTCCGCGAGGGCGATGTGTTTGTAGTGCTGGGCAAGTGCAAGGCAGATGAACTCGTGTGACTTGAATATGTGAGTCCTGAAAGCGCGACGCTCGTGAGTCCCGAAGCCTTCAGTGATAGCAAGCGCCTCATCGACGTCGGAGATGGCCATGGCGAGACCTTAGGCTTGTCCCAGGTGTTCCAGCTTTGAAAAGCTGTTGAGCCAGGTATCCAGGTCTTCGCGCAAGTATCGGACAGCACGTCCAATCTTGATAAAGGGTGGGGCAGGGGTGCGGTTATCCCGCCGCCCGTCCATACGGGCTTGGGCGAGGTAAGAGCGGCTCATGCCAATGTATTTGGCAGCCTCAATCTCGGTAAATGCTCGATTGCTGTTTTGTGTCTCCATGGGCATTGCTATCCATCTGTGTTTGTCACGATGGACACACCCTATAGAGCGGTTCGCTTCACTGTGAAGAGGCTGTTTGGTCGCCGTTCGCTTAGTTCGGTTAAAATATTTTTAGGTTAAAAAATGCTCAGTACGTCGAACTTCGCCGAATTCGGTTGCCGTTTTCGCTTCATCTTCGGCGATTAGACCGAAACTTTGATTTGGCGATTTTCTAAGAAAAAATTTTAAATTTTTTTCAAAAAGTGCTGACCGGTGATGCGGAGTTGGCTTGTGATTGAGCTTTTATCCGAGATTTGGCTGTGACAGCTCTGAATGGGGACTCGGTCGTTTTATCCTTTTCGGCCCCAAATGACCGATCAAAGATGTTGAGGTGGGGAGTGATTTGGTTATGCCATTTCAGCTATGGGGAGACAGTCTCGGTAGGACTCACTGAGCCGAGTCGTATACCCGGCCATTGTGTTATCAGCGCTGATAATCGTAAGTAAGTTCGCGGTAAGGCAAGACATGCCGTTGGAATGCTTGACTATGGTCCTGAGTAGGTCTGGAGGGAAGTCATACGCGTGAGTTTGTAAGGCAAGGACACCCCCGTGAACCATGGAGCAGAGGGGCTTCCAGGAGGAGTCCCGGAACTCCTCCAGCTGGCGCATTCTATGAGTTGGGAGCACCTTGGTGAGCTCCTTGAGCATTTCACCCATAGAGGCTTGCTGATTATTTAGCCGCGGGAAGTTCGATTCATTAATAAGTTCGCAGAGCGCGCTGACTTTTGTTTCTGATGCCGCATGAAGTACCCATTTGCCCCTGATGAGCGCTTCAAACTGCAGGCGGAACAGACTGATTGCGGAGGTCTTGTTCCCGGCCTGAATCAACAGTTTCGCCGACGACGCGTGTTCTAGAGCAATACTGCTCATTACTTTTGATGCCCATGCACGTTGTGAACCCGCCGGCAATGGAAGATCAAACAGGCGCGCTACCTCTGACTCAAGCTGAAACGATCTTCTTAATAGTTGTTCCATATTTTCCCCGCTGGTATGGCGATTTCACTATTTATTGTTTCTTAGCCAATTAGGGCTACTGTAGTGGTCAACTCTTTTTGGCCTCTCAATTATGAACACTTTAAATCCCGTTTTCTGGCCGGAGAGATACAGACTGCGAATACTCAGTAGATACTGTCGACACTTCCTAAGCGAACCAGTAGTGAGCGCCTCTGCAGTTTCACCGCATATATTCAGAGCGTTTAGCCCTTAAATTTCACACTTCCGGTTGTGATTTTGACACCTTATGCTGGATTTGTGGCGCTTGCTGGGGTTCTCAGCCCCGTGCGTCAAAGGAGGCACTATGAACCTGCAGATCCTCTCTCTCGAGGGACAGTTTTACCTCGTTAATACCGTGGATGAAAACGGGTCCCAAGTTCTTACTGATCGTCGGGATCATCCGCACAGGTTTCACTGCCTTGAAGAGATCCGGGATCATTTCCATGGGTATAAGATCGACGAAGTGTGGCTGGAGCAGATGACGCCCTACGAGGAAATGTGCGGTCTGACGGATGACACCGCGCCTTTGCGTATCAGGCTGAACTGGTAGCCCTGTCGACTTGCTGCTCGGGGAAAATTTGGTTCACTGCGCGCGAGAAGCTTCTGGCGGGCCCTCCGCCAGAAAATCATTGAGCGCTGCGATATAGCGGTCAAAATCCTCAAACTGGGGCACATGCCCAATTCCCTCCAGCTCAACCAGCTTTGCCTCCGGAATGGCGTCTGCAGCCAATTTTCCGAGGCGGTCGTAGCGGCCGAGGTCTCCGCGCAGGGATTCCGGGGCGCGGTTGCGGCCAATGGCGGTACGATCGCGGGTGCCGATGACCAGTAGGGTAGGCGCTTTCAGGTCCCCGAACTCATAAAGTACAGGCTGGGTGAAGACCATATCGGACGAGCGGGCATCGATTTCGGCGATCAGGTCGGCATCCGGGCCAATAGTCCAGCCAGCCTGAATGGTCAGCAGCGGATCGTATGCGGCTTTCCATTTACCATCGAAGTAGGCGGCGGTCATATAGCGTTTTACGATCTCGGGTGTCTGCTGTTTCTCCTGGGCTATGGCCTGGTCGATGGGCAGGTAGGGGGTGGTACGTTTCCAGTCCTCAAGGCCAATGGGGTTGACCAGTACCAGCTTTTCGACCGCGTTCGGATACATCAGTGCAAACCGGGTGGCGAGCATGCCGCCCATGGAGTGTCCAGTAACGGAGACTTCTGCGATATCGAGTTTGTCCAAGAGCGCTTTGGTGTGATTCGCCAGCGCTTGAAAAGTGAACTGAAACCCCGCTGGTTTGCTCGATTTGCCAAAACCGATCTGATCCGGTGCGATAACCCGATAACCTTGTTTCGTCAGGTTTTCGATAGTGCTTTGCCAATAGGCTCCGGAGAAATTCTTGCCGTGCAGTAGCAGTACGGTTTTGCCATTGGGCTCTGTGGTCGGTGCCACATCCATATAGGCCATTTGCAGTGGTTGTTGCTGGGCCGTGAGCTCGAGGGTTTTTACCGGGTAGGGGTATTTCATCGTGCTCAGGAGAGCGTCTTGCGGCGCTATTGAGATCTCATCAGCAATGCCGTGGGAAAATGGCACAAAGGCTAGAGAGAGTGTGAACAGAGCATTGATTGCAAGGTTGCTAGCCCCTCGCTTTCTCAGTTTTTTGTACGGCATAAACACTGCTTTCTCCTTGTCTTTATTTGTCGCGCGAATTCGTTAAATGTCGACGCGCTTCTATTTGGGCGAAATGCGTAACATCTCGATATGTGGGATCCCATCTTCATCATAGGTTTCCGAAGCCTGCGCAAAGCCAAATTCTTCATAAAAGCGCTTTAAATACAGTTGCGCGGAAATACGAATGGGCGCCTGTGGAAATTCACGCAGGGTGTACTCAATGCCCAGTCGCATCAGTTCTCTGCCAGTTCCAGTACCGCGTACGCTTTTGCGCGTCAACACGCGACCGATGGAGGGCTCGGCATATTTCTTTCCCGGCACTATAAGGCGCAGGTAGGCGAGCAGGGCGGGGCTATCTGACTCGCTGTTCCAGCAGGCCAGGTGCCAGGCGTGCTGGTCTTTGCCGTCCACGTCTTGGTAAATACTTTCTTGTTCCACGGCGAAGACTTCCTGGCGCGCGCGCAGAATTTCGTAGAGTTCACTGGGTGTCAGTTGATCGAATGATGACCAGCGGTAGTGGTGTTCGGGAGTGGGCTTTGTCATGGCGGTTATTGTAGGGGGTAAATGCCGACCCTTGTCTAGGTTTTTTAAAAATAGGTTGACAAAAGGATTTCAGGGAATATCCTCTCCCGCTGTTAATCCACACACAAAACAGGAGCCATGAAATGTCATTGCGGAGTTATAAACCCAGTTCTAACTGAACGGCCTTTCATGTGCTTGCGCTTGAAAGGTGATACCGCCTTTCAAGCCAGATCTCCAAGAAGCCCTGGCTATTTTTGCCGGGGCTTTTTTGTTTTTAGTTCCCGGCTTTTTGAAAGGCATTTGAAGATTTACGTGGAGAAATCCAGGGACGAGTTATGCCTGTAAAAATGGTACTCAATGGCAATGCGCCGGCCGGCACGGTGCCGGTGAAGATTTACACGGAAGACGTGGAAAACGCCGCATTGCAACAACTGAAAAATATTGCCCAGCTGCCCATTATTCACTCCCATGTGGCGGCGATGCCGGATGTGCATATGGGTATTGGCGCTACGGTCGGGTCTGTTATTCCAACCGTCGGGGCGATTATTCCCGCGGCAGTGGGGGTGGATATTGGTTGCGGGATGAATGCGGTACGCACTTCCCTGAACGCCAATCAACTGCCCGATAACCTGAAACCGTTGCGGGATGCGATCGAGCGGTGTGTACCGGTGGGTTTTGCCCGCCACAAGCGGATCAGTGCGCGTGAGGCCGCGGCCCAGAAGCTGGCTTTCGGTGCGGATCTGTTGTTTGCCAAACACCCACAATTACTGAAAAAGCTGCGCAATCCACAGGAAACCTGGGTAACCCAGCTGGGAACCCTGGGTGGCGGCAATCACTTTATCGAGATCTGTCTCGATGAAAACAACCGGGTCTGGGTGATGCTGCACTCCGGGAGCCGGGGTATTGGAAATGCCATTGGCCAGCACTTTATCCAGCTCGCCAAGCGCGATATGGAAGGGCATATGCACAACCTGCGGGATCGCGACCTGGCCTACTTCAGTGAAGGCAATGCGCACTTTGATGACTATATCGAGGCGGTGCACTGGGCCCAGGAATACGCGCGGGTGAACCGGCAGGAAATGATGAAGCTGGTTGTAGGTGTACTGCAGCAGCAGCTGCCGCCGTTTACGCTGGAGTCCGAGGCGATCAACTGCCACCACAATTACGTGGTGCGGGAGCAGCACTTCGGGCGCGATGTGTTTGTTACGCGCAAGGGGGCAATCAGTGCGCAGAGGGACCAGCTGGGAATTATCCCCGGTTCCATGGGCGCGCGCTCCTATATTGTCCGGGGGCTGGGTAATGCGGACTCTTTCTGTTCCTGTGCCCATGGGGCAGGGCGGCGCATGAGCCGTACTGCGGCGCGCAAACGCTTTACCCGGGAAGATCTGGAGGCCCAGACACGCGGAGTACAGTGCCGCAAGGACAAAGGAGTCATCGATGAAATTCCCGCGGCGTACAAGGATATCGACCAGGTAATGGAGAATCAGCGAGATCTGGTGGATGTGGTGCATACCCTGAAGCAGGTGATCTGTATCAAGGGGTAAATAATCTTATAAGGAGACGTTATTGAAGAAGAAAGCGGATCGGAAAATATCCATTCATATTTCCGCAAAAGAACGGCGCAACCCGGGCAATCCGGTTGCGCAAAACCCGCTGTTACGCAAAGGTGGTGCCCATGTGCGGGCAAAGTCTGCCGATCGTTTTGACAGCAAACAACAAACCAGAAAAGCAGCGCGGGAGTGGGATAACTCCCGCGGCTGCCATTCCTTAGCCGGTTAATTGCTGGTTAGCCTCAGGGGCTGGCTTGGGCCTCCAGGGTGACACCCGAGTAGGCGCGATATCCCCGAATGCTGATATACCAGGTGCCCGCTTGTGGGTTGCTGATATCGCAGTTCTCATTATTACTGGAGATATACGGCCTGCAGTCGTAGCTGCTGGTGGTCGGTTGCGCGCCATAGCGCACGTACAGGTCGGCGTCGCCGCTGCCACCAGACATCTGCACATTCAGTGCCGACATACCCGCGGGAACATCTAGCGTGAAATGCTGCCAGGCATTGCGGCTGCCAGAAAGGTCGGTTTCTACCCAGCCATCGCCATTACCGCCACCGCCGCTGTCTTCGTCAAAGCTGCCAACAAGGTTGACGCCCGAGAAGCTGCTGTAGGCTCTGACCATGACGTAGTAAGTACCGGACTGCACATTGGCGATATTACAGGTCTCACTATTGCCACCGATGTACGGGCGACAGTCGTAGCTGGACGTGGTGGGGGCTGAGCCGTAACGCACGTAAAGGTCCGCATCACCGCTGCCGCCAGAGATCTGGAAGCTGAGGTTGCTGGCGCCGGCGGGTACGTCCAGGGTGTAGTGGATTTCTTCACCGGTGCTGCCGGACAAGTTGCTGGCGGTCACGCCGTTTTCCAATTCACCACCACCAGGGTTGCCACCACCGCCACCACAACTGGCGGTAGATACGCCGACGGTATCAAAAGCGGCAGAGACCGCCGCGGCATCGTAAGCCAGGTCTGCTGTCGCAGACATGACGCCGCAGGCAGCGTCTACGTAGTTGGAGGTGGAGTTCCAGTACATCTGGTTCGCCAGAACGAAGATGTCGAACGCCTTGCGGGTATCCCAGCCGCTGGTGTTGGCAATCAGGTAAAAGGCGCGGTTGAAAACCCCGGAGCTGTGGTGCACATCCATTCCGGAATAGTAATTGGAGGCGTGGCCGATGGAGCTTCCGTCCAGAGTGGGATCTTCCATATAGCGCAGTGCGCCGCTGGCTTTGTAAATATCCGCACCTACCAGCCAGTCGTTGCTGCCGCGCATATAGAATTCAGCCGCTTCACCGGCCATGTCGGAGAAGGCCTCGTTAATGCCGCCAGACTGGGCTGAGTACTGTAGGCCGGAGTTCTGCTCGGTAAAACCGTGGCTGACTTCGTGCGCGGATACGTCCAGGCTGACCAGGGGGTGGAAGGTATTGCCGCCATCCCCGAAGGTCATCTGGCTTCCGTCCCAAAAGGCATTCTCATAGTTGTTGCTGTAGTGCACGCGCATGCGCAGTTTTTGCGTCAGTGGTGCGGTGTTGTACCAGTCGTTGTACAGGCCGAACACCACGCCGCCAAAAAAGTGTGCGTCATTCAGTGGCGAGTAGGCCCCGTTAATGGTTTTGTAGTCGTTGTACGGACAGGTAAACGAGAAAACGCTGCCACCGCTGGTGCGGTGATTCATGTCGACGGTTTCCACGTTGGTGGTATCCATACGACAGCTGCTATCTACCTGCATTGCCGGGTAGTCGGTGCCGTATTCGTAACGCCCGGTCTTCTGGTTGCCGCCGGGGCCAGTCGCGTCCTGGTGGGCGATGCCGTCCCAGTGCTCGATGACTTCCCCGGTCAGGGCATCGATAAAATAGAAGGGGCGTGAGGGCTCATCGCCGTACTCCACCCAGCTCACCAGGTAGGCGAGCCGCGCGTTGTTCTGGCCATCCACATGGATATACAACTGCTCCTTCTGGTTTTTGGCCGCGAGCTTCAGTGCCGGTACCGAAAGGGCGCCGTTGATTTTGCCCAGCTGTGCGCGCTGATTGATTTTATGGCTCATGGCCCGCTGCAGTGCATTGGAAGCCTGGATAGAGGCTTTGGTGGAGGGTACATCCAGAGTCAGGCCCATCAGCACATCACCCTGTACCTGCGCGGAAACCCCCTGGCCAGAACTGGTGACGGTTTGCCCCCAAACCGGAATGCCTTGGTGTGTCTGTCGGTAGCGGGTGATGACTTTGCCGTTCGGCAGTGTCCGCGAACGGATTTCTTCCAGTGCGATGTCGGTGCCGCTGGTCGCTGCCAGCGATTGCGGGGAAAGCATGTCCGGGGTCGCCGGAATGCGATCCGCCGCATGGGCACTGACCGCTAACGCAAGTGTGCAGCTGATTCCTAAAAAACGCGTCATTGCAAATTGTTCCTTATTTTTTGGATTGCTTTTCGAGCATCGAATTCCTGAGGGATCGCCTCTGCGATGCACGCAATACCAATGCGTGAAGCATGTGCGTGCACTGCCACTCGATATCGAAAACATGGGAGGTAAGACTGCAGAAGACGAACTGGAGTGCAGGGGCTCGCAAGCGAGGGAGCAAATAGGCGGGAGGACCTGCCGTTATTCAGATGCACTCTACTTTCTCATACCGGAGGTGCCCGGGGTTTCCGGACCTTCTGGATACTACGCCGCGTACTCCTATTTACAATAAAGTGAGGATGAGAAGACTCGCGAACTGGAAATTATCGAATGAGATTGAGTAGCTGATCTCAGAAATAGGGCGACTATCCCGCCTCGATTAGTCATTTTGCACGCTCGTGCCAGCGTGAAATGGCGCGAACCACTTCCTTTAGCTAGTACGTCCGTGTTAACCGAGTGTGGAAAGCACAGAGAAAGATGTATAGGGAGACGCATAGAAAATGCGTATAGAAAGGGGCAAAGAAAGACGCTTAAAATAGGCGCGCACAATAACGACTCATTCATTCCGGTTGTACTGATGTCAGAACCTCTGCACGCTTTGATCGAGTATTTCCGCCGTTGTTACCGGGCGGACAGTTATGATCTCTCCCTTTCCAATATCGCGAAATTACCCGCGAACCGCAGAATGTATATTCACGGTGAAGATGCTCTCGGCTCGGGCGATTTGCATCGAATCCCCATGGTTGGCGATGCGGCCGAGAAACTTGCCGAGTTGACCGATAGCTACCGCCGCGAGCGCCGGCTGATATACGGGGCTTTTCTCATCTCCGGCAGCCTGTCGAATGCGACGGGAATTTCCCGCTTGCGCAAAATATGCGCGCCGCTGATTTACGTACCCGTGTCCTTTGTCAAAGACGATGACCTCTTCATCGAGGCGGATGCCAGTGATGTGCGGGTGAACCTGCCGCTTTTGCGAAATCTGCTGAAGCCGGATGTGGACGCATCCGTGGTTGATCAATTTCCTCCGCTTCGTTGGCCTATGGGCACCAGCCAGATTACCGCCATCGGGCGCTGGCTGGAGCGTTACAGCGTGGTCGATGACCTGCAGGAGCTGGGACGTTGGCCCCGGCTATTGGGTAGCCTGGAACTCAAACAGCGTTTTGCCGGTTCTGCGCTCCGGGTGAGTGCCGCTTGCTGTGTGGTGCTTGCGGATCGCTCCCGGGGCGTGCGGGGTGTTTTGCATGAACTCGGGGCACTGGTCGAGGCACCAACGCATTCCGCACCGGTTATGCAGCTATTGGGGCAGAGCACGCCAGTGTCGAAACCTTCTGTCAGCGCGCCCGAGTCGATTCCGGCCCTGTTGTCTGATTCGCAGATTCGGGGGATGGATAGTGCCGCGCACAACACCCTCAGCCTGGTGTCAGGCCCGCCGGGCACCGGTAAGAGTTACACCATTGCGGCCATTGCGATCGACCGTATTTTACAGGGCGAGTCGGTGCTGATTGTCTCCAAGACGCGGCACGCGGTGGATGTGGTGGGCCAGAAACTGGCCGACACTTTCGGCTTGCAGGCCGGCGTGGTGAGTGCGGGTAGCGAGGGACTCTCCCGGGGGCTGAAGGCCCATCTGGATTCCCTGTTGAAGGAGGGGCTGCCGGCAGATCTCGGCTCTCTCTCAGAGGCCAAAAGCCATGTGGCGTCCTGCCGCAAACGTTTGATGGCTACCGAGCGACGATTCGTCAAATCCCTGAAGTTGTCGACGGTCTCCGGCGGTGGGGGGCTGTCTGGATGGTGGGGCAGATTCGTCGGTGCACTTTCTAGTGCAACACGAAATATTGCAGAGCTGTGGATGTTGCGGGAAAGCATCGGCAAGGATCGGGAGAATTTCGAGGCGGCTGCCAAGGCCTACCTGAACTGCGCGCGAAATCACTGCCTGGCCCGCCTGCTGGAAAAGCAGCGCGGGACCCTGTCTCTCTTTAACCAGGCGCTTCGCTCGCGTACATCCAAATGGCAGGCAGAGCGGTTTGCGCAGCTGAATTTTGACGCGGTGCTGCAGGCCTACCCGATCTGGCTGGTCGCGCTGGATGAGGTAAGCGATACCTTGCCCAATCTCCGGGAAATGTTTGACCTGGTGATTTTTGATGAAGCGACGCAGTGCGATATCGCAAGCGCCTTGCCGGCACTGCAGCGCGCAATGCGCGCAGTCATCGTAGGCGATGGCAAGCAGTTGCGGCATGTATCATTTCTTTCGCGCGGTATGCAGGCAGGTATCTGGTGCGATGTGATGAACGAAAAGGGCGGCCCGCCCTCACGCTACAGCTATCGGGAACATTCCTTGCTGGATCTGACATCGGATGTCATCGAGCGGCAATCGGCGATTACCATGCTCGACGAACATTACCGCAGCAAGCCCGACCTGATCAGCTTCAGTAACGTGCAATTTTACGGTGGGCGCCTGAAAATCATGCAGTCCCGCCCGGGTACGGCCAGTGATACGGGGCTGGCGTTTCGCAAGGTCGATGGCAAGCGCAAGGCCAACGGCAGAAATGCGGAGGAGTGCGAGGAAGTACTGGCCGAGTTGCATGGTCACCTGGCGCAATATGCACATCTACCCTCGGTGCCTTCGGTGGGAGTCCTTTCGCCATACCGGGATCAGGCGGAATTCCTGGACACTGAAATACGCAAAAGACTGAACGTCCAGGACCTGGAGCGGATGTCGTTGCGGGTGGCCACCCCCTATGGTTTCCAGGGCGAGGAGCGCGATGTGATGCTGCTATCCATGGGTATCGACGCAGCAAGCGCCCGTGCCGGTAGTTACCTGAATCGGCCGGATATGTTCAATGTGGCGATCACCCGAGCGCGAAAACGTCAGCTGGTGATTCACTCCATTGACGGCGGTGATCTGAGTGACAGCAACCTGTTTGCGCGCTACCTGAGCCACGATCACTACAGCCTGGATACCCACGAAAAAGAGAGTGCCTGCGCATTGGCCGAGGAAGTCCGCAGGGCGCTAGCAGAGAAGGGGATCCATTGCTGGGTAGGTTATACGGTCGCGGGGCATGAGATTGACCTGTTGTGCGAGCGAGACGGCCGGTTAATAGGCATTGACCTGATCGGTTACCCGGGGGAATTCCGTGATTTTCTTCGCTTGCCGGTTTATCAGGCATTGCATCGAGCGGGTATTCCGCTTCTTCCATTACCTTACTGTCAGTGGCGGGAAAACCAGGCGGGCGTCGTCAGTCTTTTGACTGGTTTGTGGCTTGCCCGGGAAAGCTGTCCGTCAAAAAGTACCGGGCTGCCCGAGGCGCAGTGAACAGGGTACCCTAGTAGTCGACTGTGATATTTGCAGGCTAGGCACATCACACCGTCTGCCTGGGGCCGGCATACTCGGTAGAGGTCGCCCGCGTTAATGGCTGAACGGTAAGCGGATAGCCTGCGACCTCTTTGTCGGGATGGAGGTATGGCTCAAACACCGCCGTATTTTCATCTGAGCCCAACCATCGCTCAATAAAGTCCGTTTCATCTGGTGCAATCATCGGGAAGCTTTTCTCGTGATACTGCTTGGTATCCGGGTGGGCGTCCAGGGTGATAGTGCTGCAGCTTACTGTTTCCCCCCAGGTCTTATACAGTCCACAGAAAAAGAAAGGGGCATGGTCTCCGAAGCAGAATTCCACCGGATTTTTACCATTCTGGCTCTCTACCCAGGCCGTTGCGGGAATCAGGCAGCGAGATTTACGGTACTCGGGCCGCTGCCCCAGTTTTTTCCAGTTACTGTTGATGGACCAGTACTTCTTGTGTGGCTTCCAGCCATCGCCATCGCGCTGCAAGTACAGGTGCCAGATGGCATTTTCTACGGTGGGTACGCCATGTCGGGCAGTGACGATACTCACCTGCGACGTGGGCCGCCGCCGGCGGCCGAAGATCAATTGTTGGGGGTGATGAATACCGTGTTCTTCGACAAATCGCTCCAGACCCGCGTGATCATCGGCATCAAATAGGCTGCACATAAGAATATTACTTTCCATTCACGATTATGGCCCCGATCTTGTCGGGGCCATAATCGCATTTGGCGGTGGTGAAAATATGTGTTTCAGAAACTGTTCTAGCTAGTCCTGGCTGATTCGATAGCAGGGAATATAAGCCTTCCCCGGCAGTTTCATCCGTTGCTGCTTGATGAAAGACTCCAGTAAGGTGTCCATACTCCGCATCAGTTCCGGGTCACCGCACAGTTCGTAGGGCCCATTCTTTTCCACGTTGCGAATACCTTCGTCCTTAACATTGCCGGAAACAATGCCGGAAAAGGCACGACGCAGGTTGGCCGCGAGCAGGTAGGGCTCTTGACTGGTGTGCAGTGCCAGCTCGCGCATATTTTCGTGGGTAGGCGCGAAGGGACGTTGGAATTCGGTCGAGACCTTTAGCTGCCAGTTAAAGTAGTAGGCATCACCGGTTTCCTTGCGGTGCTGTCGTACCTTTTCGATACCAGCGGCCATTTCCCGGGCCACTTCCGCGGGGTCATCAATGATGATTTTGTAGCGGGATCTGGCCGATTCACCGAGGGTAGAGGCGATAAACTGGTCGATGCGGATAAAGTAATCCGCGGCACTTGCCGGGCCAGTAAATATGACCGGGAAGGGTTGTTGCTTGTTGTCTTCGTGCAGCAGTATGCCCAGCAGGTAGAGGATTTCCTCTGCGGTACCGGCGCCACCCGGAAATACGATAACGCCGTGGCCGGTACGCACAAAGGCTTCCAGGCGCTTCTCGATGTCCGGCATGATCACCAGCTGGTTGACGATGGGGTTAGGGGCTTCCGCGGCAATAATCCCCGGTTCGGTAATGCCCAGGTATTGGCCGTGCTTGTCCCGCTGCTTGGCGTGCCCGATGGTGGCACCTTTCATCGGGCCCTTCATGGCACCAGGGCCACAGCCGGTGCAGATGTCGAGCGATCTCAGGGCCAGTTCATAGCCCACCTTCTTGGTGTAGTCGTATTCCTCCGCAGAAATCGAGTGCCCACCCCAGCAGACCACCAGCCGTGGTACCCGGTTGCGGTTGAAAGTGCCGGCATTGCGCAGGATATGGAACACGGCGTCGGTCACGCCCTGGGCCGAGACCAGGTCATAGCGCGGATCGCCGGTGATCTCACTGTTAACGTAAATGATATCGCGCAGTACGGCGAACAGATGTTCGGCGATACCGCGAATCATCTTGCCATCGACAAACGCACTCTCTGGAGCGTTATGTACCTCGAGTTTTACGCTGCGTTCGGTGGGAATGACAGAGATGTCGAAGTCGGCATAGGTTTCCAGTAGCTCCTTACCGTCATCCATATAACCGCCGCTGTTCAGTACGGCGAGGGCGCAATTGCGAAATATCTGGTATTGCGGGCCGCGACTTTCGTCACGTAGCTTGTGGATCTCGTACTTGGACAGGATGTCGAACTGGCCGGTTGGAGACACCTGCGCATCAATAAGTTCTGTGGACATGCAACCCCCAAAAAGCGTGATCGCTTGTAATTATCGAATTTGCCGCACAGCGGCACTATCCAGTGTAGTCCATGGCGGAACCAAGTAATAAGGGTGTTTAACAAAAACGTTATCAAAATTTAGCCAAATCTTCTTCTTCGTCGCGCAGTCTGTGGGCTACTCCCCCAACCAAGGATGGCTCGATGAAACAACTGTTACTGGCAACGCTACTTTGCAGCGGCCTGGCCCAGGCTGCGCCCTACGAATGGAACTATCCGGCTCCTCGCAAGCTCCCCGGCGCAAACGACAACGGCAAGTTGGTGTTGTTTGACGTTTCCCACGGTGGTACCGAAGGGAATGCGGATTGGGTGATCGACGGGGCCTTTTCCGACTTCGCCGATGACCTGGTTTCGGCCGGTTACACGGTAGAGGAGTACCGGGGACTGGATAAAAATGGCGATGGGATCATTCAATTCGTCGATGATTACACCACGCCAAACTCTGCGAATAGTAATGCCAACGAAGCGGTGATTAGTTACGCCGGCATCAGCCATGCGGATGTGCTGGTACTGGCGGAGAGCAACCGCCCCTTTACCCATGCGGAGCTCCAGGCCCTGGAGGACTTTGTTGCCGATGGCAAAGGCATTTTCTTTATTGCCGATCACTACAACGCCGACCGCAATCTCAATAGCTGGGATAGCACCGAGGTGTTTAATGGTTACAACCGCTCAACCTTGCTCCAGTTCAACATCGGTGGCAGTTATGGCGATCTGCGTAACCCTGGCTCCGCCAGTGCAGGTTGGTTGGCGCAACAGTTCGGCATCCGCTTTCGCTTTAATGCTATCGATTGGCACACCGGTGCCAGTGGTATTGAGCCGTCGGCCCAGGTAGAGGGACTTACCGATGGGGTGGGACCGGTTCTGATGGCCGGTGGCGCCACCCTGGCTGTGACCGACCCAAGCCGGGCAAAAGGCCTGGTGTATTTCTCTGGTAGTGATAATCCCAGTGCCTGGGGGCACGCCGTGGACTCCGGCCTTTACTTTGGTGGCACCGCGGAAGGGCCTTATGTGGCCATTGCCAAGTCCGGTGCGGGCAAGGCGGCATTCATTGGTGACTCCAGCCCCATCGAGGACAGCTCCCCCAAGTACAAGCGCGAGGATAACGGCAATACCAAAAGTACTTATCCGGGCTGGACCGATGCCGGTAATGCGGCACAACTCGCCCTGAATCTGGTGGATTGGCTGGCAACCCCGGAGAGTTACACCCACTTCAACAGTAGTGCCCACCCGGCAGGCACCGCCACACCAAACCCCATGGCCACGGAAGAGCTGGACGACCCGGACAACGGCCAGCCTTGGAGTACCCCCTCTGGTGGCTACAACCCCTGGGACGCATCGACCTTCGATTACGGTGCCTATGGGGCGGCTACCGGTCCTGTAAGTGGGGGCGGTGGCAATACCAGTGCGCTTTCTGTCAGCGAAGCGCTGGCGCTCCCTACCGGTACCCCGGTGACTGTGGAAGGCGTGATTACTCAGGCGATCAATGGCGTATACGCATTGGAAATCGAGGATACCGCTGGCGCGAGCAGCCTGTATGTCAAGCTCGAGAGCCAGTACCGCGATGCATTCAGCCCCGTCAATAACCCGGCAGTTGTGGGGGAAACGCTATACGTGAGCGGCACCCGCGACAATTACATGTCGGAGCCCAGCATTGAATACGTAACCGATATGCAGCTTGTCGGCGCGGGCAGTGGAGACAGCGACAACGAGGGTGGCGAGAACAGCACCTGTGTATCGCCGGAAGCCGTATCGGTTTCCACTGCTTATGCCGGCAGCCAGGGAACGGCGTTAACCGTGGTGGGGCAGGTGATCGGCGGCGTTAATGACCCCTATGCCCTGGAGCTGGGTGACCTGAATAACAGCACTACGGTTTACGTAAAGCTCGAATCTGCGCAGCGCGCTCAATTCAGCCCGGCCAACAACCCCGCGATCGTCGGTAAAACACTGGAAGTAGCGGGTGTGCGCGACCTCTATATGAGCTACCCCAGTCTGGAATCTGTGAGTGCCCTGACAGAAGTGGGCGATTGCCCCTGACAGTACGCCAAATAACTCCAAGTTAACCAGCAACTGGATCGCAACCAGAGCGGCGGGCTAACCGCCGCGCCTTTTTAAAGACCAAGGGAAAAAAATAATGCCGTTTTATTTTCGAACACTTCTGGCCCTTTCCGTTGTGGGAGGAGCACTTCTAACGGGTTGCAGTGACAGCAGCCGCAATAATCTGGCGTTACCCATCGATACTGGCGAAGATGTTGGCGGCATGGTGCAGGCCGATCTGCGCCTGATGGAAACCACCGACATTCACGCGAATGTGATGGATTACAACTATTACGGGGATGCCACAGACCCTAAAGTGGGGCTGGTGCGCACCGCCATGCTGATCAAAAACGCGCGCACAGAGCTCGACAATCCGCAGAACAGCGTACTGGTTGACAACGGAGACTTGATTCAGGGCAGCCCCATGGGCGACTGGCGTCAGTCCGAGGGGTTGGCAGAAGGTGAAGTTCATCCGGTTTTCAAGGTGATGAACGAGCTGCAATACGATGTGGCCAATTACGGCAATCACGAGTTCAACTACGGCCTGGCGTTCCTGGCGGAAAGCGTTGACGACGCCAACTTCCCGTACATCAGCGCCAATATTTTTGTCGATGATGGCGATAGCGATGAAAGCAATGATCAGCTGTACTTCGAGCCCTACAAACTGGTGGAAAAAACGCTGTTGGATCGCAACGGCGATGCCCGCGACATCACCATCGGATTTATTGGCTTTGTGCCACCACAGATTATGCAGTGGGACAAAAACAATCTGGAAGGCAAGGTGAAAACCCGTGATATACGGGCCATGGCAGAGCGTTTTGTGCCGGAGATGCGGGAGCAGGGCGCAGACATCGTTGTTGCCATACCGCATTCTGGTATCAGCACCGGGGAATACAGGGTGGCGGAAAATGCCGAAAACAGCAGCTGGCACCTGGCGGACGTTGAGGGTATTGATGCCATCATGTTCGGCCATAGCTACTTGTTGTTCCCTTCCAATAATTATGAAAATACCGAAGGTGTAGACATTGAACGTGGCACCATCAAAGGCGTGCCCGCGGTTATGCCGGGTTACTGGGGCAGCCACCTCGGGGTGATCGACCTGGTGCTCGATTATGATATCGATGCCGACACCTGGGTGATTGTTGAAAGCGCAGTGTCCACGCCGGCGATCTTTGCCGACAACGCAGCTGCGGTCGAGGCCGATGCGAACCTGGTAGCGATGCTGGCGGCTGACCACCAGGCGACCATTGATTACATGAACCAACCCATCGGCGAGTCCACCGACGATATTTTCAGCTTCCTGGCGCTGGTGAAGGATGATCCATCGGTGCAGATCGTCAGCGATGCCCAGAAGACGTATGTTGAAAAGCTGATTGAAGGAGATGTGAACCTGCAGCATCTGCCGGTACTCTCGGCGGCTGCGCCTTTTAAAGCCTGTACCCGAGATGGCATCTGCGCAGATGAGAGCAGTTTCACCCTGGTTTCCAAGGGGGAGCTGAAAGTGAAGAACGCTGCCGACCTCTATCTGTACCCCAATACCCTGATGGCGGTAAAGGTAACCGGTGCTGAGCTGGTTCAATGGCTCGAGTGCTCGGCTTCCCAGTTTAACCAGATTGATACCAATTCCAGCGCGCGCCAGGAACTGGTGAACTTCAGCGGTTTTCCCACCTACAACTTTGATGTCATGGATGGCGTGACCTACCAGATTGATGTCACCCAGCCCGCGCGCTACGACCGCGACTGCGTGAAGATCAGTGATGGCAACCGTATTGTTCAGCTCCAGTATCAGGGCGAGCTAGTGGCGGAAGGCGACGAATTCTTGGTTGCGACGAATAATTACCGCGCGGGTGGGGGCAAATTTGCCGGCACAGGTGGCGAGCACATCGTTATCGAATCCCCGGATGAGAACCGCACGGTATTGTCCAATTACATCAAAGAAAATAGCCCGGTAACGCCTACTGCCGACGGCAATTGGTCTTTTGCACCGATTGAGACTGCGGTTGATCTTCAGGTTGTATTTCGGGTACCGAATACCGATCGGGCTGGGAACTTTGTTGCCACCCAGGCGCCCGAGGCTACGTTCCTTGAGGCGAATGAAAACAATGAGGCGGTCTACGAGCTGAACCTTCAGTGAATGGTCGGAGAAAGATGGGTAAGGTCCGTTCCTGCTGGTTCGGACCTTTTATTCTTTAGGGCGAGGGCAGCTGGGCAGTAGGGCAGTCGGGGAGGATGGACTCAAAAAACACTAAGGTGTTTTTTGACCCTGCGGGCTCGCTCTGCTCGGTCTTAACTCGCTTTGCGAGTTAATCGAACCCGGGAGTTTCTCACCCGACCAAGAGCGCCATACAAAAAAGGCCCGATCCTTGCGGATCGGGCCTTTTTTGTATGGCGCGCTCGGGAGGATTCGAACCTCCGACCGCTCGGTTCGTAGCCGAGTACTCTATCCAGCTGAGCTACGAGCGCGTTGGGAGGCGAACAATACGGATCGTAGTGGATCAGGTCAAGTAAATTTTCAGAAAATTCTTAAAAATCAGCCGGTTATCCCGGGGCAGGGGCCGCGGCAGGATTTCATCATTGTTTTTGCAATTCTCGCGTCTGCTTGAGAATATCGGTCAGCGCACCACCCTCGACCCCGAGCACATCGAGAATCGCGATAAACAGGTCGGCAGAAAACATGCATTTGCTGACTTTGCTGCGAAGATTTTCCGGGGTAACGGTGATTCCCCGTTCTGCAAGGGCATCCGCGAGGTCGTTGTAGCGCACGTTTTTCAGCGCCATAGAGGCGCGTATGTAACGGGCAGTGGCCTGCTTGTAGGGGGTCAGGGCGCGGTGGTTATCGAGGCTTTGCTTGTGATCCATAGTGTCCTCTCCGATTTGTTGCTCATAATAACTGTATGTGTCTTATTTGCAACAAAAGTGCTTGATAGGCATTGACCGCCAAATTTTTACTGTTATATTTGTGACTCATATTCCACATCAACAAGGGAGTTGAAATGACCTGGAACAATGAAAACCTGCGCCAGCTGGCCGAGCAGCATCCTGACTGGGTGGTCGAGGCGGAGGGCGATTGCCTGAGTGTTTCCAATGATGAAGGCGTCGATGCCTTTGTTTATGTGGGCGAGCGGCAGATCGTAGTCGAAAGCATCCTGTTTCCTGTCAGCCAGGTAGAAGATGCGGCGGCACTGAACAAGTTGATCTTGCAGACGCACCAGCTGGTGCCGCTGACCACCGTGGCGATCAAGAATATCGGTGGTGAAGAATACTACGTTGCCTTCGGTGCGCTATCCGTCTCCAGTAAAGACGAAGTCGTGATTGAAGAAATTGAAACCCTGTTCGGCAACGTGGGCGATTTCCTGGATTTGTACTCAGCACATTTTGAACTGGAGGGCGTAGCATGAGCCTGAAAAAACTTTGGACCGCTCTGCGCGGTGCGGTAAATGAAGGTACCGAAGCCATTGCCGACAGCCAGTCTCTGCGCATCCTGGATCAGGAACTGCGCGATGCAAAAACCGAGCTGAAAGCCTGTGATGAAAACCTGACCAAAATCATGGCCAAGCGCAAGCTGGCTGAGAACAAGGCGAGTGCACTGCAGGCGGATATCGACAACTACACCAACCATGCCATCGCGGCCAGCGAGAAGGGCGACGAGGCCTTGGCGATTGAGTGTGCTGAGCGTGTTGCGGACCTGGAGTCCCAGCTGGAGATGGAGCAGAGCATTCTGCAGGGTTTCAAATCTTCCGAGACGACCCTGAAGAGCAATATCTCCAAGGCCAAGGCCAATGTGCGCCGTATGGAGCAGCAGATCGACCAGATTAAAGCGACCGAGTCTGTGCAGAAGGCTCAGGTAGCGGTGTCTTCCCGTCATATGGGTGCCAACAGCAAGGTGAAAACCGCGCTGGATAGCATGGAACGTATCAAGGCCAAGCAGCAGCAGCGCGCGGCTGAATTGGAAGCGGCGGAAGAGCTGGCCACGGAAGAGAGTGGCTCTAGTCTGGACGCCAAACTGAAGCAAGCCGGCATTACGCCCGGTGGCCAGGTAAATGGTAGCGACAAGCTGGCGCAGCTGCTGGCCAAACGTACCCAGGCTTAAGGCATGGTTTTGTATAAAGTGCGACGCCTTTTGGCGTCGCTTTTTATTAGGGCCTCAGGAACGACGGTCATTCTCGCCTCGGCAATTTATGTGCTGGGCAGCTACCTGCTGCTTTCACTTGCCGGAGAGGCGGACATCACCGCGCCGGAGAATTTCTTCTACTGGCTGGTGGTGACTGCCTCTACTGTGGGCTACGGCGATTTTTCGCCGGGCACACCAATGGGTAAGTTGGCCGTCAGTCTCTGGGTTATCCCCCTTGGCTTGAGCCTGTTTGCGATGATTGTTACGCGCGTGGGCTTCGGTATTTCGGAATTTGTACAGCGGGGCAAGAAAGGTTTACGCAAAATGAGCCATCAAAACCATACCGTGATCATCGGCTGGAACGGCACCCGGACTGTGCGCCTGATCGAGCTGCTACTGTCCAAGACCAATGGTAACTCGGCTGAGATAGTGCTGTGTGTTGAGGCGGATATTGAAAATCCCATGCCCAAACAAATCGATTTTGTACGGGTGGAGTCATTTTCTCACGCGGAAAGTATGCAGCGTGCCAGTCTGGACAAGGCGGCGCGGATCATCATCGATAACCCTCTGGATGATGTCACCCTGACTACCGCACTTTTCTGTGAAAAGTTGAGCCCGGACAGCCATAAAACCGCGTACTTCCAGGATGAAAATGTCGGCGAGCTGTTGCGCAGCCACTGCCCGAACATCGAGTGTATTCCCTCGGTTGCGGTAGAGCTGCTGGCGAAATCCTCTCTGGATCCGGGTTCTGCCCGCTTGCACCGGCAATTGCTGGACAGTACCTATGGTATGACGCAGTACAGCGTGGAATATCGTGGAGAGCAGCCTCTCCCAGTGGGCGCACTGTTTGATCATTTCAAGCATGACCTGTCTGCAACCCTGCTTGGCGTGCGCCGGTCGGGGGAACAGAAGATTGCGATTAATCCGGCTCTGAACGAGAATGTCGCCCCCGGCGATACCGTCTATTACATCGCTGCAGAGCGTTTACCGGAAAAACGCTGTTTTGACATAAAGATTACCGACAGGGAAGCGCTCGGCGAATGTTTGACAAACTGATCAATAAATTCAAAAAGCCAGAAGTAAAACCGCAAACTCCAGAAATCATGGGGTTGCGGATGGGGGCAAGCTTTGAAGTCGACCCCCTGGCAATCCGCCTGATACTGGATGAGCTGGCGATTGAGACCTTTGAACCTACCCAGATCATCAAGGCGGCCGGTGTAGTCGAGCTGGATGGCACCTGGGTTTACCGCTTTTATACCGATGACGATGCCTGGTTACAGGTGGTCGCAGAAGGCGGTCAGCGGGACGAAAACGTGGTGGATGTAAAGCTCTTCCACTTTTATGACACCCGCGATGTCGCCACGGACAGTGCCTGGAACAATCTTTTGAATCGCGAAATTGGGGCTGCCAGTTATACGCTGGATGGTCGCAATTACGAGCGTGTTTGGACCGCCACCGGGGATTACCACAACCCGGTACATATGGTGGAAACCACCTACGACGAAGACGGCGATCATTCCAGCACGGATCAGTTCACCATGCTGTTTGAGCGTCCGCTGTTGGATCAGCGCACCGAATCCTTATTTCTTTCTGCGGAAGAAAAGCTGGAGGCCGGGGGTTACCTCAGCCGCTGCTTGGTACTCAGTACCGGTATTTCTCTCACACCCTCACAAATAACCATTCACGGATAACAAGGAGTAGTACCCATGGAACAGTCTTACGAATTATTGACTGGTATCCTGCATTTTGCCGCTTATTTCGGCCTGTCACTGGTGTTGTTGATCGCCTTCAAGTACCTGTATGCGCTGGTCACGCCCCACGATGAATGGAAATTGATCCGTGAAGACAAAAACGTCGCGGCGGCCATTGGTTTCGGCGGCGCGGTGCTGGGTTTTGCTATTGCCCTTGGGGGTGCCGCAAGCAACTCCGTATCCCTGCTGGACTTTGCTACCTGGGCGGTAATCGCGTTGGTTGCCCAGCTGCTGGCCTTCGCGATTACTCGCTTCCTGTTTATCCCGCGTATCGTTTCCCGTATTGAAGAGGGTGAAATCAGTGCCGGTGTCATGCTGGCCGCTACCACCATCGCGGTCGGCGTACTGAACGCTGCTTGCATGTCCTACTGAGTGGAGGCCGTGCAATGAAATCTTTGAAACGTACCGCGACGATCGATCTTGACCGGATGCGCAAAACCACTGCGCGTAATTTTGTTCTGCGTCCGATCGCGCTCGGCATCGTGGCTGCCCTGATGGGGTGTAGCTCCAAAGAAGAGGTGAAAGTTGTTGCTTCTGTAGAGGACTGTGTCAATCAGACAGAGCTGGATCAGAAGCAGTGCGAGGCCGCTTACCAGCAGGCGCTGCGTGAAGCGGAGCGCACTGGCCCGAAATACGACTCGCGCCATCTGTGTGAAGTAGAGTTTGGTAATTGCCGGCAGACCGGCAGCTTCTGGCTGCCATTGATGACCGGTTTTATGGTCGGACAGATGCTCGACAGTCGTGACCGCAATTACTACTACAACCCCGTTTACCGCTATAGCAATCCGTATTCCGGGAATTACGACCGTTTGATGACCTCCGATGGTAGCGTGCTTGGTCGTTCCGGCAAGGTGAACTACACGGTGCCAAGCTCGGCAACCAAGCCCAAACCTACAGTGACCAAAACCGTGTCCCGTGGCGGTTTCGGTTCCGTTGCGTCCGCCAAGTCCAGCTGGGGTGGCGGTCGTTCCGGGGGCTGGGGAGGCTAAGCTTTGCTGCGCATGCCCATTAACCCGCGCCCGGACTGGAAGGAAAGGGCGCGGGAGTTCGGCTTCGGCTTTCACACCATGTATGGCGAGCCCTACTGGGATGAAAGTGCCTACTACCAGTTCACCCTCGAGCAGATAGAGCGGGACCTGGAAGACCCCACCGAAGAAATTCACCAGATGTGTTTGGAAGTCGTTGCCCGAGTCTTGGCGGACGATGAGCTGATGCATCGCTTCTGTATACCCGAACGCCACTGGGATTTCGTGCGTAACTCCTGGGAGAATGGCGATCCCAGTCTCTACTCCCGCCTGGACTTTGCCTACACCGGTCAGGGTCCGGCAAAACTCTACGAGAACAACGCCGATACCCCCACCAGTCTGTTTGAAACCGGATTCTGGCAATGGCTGTGGCTACAGGACAATGTCGACCGCGGGGCATTGCCGCGTCAGGCCGACCAGTTCAACAGTCTGCAGGAAAAGCTCGTTAATCGCTTCCGCGACCTGCAATTCCTGACGCCGGGCCGTGCGCTTCACTTTGCCTGCTGTAAAGATACCGAAGAAGACCGCGGTACCGTGCAGTACCTGCAGGACTGTGCGCGGGAGGCGGGGATCGAGGAGCACTTTGTGTTCGTGGAAGATATTGGCCGCGATGCAGAGGGGCGCTTCACCGATTTGCAGGATCGGGTGATCAACTGGATGTTCAAACTCTATCCTTGGGAGTTTATGTTCCGCGAGGAGTTCGGCGAGTATTTGGGAGGCAATAACATCCGCTGGTTGGAACCGCCGTGGAAGGCCATTCTTTCCAACAAAGCTCTGCTGCCGATGTTGTGGCGAATGTTTCCCGGGCATCCGAACCTATTGCCGGCATTCTTTGAGGATGAGCTGGATCGGGCTGGCGAGTTTGGTGAATTGGTGAAAAAACCGATTTTTTCCCGCGAGGGGGCCAACATCTCAATTGTAAAATCGGCAGCCTCTGCAGAGTCTTCCTCTAAAACGGAAGCCTTGTCTGATGGGCCCTATGGGGAAGAGGGCTATGTTTACCAAGCCCTGTACCCACTGCCGAAATTTGGCAATAACTACACCCTGATTGGCAGCTGGCTGATTGACGATGAGGCTGCCGGCATTTCCATTCGTGAAGACAGTGGCCTGATCACCCTGGATTCCAGTCGCTACTTGCCTCATATCATTCTCTGATTTTTTCTGATTCTCTCCGCTCGTCGCTGTGACGCGGGTTAGGGCATTTCCCAAGCCAGGGATTCAACCAGCGTACGGAAACACCCTTGTAGCGGTGCTTCTAGTTTCAGGCGCGCGCCATTCACCGGGTGATCCAGTTCCAGACGGTGAGCGTGGAGTAGTAATCGCCCGCAGCCAAAATGTTCCGCAAAGAAACGGTTATGCACGGATTTGCCGTATTTGGGGCAGCCGATCAGCGGGTGCTGGATATGCTTGAAGTGACGGCGTATCTGGTGGCGGCGGCCGGTCTTCAATTGTATTTCCACGAATGAGTAGCGGCTGCTGGGGTAACGGTCTACCGCGATGGGCAATTCAGCGGTATCCAGCCTGCGGAACAGGGTAACCGCCTCCTGGCGTGGCAGCTCGCTCTTGGGGCGTTTGCGCTGGTGTTTGAAGTCGCTTACTGGTGGCAGTGGATAGTCGATGGTGCCGCTTTCCGGGCAGTAACCGCGGCAGACGGCAAGGTACTGTTTGACGGTTGTGTCACTCTCCATCTGAGCCTGAACCTGGGCTGCTACTTCGCTGCTCTTGCCAAACACAATGACGCCGGATGTGGGTTTGTCCAGCCGATGAATGGGGAACAGGTGGCAGCCAGCCATATCCCGCAGGGTTTGCAGCAGGAACCGGGTCTCGTGGCGGTCGATGGAAGAGCGGTGCACCAGCCAGCCTTCAGGCTTGTAGGCGGCGAGTAGCTGATCGTCCTGGTACAGGATTTCCGGAGAGGTTAGCGGGCTTGCTTCCTGATTCATTCGGGCCACTGATCCAGGGGGCCGAGATATACCCAGCGTTTTTTGTGCAACTTGAACAGGGATATCTCGTGCAATGCGTATTCCTGACCGTTGTCCAGGTACCATGCCTTGAACTCGACGATCGATTTTTTCAGGCCCTGCTTGCTTTTTATGACCTCTAGCCTTGACCAGTCGGTGGTCAACTCTTCGGCGTTCAGTTCCGGGCAGGTGTCCGGATGCCAGCTCTTCTGCAGGTAGGGAATATTCTTGGTGACATAAGCTGTGAACCGGCTGCGCATCAGGGCTTCTGCAGTATTGGGGTACGCTTTACCACTAAGGTAGAGGTTGCAACACTGTGGAGCTGGCTTTGCGGAGCCGCAGGGGCATGGCTGGGACATGGTTCGCGGTACTTCTTCCTGGATTCTGGCGTATGGCGGCATGATAGCAGTGGCGGAGGGGGACTGGCAGGTCAGTCTTTGCAGGGAAAACGGCGCCACAGCTGCTAACCTCAATAAAGTAGTGAGCACTATTCGCAGGTAAGGTTATGAATCGCTGGAGTCTGGCCATCGCCCTCGGGCTGTGTTTCTCCCTGTTGTCGATTTCAGTCAATGCGCAAACGGAAGATCCTGGTCAGCCTCAGCTCGGAGGCGGTCAGAGCCCGAACCTGAGCTTTTGTCAGGAGCGATTCTACGAGGAAGATGATGGCCTGCTTCGCTGTAATTGGGCGGTGAATTTCAACTTCGCCTGCTTCGTTTCTTATCCTTCCAATAAGGTGATTCAGGCTGGGTCAAAAATCTCGGAGCCGGAAATTGTCGGTGAGTGTGACAATGGGGAAAAAATCATAAAGATACTGCACTACTAACGCTTGATGAGCACCATTATTCCCGCTTGGCGCTATTTTCGCGGACTCTAGTCTGGCTCCAGTGTCAGGCTGCGGGTTCCGGCGCAAGGTGCCCATCTGCGAGCATGGTTGAAATTTTCTGTTGCAACTGATCGTAGGTGAAGGGCTTTTTGATGCAGTCGAGAATCCCATCCGCCAGAATTTCCTGCACTTTGCTTTCCACGCTATAGCCCGTCGACAGCATGGCTTTGATACCGGGATTGATTCTTTTCAGTTCTGAGAACAATTGCTGCCCATCCATTTGCGGCATGATCATATCCAGCAGCACCAGATCGATTTCCGCGAATTGCTCCCGGTAGAATGCGATGGCTTCTTCTGCCGTCGCGAAGGTTTCTACCTGGTGGCCGTGCATCTCAAACAGGGCTTTGGAGTAGCTGCGAACAATGGCTTCGTCATCGACCACCATCATACGAATGGTGCGTTCCGGACTTTCCGCTTTCGGATTATTTTTCAGGTGCTTGCTGCAATCTTTGATGATGGGTAAGTAGAGGTCGAAACAACTGCCCTTGCCGGTTTGTGAGCGGCACTGAATCGCGCCTTTATGGAGGTGTGTGGTTCCGTAGACTGCGGCCAGTCCAAGCCCGGCGCCGCGCCCGCTGGCCTTGGTGGTAAAGAAAGGCTCAAAAATTCGCTGACGCACTTCTTCCGTCATCCCCATGCCATTGTCACTGACATTGATACGCAGGTATTGGCCGGGCTCAATCTGAAAGTCTGATATAGCAATTGTTTCCTTCACCGTGACATTGCGGGTGCTAAACACCAGCAGGCCACCCGCAGGCATGGCGTCTTTGGCGTTGATGCCCAAATTGAGAAGCGCGCTCTTGAGCTGTGCCGAGTCGCCCTTGACGTGGGGCCGCTCGGCATCCAATTGTTGCTGGATGGTGATCCTGCGGTCGATGGTGCGCTCCAGCATCGCGCACACATCGCGCACTATGTCGTGGGTGTTGCAATCATGTAGTTGGTAAGAACCCTTGCGGGCAAAGGTCAGCAGCTGTTTGGTCAGCTCGGCGGCATGGTGGGCGGTGGTCAGGATCTGGCTGGCGTATTCGGCGATTTTGGCGTCGTAGGTCATCTGGTGAATGACTTCGGCAAAACCGGCAATCCCATGGACCATATTATTGAAATCATGGGCGATGCCCCCGGCCAGCTCGCCAATTGCCTGCATTTTCTGCGCCTGGCGAAGTTCTTCTTCCAGTAGCCGTTGCTTGGTGATGTCACTGCCGATGCTGAGTACACCGATGGTCTCGCCATGGTCATCGATCAGGATTTTATTAGTCCACGCGACCCAGACCCGGGTGCCGTCTTTGGTGATGTTTTCGTTGACGTTGTAGCGGTGTTCTTCGGGGTAGTTGCAGATATGTTGCATCAGAGGGCGGAGGTCGCGGCCGGTGCTTTCGTTTTCCGGTACGATGGTCCCTATTACGTGTTTGCCGATAATCTCCGTTTCACTGAATCCGAAGAAATTCTGTGCATATTCGTTGAAGAAGGTGATTTCGCCGTTTTTATCCCAGCGCAAGATGATGGAATTGGCATGTTCAACCAGTTCCCGGTAGCGCTCTTCGCTTTTGCGAAGTGCCTCATAGACCTCCTGCGAATCCTGCCGGGGTTTAGGCGGGGCCTCTGTGTCTGTCGGCCCACTTGGGTCTGCTACTGAGGTTTTTTCCATCCGTCCATCCTGGAGCCAGGGAAAGAAACAAGATTGCAACACGGCTTCTGGCAATTGTCTAGCGATAGGGCTGCTCTAGCAATGGCCGATTTATTGCAGTGATTCGCCTTGCAGAATAGGCCTGATACGTCTTCATTATTTTGGCGTCGTGCGCCGGAGGCTGACGTTCCGGGTGGCTGGCGGAATTTTGAATTACTGCTAGCATGGGGCCAATTTCCTGATAACAGCAAAACAAGTAGGAGGGGGGATGCAGACAGATCCACGTTACATAAAAAGTACCGATACCGAAACCCAAACCCAAACCCATGTCGGTTTGTTTAAAACGGGCGTTACCAGTCGGCGGCTACGCTCCCTCATTGCCAGTGCAGTGCTCGGGGTTTCGGTTGTTGGCTGTGGCGGTGACGATCAGCAGAGCGACGGGAAGGGAGCCGACTATGCCCGCCAGGGTGCATTTCCCTCTAGCTACAAAATCAGCGAATCAGCACCGGTACTGATCCGGGGCGCAACGCTACTGACCGGAACCGGAGAGCAGCTGGCCAATACCGACCTGTTACTCAAAGACGGCAAAATTGCCGCGATTGGGGAGGGGCTAAAAGCACCTCGTGAGGGGCGGGTGGTGGAGGCCGCGGGCAAGTGGGTAACGCCTGGCATCATTGATGTGCACTCCCACCTCGGGGACTATCCCGCACCCTCAATCGAGTCATCCCAGGATGGCAACGAGATGACCTCCCCGAATACCGCTCAGGTATGGGCTGAGCATTCGGTATGGACTCAAGACCCCCAGTTTGCGCTGGCGCTGGCTGGCGGCGTGACCAGCCTGCAAATTCTGCCCGGCTCGGCGAACCTGTTCGGCGGTCGCGGCGTCACCCTGAAAAATGTACCGGGCCGCAGTGTCCAGGATATGAAATTCCCCGGTGCCCCCTATGGATTGAAGATGGCCTGCGGTGAAAACCCCAAGCGGGTGTACGGGGGTAAAGGTACTTTGCCGTCGACCCGAATGGGCAATGTGGCGGGTTACCGCCAGGCCTGGATCTCTGCGGCGGCATACCGGGACAAGTGGGATGACTATCACAAGAATGGCGGCGATGAGCCCGATCGGGATTTGCAGATGGAAACCCTCGCCGGCGTATTGAACGGCGATATTCTGGTACACAACCACTGCTATCGCGGCGAAGAAATGGCCATCATGATGGATGTGGCGAAAGAGTTCGGTTTTCAGATTTCCACCTTCCACCACGCGGTAGAGGCCTACAAGGTGGCCGACCTGCTGGCAGAGAACAAGGTGTGTGCCGCCATGTGGGCGGACTGGTGGGGCTTCAAGCACGAAGCGTTTGATATGACCGAAGCCAATATTGCCATCGTCGATCAGGCCAAGGCCTGCGCCATGATTCACTCGGATTCTGCCATCGGGATTCAGCACCTGAACGAGGAAACGGCGAAAGCGATGATGGCGGGGCAGCGCGCCGGGTTCCATATCGAACCGCGCCATGCGGTTGCCTGGATGACACTTAACCCCGCCCGGGCGCTGGGGATTGACGAGGTCACCGGTAGCCTGGAAAAAGGCAAAATGGCGGATGTCGTGGTCTGGTCCGGCAACCCTTTCAGTGTTTACTCGAAAGCAGATCAGGTCTTTATTGACGGGGTACTGATGTACGACCGCAAGGATCCTAAGCGCCAGCCCCATAGTGATTTTGAACTGGGCATTCTCGATGCCGAGGGCGAGCGTTTACCCGAAGGGGGGAATTAATCATGAGAGCAATGCAATCTCTGAAAATCATGGCCTTGGTGTGTGCCGGTGCGTTTGCGGGGAGCTCGAGCTCCGCGCAGGCCCAATCACAGACTGAACCCGGTACCTTTCTGATCAAGGGGGCCAAGATCATTACCCTGAATAATCAGGGTACTCTGGAATCTGCTGACCTGCTGATTCGCGACGGCAAAATCGCACAGGTGTCGGAAGACCTGGGTACGTTGACAGCGGATGTTGTTATTGATGGCCGGGGTAAAGTGGTTACTCCGGGGATCATTGCACCCAGCAGTGAGCTGGGCCTGACAGAAATCGGTGCGGCAGCATCCACCAATGACAATGCGATTGTGGATACGTCCATCGGTGCGGGATTCGATCCTGCAGTGGCTTTTAATCCGCACTCCACACTGATCCCATTCAACCGCGCTGGTGGTTTGACGCGCGCGGTGGTGCTACCGTCCAGCGAGGAAAAAATCTTTGCCGGTCAGGGCTTCGCGATCAAGCTGACCGGGGGTTACGACAGTGTGACCGACACAGGTCTGGTGCAGAAAGTGTATTTTGGTGAGTACGGTGCGCAGCTCGCGGGTGGCAGTCGCGCACTGGCCTATGCACAGGTAGAGAAGGCCCTGAGTCAGGCACAGGAATATGCAGACAATCGCGCTGCGGTGCGCCAGGGGGAATGGCGGGAACTGGATTACTCGCTGGAGGATCTCGAGGCTTTGCAGCCGGTGTTGAATGGCAAGCAGCGTATTCTGATCACCGCCGACCGCGCCAGTGATCTGTTGCAGCTGCTGGCTCTGGCGCAAAAATTTAACCTGAAGCTGATCATTCAGGGGGCTACAGAGGGCTGGATGGTCGCCGATGAGCTGGCTCAAGCCGGTGTGCCGGTGATTATCGACGCGCTGGGTAATACGCCAGATGCCTTCGAGAAACTGGGGGCGCGAATGGACAATGCGGCGTTGATGCAGAACGCGGGCGTGACCCTTGCCATCAGCGGCCCGGGCTATGCCGGGTCTCACAACAGCTATCTCTCCCGGCAGGCGGCAGGTAATGCGGTGGCTTACGGCCTGCCGTACGAGCAGGGAATCCGCGCAATTACCGCAAATGTGGCGGAGATCTTTGGTCTCGAGGGTGGTTCACTAGCGGTAGGTAGCCCCGCAGAACTGGTGCTCTGGAGTGGTGACCCCCTGGAGGTGACCAGCTATGCGGAAATGCTGTTGATTGACGGTAAACCCCTGTCGCTGGTCAATCGGTCGACTCGACTGCGTGATCGCTATCTGCACCCGAAAGCCGGTACCGAGCACGGATATAAACAGTAGTTATGTATTTAATAATTGAAGTAAGGAACAGCGAAGATGAGTGTTGAGATTACTGCTCTCTATGGGAGCTTGTGCGCGTTACTGGTGATTGCCCTGGCATTCAAGGTGGTGACCTTCCGGCGCGGGAAAAAAGTGGGGATCGGGACCGCTGGCGATAAAGAAGGGGAAGTTGCGGTCCGCGCCCATGCGAATGCCATTGAGTATATTCCGCTGGCATTGATTCTGCTGTTGGTGGCGGAAATCAACGGCCTTTCCCATGTCTGGCTGCATGTCCTGGGTGCATCTCTGGTCCTTGGACGACTTCTGCACGCGGTGGGTTTCACCGTTGGCAAGGGTGGGTATCACCCGGGGCGTTTTGTCGGCACTCTGCTGACCTGGATCGTGATCCTTGCCCTGGCGGTAATCAACCTGCTGTGGCTGTTTTAATCCAGCTTGGTTTCAAGTAAAAACACCCGAAAAAGCCCCCAAAAAAAGCCCGGCAAGCCGGGCAGAGTACAGGGATGGAATCAGTGTGTCGCCAGGATGGCGACCGCTTATTGATTGGCCGCCAGCGGGGTGACGTTTTCTTCCGCTACCGGTGATGGCTCATTGGCTTCGTCTTCGGCCAGCAGCTCTTCCGGTTTTCCTTTACAGGCTTTGGCCAGAACTTCGCGACGCTTGGCAAGCATCAAGCCAATTTCTTCGCTGGCTTCTTCAGAAACACCTTCAACATGGCGCTCGATCAGCGCGGTGATGTTGGCGGCCAGTTCCAGCATTTTGTCGTGTTCTTCGGCATCTTTTTTGTTGTCGAACATGGCTCCGTCTCTATCGCATTTCCAAACCGCTACTACCGCCATAGTGGCCTCCTGTAACCGTGTGTTGTTGTTAATGTGTATGTTTGTACAGTATCTGTATAAATGTTCAGTGTCAACCGAGCGTCCATACAAGCCGCGCGGCAAGGCCAATCAGCAAAATACCGAATAACTGCTGTAACCGATGGCTCCAGCTGCCGCCACGTATGCCGCGCTTGCGACCAATGTACACCAGAGTGGCGATCAGTAGATACCAGGCCCCATCAATACCGCCGGCGAGGGTCGCCATGGCAATTTTGGTGCTGGTGCCCTGGCCATCGCTGAGGAACTGGCTGAATAGGGCAGTAAAGAAGAGGGCTACCTTGGGATTGAAAAACGCGATTGCGAACCCTTGCATGACCGCATGCATAGCGGCGCGAACCGGTGAAGCGGGCTGCGCTTGTTGCGGCTGGTCCGTGGTATCACTAATGGGGGGTGCCGCTTCACTGGAATTCGGGCTTGGCGCCGAGAGGGCCTTCCAGCCCAGGTAGAGCAAAAACAGCGCGCCGATCCATTGCAGGCCGGTAAACAGTACTGGTGACTGGGTCAGGAGCAGTGTCAGCCCGAGTGCAGACAGCAGCGCATAAAGGCCGATTGCCAGGCCGTGGGCAAGGGCGCAGGCAGCGCCATTGACGAGACTTGCGCTGGCATGACGCAGCACAATGAGTAAGCTCGGGCCAGGAGACATGGCGCCAAGGGCGCAAACCCCGGCCAGCGACAGCCATTCCAGAATACTCATCAGAAGCCCCCTCCATTGTTCAGCCAGGCCTGCTCTGCGACCGAGGTGTCTCGGCCCAGTGCTTTATTGCGGTGCGGGTAACGTCCGAATTCATCGATAACCGCCTTGTGGGCCACGGCGAACCGGTAGTAGCCTTCCGCCGCCTGAATCTCGCTGTCGTTTACACCGGGGCCGCTGAACGCCTGTCGCAGTTGGTCGAAGTAGGCCACAGACTGGGCCTGGATCTCGCCGGATTCCGAATGTTCCAGCGGCATGCCCACAAAGGCTCTCTGGTGCAGGCCGAATTCACCCTGGCGATTCTCGCGGACGATGGTCTGGCCGATATCCAGTGCCAGCGGGTCGCCGGCAAAGGCTGTGGGCCGTCCGCGGAAAATATTACGGCTGAACTGGTCGCATAACAGGATCAGGGCCAGCTCACCGCGGGAGGATTCCCGCCAGTGATCCAGCTCACCGGCTTGGGCGGCCTCCACGGTAGCGCCAAAGTGTTTGCGGATCTGCTGGTCGAACTCGTCACTCTTCTGAAACCAGCGGTTGCGGCTGGCGATATCGGGCATTGCCTGCAGTTCGTCACTACCGAACCAGAAATTGAGGACCTCTGAGGCGGTAACGGTACCCCGGAGGGCAGAGGCTTGGCTGGAATCTGGGGTCATGTGTTCCTCTTGGTGAATTTTTTACTGGGGTTGCATCCAAATCAGGCTTGGCCCGCGTCCATTCAGAAGAAAGGAAAAGCCCACCCAGGGTCGATAATGCGGCAAAGCGGTGAACTGCGCTGCTTAAAAAAGGTACTATTTGGCGCTGAACGCCGTTTTTCGTCGGGGCTTTGGCGAAAAAGTGGTCAGAATGGCCTTTGTTGGCTTGTGTTAGCTTCCTGGGTATGTGTTTGTAGATGGTGTTGTGGCTGATTTTGCCCCCTGTAGCAAGAGCGAGATAAAACGAATGAGAGCGAGAAATTCAAAAGTACGCAACGGCCTGCCGGCCTGGGGTATTGCGATTGCGGTTGCCCTGGGTCTGGGTGTGTCCGGCAGTGTGCTGGCGCAGAGCGACGAGGTCGTGAAGCCAGTACCGCCGGCCCCTCCGGCGCCGGTGATTGTGGTAACTGAGCCTCCGGAAGGTAAGGTGACCAAGCAGGTGCGAATCCTGCGCCAGGAAGATGGCAGTTTGCGTATCCATACGCGGGACGAAAATGGCGAAAACGCCGACGTGGAAATCAACCTCGGTGAGGCCTTCGGCGGCGCGGTGACCCAGCGCATTTATGAGAAGCTGGAGGAGAAGGGCATTCTCGATGAGAAGGGGCTGGTTATTGAGGAGGCGCTGGAATCAGTGCCGCGCAATATCCAGATTGGCATCCAGGCTGACCTGGAGCGGGCCCAGCGGGCAGAGGAACGTGCTGAGCGCGCCAGAGAGCGTGCAGAAAGAGCACGTGAGGACAGTCACCATGACCATCACTACGAGAATTACCGGCCGCAGGATCTGGAGTGGCTGATTGCGGTCATCGCGATTCTGGCGGTGTTCGGCACGCCGATCATGATCGTCTGGCTGGCGACCCGTAACAGCTATCGCAAGAAGCAGCTGGTGATGGAGAACATCAACCGCATGGTCTCGGAAGGCCGTGATATTCCGCCAGAGTTGCTGGATGCACTGGAGGGCGAAAGCACCAGCAAAGCCAAAGATCGGGGCTTTACCCTGATTGCGGTCGGCGCTGCGATCTTTATCTGGCTGACCGCGGCCGGTGGTCTGGGAGCGGGTAGTCTTGGCCTGATTCCGCTGTTTATCGGTGTGGCGCGCTACATCAACTGGAAGCTCGATCAGCAGCAATTCGGTTAAGGACAACCATCCATGAACCTCGATGATGAGGATCTGATCAGGCGCGTCGTCGACGACGGGGACCAGCGGGCTTACGCCCAGCTGGTTCGTCGCTATCAGTCACAGCTGCGATTCTCGCTCCGTCAGCTGTGCGATGGCGACCAGGGGTTGGCGGACGATATGGCGCAGGAGGCTTTTATCAAAGCCTACAAGGCGCTGCCTGCATTTCGGGGTGATGCGCGATTCAGCACCTGGCTGTATCGCATCGCCTACAATCTGGTCATGAGCCACAAGCGCAAGAATGCGCCGGATGTGGATCAGGACGCGGTCGATCGCGCCCAGGCCCAGGAAAGCGTCGAAGAAGCGCAGCAACTGGGGATGGCCAGGGACCTGAATTCAGCGATGGGGGAGTTGAGTGACGCCCAGAGGCAGGCGGTGCATCTGTGTATGCAGCGCGGCTTTTCACACGAAGAGGCGGCAACCATTATGAAGTTGCCGCTGGGCACGGTAAAATCCCACGTTAACCGCGCCAAGGCCAAATTGCAGACACTGCTACAGGCCTGGCGAGAGGAGGTAGTCAGTGGCTGACTTCAAAACAGAGGGTAGTTCCACAGGTATGGTCATCAGAAACGGTGTTGTGCAGCCCGCAGGGCCCGCTAGCGAAGTGGGTGAGCCGGATTTCGACACCTGGCTTTCCCAGCAGTTACAGTTCAGCGAGCCCCATCTGGATGATGACGGCTTCTGTGATCGGGTAATGGCGGATCTGCCGCCGGTACCGGCAAAGCGGATTGAGCGCCGGGCGACCCGTTATCAATACGCTGCTGTGGTCGCGGCATCGGCGATTGTCTGCTGGCAGTTTCCGCTGGAGCAGATGCTGACCCAGATGGCAGAGCAAAGTATCAGCTTATATAGCCTGGTGGGGGTGGGTATTCTCAGCTCTATCGTGGCGATGACGGGTGGTATCTGGGCTGCGCGTCGCTAATCTAACCTTTGTGAGAGGGCCGACAAAAAGTCGGCCCCATCTGCTTTTCTCGTTTCCCGTCTAATTCCCTATCTATATCTCCTGCCGACTCCTTGTCACCGCTGACTCCTTGTCACCGCTGATATTGCCCCAGCTGTATATCGCCGCGCCGGGTTACTTTGATCGAAGGCAGAATTGACTGCCGCAAACCCAGCTTGGCTTCCAGTTCGTAAGGCACCGTGTTGCCCTGGAGTCTGAGAAGCTCCGCCGCTGCCATAAAGGAGCCCATCAGGTTGGCCGAGGCATCTACCACTATGGCCTCCTGCCCGTAAGCGGGAATGGTCGGAAGTTCGCTGGAGGTACCGGTAATTACCTTGTGCCCCGCAAGTTTCAGGGTGTAATAGAGCCCGGATAGTGCCAGTTCACTACGGTTGGGATTAAAAACCCGCAAATGGATACGAAAGCGCAGGTCACCGCTGTGATTGTTTGGCAGGGGTTCCAGCGCGGTCACCTGGACCTCGGGCTTTTCGAAATCTGGCGACAGCACGGCGCAGCCCTGGAGCAGGGCTGCGGGAATAAGCATTGCGCAGAGCAGGGCGATACCTCGAATACGGCTCCAGCCGGATGCCCATTTGCTCTGGTGCTTCTTTGCGCAGTGTTGGTCAATACGATGTTTCACAGTTATCCCCTTGTAAATCTGGATGTGTTTCATGGAAACCGGGTTGGCCAAAAGTGATTACCCGGAAAACCTTGTTCTGTTTATTCGTCCCCCTGTAGACAGTAGCTGCCTGAGAGGGTTCGGAGAGACCGGTTGGGTCCTTGGTTTACGGTGCGTTTGCGCTTATATGGCAGTTCACGGGGGCTGCCACTGAAGGCTATACTCAGGGCGCACCAGGGCCTCAATGGATCGAGGCTCAGGATCGAGGCTCAATCGCTAAAGCCAAAAGCTAGCGTCAGCAAGCAAGGATGTGACCTGTGGAGTTTGCCAAGCTTCAGCCGGATTTACAGCAGTGGATTCGCGATGCTGTCACCAACGGCCAGCAACTGTCGGTGATGATGGATGCCTTGTTAAAGGCAGGATACCAGCCCGCCATTTCCCAGGCGGTAGAGCAATGTATTGCCGATTACGGCATTTCGCCGCAGCGGCCTGTTTCCCCATTGACGCCATCCAGTGACTCTCGTACCAGTAACTCTCGTACCAGTGCTTCTAGCCCCGGTGAAAGTCGCACCAGTGGCACGAATCCACAGGGGGATGCCGGCAGTCGCTTCCGATTTTTCAACCCGGTCAAAAACGGTATTGATCTCGGTGATCGTCAGGTGGAGATTTTACTGGCGCTCAAGCACCCAAACGTTGTGTTAATTGGCAATCTTCTTTCGGACGCGGAATGTGATGGGTTGATTGCCATGTCGCGCTCGCAGTTAACGCCGTCCCGGGTGGTTAACTCCGAACGCGGTACCTATGACCTGGGGCAGGCGCGCACCAGTGCCGGCACTTACTTCAAACGGGCGGAAAATCCGCTGATTGCGGGCATCGAGTCCCGTATTTCCCGCTTGCTGGGGGTGCCGGAGAGTCGTGGCGAGCCGCTGCAGATACTGCACTACCAAGCCGGAGCCGAGTACCGCCCGCACTACGACTTTTTCAATCCTGAAAGACCCGGAAACAAAGGTGTGCTCTCAATGGGCGGACAGCGGGTTGGCACTTTGATCATGTACCTGAATAGCGTAGAGGCTGGCGGTTCCACAGTCTTCCCCAGGGTTGGGTTGGATGTGCTGCCGAAAAAGGGCTGTGGCCTGTTTTTCTCCTATGCCAATGAGCAGGGTGATCTCGACCACCAGACCTTGCATGGTGGCAGCCCGGTGATCAGTGGTGAAAAGTGGATTGCGACCAAATGGCTGCGGGTGCATGACTACGTCAGCTCGTCCACCTGATCGGGATAACCTCTAATCGAAACTTCTATTCGAAACTCCTAATCAAAGCTTCTGATCGAGATAAATTCGGCGCATTTGCTAGGCTGGATACAGTCCGTTCGCTATAGCTACGAGCCATGTTTTCGATTTCTCTGTCGCCGATATTTCCTGCTCCAGGCGTTGTCAGTGGTCTGCCCGGCCTTGATCGGGTGCAGACGCTACCGACCGCCCCTGAGAAGGCAAAAGAGCTTGCCGACGCCTTGGAACTTGCCAAGGTGCCGCCATCTTCCTTTTCAAATGTGGTGGAAACAGTCTCTGCCTCGCTGGTGAATATCTGGGATGGCTTCCTCGGGCATATTCCGTTCTTCATCGCCAGCGTGCTGATGCTGTTGCTCACCTGGGTGATCGCCACCATTGCCGGGAAGTTCACCCGTCGCTTTGCAAAAAAAACCACCCAGCGTCCGTCACTCCAGGACCTGTTGGTTCGACTGACCAAAATTTTTATCTGGCTACTCGGCCTGCTATTTACCGCGATGGTGTTGTTTCCCGGGCTGACACCTGCGAAGGCCCTGGGGGGGCTGGGGTTGCTTTCGGTTGCCGTCGGCTTGGCATTCAAGGACATGTTTGAAAACTTCTTTGCCGGTATTTTGATTTTATGGCGTTTCCCGTTTGAAGCCGGCGACGTGATCAAATGCGAAAATGTGCACGGTAGGGTGGAAGCGGTAGAGGTGCGCAACACGACGATCCGGCGAACGACCGGGGAGCTGGTGATCGTCCCCAATCTGTTTCTGTTCAAAAACCCCTGTGAAATCCTCACGGATCGTAACAAGCGGCGTATCACCATCATTGCTGGTGTCGCCTACGGGGAAGACCTCAGCGCGGCGGTGGACATCATCGAGCAGGCCGTGAGCGGGTGTAAAACAGTGCGGGATGACGAGCCGATCCAGATATTTCCCCAGGGGTTTGGTGATAGCAGTATCGATATTGAAGTGACCTGGTGGGCCGGGTCCACCCCCCTTGAAGAGAGGCGCTCCAGAGGGGAGGTGGTCACTGCAGTGAAGAAGGCGTTAGATGACGCGGGTATTGAGATTCCATTCCCTTATCGCACCCTGACCTTCAAAGAGCCACTGCCCATCGTGGGTGATCCGGGGTGTGAGTAACGCTACCGCCGCAGTGGAGTCGTCGTAATTACAGTGTGCTGTCGGGCTGATTTTCCGGACGCGCCTTTTCAAAGGCGGGCAGGGCGGCACAGGCTTCGGCGATACGGGCGATGTGCGGGTAGTTGCTGATGTCCATGCCAAAGCGTTCGGCATTGTAGATTTGGGGGATCAGGCAGCACTCGAACAGGCCCGGATTATCGCCTCCTGCAAAGGCGCTGCCGAGGGCGGAGAGCTGGGCTTCCAGCGCCTGAAAACCGCCGTCGATCCAGTGCTGGATCCACGCGACTTTTTGTTCGTCACTGACGCCCAATTCAGATTGCAGGTATTTGAGCACCCGAAGATTTTGTATTGGTTGAATGTCACAGGCCAGGTTGTAAGCCAGAGCGCGCACTCGTGCCCGGGCCAGGGCATCTTTGGGCAGCAGGGCGGGTTCGGGGTGCTGCTCATCCAACCATTCCAGAATGGCGAGAGACTGGGTGAAAATGTGTCCGGCACCGATCAGCGCCGGTACCAGCCCCTGGGGGTTGAGTTTGCGGTACTGCGCTTCCCGCTGTTCTCCTTTTAGTAGGTTCACCGGGTGATATTCGTACGCCAGCCCCTTTAAATTGAGAGCGATTCTTACCCGGTAACTGGCAGAAGAGCGAAAATAGCCGTGCAGCTCCATATCCATTGATTCCTGTCTGTTTGATCTCGATCCGTTGTTGCGGTGCCACAGCTGGTGGGCATGCTCGGGAAGTTAATCGGCTAGGAGGGAATCGGCGCAAATTATTTGCGTGAAAACCTACGCAAGCTGACAAAAATGGCGCCAAACCTCGTATAATCTTCGGCCGATTTCGTCTGAGCACACTCCGGCCTGATCCCGGCCGCTCCCACCCTGATGTATACCTGATATATAACGGTCGGTGGCTGCCGAGCCCGAAACTGCCAAAAAATTCCTGCGGCAGTGGTTACATTTGAAACCAATTTTAGTTACATTTGAAACCTGGTACAACCCCGTTCCTCAGCAGGTGAATGAACCGCAATGACAACAACAGACAAGACACCACGAGATGCTGCGCCCACAGAAGGGGATTTCGCCAATCCTATGGATGCGGTGCGCCCGGACGATTTGCGGTTGGAAAAATTCCTGCCGTATCGGTTGTCGGTGCTTTCCAACCGAGTGAGCAATGCCATTGCCCACGCCTATGGTGCGCGGTTCGACCTCACCATTCCCGCCTGGCGCGTGATGGCGATCCTGGGGCGCTTTCCCAACCTGTCCGCGGCAGACCTGGTGGAGCAGACGGCAATGGACAAAGTTGCCATCAGCCGCGCGGTTTCGATCCTGATCAGGAATGATTACATCACCCGCAGTGAAGACCTGGCTGACCGTCGCCGCCAGGTGTTGAACCTGTCGGATCTGGGCCGCGACGTCTACGAGCGCATCGTGCCGCTGGCGCAGCAGTACGAGAATGATTTGATGGGTTCTCTCTCGGCGGAAGAGCGTGGTCAGCTGGACAATATTATTGAAAAGCTGATGGCGCGCGCCCAGGACTGGGTGAATCGCGGCCTGATCGATTAATCTGCCTGATTGATCTGTATGTGACGGCGAATCGCCAAACACTGCGCTACCCACGACGAATAATCCCGATGACCAACAATTTACCAGGCGGTGTATCGGCCCCCTTCAAGGGCCGATAGGGGCCCTCACTGGCCAGCAAAGACAGTGACACCGCCGATTAATTATCAGGAGTTTCCATGTTTGACCACCTGAACAGCCTTCCAGCGGACCCGATCCTCGGCCTTCTGGCTACTTACCGCAGTGACGAGAACCCCAGCAAAATTGACCTGGGTGTTGGCGTCTACAAAGATGAGGCGGGCCATACCCCGGTATTGCAGGCAGTAAAAGAAGCGGAAACCCGCCTGCTGCAAAGCGAAGAGACCAAGGCGTACATCGGTCCGGCGGGCACGCCAGGATTCAATACTGCCATGCAGGAACTGGTACTTGGCGCTGGCCATACCGCATTGCTGGCGAATCGCGTGCGCTCGGCGCAAACCCCCGGTGGTTGCGGCGCTCTCAGAGTGTTGGCGGAGTTCACCAATCGCGCCAAAGAGGGCGCAACCATTTGGGTGAGCGACCCTACCTGGGCGAACCATGTGCCCTTGCTGGGTAATGCCGGTCTGCAGATCAAGAGTTATCCCTACTACGATCGCGCGACCAGCAGCCTGAAGTTTGATGCCATGGTCGAAACCCTGAAGCAGGTAGGTGAGGGCGACCTGGTGTTGTTCCATGCCTGCTGTCACAACCCCTGTGGTGCGGATCTCAGCCGTGAACAGTGGAAGGTGCTGGCAGAGATGGCCCAGAAACAGGGCTTCACCCCTTTCATTGATATGGCCTACCAGGGCTTTGGTGAAAGCCTGGACGCAGACGCCTACGGTCTGCGCCTGATGGCCGAGTCGGTGCCGGAAATGCTGGTTGCCGCCTCCTGCTCCAAGAACTTTGGTTTGTACCGTGAGCGCGTTGGCCTGGCGATGGTTGTCTACAGCGATGCCGCGGCGGCGGATCGTGGTCAGAGCCAGCTGTTGAATGTGGTGCGTGGAAACTACTCCATGCCGCCCAACCACGGCGGCGCTATTGTTGAGTCCATTTTGACCGACGCCAGTCTGCGGGCAAACTGGGAAGCCGAGCTGACGGAAATGCGTGAGCGTATCAATAGCCTGCGCTCCGGTTTGGTAGAGAGTCTGCAAAGTGCCGGTGCGGCCGGTGATTTCAGCTTCATCCAACAGCAGAAGGGTATGTTTTCTTTCCTGGGAATTAACCCGGAGCAGGTGCAGAAGCTGCAGCAGAAGTATTCCATTTATATGGTAGATTCGAGCCGTATCAGTATTGCCGGCCTGAGCCAGAACAACATGGCTTACTTCTGTCAGTCGGTAGCGGAAGTACTGGAAAGCTGATCGATTTCCCCGGTGAAGGCCGGGGCTTGTTTGGAAACGCCCGCAGCGCTAACAAAAGTGCGCTGGGGGTGCTGTGTTTGAATTGTGTTGTCGAGCCGAAAATGGAAATTGAGGTAGAAGTCCCCGTGCCTGAATCTGTAGTAAACCCCTGGGATCCCGCCAGCTGGCGCAAGCTGCCGGCGCACCAGCAGCCCAAATACCAATCTGCCAGCGAAGTCGAGTCTGTGGAGCGGCAGCTGGCAGGTTATCCACCTCTGGTATTTGCACAGGAAGCGCGCGAATTGCGTCGCCAGCTGGCAGAAGTTGCCCAGGGCAAAGCGTTTTTACTACAGGGCGGGGACTGTGCCGAATCCTTTGCAGACTTCAATGCAAACAGTATTCGCGACACCTTTAAAGTGCTGTTGCAGATGGCGGTGGTGCTGACGTTTGCCGGCAATTTACCGGTGGTCAAGGTTGCGCGTATGGCTGGCCAGTATGCCAAGCCTCGCTCGGCCGATATGGAATCCGTGGGCGGCATAGAATTGCCGAGCTACCGTGGGGACATCATCAACGGTATCGACTTTACCTCTGAAGCCCGAGTGCCGGATCCGCAGCGGATGCTGACTGCCTACAATCAGTCTGCGGCCACCCTCAACCTGCTACGTGCCTTTGCCCAAGGCGGGCTTGCGGACCTCCACCAGGTTCACGCCTGGAACCTCAGTTTCCTGGAGAATAACCCGCAGCGCGATCGCTACTCGCAACTGGCGGAGCGTCTGCAGGATGCACTGGAATTTATGGCCGTTTGCGGCGTCAATTCCAGCAACACCCCGGCGATTCGTGAAACGACGCTGTATACCTCCCACGAGGCCCTGCTGCTGAACTACGAGCAGGCGTTGACCCGCACCGATAGCCTCACCGGAAAGTGGTATGACTGTTCCGCGCATATGCTCTGGATCGGCGAGCGCACTCGCCAGCTCGATGCGGCCCACGTGGAGTTTCTGGCGGGCGTTTGGAACCCGATTGGGGTCAAGGTCGGGCCTAGTATGGCCACCGATGAGCTGCTTCGTCTGATTGATCGACTGAACCCGAACAACGAGCCCGGGCGATTGACGCTGATTACCCGCATGGGTGCAGATACCCTGGGTGAGAAACTGCCGGCACTGGTACGTGCGGTAGAGAGGGAAGGGCGCTCAGTGGTGTGGAGCACCGACCCGATGCACGGCAATACCGAGAAGGCTTCCAGTGGTTATAAAACTCGGAACTTCGATAATATCCTGCGGGAAATTCGCGACTTTTTTGCGGTGCACCGCGCGGAAGGCAGCCACCCGGGAGGGATTCACCTGGAGATGACCGGGCAACATGTTACCGAGTGTACCGGCGGGGCCTGGAAAATTTCCGACGCCGATCTGGCCAGTTGCTATCGCACCCAGTGTGACCCGCGCTTGAATGCAGATCAGGTGCTGGAGCTCGCCTTCTGTATTTCTGAAATGCTGCGGGATGGCCGCAACGGAACCGCCCGGAATTAAATTAAGAGCAGTCAAAAGGAGATTGGGATGTATCAGCTTTTTATCGGCAATAAAAATTATTCGTCCTGGTCTCTGCGCCCCTGGCTGTTGGCCACCCAGCTGCAAATTCCGTTTGAGGAGCAGCTGGTGCCGTTTGATGAAGGCGGCAGTTGGCAGAAATTCCGAAAATTCTCGCCCACCGGGCTGGTGCCTTGTCTGGTCGATGGGGAAGTGACGGTGTGGGACTCCCTCGCCATTGCTGAATACCTCTACGAAACCTATCCGGCGGTCTGGCCGCAAGATAAAACTGCCAGAGCCTGGGCGCGCAGCGCCGCCGCAGAAATGCATGCGGGCTTCTTTGCACTGCGCAATCAATGCAGTATGAACTGCGGTGTCACCATATCGCTGCACCAAGTGGACAGTGCACTGCAGAAAGATCTGGATCGCCTTAATGAGCTCTGGCGGCAAGGGTTAGACCGGTTCGGCGGTCCCTATTTGGCAGGGGAGGCATTCACTGCGGTCGATGCTTTTTTTGCGCCGGTGGCGATTCGTTTGCAGGGGTATCAGTTGGCCCTCAGCGAAACAGCGATGGAGTACTGTCAAAGGCTGCTGGACCTTCCGGCCATGCAATCCTGGATCCGTGCGGCACTTGTGGAACCTTGGCGCGAAACTGAGCACGAGTTGGAGCTGCAGGCCTTTGGTGCCATTGTGGAAGATCGACGGGCGCGCTGACTCAGTGCGCCGCCAATTACTTGCCGGCATCTATTTTCATTTCACTCCAGTGCTTTTTGCGCGCTCGCACTAATCATTGCCCACCGTAGTCATCGTCCGCAGTCGTCAATTTCCCTGCTGGTAACGGCGTTCGGTATGGCGCTGTGTATGTGCTGGAGGTTAAAACTAACCACTTAATAAGCCGTTATCAAATGTTGGTTGTCAGTCATCCGCACAACTTCCTCCTGCCTGGTAGACAGGAGAGGGGGAATCTCCTGCGAAGTTTTTACTTTGCCGGACAAAATCGCGGCTTTGCCGGCACCTCGTGGCGGTAGCTGCCACCCCGGGGTACACTCCGGACGGTCAAAATTTTAACAATTATGCAAATAAAGAGGATCGAGCCGATGCGTCAAACTCTGATCGCTATGTCCATCGCTGCCGCCCTGGCAACCATGGCCGGTTGCAGCAAAGAGCCCGAGCAAGTACAGGCTGCAAAGCCCGCCAGTGAACAGTCTGCGGCTGCCGCTGCGATGCCAGGCGGGGATGTTGCCAAAAGCAATCCACTGCTGGCGAAATGGGCTGGTCCTTATGGCGGTGTTCCCGCATTCGACAAAATGAGCGTGAAGGATCTGAAGTCAGCGCTCGAATTTGGCATGGCCCAGAACCTCTCGGAAATTGACGCTATTGCCAACAACCCGGAAGCGCCCACTTTTGCTAATACCATTGAAGAAATGGAGCGCAGCGGCAAGGCTCTCGGGCAGGTGTTCACCTATTGGGGTATCTGGAGCGGCAATATGTCTTCTCCGGAATTCCGTGCGGTACAGGGTGAAATGGCACCCAAGCTGGCAGATTTCAGCTCCAAGATCATCCAGAACGACAAATTGTTCCAGCGTGTGAAAGCGGTATACGACGCACGCAATGATTCCGGGCTGGATGCGGAACAGAAGCGGGTGGTAGAGCTGACCTACGACGAGTTTGCTACTAATGGCGCAACCCTCTCCGGTGATGCCAAGGTGCGTTACGCGGCCATCAACAAGCGCCTCGCAGAGTTGCACACCAAGTTTGCCAACAACGTACTGGCGGATGAGGAAGGCTATGACATGTTCCTGCGTAGCGATCAGCTGGCAGGCCTGCCGGAGTCTTTCGTCAAGGCGGCTGCAGCCCTGGCGGAAGAGAAAGGTCAAAAAGGTAATTACGCGATTACCAATACGCGCTCTTCCATGGATCCTTTCCTGACCTATTCAGAAAATCGCGCACTGCGTGAGAAGGTTTGGACCAATTACTATAGCCGTGGTGACAATGGCGACGAGCACGATAACAACGCGATCATCGCCGAGATTCTGCAGTTGCGGGATGAGCGTGTAGGCCTGTTGGGCTTTGAAAATTACGCCCAGTGGCGCCTGCAGAACCGCATGGCGAAAAACCCTCAGCGCGCGATTGAATTGATGGAAGCCGTTTGGCCGGCTGCCGTTGCCCGTGTTCACGAAGAAGTGGCGGACATGCAGGCAGTGGCTGATGCGGAGAAAGCGGGGATCAAAATCGAGCCGTGGGATTATCGCTTCTACGCCGAGAAAGTGCGCAAGGCCAAATACGACCTGAACTCTGACGAGGTAAAGCAGTACCTGCAGCTCGACAATCTGCGTGAAGGTATGTTTTACGTTGCGGGTGAACTGTTCAATTTCAAATTTACTCCGGTAAAAGAAGGTTCGGTGCCCGTCTTCCACGAAGACGTCAAGGTTTGGGAAGTAACGGACAAAACCAGCGGTGAGCATATCGGTCTCTGGTACCTGGATCCGTTCGCTCGCGCTGGCAAACGTTCCGGTGCCTGGGCCAGCATGTATCGGGATCACACCACCTTTGATGGTAAAGAAACCGTACTGGCTTCGAACAACTCCAACTTCATCAAGGGTGCTCCCGGTGAGCCGGTTCTGGTGAGCTGGGACGATGCGGAAACTTTCTTCCATGAATTTGGCCACGCGCTGCACTTCCTGGCTTCCAGTGTCACCTATCCGACACTGAATGGCGGGGTGCGTGACTACACCGAGTTCCAGTCTCAGTTGCTGGAGCGCTGGTTGAGCACCGACCCAATCATCGATAACTATCTGGTGCACTACAAAACCGGTGAGCCGATTCCTGCTGATCTGGTGGCCAAGATCAAAAAGGCCGCCAATTTCAATCAGGGATTTGCGACTACCGAGTACCTGGCATCGGCGTTGGTGGATATGAAGCTGCATACCACCGATCCCAAAGGCATTGACCCGGACAAGTTCGAGCGTGAAACCCTGACCAAGCTGGGGATGCCCTCTGAGCTGGTAATGCGTCACCGCACTCCGCACTTCGGGCATATCTTTTCTGGAGAAGGTTATTCTGCTGGCTACTACGGCTACATGTGGGCGGACGTCTTGACCTCAGACGCCTCTGAAGCCTTTGCGGAAGCTGAAGGCGGTTTCTACGATAAGGAAGTGGCCGGGAAACTGGTTAAATACCTGTTTGCGCCTCGCAATGCCATTGACCCTGCAGACGCCTATCGCCTGTTCCGTGGCCGCGATGCGGGCATTGAGCCGCTGATGCGTGATCGTGGTTTCCCTGTCCCCGGTGAAGCCAAAGAGGCCACGGCCGCTGCTGGAAACTAAGCTGGTAGTGGATCAATCGCGGGTATCAGTACCCAAAGAAAAGGCCGCACTGTTATGCAGTGCGGCCTTTTTTATTTGTGCGCTTACCGCGAGAATTTCACTAAGCTTCTGGATGACTTTGAAGTATCGCGATTGCACAAGTTTGCAACCCGAAATGGAGGGTCATGATTGCAGGGCGCGAGAGGGAGAAAACGATGGCGAAATGGTTGGTGGTAGCAGGCTGTGCACTGGTGGTCATCGGTGTGCTGCTGCACTTTTTTCCGAACTTGTTCAGTTGGTTTGGGCGGCTGCCCGGGGACATTCGTATTGAGTCTGAACGTTCCCGGGTGTATTTCCCCATCACATCGATGATTATTCTTAGTGTGGTTCTGAGCCTGATCCTCAGTTTCCTAAGGCGTTAGGCCGACTTACTTTTCCAGCAGTTGATCCAGTGGCAGTTCGGTGCGGTAGCGCACCTGCTTGAGGGAAAAGCTGCTCTTGATGTGGTCGATCCCCGGAAGTTCGGTCAGCTTCTTGTCCAGAAACTCTTGGTAGGCGTGCAGGTTTGGCACCACTACCCGCAAAAGATAATCAAAATCCCCGGTCATCAAATAGCATTCCATTACCTCTGGCCATTGGCCAATCGTGGATTCGAAATGCTGCAATTCTTTCTTTACCTGGTGGTTCAGCGTGACCTGGATAAACACGCTTACCGGTAAGCCAACTTTATCCGGTTCCAGCAGGGTCACCGCGCGCTTGATAAAGCCCTGTTCATGCAGGTTCTTTACGCGCCGGGAGCAGGGGGAGGGGGACAGGCAGACCTTTTCGGCCAGCTCAATATTGGGAATGGTCGCGTCCTGCTGAAGGATTTCCAGAATGTGCTTGTCGATGGCGTCCAGCAAATAGGCCATAGTGTTACCCGGTGTTCCTGATTGTCTTTTTCAGAATGCCAAATATGCACCCCTGTCTCTTTACGGCTGCCTGCAAGTGGCAGTATCTGGCTCTTTTCCAGCGCTGCACTAGGGTACCGCAAGTGACTCAATTTGGTCATTGGTTCACTTGCGCTCAGAGGGGGGTGTCCTCCACAGAGACCTTGCGGCAGGAATTGATAAAGATTCTCAACCTTCCGGCTCTAGCGCTTAATTATTGCAGAAAAGGAATCCCAAGTGGTGAATTCTTTCTGCCTTGCGTCTCTTCAGTAGTGAATTTGGTATGACCTGCTCGTCGGTCCGGTGATAGTTTACGGAAAACAAAAAAACATCACCGAATCCGCCAAGTTGCCACCTGAATATCCGTGGTCCTGCCGGATTCCGGCACAGCGAGAAGGGCCCACCATGGCGATGGTTGAATCGGATCAGGAACTGGGTTTTGACCGGGAGTACTCCCTCAAGGCCGCATTTACCCGGGACTCGGGTCGTGTTTTTCTCACAGGTATCGATGCCCTGGTGCGCCTGCCGTTGATGCAGAAGCGTCTGGATGAACAGGCTGGCCTGAACACCGCCGGCTTCATCTCCGGTTACCGGGGGTCCCCGCTGGGCGGTTACGACCAGACACTCTGGCGCCATAAGCAGCTGCTTGCCGAGCGCGATATCCACTTTGAGCCGGGCATCAACGAAGATTTGGGAGCCACCAATATCTGGGGCACCCAGCTGCTGGACCATTACCGCCAGCAGGCCACCCGGGATGGCGTTTTCTCCATCTGGTACGGCAAGGGCCACGGGGTGGATCGCAGTGCCGATGTTTTTCGTCAGGCCAATATTCAGGGTACCTCCAAACTGGGTGGTGTCTTGGCATTGTGTGGCGACGACCACACGGCCGAATCCTCCATGTTCTCGCACAATACCGACCAGATTTTCGAGTCGGTCATGATGCCATTGCTGTTCCCGGCCACCATTGATGAATACCTGACCCTCGGCCTTGCAGGTATCGCACTGTCGCGTTTCTCTGGCCTCTGGGTGGGCTTTAAAACCATTACTGAAACGGTGGAATCCGGTGCGTCCATACTGGTGCCGGAATTGCCGCAGTTCGTATTGCCGGAATCTTTCCCGATCCCGGCCCACGGCCTCAATTACGACCCGCACCTGAACTGGCCCTCCGAGCGAATGGAATACGAGCGCCGCATGCTGGAAGAGCGCCTGCCTGCCGCCAAGGCATTCGCTTATGCCAACGGCCTGGACAAAACCCTTGTGGCGGCACCGCAAAAACGCTTTGGCATTGTTACGGTAGGTAAGGCGCACGGCGATCTGCTGGAAGCATTGAAACTACTGGACCTGAGTGAGCAGGACTTGCTGGATGCCGGCATCTCCATCCATAAAGTTGCTATGAGCTGGCCGCTGGAGCCCCGGGGCATGACCGAATTCGCCCAGGGGATGGAGCGCATTCTGGTGGTGGAAGAAAAGCGCCCGCTGGTAGAAGACCAGATGAAGAACCTGTTCTACGGCTGGGCGGCCAGTGCGCGCCCGAAAGTGGTGGGCAAGAAAGATCTCGACGGCAACGATTTGCTGCCGGCGATCTGGGGATTTGGCCCGGATCAGGTAGCCAAAGCCATCACCCGCTGGTTGGCGGACACCGAACTGGCCGCAAGGCTGATTCCGCTGGCGGAACAACTGGGCAGCAACACCCCGGAAAAGGCCACAGGCCTGCTCGCCCGCGAGCCCATCTTCTGTGCCGGCTGTCCCCACAACAGCTCCACCAAATTACCAGAAGGCAGTACCGGCAGTGCCGGGATCGGCTGTCACATCATGGCCCTGGGCAAAGGGCTGCGCACCGATACTTACTCGCATATGGGCGGTGAGGGCGCGCACTGGGTGGGTTTGCATCGCTTCTCCAGTGACAAGCACATTTTCCAGAATATGGGCGATGGCACTTACAACCATTCTGGCCTGCTGGCGATCCGCCAGGCCGTCGCCAGCAAAATCAATATTACTTACAAGATACTGCTGAACGATGCTGTCGCCATGACCGGTGGCCAGCCCGCTGATGGTGAGGTCACGGTGCCATCGCTGTCTCGTCAGCTGCTGGCCGAAGGGGTAGGGCAGGTTTGCCTGGTTAGTGAGAACCCGGATCACTGGCGCAATCACCGCGACCAGTTGCCCGCCGCGCTGCAGATTTTCCATCGGGATGAACTGGATGCGGTACAGCGCACATTGCGCGATACCGACGGGGTCACGGCGATTATTTACGAGCAGGTGTGCGCGGCAGAGAAGCGCCGCCGACGCAAAAAAGGGCAGATGGTCGACCCGGCCAAGCGCCTGCTGATCAACCACCGGGTATGTGAGGGTTGTGGCGATTGCAGCGTGCAGTCCAGCTGTATTGCCGTTGAGCCACTGGAAACCGAATTTGGCCGCAAGCGCCAGGTAAACCAGTCCAGTTGCAACAAAGACATGCGCTGTGCCGATGGCTTCTGCCCGAGCTTTGTGGCGATTGAAGGCGGTGAATTGAAAAAGCCGGAGTTGCAGACCCTGGCCGAAGCTATCGATCAGGCGAGCCGGAATTTACCGGCCGCGCCCAAGCCCCGGCTGGAGCAGCCCCTGAATATTCTGGTGGCGGGTATCGGCGGTAGCGGGGTACTGACCGTGGCTGCGCTCCTTGGCATGGCAGCCCACCTGGAAGAAAAAGGCAGCACCACCCTGTATTTCACCGGCCTTTCGCAGAAGAACGGTGCCGTAGTTGCCCATGTAAAAGTGGGCAGCCGCCCTCAGGATATTACCACTGCACGTATCCGCGATGGTTCCGCAGACCTGCTGCTGGGCTGCGACATGGTTACTGCTGCGGGGCAGCGCAATAAGTTTTCCAGCGGGAAAATGCAGGCGCTGGTGAATACCGCAGAAGTGCCGGTCGCCGCTTTTGTGCGTAACAACGAACTGGCATTTCCCGCGGATGCGACTGCAGAAAGCATCCAGTCGATCGCCGGGAATTACTTCGCATTTGATGCCAACCGCTACGCAGAATCACTTTTCGGCGATACCGTGGCGGCCAACCTGATGATGTTGGGCTATGCCTGTCAGCAGGGCCTGCTACCGGTTTCTCAGAGTGCACTGGAGCGCGCGGTGGAGTTGAATGGTGTGGCGGTGGAGAACAACCTGCGCGCCTTCCGTGCCGGCCGCCTGCTGGCAGAAAACCCCGCAGCGATCGAACAGCTCACAACACCGGTACAGGTAGTGAATTTCGTTACGCCAACCGAGAACACCGAGCAGCTGATTACCCGGTTGGCCAAGGAGCTGACGGAGTACCAGAGCGCGAGTTACGCTCGTCAGTTCACCACGGCAATTGCCGGTTTGCAGCAGGCAGAAAGCCGTCTGCCGGCGAATGATGGGAGTCTGGCCCGGACAGCGGCCACCAGCTTGTTCAAGGCGATGGCTTATAAAGACGAATACGAGGTGGCGCGCCTGTACAGCGGCGAGGCCTTCAAGCGTCAGTTACGGGATACCTTTAGCGGTGATTACAAAATCAAATTCCTGATGGCACCGCCGCTGATCGCACGTCCGGATGCCAGCGGTAAAATCCGCAAGATTGCGCTGGGTCCCTGGATGGAGAAGCTGCTGCCGGTACTGGCGAAAGGTAAAGCGCTGCGCGGCACCGTGTTGGATGTGTTTGGCTACACCGCAGAGCGCCGTGAAGAGCGGCGCTGGGCCCGTGAAGTGAAGGCGACTATTGGTGCGGTGGCACAATCACTGAATAGTACCAATGTCGAGATGGCCGCAGAACTCCTTGCGTTACCACAGCAGGTGCGTGGGTACGGCCACGTGCGCGCGGAGAAAATGGCTGCGGTCAAGCCACGCTGGGAGTTGCTCCGTCAGCATTTCGCGGGGGGCGGTGATCGTTTTTCCGGTGGTTTGCTTCCGGCGCGAGGCTAGTCCGCTAGAAGAACGCGCTGGCCGGTTGACTGATCAACCGGCCAGCGCATTAACGATAAGTTGAAACGCGGTGCCGGGGCTACTGCGGTTTGATCGACAGGAAAGGGTTGACCAGTTTCCCGAGAACTCCAGTCAGCGCAACCGGTGCTTCTACTACTGACAGGCAAAGACATTCCTGGTCTTGGGTAGCGGTAGGGCGGTGTACTTCCCCGGGCTCGCGGACCAGAAAATCCCCTCGTGAATAAACACCATCCGCATCGGAAAAACTGCCGTAGAGCACCATGGTGATCTCTTTTCCTCGGTGGCCATGTTCTGCCACCTTGTTTCCGGGGGATATGCGGTGGAAGGATACCTGGTGCTGGGACTGACCCGTTTTCAGGTAGGCCTCCTTGAGCCCTTTGGAAAGGCGGCGCCATTTCAGTGCCGGATTCCGCTTCACGAGTTTTGCCACAACTTTGGGCAGGTCACTGAAAAGTGGGTCACTGGAGCCAACGTGAGTTGGCTTGTACGCAGACGGAGCGGTGCTGCCATCCCGATTCGCGGTGCTTTCCCCATCCTGTTCCTCAGAGTCGCACTCATCTGTGTGCTCATCAATTCGATGCATCAAGCGTGAAAATTCTTGATCGCTGGCGGCGGGCGGTGTCTTTACCGGCACGCTGGTTGCCAGCAGGGAACCGCCAATACCATTCAGCAACTTCATCTGTGCCGAACACTTGGGGCAGAGTTGCAGGTGTGCGGAAACTACCAGGCTGTGTGCCCAGTTCAGGCTGCCGCTGGCGTATTCCAGCAGCAAATTGTTGTCGGGGTGGTGATGAATCATGGTGACCTACCTGACAAGTGTGCTTTGTAATTTCTTCAGGGCCAGCCGCACCCGGGACTTGACTGTGCCCAGGGGGAGACCGAGCTCGGCAGAGATTTCACTGTGGGATTTTCCCTCCAGATACGCCTTTTCGATAACGTGACTCTGCTCTGCAGGAAGACTGCTTAATCCCTCGGTTACCGATGTCCTGTTGCGAGATTGTTGCAGGTAAACGAGGGGTTGGTTGTCCGAACTCTCATCCCAGATGTCCTCTACCTCGAGACTGTCGTCGGTATCCGGCTGGCGGCTTGCCCGGCGCAGGGCGTCAATCCGGCAATTTCGCATAATGGTGAAGACCCAGGTACTGGCTGCGGCCTTTTCAGGATCAAAGCTGGGCGCTTTGCGCCAAACGCGAAACATCACTTCCTGAACCAGTTCATCGGCGGCCTCGGGAGCCGAACTCTGCCCGCCGCGGCTGAACTGGAAGCCTTTGATCAGCGGGGCGAAGTGCGCAAACAAGCGCTCAAAAGCCTGGCGGTCGCGATCGCGCCCCACTTTCAGCAGTAGGTTGCTCCACTCGTCGTCTCGTGTTTGCTGAGAGGGCTGCACCTTGTAAGTCCTATATGGCCTGCGTTTTCCGTTCGGTATATCTACCATATTCCACGCTAGATTAAACGGATTGTTCCTTGGTTGCTGGGTTCTACGCGACTCAATGATGTTTGGATCACCGGGTGGGCGGCTTCCATTGAATAGTGTGCGACTTATTAGTCATTTTTATAGAAATGACTTTTAATCCATTTTTCACGCACCAGCGTAAGGGGAGCTATACAGTGGCAATTGCAACCTGAGGGACGCTGCTTATGGCTCAACTGATTGAGCGCCTGGAACATCTCTACTCGGACTTTATGTTGGCGGAACCCCAAGCTATCACCAGCGTTTATGCGCCACAAGTCCGCTTCAAGGATCCTGTGCATGAGGTACATGGTCTGGCTGCGATGCAGGCCTATTTTGCGCAGGTCTCGCAGAACCTTGAGGAGTGTCGATTTCACTTCGATACGGTGCTGACCGAGGATAACAAGGCCTGCCTTTGGTGGCATATGGTGTTCCGTCACCCGCGGTTGCGTGGTGGCAAGCAGCTTACTTTGCGGGGTAGTTCGCTTTTGCACATGGATTTGAAGACGGATCGCATCATCTTCCATGAAGACTGTTATGACCTGGGTGCCATGATCTACGAACAGGTACCACTACTCGGTTCGGTGATCCGCCATATCAAACGCGGGCTGGCGAATACCGACATTGACGGTGTCGAAAATGGCGTGCCGCACGGGAGTGGGTCATGAGTCGTCTACAGCGCAGCGGTGACAAGAAAATTGTCTGGGTTACCGGTGCCAGTTCAGGAATCGGAAGAGCCCTGGTCAAACGATTGGCCGCAGACGGCCACTATGTGATTGTCAGTAGCCGCAACCGAGAGGCCCTGCTCGATCTACAGTTGGGGCATGCCAAGTTGATCCGGGTACTGGACTGCGATGTAGGGTCTGATACTTCCATGGTTGAGGCGCAACGGCGATTGCAGGAAATCACCGATGAACTCGATCTGGTGATTGCTTGCGCCGGGATTTGTGAGTATGACGACAACCTGTCACTGGACCTGGCCAGTTATAGAAGGGTGTTTGACGCCAATTTCTTCGGCGTGGTCAATACACTGCGGGTTGCTAAACCGTTGCTCGCCAATAGCCGCCAGCCGGTGTTTGCCGCCGTTGGCAGCCTGTCTTCGGTGGTCGGCTTCCCCCGCGCGGAAGCCTACGGGGCTTCAAAGGCTGCGCTGGAGTACTTTATCCAATCGGTGCGCGCCGATACCTCGAAAGTGTCTTTGCGGCCCGTGTTAATCCGTCCTGGATTTATCGAGACCCCGCTGACGACCCAGAACGATTTCAAAATGCCGTTTCTCATGTCGGCAGATGCCGCGGCCGAGCGCATTCTGGTCGGGTTAGAGCGCAAGCAGTCAGTGATCGATTTTCCCCGCAGGCTGAGTTGGCCGCTACGGCTTCTCAATTTGCTCAGTCCCCTGTGGTATCGCCTCTGCGCGCCCCGCATAACAAGAATCAGAAAGTTGAGGAAAGCCTGATGCGTTTCGCGATTATCGGTAGTGGTATTTCCGGTTTGACTGCCGCTTATTTACTGCACAAAAAATACGACATTACACTGTTTGAGGCTGACAGCCGGCTGGGCGGGCATACCGCAACCGTTGATCTCATGGATGCCGGGCAACCGCTTGCGGTCGATACCGGATTTATCGTATTCAACGACTGGACCTACCCCAATTTCATCAAGTTGATGGACCAACTGGGCGTAAAGTCCCAGCCCACCGATATGGGGTTCAGTGTTTCCAGCGGCGATGGCGGCTTTGAGTACGCCGGAAACAACTTGAACTCCCTGTTTGCGCAGCGAAGGAATCTTCTCGATGGCGGCCACTGGCGAATGTTGCGCGACATAGTGCGTTTTAACCGGGATGCAGTGGAGGATTGGAAACGCGGTGATCTCGGCGAGTCCATGAGCCTTGGGGGTTATCTGGAAAGCAACGGTTACTCGGCGGAATTTGCCAATCGCTACCTAGTGCCTATGGGTTCGGCAATCTGGTCGGCGAGTATGTCGCAGATGTTGGATTTTTCGGTCGATTTTTTTATTCGTTTTTTCTACAACCACGGATTGCTGAATATTTTCAATCGTCCCCAGTGGCGTGTCATCAAGGGCGGTTCTCGCAGTTATATAGAGCCCCTCGTGGAATCCTTCCGGGATCGAATTCGTTTGTCGACTCCGGTAAAACAGGTCTATCGCCGGGAGCAGCAGGTAATCATTGCGTATCAGGATACGACCGGGCGAATACAGGAAGAGGCGTTTGATCAGGTGATTTTTGGCTGTCACTCGGATCAGGCACTGGCTCTGCTCGGCGACCCGGCGTCTTCTGAGCGGGAAGTGCTCGGTGCCATTCCTTATGAGCAGAATTCTGTTGTGCTGCATACGGATACCCGGTTGCTTCCGCAGCGCCAGGCTGCCTGGGCCAGCTGGAACTACCGCCTTCAGGGGGCGCAGGACCAGCTGCCGGTGTTGACTTATAACATGAACATTTTGCAGCGACTGAAAACCCGAAATACCTATTGCGTTACGCTCAATGCCGACGACGCCATCGATCCGGATAAAGTGATCGGTAAATTCGAATACGCCCATCCGCAGTTTTCAGCGCAGGGGAATAGGGCGCAGGCGCGTTGGTCGGAAATCAACGGGCATAACCGCACCTGGTATTGTGGTGCTTATTGGGCCAATGGATTCCATGAAGATGGTGTTGTCAGCGCTATTCGGGTCGCCAAAGGTCTGGGGGTTGAATTCTAGTGCGCAGCGGCCTCTACACTGGCTGGATTCAGCACAGACGTTACCAACCGCGGGAACACAGCTTTCGTTACCGCGGATTTATGGTGTACGCCTATCTCGATGAGCTGCCCGAAATACTGGCAAGCTCCCGCCTGTGGTCTGATCACCGGTTTGCTCCGGCGCGTTACCGCAGACAGGACTTTTTTGGTGATCCGGCGATTCCGCTGGACGAAGCCGTTCGTAACCGGGTTGAGGAGGCAACAGGTATTCGCCCCACCGGGCCAATCGCCTTTCTCGCGAACTGGCGCTATTTTGGCTACAACATGAACCCCATCAGTATCTATTACTGTTTTGATGACTCTGGCGAGCGAGTCCAGGCACTGCTGGTGGATGTTCACAATACGCCGTGGAATGAACGCCATGGTTATGTACTGCCGGTGACTGCTCACGGACGCGTACAAAAGGCGCGGTTTAAAAAAGAACTGCATGTTTCGCCGTTTATGCCCTTGGACCAGTTCTACCAGTGGCGCAGCACTACCCCGGGAGACCGGCTTACGGTGAGTATCCGCTCCATGGAGGCGGGGGACTGTGTATTTGATGCCTGCATGAGCCTGAAACGGGAAGAAATCACTTCGCAGGTGATGAGAAATAAACTGATCCAGTTTCCACTGTTTACCGTAAAAATCATCAGCGCAATTTATTGGCAGGCGATGAAACTTTTCTTTAAACGAGTACCTGTGGTTACTCATCCAGGCAAAGTTTCTTGATACATTGACGGTGCGCTAGCGAAATACCAGTTACTCGCGAATGCGCACAAAGATCGCAAAAACAGTACAACTTAAAGCACTACTTTGAGCACTACAGGAAGCGGAGATCGGCACCTATGAAATCGGGTTATAAATTGGCGGAAAACCTGTCCCCGTGGCACAAGTCGGGTATCCCTTCGGAAGGTCCGAACAATCACTCGGCCGGTGCTCAGGGTGGTGCTGCAAGCATCGAACAGGCAGATTACCCGGTCATCAGCGGTGGTGCCGCAGCGGCGCCCGTACTATCGATGCACTGGCTGGACCGTGTGGCCAGAAAGCTCGTGCTGGCGCGCCTTGAAGCGATTGAGATTGGCACCCTCTATGTGCATGAACTTTTTGCTGGTGGTGACGGTGCCCGCGAGGGGCTTCCGGCCAATGATCCACCCGTGCTGCGCTTTGGAAAGCCTGAAGCTGCATCGACTGCGTCCTCTGGCAGAGGGGCGGGTGATTCCGAGATAGTGGCGCACATCCACGTACTGCACCCGAATACCTACACCCAGGTATTGACCAGTGGAACCATTGGGTCTGGCGAGGCCTATATGGACGGCTTCTGGACTTCCCCGGATCTGGTGCAGGTGATTCGGCTGATGGTCGCCAACATGTCTTTGCTGGACAGTCTGGATTCCCGCTGGAGCCTGGCGCACAAGCTGGCGCTCAAGGTGCTGCATCGTTTCAATGCCAATTCCCTAAAGGGATCCCGTCGCAATATTTCTGCCCACTACGACCTGGGGAATGATTTTTTCAGCCTTTTCCTCGATCCGACCATGCTCTATTCGTCGGCGGTATTTCCCAATGGTGATGCCTGCCTTGCCGAAGCCTCCGAGTTCAAGTTGGCCAAGATCTGCCGCAAGCTGCGGTTAAAATCGTCCGATCACCTGTTGGAGATAGGTACCGGCTGGGGCGGTATGGCAGTGTACGCGGCCAAGCATTTCGGCTGCCGGGTGACCACGACCACGATCTCCCGGGAGCAATACGAATACGCCAAAGCCTGGGTCGAGAGGGAAGGGCTTTCGGATCGGGTAACCCTGTTGCTAAAGGATTACCGCGAGCTTGAGGGGCATTACGACAAGCTGGTTTCCATTGAAATGGTCGAAGCCGTCGGGCACCAGTATTACCACACCTTTTTCTCGCGCTGCAGCCAGTTACTCAAGCCCGACGGATTGATGGTCATGCAGGCGATAACCATTCAGGACCAACGATTCGAAAGCTACAAAAACAGTGTCGATTTTATCCAGCGCTATATTTTCCCCGGTGGCTGTCTGCCATCCAATCAGGTGGTTGCCACGCATATCGCGAAGGATACGGACATGCAGATTGTCGGGATGGACGATATCACTTTCGATTACGCCAGAACCCTGCGTGCCTGGCGCGAGGCGTTTTTTGAACGCGTCGAGGAGGTTCGCTCGCAGGGGTTTGATCAGCGCTTTATCAACATGTGGGACTTTTATCTGTGCTACTGCGAGGGCGGATTTCTTGAGCGCGTGATCAGCACTGCCCAGTTTACCTTTGCCAAACCGCGCTGTCGGACACTTCCACGCTAGCAATTCAGCAATTTTGCGATATGTGAGTGGTGAATCGTGGCAACTCAGGCGATGAGCAGTTCAGGGAACCCGCCACTTTGGCGGATGCTAATCAGTGGGTGCCTGTTCGAGGGAATCTGGCTCCTGTGTGTGATGGCGCCATCCAGTACGCTTATCGTGCTGTTCACGGCGGCCAACCTTCTGTGTCATCTCTGGTTATTTTGTCGCTCCAGTGCTGGGGGCGGGGTGTCGCATAGTGTGTTGCGTACACTGCTATGGCTGATCCTGGTCTCAACCTTGGGTGTCGCTATGGACAGCCTCCTGTTTCAGTACGGACTCTTTCAGACCACCGACGCATTCAGCATCATCCCGCTCTGGCTTGCCATGCTCTGGGTAAACTTTGCGCTCGCACTGCGTTTCGCATTTGTCTTTCTCCAGAAAAACCTGTGGCTTGCGGCCTTGTTCGGGTTAACCGGTGGTCCTCTCAGTTATTTCATCGGTGCTGAAATAGGCGGAAGGGTGACCCTTGCCGAACCGCTTTGGTTATCACTCGGATTACTCGGGTTTTTATGGGCCGCCTTCCTGGTGTTAATGGCCTACTGGGCCCGGAGTCGCTTTTTCAGGATTCAGCACTTTGTGAACAGGGATCTAGGGAATTGAAGAGGGCAAGTCAGTGATGAGTGTGATCGCAGCTGCAGCATTGGTCATTAGTGGGTGTAGTGCGCCCGCTGAGATTACTGCGTCTGCGATAGTCGCGGGAAGGGCGGTGACTCCCGGAGAGTCGGAGACCGTCTATTGCGAATATTTTTTGCCTCAAGACCTGGGAACAATGCGTGTTCTTTACTTTGCTCCCGACGGCGAGAAGATTGCAGAGAAACGACTTGCGGCCATTGCACCCGGCAGCGCGATTCAGGAACAACGGTTGCCACAGGTGTTTCAGCAGGACTTCCGCTCCGGTGAGCTGCGCGAAACCGTGTGGGAATCTGGTGCCTGGCGACTTCGGTACCGGGAGGCGGAAAGCAAGGCGCTTCGCGAAGTGGTGATTGACGACTCCGAAATCGACGTCATTGATGCCGGGTTTGATGCCTATGTGCGGAAAAACTGGCAGGCGTTAACCGATGGCTCAGAGCTCAGATTCCAGTTTGCCTCTCCGCCCCATGGTAGAAGTATTCGCCTGCGGGCTACTTCATTGGTGTGTGAGCCACCGGGCTCGGCGCTGTGTGTACGCGTGGATCTCGCCCAACCGCTACTGCGCTGGATCGCCGGCGGTGACATCCTGTTGCGGTACAGTACCGTTGATACTGACGGCGTGACGAGTGATAAAAACACGCTCGTCCCAATGCCTCGCCTGCAGCGGTTTACCGGGGTGAGTAACCTGCTGGATGACTCCGGAGAGCCCCAGCGATTGCAGATCGATTATTTTTACCGCTGATTTTTCCTCGGGCCTCGAGGGCCTCTTTCAACAGCTTTTAACCCACGCCCTATAGACTCTATTCCAGAAAAGTCCATCTCTGGTATCAATCACTCCGTTCTTAGCAGCACCCTGTAAATGAGCAATTGGGGTGGCGCGCTTCTCTACGCTGGTCTAAACCTAAGTAGACACAGGCGACAAATGTGGTGAGGAGCGCCAATGAAACTGCCAATCAAACTGAAGGTCATGGCCGCTGTGGGCCTGAGCGCAGCAACCCTGTTCGGGTGTGCCTACCAACAGGAGCAGGTGCCAGGCGCGCGTGGAATCGTGATTGATACCTACGGCGTGAACATGCGCCAGTACCAGCTGGATCTGGCGGATTGTAATGGCCTGGCCACAGCCGCACGGCGCGATGAGGGCCGCCGAGGGCTGACCCGTGCCGCTGGCGGTGCGCTCCTCGGTGGCGCGCTGGGTGCAATCATCGGCGACACCAGTAGTGCGGCGGCTGCGGCGGCCGGAGCCGGGGCGGTAATCGGCGGTGTCAGTGGTGTTGGCAGCGCCCATGCGGAAGCCAATTACATTACGCGCAACTGCCTGCGTGGTCGCGGATACCGCGTACTCAATTAGGTAGCGGCCAAATGAGGCCAGTGCTGACTGGCCGCTGAGCAAATTCATCCCAAGTGCTATTCGGCAACTCACAGGACTTGGCTTGAGCCGGAGGATTATTCCTCCGGTTTTTTTATGGGTAAATAAAAAAGGCCCGCACGTTGCCGTGCGGGCCTCACCGTTATGCATGCTGGTTAGGGCATGACTGGAGGCAGTGGATAGGGAGTCTCATATTTGGACTTACCATTGTCGTCGGAAATGTACATATCACAGTTTGTTTTCAGGTCGTGCGCAAAGCCGGAGGCATTTTGCAGCAGTTCCTGGAAGGTAATGATGCGATTTGTACTACCGTCTTCACCGACCGCAGCGATATTCGCCAGCTTGGTGCGACCCTTCTGGTCATGGCCATTGGGAACACAAATTTGAGGGTGGTCAAATTTGCCTTCCTGATAGGCCGCGCCCCAGTCGGTCAAGCCGGTTTCCATCATCTCGATCATCGCGGCTTCACGATCGGCGCCCACATCAAAGATGCGCAGGCCGGCATCCAGATTGGCTTTGTTCAGCTTGGAGAAGCCGAAGCGCTTGTCGTCGTCCGCATCGAAGTCCACGATGGTTTTGTAGAACTCCAGCACCTGACGCAGGTTCATCTTGGCGCCGTTGTGCATAAACGGTCCGGTGAACTTGGTCATGCGAATAGTCGGAGTCTTGAAGAAACCATTGCGCAGTGCCAGGTCTTCGGCGGGTACGGTTGGATCACAGAATGCCGGGGGCGGATCCATTTCCGGGTCGCAGACCAGGTTCATAGCGAACGGCTTGGCGGAAAGGTCGCTCGGTGACTTGGGCACCTGAATGCCACCTACACCCACACCGGCCTGGAGTCGATCCTTGATTTTTTGCAGAACCTCTCTGGATGCGGTGGTGTTGTAGGGGGAGGGCAGAGGTCCGGGCAGCATGCCCATCAGCTGTGCCAGACGCGCTTTGGAGAGCGGAATCATGCCGCCGTTGCTGGTCTCAATGTCTCCGCCAACACTGACGTCTTCCGCGGTTGGACGCACCGCAATGTTGTAGAAACCTGCGTCGTACACACCCTGGTTCTCGAAGGTGTTCATCCGCTCGAGGATGGCCGGAGGTGGTTCACCGGGAATTGGGTCTCCACCGAAGCCGACAGTGGCACTGATGGTGGCACCGGTGAACTCAGCCGAGGCGTGGCAGGCCGCACAGTCGGTAGCACCAGCCTGGAAGCGTCCCATACCCTCATCGATGTTGGCGATGGTGGCCGCCGCTGCCTCACAGACTCGGGAGTCGTAAGGCGGAGTACATCCTCCGATCGGTTCGCCTGCCATCAGCAGACCACTTTCCGGCTGGTTCGGCGCTTTTGGCGCTTCGGAGCCAGTTTCCGCTTTGGGATGGATAAACTCGGCGAACTTGTAGGCGCAGGAGTCATAGGCAGCGCCTGCTTCGACGGCACTGGTGTCCGGTGGCAGCATCGCGGTACAGTCTGTGAAGGCAACGCCATCGCCTGCCGGCTGCATACCGGTCCAGTCAATCACCATCATGAAGCGTCCGTTAACGCGCTCAAACTTGCGATCCGGTGTCCCAGCAGGTGGGCGACCCATACCTACATCGAGTTTCACCAAGACTCTGCCATCGGCACTGATGTGTTCGATCAGGGTTTTGGGGCCGTTGTTGCCTTGCGGGTCCGAATCGATCATGCCGCCCGCCATCAGGTCAACAATGGTGTTGCCGGTGGTGAGGGTCGCCTCGTAGGCCTGGACTGCAAGTCCCCAGAACAAGTTGAAGTTGACCTCCATCAGGGTTCTGTTTTCCGAGTCGTAGCCGCAGTAGCTCATATCGACTTTTTTCTTAAAGCCGGAATCTTTGGTCAGGCACACGTTGTAGCCACTGCCATCACCCCAGAATTTTTCAAGGAAGATGTCCTTGATAAAATCGGAGTAGAGCTTGTGGTCAATGCCGCGCACCTGATACTCGCCCGGGCCGCAGTAAGTCAGGTCGCCCAACAGGGAGTCGCTGCAGCTTACCCATTGCCCATAGAGCGGCGACAGGTGCAGCATTTTGCGGCCCAGGTTGTACGAGGCTCCGCCACCGCCACCGCGGTGCACGAATTCCATTTCAAAATCACTGCCAGTGGGGCCGACGGCCTGGGAGGCAAGTGACGAGAATGGAATGAGTACCGCGTGCTCCTGCGCATAGTCTCCGCTGTAGTAAACACGCAGTTTGGCATCCGGGTCGCGGAAGCCCAGGGTATTTACACCGTTGAAGAACATATCTGCGCGGCCATCCCAGAAGCTGCTCTGGTTGAAGATGGCGTTGTAGGTGGTGGGCGTGTTGCGCGGTTCCACCCGGCGCACGGTTTGTGGGAATGCCAGGTTATTGCCGAAAACCACTGGGAAGAGGGCGTCATCGTCGTCAAATCCAAGGTCTTTGACGTGAATCTCGCCCGCGTCCTGCCCCGAACCCGCAACCAGGCCGGTGAAGGTGGTGGCGCGCACCCCCTGGGAGGAAACAACGTCGTTGACGTCGTAGCCCGCGATGCTGTTCAGGATGGAGGGGGCCACCAAGTATCCCGGTGTGCCATCCGACTGATCCGGCGTGGCGCCATTGGCCATGAGGGTGCTTTCGCTCACCGGCAATCCGCGTGGAGAGTTGGCACCGCCGTATTGGGAAACCGTGAGCTTGTTGTTCGCGCCTAACAGCTGGTGCGAATGGTCCCCACCGCGCAGGCCCGGACTCATGCTGTTGACCTTACGGATATCTGCACCGGAGTTGAAGTGACAGCTGGCGCAGGCCTGTACACCGTCACTGCCCACCTGCATATCGAAGAAGAACAGTTTGCCCAGCTGCTGAAGTTTGGTGCGCTTTCCGGGCTTGGTAATCTGTTCCCATTCTGATGGGCTGACGCCTTGGCCCTGGCCATCGAGCAGGCCCAGCATATTGACGTCGGGGACCGTGATTTTTTTAAGCGGCGGCACGTCGGCCAGCGCAGGTCCTGCCATCAGGGACAACGACAATCCCCAGGCGCCGCCCCTTTGCAAAAAGGTGCGGGCAATGGACTTCCTTAGTCTGGGGGTTCGTTTCTTCTTTGGGTCTGGAGGTGCGATTGACCGGTTATCCGAATGCGGATGGCAATCGCCGTTACGGAACGGCATGGCTAGATCCCTCTCGCTGGTTACGCTAATCGATACGCCTTGTTACCTTTCAGCTCCCCTCGGCAGGTATCACCCCGAACAGTGACCAGGGTGATTAATGAACGAGTTGAACATTTTTTAGGCAACATTTAAAAAATAGAATTTCGTTTTGCATATGACAAATCGGTTTGGGGGGTACTGGTTATAACGGATGAGAAAGAAGTACCTGTCGCCCTGTGCAGCGGCAGAGAAAACCGCTCAAAAACTATTGAAGGCTTGTGCGCCAAAAAGAATTATTTGGCGACGAAGAATTTTTGAAATGTGAAATAAATCAAGTATTAAGAGCGCAGATCGTCAGGCGGTCGTTCGATGGGGGATTCCGGTTAATTAAGTTTTATTCGCATCTTTGCTACGGGATAAATTGAGAAATTATTACGGGCATAATTTATTGCCGGTAACGAGTGCACCAAAATAGGTTATTTCTCGGTGTCTTTTTGTGTGCTTTTAAATCGAAAAGTTATGCGTGTTAGCTAGAAAGGGCCATTCATTAATTTACCGGTTATCTTTGTCGCATTTTTATGCTGGTGCTTGGGGTTATTTAATTTTCTGTTTTTACATCCATTTGATTGGAGCGAGGTTTTTTAAAACACAGGGAATTATTTGACTCGAGGCCATGTGCTTGAGCGCTGGGTAAAGGGCGAAGCTGTGTTCCTGGAATGGTGGGGCATAAGGCTTTGACGTGTGATTTTTTATATAATCGTTGGGCACTGCGCCATTTTTACTCTTCAGTAACTTTTTTCCTAAGTAAATAGAACTTCTCTCCTATGGCGAGGCTAGCGTCCGCGTTCAAGACTGAATATCGATTGTTCATTATTCGATCTCGTTGTACGAAATAAGATCAGTCTGCGCAGGGTAAGACGACTAATTCATCCAGTGATGTAGTTTTCGCTGTCACACACGGGTTGGTTTTAATTAGCACGGACCTTGTCTAACCAAGCAGTTTTCACCGGACAACTGAGTTTGCTGTATCGACTCGCGTGCATTCGGGTAAAGCCGGGGTGATTTGGGAAGTAGAAATCGCCTTCTTTAACCGGTTTGTTTCTGAGCGGTGCTGCCGGCTCGACGGGTAATCTGTGAATCACCAAAACTGGGTGCGGGAGTGCACCCTTAGTCGGTTTGTGATGCAGGCATTGTCGCAATCCGACTTGTTGATGTTTAAGGAGATACTCATGAAGGCGTATACCCCGATAGCCGCGGCAATTGTATTTGCTGTCAGCTCAGCTGCCATGGCTGGAGAAAATACGGCGATTCAAGTTCAGGCAGGTGGTTTGAACCATGCGGATGCGGTGCAAGATAGCCCGCTTGCTTTTTATAACTTTGTTATGCAAACGCAACTTGGTTTTAAAAACAAGGCGGAAGCGATTCAGGATGGCACCGAGACCGGCAGTAAGATTTTTCAAACCCAGATCGGAAAGTTAAATAAAGCATCCTCCGTGCAGGAAGATGGCTATGGCAACCTAACCGACGTTTTGCAGCTGGGTATTAAAAACAAGGCGTTCACTGCTCAGGTGCTGACCGTGGGCGATCATGCCCTGGTCAAGCAGTTCGGTAACTACAACCGCGCTGAAATTAATCAGATGTGGGGTTATGACAACCTGGCCACCATTACCCAGGACGGTCAAGGAAACAAGGCGTGGATTGATCAATGGGGCAGTGAATACTCCCTGGGCCTGATCAAGCAGCACGGCCAGAATAACCGTGCGCGCACCGAACAGTTCGGTACCATCGCTTCTCATTCTTACACCTACCAGTACGGTGAAGGTAACCGCGCGAATGTGTTCCAAGGTGGCTTCTACAATGAATCCCTGATTCTTCAACACGGCGAATATAACCGCGCGAAAGTCGATCAGTTTGGTGAGGACCTGAGTCAGGTTACCTTCCAGCATGGTCACGGCAACCGCGCAGTAACCATTCAGGAAGAGTACGGCCATAACTCCCTGACTACACAGCTGGGTTCGTATAACGTGCACAAGACCATGCAGACCGGGTCTTACGAAACCGCTGTCGCCTTCCAGCTCGGTGATGCTAACAAGGGTGTGATTAACCAGTAATCCCACAGTAGTTTGATTGAATGAAAAACGGGCGCAGCTCTTTCGAGTGCGCCCGTTTTTTATTGCCCGGCTGTTTTGTCTACGCGAGGTGTTACTGCCCCAGGGTAAACAGCTGGGTATTGCCGCCGGTGGCCACGGTATTGACCGTTTTGGTCTTCTCGTTGGCAAAGCGGAACAGGTAGTGCGGGCCGCCTGCTTTGGGGCCGGTACCGGACAAGCCCATGCCGCCGAAGGGGTTGACGCCCACAACGGCACCGACCATATCGCGGTTGACGTAGCAGTTGCCGGCATCAATGCGTTTGAAGATGGCGCCGGCACGGCCTTCGATGCGGGAGTGCAGACCGAAGGTCAAACCGTAACCGGTGGCGTTGATACGGCGGATCACGTCTTCCAGTTCTTCTGCCTTGAAGCGCACTACGTGCAGGAAGGGGCCAAAGACTTCGCGCTTGAGCAGATTGAAGTCGGTAATTTCCACGACCTGCGGGCCGAAGAAGGTTCCCTGCTGCGGACGCTTGCTCTCATCAAATGCGAACAGTGGCTTGGCTTCTGTGGCCATGCGCTCGCGGTGTTTCTCCAGCAGTCCCAGGGCTTTTTCATCGATGACCGGGCCAATGTCGGTTTCCAGTTTCGCCGGGTCGCCCAGAGTCAGTTCTTCGCAGGCACCTTTCAGCATGTTCAGCAGGTTGTCTGCAATCACATCCTGCACGCACAGGATACGCAGAGCAGAACAGCGCTGACCGGCACTGAGGAAAGCGGACTGAATGACATCGTCCACGACCTGCTCTGGCAGGGCAGTGGAGTCCACGATCATCACGTTCTGGCCACCGGTTTCGGCGATCAGCGGCACTATGGGGCCGTCTTTCGCCGCCAGCTGCATATTGATGTGCTTGGCGGTTTCGGTGGAGCCGGTAAAGGCAACGCCGGCAACGCGCGGGTCGTCCAGCAGCGGTTTGCCGATGGCGGCGCCGGTGCCGGTAATCAGGTGCAGCACTTTTTGCGGGATTCCCGCTTCGTGCATCAGTTGCACGGCACGTGCGGCAATCAGTGGTGTCTGTTCTGCGGGCTTCGCCATTACCGCATTACCGGCTGCCAGCGCGGCAACCACCTGACCGGTGAAAATCGCCAGCGGGAAGTTCCAGGGGCTGATGCAGACAAATACACCGCGGCCGCAGAGACTCAGCTCGTTGCTCTCACCGGTGGGGCCGGGGAGGATGGTCGGCTCGCTAAAATGTTTACGCGCGCCGTTGGCGTAGTAGCGACAGAAATCCACGGCTTCGCGCACTTCGCTGATGCCGTCATTCAATGTACGACCGGCTTCGCGACAGATGATCGCCACCAGCTCATTCAGGTGCTGTTCGTACAGGTCGGCAACCTTGTCCAGAATCTTCGCACGGGCATTGCCGCCGAGACGGTTCCAGGCGCGCTGGTTTTCGGCGGCAGAGGCAAAGGCTTTGTCAATTTGCGCGGCGTCGGTATTGGCGGTATGGCCTACCAGTTCGCCGCTGGCCGGATTCACCACCGGTATATCGGCTTTACCGGCAATGCCGTCGATGATCGGGCCGCCGCTCCAGGACTGATCGGCAGAGGCGTTAACCGCGTTCATCAGGGGCGCCAGCGCGATCGGGTCGGTGAGCTCGATACCGTGGGAGTTTTTGCGCGGCAGCGACTCGTGGCCAATATAAATGTCTGCCGGCACCGGGATTTCGGGGTGGCGGTAGGGGTTACAGTCTTCGCTCTGCTTGAGGGTGTCCTGTACCAGCTCGCTCACCGGGGTTTTCTCGTCCATGAAACGGTTGACGAAGGAGCTGTTGGCCCCGTTTTCCAGCAGTCGGCGCACCAGGTAGGGCAGCAGGTCTTTGTGGGCACCGACGGGCGCATAGACGCGCACCGGCGCGCGCTGGCCGTGTACCGCTTCGATCTGATCGTAGAGCAGGTGGCCCATGCCATGCAGGCGCTGGAACTCATAGCCTTCGCCCGCTTTGCCGGCCATTTCCAGGATCAGGCCCACGGTGTAGGCGTTGTGGGTGGCGAACTGCGGGTAGATCGCATCCCGCGCATCCAGCAGCTTTTTGGCACACACCTGGTATGAGAGGTCGGTGTGGCACTTACGGGTGTACACCGGGTAGTCGGTCAGGCCCATCTGCTGGGCGTGTTTGATTTCGCTGTCCCAGTAGGCGCCTTTTACCAGGCGTACCATCAGCTTGCGGCCGGTATCGCGACCGAGGGCGATCAGCCAGTCCGCCACGTGGGGGGCACGCTTCTGGTAGGCCTGGAGTACAAAGCCGAGGCCCTGCCAGTCTTTCAGTTCCGGGTCGCGCGCCAGGGCTTCAAAGATATCCAGGGAGATATCCAGGCGGTCCGCTTCTTCCGCATCGATATTGAGGCCCATGTCGTACTTGGCTGCGGCCAGGCAGAGGGTTTTTACCTGCGGCAGCAGTTCGTTGAGCACGCGTTCGCGCTGCAGTTCACTGTAGCGGGGGTGCAGGGCAGAGAGCTTGATGGAGATACCGTTGGCTTCCACCACATCGCGTTTGTTGTTGTCGGCGCCGATGGCTTCGATGGCCATCATATAGGCGTCGAAGTAGCGCTGGGCATCCGCCATGGTGCGGGCGCCTTCGCCGAGCATATCGAAGGAGAAGCGGGTACCGGGTTTGTTCTCTGCGGGGCCGCGCTTCAGGGCTTCCTTGATGGTGCGGCCGAGCACGTACTGGCCGCCCATGATTTTCATGGCCTGCATCATGGAGGTGCGCACCATCGGCTCGCCCATACGGCTGACCAGTCGCTTCATCCAGGTGGAGGGCTTTTCGGTGATGTCCGGATCCAGTTCGACAATATTGCCGGTGAGCATCAGGCCCCAGGTGGAGGCGTTGACGAACAGGGAGTCAGACTGGCCGCGGTGGCTGGACCAGTTGCCGGAGTGGACCTTTTCCGCGATCAGCTTGTCTGCAGTATCGGCGTCGGGAACCCGCAGCAGGGATTCCGCCAGACACATCAGGGCAACACCTTCCTTATTGGAAAGGCCAAATTGCTGCAGGAAGGCGTCGAGTGTGCCGCGCTTGCTGCGTTGCTCGCGGGATTTGACCACCAGCTGGCTGGCAGTGGCGAGAATCTTCTCGCGCAGGGCCTCGCCCGGACGGGGGGCGGCCAGCAGCTCACTGACGCACTGGTTTTCGTCGGCGTGCAGGTACTCACGGGCCTTCTGGCGCGCGTTTTTCAACTCTTCGGTCAATTGGCCGGCGAACTGTGTAGGCATACGTAATTTCCTCAAAACTCCCTGGTGGAAATGGGTGCAGGATAAAAAACCGGATTATGTGGGAAATGTCCCAGAATTAATCGCCATATTGGCGAAGAGTGTGGTTAAATATAGGGCTTATCCGGTTAATCACCAGTAGGGTATTTTGCAATGTCTCGGAAATTGGAAGATCTGGATCGTATCGACCGCCAGATTCTGCGAATTCTTCAGCAAGCTGGCCGCCTTCCCAATGTGGAGCTGGCCCGCCGTGTCAATCTCAGCCCGACCCCGTGTCTTGAGCGAGTCAAGAGACTGGAGCGTGAAGGCTTTATTAAGGACTATGTCGCGCTGCTGGACCCCCTCAAGGTACATGCAGGGCTGGTGGTCTACATTCAGGTGTCTCTGACGGATACCGCGACAGAGGCGCTGGAGGCATTCAATAAGCATGTTTCCGGGCTCGAAGAGGTTCAGGAGTGCCACATGGTGGCCGGCGGTTTCGACTACCTGGTGAAAATTCGCATCAAGGATATGCTCGGATACCGGCAATTCCTCGGCGAAAAGCTCGCCTCGGTACCCGGTGTGCGGGAAACCCACACCTATGTGGTGATTCAGGAAGTGAAAACCGATACTTCCGTCGCGGTTCCGGATCCGGAACCCAAGAGCGGCAAGCGCTGATTAGCCGCTTGTTGACCTGATGTAAACGAAGGCCCTGTGTCCGGGGCTTCGTTCGTGGATGTGTAGTCAAAATGTCCCTGGTACCGCTGTGAGTTCAGATATCCGTTCAGCAGATTCTTCGGGCGCCGCCTCGGGGCAGGTCGGCCATGGAAACGGTAATCGCCGGGCCACGATATTTGCGCTGCTGGCGGTTCTCTGCTGGTCCACCGTGGCCAGCGCCTTCAAACTGTCTCTGCAATACCTGTCGCCCCTGCAACTGGTCACCATCGCCTCGGTGGTGTCGACCCTGCTGATGGCGGGGGTGGTGCTTTGGCAGGGGCGCTGGAATGAAATCGGGTCGCGCTGGCGGGCGTCGCGCGGCTGGTTTCTGGCGTTGGGCTTCTGCAATCCCTTCCTTTATTACCTGGTGTTGTTCCACGCCTACGAACTGCTGCCGGCCCAGCAGGCTCAGCCGCTGAACTACACCTGGGGTGTGGTACTGGCGCTGCTATCCGTCCCGTTATTGAAGCAAAAATTGCGCCGTCAGGATTTACTGGCGGGACTGGTCTGTTACTCCGGGGTCCTGGTGATTGCCACCCAGGGCAATTTGCTGGAACTGAAGTTTGAGCAGCCATTCGGGGTTGCCCTGGCGCTGTTCAGTACTTTCATCTGGTCCTGCTACTGGCTGCTGAATACCCGCATTGGTGGCAACGCGGCGGTCAATCTATTACTGACATTCTGCTGTGGCCTGCCGTGGCTGGCCGCCGCGGTCTGGTGGCAGGGTGACTGGCAATGGCCGCCGCTGGAGGGCTGGGCCGGCGCAGTGTACGTTGGGCTGTTTGAAATGGGCATCGCGTTTTTGCTGTGGCAGGCGGCCATGCTCAGCTGCGACAACACCGCGCGTATCAGTAATTTTATTTATCTCTCGCCACCGCTTTCGCTACTGCTGATCGCGCTGCTGGTGGGGGAAAAAATCCATGTGGCCACCATCGCCGGGCTGGCATTGATTCTGCTGGGCGTGGCCATACAACAGGGCTTGCTGCGGCGGCTACTGTTAAAAACACAACAATAATGGAATCGCGCGGATGACAGCGCGTATACAAAGCGAGAGTCTGAGATGAATTTTGAACTGACCGAAGAGCAACAGATGATCCAGGAGGCCGCGCGCCAGTTCGCCGAGAGCGAGCTGAAGCCCATCGCCGCGGACCTGGATAAAACCGGCAATCGTCCGCTGTTTCTGCAGAAACTCAAGGAGCTGGCAGAGCTGGGCTTTATGGGGATCAATGTGGATCCGGATTTTGGTGGCACCGGGGCCGGCACCATTGCCTTTAGTCTCGCGATTACCGAAATCGCCCGCGGCTGTGCTTCTACCGCAACCACCACCTCGGTGACCAATATGGTGGCGGAAGTGATTCAGGCCATGGGTACTGACGCACAGAAAAACTATTTCCTGCCCAAAATCTGCAGTGGCGAATACGCCGCTGGTTCCTTCTGCCTGACCGAACCCAGCTCTGGCTCCGACGCCGCCGCCATGCGTACCCGCGCGGTGAGAGACGGCGACGACTATGTGCTGAATGGCAGCAAGCTGTTTATCAGCAGCGCCGAGTTTGCCGGTGTGTTTGTGGTGTGGGCGGTGACCGATTCGGCCGCACCGAAAGGCAAGGGCATCTCCTGCTTCCTGGTCGAGGCCGGTACCCCCGGGCTGGTGATCGGCAAGGCAGAAGAGAAAATGGGGCAGAAAGCTTCCGTCACCAATGAGGTCGCGTTTGAGGATTGCCGTATTCCCGCGGCGAATATGCTTGGCGAAGAAAACCGCGGATTCCGCATTGCCGCCGGCGAGCTGGCGGGCGGGCGTATTGGTATCGGTTCTCTTGCACTCGGCATTGGTCTGGAAGCACTGGACTGCGCGCGCACTTATCTGCAGGAACGGGAGCAGTTCGGCAAACCGCTGGCGCAATTCCAGGGGCTGCAGTGGCAGCTCGCGGACAAATACACCGAAATGGAAGCCGCGCGTTTGTTGTTGTTACAGGCCGCCTGGCAGAAAGATGCCGGCCAGCCCTTTGGCCCGGCGGCGTCCATGGCCAAACTCTATGCGTCTGAGAAGGCCAATGAGGCCTGCTACGTGGCGCTGCAGATGCACGGTGGCGTGGGCTATACACGGGAATTCCCGCTGGAGCGAATGGCGAGGGATGTGCGTATTACGACGATTTACGAAGGTACCAGCGAAATTCAGCGCTTGATTATCGCGCGGCATCTTTTGGATGGCGTGCACTGATTCCAATAAAAAAGGTGGCCATGGCCACCTTTTTTATTGCGCCATCCCGCTAAACGGCGTCGTTTTCCGGATACTCGATTTCGAGGATGTAGTAGGTCACCCACTCTTCGTTTTGTTGAACTTCGATTTCATCGTCGAGGCTCTTTCCCAGCAGGGCGCGGGCAACCGGGGAGTCCATGGAAATAAGCCCTTCCTTCACGTTGAATTCATCCGGCCCGACGATACGGTATTTAACGGTCTTGCCGTCGTCAACTTCCAGTGTCACCCAGGCCCCGAAAAACACTTTGTCGCGGTCATCGGGAATACGGTCGACCACGGTGATTTCTTCCAGGCGCTTGGTCAGAAAGCGCACCCGGCTGTCGATTTCCCGCAGTCTTTTCTTGCCGTAGATGTAATCCGCATTTTCGCTGCGATCCCCAAGCTTGGCGGCGTCGCTCACTGCCTGGGTGACGCGGGGGCGCTCCACTTCCCACAGGTGTTTGACTTCGGCGCGCATGCGCGACGCACCCTCAGGGGTGATGTAGCGTGAGCCGCGAGGGCGGGGTGGTCTCCAGCGGCCCATTAGTAATAATCCATATTGAGCATTTGGTGTATTGAGTCCGGTTTTATCAGGGGGTTGATTTTAGTCACTCATTGCTTGCCGGTCGACGGAGTTTGGCCGAGAATTTTAACCATACCCGTTAATGGACTGGAGAAAGCGCGTGCGGATCCTGGTGGTGGAAGACAATGTCGATATTCTTACCAATGTGCTCGACTACCTTGAGCTTCAGGGGTACAGCGTTGACTGTGCACAGGATGGCCTGGGTGGACTGCACCTGGCGGCCTCCAATCACTATGACCTCATTGTCCTGGATGTGATGCTTCCGGGCGTGGATGGCTACCAATTTTGTCAGCGACTACGCGAAGACGCACGCCGTGACACGCCCATTTTGATGCTTACCGCCCGTGACGCGCTGGAAGATCGTCTTCGCGGTCTGCGTTCTGGAGCCGATGATTATCTGGTAAAACCTTTCTCTCTCGCAGAACTGGTGGCGCGTATCGAGGCAATCACCCGGCGCAATCGCGGTGGCGGTGTTGCCGAGCTGCGGGTAGCCGATCTGGTTTTTGATCCGGCGACACACCAGGCCAGTCGCAACGGACAGCCACTCAAACTGAATCCCATGGGCATCAAGCTCCTTGTATTACTCATGCGAAAAAGTCCGGCCGTCGTGACGCGGGAAGTCATGGAAATGGCCATGTGGGGCGAAGATGCGCCGGACAAAGATAGCCTGCGCAGCCATATTCACCAGCTGCGCCAGGTGGTCGACAAGCCTTTTGACCGGGCGCTGATCCATACGGTGCACGGGATTGGCTATCGTCTGGCGGAGTTGGAGGAATGAACGTCAAGCAGCCGCTCAAGCAGCGCATCATTGTCGCTTTCGTACTGATGACGCTCTTTGTCAGTGGCGCTTTCTCCATTGGTATTGTGCAAATCGTACATCTGGTGGAAGAGCACCTGGTCTCCGAGGACATGCACTCGGAACTGGAAGCGGCAATGGATGCCCTTGGCACTGGGCAGGCATTGTCGCTGGACAAAGGGAAGCAGCTATACACCGAGGCGGCCCCTCAATTTCTTCCACCACCGGAGTTTTCCGCGGTAACCCCGGGATTCTCCGAAGTGGTACTGGGGGATCAGGCCTACTACGTGTACCGGCAGGATCGCGACGGTTCGGCCTATCTAATGGTGCAGGATCAGCGAGAATTTGAAGCGCGCGAGCAATTGCTGTTCGACGTGGTATTGGCCTGTTTTCTGGGCAGTCTGCTGATCGCCTGGGGGCTGGGGTCACTGCTGGCTAATCGGGTAATGCAGCCGGTAGCACTACTGGCCGACGAAGTGCGCTCCGGTGCCCGGGTTCAGGGGGCGGAGCAATTGGCCAAAAATTACGCTGATGACGAAGTGGGACGTCTGGCGGAAGCCTTTGATAGCACTTTCGAGCAACTGCGACGCTCGCTGGAGCGGGAAAAGCTGTTCACCGGCGATGTCAGCCACGAGCTGCGTACGCCATTGATGGTTATCGGTACTTCCTGCGAGCTGTTGGCCCAGTCTCCCGGGTTAGAGACGAAGCAGCAAGAGCAATTGGGACGTATCCAGCGGGCGGCTGCAGAAATGCTCGAGCTGGTGGAGACTTTGCTCATGCTAGCGCGCGAGCGTGGCACCATGGTCGAGCCCGGGTGTGGTATCACTCTGGCCCAAGTAGCGAGGGAGCAGTCTGAAATCTGGGGAGGACAGTTTGCGTCTCATCACATTGAGTATCGGTCGACCGTTGAGGCCGAGGACGACAGGTATTACCAGCCAACGTTTCTGCGGACGGTGATGTCGAATCTTCTGCGCAACTCCCTGCACTACACAGAAGAGGGCAGGGTAGATCTGGTTTTGTTTGATGGCGGCTTTCGGGTCGAAGATACGGGCCCGGGTATTGCGCCGGAGCAACAATCCCGTTTGTTCGAGCCTTTCCAGCGGGGATCCAATGCCCGGGGAGAGGGGCTTGGCCTGGGTTTGTCTCTGGTTAAGCGGATCTGTGATCACCAGGGGTGGTTAGTAAGCATCGAGCCTGCCGAGCCTCGTGGCTGCGTATTTAAAGTTGACCTCAACCCGGGTTGAACCAGGCACTTTAACGTGTGCTCATGGAAAAACGGCAGCGTTTTCCCCACTTTTCACACTTTTTTGACATTCTGTTGACCTAATCTTGACGCCTCTCTCTCTAGTCTGAGCATCTGGAAACCCAGACTAGGCGGTGGCAGATGGCATGGTTTACCCGAAGACGATTTTCACCCGGAACCCTGATTGTTGCGGTCGCGATCTGGATGGTGCTTTTTTGCAACTATTCCTTTTTCAAGAATGTGCTTGGCGTCTACTCAGAATCCCTCAGAGAGCTGGGATTTGTGGCGTCTCTGGGCATATTAATTACTGCATTGACGGTATTGCTGCTTTCTCCCTTTTTAGTGGGGAGGGCATTAAAACCTCTACTCATCGGCATACTCTTGATTGCGTCGATGACCGCGTATTTTATGGATACCTACAATGTCATCGTCAGTAGTGAACTGCTCGAAAGTGGCCTGCAAACCGATCTTGCCGAATCCATCGGCCTTTTGAGCTGGAAGCTGATTCTTTATCTGGGGCTTTTGGGTATCTTGCCCGCACTGCTGGTGTACCGTACCCCCATCCGGGTTGAACCAATGCGCACCGCGGTGCTCTCGCGTGTGAAACTGTTCGGTGGTTCGCTGGCTGTCGTATTGCTTATGTTCGGGCTATTCAATGGTGCTTATGCCTCTTTTTTTCGTGAGCATAAGTCGCTGCGCTTCTATACCAATCCCACCACGCCGATTTATACGGCAATCCGCTATGCCTCAGACAAAATCGGTGGTGGCAACGCCATTCCGTATCGCCAGATAGGTTTGGACGCTACGCAGGAGCCTGCGGTTGGCAAACGGCGATTACTGGTCGTTGTGGTGGGGGAAACGGCGCGCGCAGATCACTTCTCCCTGAATGGTTATGACCGCAATACCAATCCAATGTTGGCCGAACATCATGTTGCCAGCTTCGATAATGTCTGGTCGTGCGGGACTGCCACGGCTGTTTCTGTGCCATGTATGTTTTCGGTGCTGGATCGGGAGCATTACAGCGAGCGACAGGCGAAAGCGACGGATAATGTGCTCGATATTCTCCAGCGGGCAGGGGTCAATGTTGCCTGGCTGGACAATAACTCCGACTCCAAGGGCGTTGCGCTGCGCATACCCTATGTCAATTATCGTGACCGGGACGTAAATCTGGTGTGTGATACCGAGTGTCGCGATGTGGGGATGCTGGCGGGAGTAAAAGAGTTTGTCGCGATGCATCCCCGTGGAGACATTGTGATAGTGCTACATCAAATGGGCAGTCATGGCCCGGAATATGCCAAACGTTATCCTGAATCACAGGCGTTCTTTGCGCCCAGTTGCCACAGCAACCTCCTTGAGAGTTGTAGTGAGGAGGAAATTAACAACGCCTACGATAATTCGATTCGCTATACCGATTACTTCCTTGGTCAGGTTATTGATTACTTGAAAAGCGAGGCGAAAAGCTTTTCACCAGCCATGCTCTATCTCAGTGACCATGGAGAGTCTCTGGGTGAACGGGGCTTGTTCTTGCACGGTTTTCCCTATGCGCTGGCACCGGATGCGCAAAAGCGCGTCCCGATGATATTCTGGTCAAGTGGAGGTTATCCGCGTGTCGAGAAAAAGCTATCAGGGAAAACTTCTGTGCATCAAAAAATGTCTCAGGACTACCTGTTTCATACACTGCTCGGTTTGATGCGTATTCAGACAGATGTCTATCGGCCGGAGCTTGATGCCTTCGCCAATGGATAAGCAATTTCTGGCAAGGCAAGCGCTGCTTACGGCGATTGCTCTTGTTTGCATCATCGCCCTGTTTGAGCTGACCGATATTGATATGTGGTTTCAGAGTAAGCTGTATCAGTTCGGTCCAGACCACTGGATGCTGGATAAGCACAATGAAACCTTGAGGCTCATATTTTATGACGGCCCCAAGAACTTATTGGCAGTGCTCGTGGGGCTGTCGTTACTGGCGATCATTGTTTTATATCGCACTATTCGATTTCAGCCTTATCGCCGTGGCCTGCTTATTGTCTTGATCTCAATGGCTATTACGGCGTCTTTGGTGGGGCTTTTCAAAACCTGGACGGATGTTCCCTGTCCAAAGGACTTGAGCGCGTTTGGTGGCCGCTATCCGCATATTACCTTTCTGCACCGCATACCGATATCCGCGGATTTGGGGCGCGTTCGCTGCTTCCCCGCCGGTCATGCGAGTGGAGGCTTCGCATTGTTATCACTCTTCTTTCTATTTCGGCAGCGACGCAACCGGTGGCTTGGCTTTGGTGCCGGCATGCTGTTGGGGTGGACTCTTGGCGGTTACAAAATGCTTATTGGTGATCACTTCCTGAGCCATACCCTGGTGACTATGTGTATTGCATGGCTGGTTTCCCTGGGCGTTGCGGCCTGTGTTTTTCGATGGAGTCGTGAAACGGCCGGCTCAATTCCGGGTTATGAGGCAGGGTACAGGGAGATAGAACCCGCGGATCGGCCAATACACTGAATATCGTCATGTGGGAAATTGGCGCTTCGTTCCCAGCTCCTGCTCCGACTCCTGCTCTGACTCCGGCTCTTGGAAGCTAGTTCGCGGGGGCGGTTGCATTCAGTCAATTTACATTTTTTTTACAGGCAGCTTGCTAGGGTTTGACCCCTGATGTTGTCTTGTAGCTGGAATGTACCCTGACAATGAAACGATTGACGCCCTTTAAGACTGTACTTGTATTTGCTGCGATAACGCTGGTCATTTTGTCCGTTTCGCGACTTTACCTTTCTATTCTCTACTTTGAACGTATCGGATCCTTCCCTGAGCTATTGGGGATTCTATTCCAGGGGGTGCGGGTAGACCTGATTATTGCCAGTTACCTTTATCTGATTCCGATGCTTGTCGGCATCTGGCTCAGCGGGAAGTTGGGGGCTCGTCTTACATCCGCGCTCATCAAGCCCTGGCTCTGTCTGGCGCTTGTCCTGAGCGTGTTTATGGAGCTGGTTACCCCTGAATTTATTCTTGAATACGATATTCGCCCGAATCGTCTCTTTATCGATTACCTGGGCTATCCCAGAGAAGTATTCGGCATGTTGTGGGAAGGGTATAAGCCCGCGATTTTTCTCGCCGTATTCGGTGTTTTGGTCATTGTTATCTCCGCCAGGAAGTTGCTCTCCCGTGTTTCAACAGAGATTGGCTCCTTTTCGACAATGCAAAAGGTTTGCCTGACGTTCATTATTTTTGTTGTTGGTGTCGCCGCCGCGCGATCCAGCTTGCAACATCGTCCATTCAATCCGGCGATGGTTTATTACAGCAACGATAATCTGGTCAATTCACTGATGCTGAATTCGACATATTCCGTATTGTATGCGGCATACAATACGGGTTCAGAAGAGCAGGCGGCGGATCTCTATGGCCGGATGCGGCCGCAGGAGATTATCGAAGCGGTTCAGGAGTCTGCCGCGATAGACAATCAGCCGTTTCTTTCAAAGGATATTCCGACGTTACGTTTTCACCCTGCCAGTTATCAAGGAGCACCGAAAAACATCGTCATATTGCTCCAGGAGAGCCTCGGGGCTCGCTATGTCGGAAGCCTGGGCGGCGAGGACTTGACCCCCAATCTTGATGCGCTGATGCCCCAAGGCTGGGCGTTCAATCACGCCTACGCCACGGGTACCCGCTCTGTGAGGGGGATTGAGGCAGTGTTTACCGGCTTCTCTCCGGGGCCATCCCGCTCTGTAGTGAAGTTGAGTAAAAGCCAGTCCGGGTTCTTCAGTCTGGCATCTCTACTAAAACGCCATGATTACCACACGCAGTTTATTTACGGGGGCGAAAGCCATTTCGATAATATGAAAAGCTTTTTCCTTGGTAACGGTGTGGATGACATCCGCGACCTGAGCACTTTTGATGAGCCCCGGTTTGTAGGGTCTTGGGGCGCCTCGGATCAAGATCTCTACGCCGAGGCGCACAAGCAGTTTGTCAAACTCGACAAAGCGTCAAGGCCGTTCTTCAGTCTGGTATTTACCACGTCGAACCATACTCCCTGGGAATACCCGGATGATTGTCCGGCGGCGTACTCCGGGAACAGGCAGTCGCGAGAGAATGCCATTCGATACGCGGATTGTGCCCTGGGTGAATTTATACGAAAGGCGAAAGCGTCAGACTACTGGAAAGACACCCTGTTTTTAATCATTGCGGATCACGATTCCAGAGTTCAGGGATCGGATATGGTTCCGATCGACCATTTCCGTATACCCGCATTGATTCTCGGTGCCGGTGTCGCGCCGAAGGTGGATGCCCGGCTGGTATCTCAGATTGATTTTCCGACGACGTTACTATCGCTTGCCGGTATTAGTGATGCACATCCGATGCTGGGATTTGACTTGACCAGAGCGGTACCGCGTTCGAAGCAGCGCGCACCAATACAGTATGGTGAAAACTACTCCTGGCTGAGTGCTGATCATGCGGTTGTGTTACGACCTAAACTGCCCGCACGCGTCTATGCACACGACGGCAACAAGCTGCTGGAACAGTTGGACAACCAGCAATATGAGGGCGAGATCAATCGCACAAAAGCAAATGTTTTGTGGAGTAACCTCGCATACTCAAAAGGCTTTTATCGAAATGCGCGCTAGTCTCAATTAATCGCCGAGGTTGTCGATGCGAATACCGGGTCCCGGCTTGGCAAGGGGGAAATGGAATATGCGGCTGTAAAACTCCAGCTCTCCCTCTAGCGCCATCTGGATGCTACTGGCGGCGCGAAAGCCGTGCCCCTCTTCACTGAAGGTGATGTAAGCCACGGGCAGACCGCGCTGCTTCAGCGCGGCAACCATTGCCTCGGCCTGATTCGGCGGTACCACTTTGTCTTCCATGCCCTGGAAAAATATGACCGGGCAATTGAGCTGCTCTATGTGATTGATGGGGGATCTGTCCCGGTAGATGGACTCCGCCTCAGGCCATGGGCCCACCAGTTTGTCGAGGTAGCGCGACTCGAATTTGTGGGTGTCGCGGGCGAGGGTGGTCAGGTCGCCAATGCCGTAGTGGCTGGCTCCGGCGGAAAAGGTGTTGTGAAAGGTCAACGCTGCCAACACGGTGTAGCCGCCAGCGCTGCCACCTTTGATCAGCAGGCGCTGTGGGTCAGCCAATCCCTGGGCGACCAGGAACTCTGCACCGGCACAGACATCTTCGACATCGGTAACCCCCCAGGTGTCTTTGAGGCGATCCCGGTACGCCCGGCCATACCCGGTGCTGCCGGAGTAATTGACGTCCAGAATGGCAAAGCCGCGGCTGGTCCAGTACTGGATTTTCAGGTTCAGGCCCGCTGAGGTGGCACCTGTTGGACCGCCATGACTGAATACGATGGTTGGGGGCTTCTCACCCTCTGGCGCTACATAGTTGGGGTTGCAAGGCGGGTAGTAGAAGGCGTGCACCTGGCGGTTGTCCACGGAAAATTCCATGGCCTGCGCGTGCGACAGGAATGTTTCCGGTAGTTCTTTGCTGCTGCTCAGGGAAATGGTTTGGATTTCTTCCCGGGCGCCGTCAAAGCGGACCACAGCGGGAAATTGCCCCGGGCCACTGCCGATAAACAACGCCTGATCGTTGCTGCAGCGAATGCCCTCGATATCACAAAACGGCTGCTCAATGGTTTTGTGACTGCCGTCTTCCATATTGATTTTGCCGAGATGCCAGCGGCCATCCTGGGTGAAGGTGCAGAGAATTTCCTGGGCATTCAGGAAACCGTAGGTGGACATGCCGAACACCCACTGGGGCGTTGCAAACTCTGCGGCTTTTTCCCACAGCGGTTTGTTCTTCCCCAGTTCATAAATGTTCCACCAGTTGCTGCGGTCGGACACATAGTAGAGTTTTCCGTCCGGGGACCACTGGGGCTGGAACAGCGATTCGTTGCCACCGCCGGCGACCTGCTCGATATTACTCAGGCTCCCGCTAGGGGTGACATCTGCCGTGCAGAGCTCGGTGGCATCCCAGGGCATATTGGGGTGATGCCAGCGCAGGAAGGCCAGTCGGCTACCGTCGGGGGCAAGGGCGGGGTTGGAATAGAAGTCAGCGCCTTCGACCAGAGTTTCAACGGAATAGTTTTTATCCTTGAGACTGATCGCGACGATTCTCGCCACCGGTTCGCCGCTGCCGGAGCAATCTTCCTGCACACAGATCAGTCGTTCGCGTTTTGCATCGAAAGTGAGGTCCGCGTAATGGTAGGGCCCCTCGGCGGTGATGGGTTCCGGCACCGCACTGTCCAGCGGCAGGTGATAAATACGCTGGTCTGCAGCCAGTACGAAATAAACACTCTTGTCGGCAACCAGATAGCTGGCGCCGCCGTATTCGTGTGCTTTCGAGCGTGTGCTCAAGGGGGCGGGGAGAATATCCCGTTTGTTCCCGTCTGCATCCCGTTGAACGATTACGGAGCGGCCTTTTTCCGCGGGGCGGGATTCCAGCCAGTAGGCACAATCGCCGGCCAGTCGGGGTTCACTGAGGCGCACGTTGCCTGCGGTCAACAGATCGCTGGTGATGATGGAATCCCAGCTGCCGTAGGGGGCGATGGTGATGTTTGGACGCTCTGAAGAGTGTGACATTTATTTCTTTCCGCTTTTTTCGCGCATTTTGACAACCGGCGCCTGGCCACACAAGCCTGCGCCAAGAGCCGGGATTGATTTCGGCGGACTTGGCGGCGGTGCGCGTGGTCAGCATTGCGCACTTTTTGCTGCGTGGAGGCTCTCGCTACTGTAGCTGATTGGGCGGCATTGACTTGGCTACATGATGTTGGCTGCATGGTGTTGAGTGCACTGTGATGAACAGGTCTCGCGGGTGTTTTGACCTGCCGGTCCGAGAGTGGCCACTTTCTCTCCGCTGGGAAATTCATCATCGTCTAGGCTGAATGTATTGGAACAATTTTGCGCCAGCGTATCCGCTGGTGCTGTGTCTGCACTTGAGGCTCGTCATGCAAGCTCTTCTGGATAGCCTGGCATCGATTGTCGGATGGGGTAATAGCCTGACCTGGGGCGGCATAGGCGGATACTGGTGGCTGGGGATTCTGATCGCTGCCCTGGTTCCGGCGGGCATTTACTTCACGGTACGTACGCGTTTTATCCAGATTCGTTCGTTCGGCCACATGATCCGGGTCATGGCCCGCAGCTTCCACAAAGAGCATGAGGACTCGGTTTCTTCTTTCCAGGCATTTGCAACCAGCGCCGCGGCCAGGGTAGGGACGGGCAATATTGCCGGCGTGGCGGTCGCGATTACTGCGGGGGGACCCGGTGCGGTTTTCTGGATGTGGATGGTGGCGCTGGTGGGTATGGCAACCAGCCTGATCGAAAACATTCTTGCGCAGACCTTCAAGGAGAAAGGGGAGGAGCACGGGACATTTCGCGGTGGACCTGCTTACTACATCGATAAGGGATTGGGTAAGCGGTGGAAATGGCTCTCCATTGTTTTTTCTGTGTTTCTGGTGATCTGCTTCGGGTTCTTTTTCAACGCGGTGCAGGCAAATGCCATGGCCGAAGCCATTCATGCGGCCTGGGGTATTCACCCGCTGATCGTTGGGGTACTTGTAGCGGTGCTTGCCGCTGTGATCGTCTTCGGCGGGATCAAGACCATTGGCCAGTTCGCGGGCATTGTGGTGCCTATTATGGCGCTCTGCTACATTATCATTGCCCTGGTCGTTATCGCCATGAACCTGCCGCGGATACCGGAAGTCCTATCCCTGATCTTCAGTAACGCATTCGGTATGCAGGAGGCCGGCGCTGGGGCTTTTGGTGCGGTGGTGGCCAACGGTATCAAGCGCGGCCTGTTTTCCAACGAGGCCGGTATGGGCTCTTCACCGAATGTGGGGGCGGCGGCCGATGTGAAGCACCCCGCGGTCCAGGGCTACGTGCAGATGGCATCGGTGTTTCTCGATACCATGATGATCTGCACGGCCACTGCGGCCATCATTCTGCTGAGCCATGTACCGCTGTCCGGGAATATGGAAGGCGTGACCCTGACCCAGGCGGCGCTGGCCAGTGAGGTAGGTGCCTGGGGAAACGGTTTTGTTGCCATCGCACTGATCTTTTTCGCGTTTACGTCGATCATCGCCAATTACTATTACGCCGAGACCAATATCTTCTACCTGTGGCATACCCGCACTTCCATTTTCTGCTATCGGGCGCTGTATATCGGTTTCATCCTGTTTGGTGCCTGGGTGGCCTACAGCAGTAGCTCGGATAACTTTGCGCTTTTGTGGAATATGGCGGATATGTCCATGGGCTTTATGGCTTCAGCCAACCTGCTGGCCATTCTGTTGTTGTCCGGGGTGGCGTTTAAAGTGCTCGGTGACTACGAGGCACAGCGGGCGCGGGGTATTGAAGAGCCGGTTTTTGATGCCCGCCAGTATCAGATTCCCGGGGTCGAGCACGACGTATGGGATGGCACCGATACACACAGCAAAGGTGTCGAGAAGTAGTTCTCTTAACGATTGTGATCAACTCATTCAATTCCGGTGCTGCCGTCTCAAATACAATTCGGTTGAGAACCAGCACACAATCCTGTCCGTCTGATTCTTTTACGCTCTGGCCTTTGGTGGCTGGATCAAGGCCGGCCGTGCGAATTCCCCGAGGCAAATCATGTCTGGCCAGCAAATGTTTCAAATTATTTCTGCCGGTAAAACCCTGCGCGCAAAACCGCCGGCAGAAGTTTTGCAGCAGATCAGTTCTGCGTTTTCCATTGATACCCAACAGGCCAGAAAGCTGTTTCTGAAAGGTTGGGTGATCAAAGATCAGCTTTCACCCGGCCAGGTGGTGCAATACCGCACCCAGTTGCAGCAAATTGGCCTGAAGATTGAAGTGCACCCGGCGGGTAAATTTGATAACCGGGCGATTCTCGCCCGCCTGCAATTCGCCCAAAAGCGCAAGGCAAACAGTGCCAAAGCGGCGAGTGCCAATGGGACGGTTGCCCAGGGGACGGTTACCAAGGAAGCGAGCCTCAGGGTTGAGCTTCAGCGCAACAATTCGACGGCGAGCGAGTCAAAAGTCGCCCCTGAATCTAAGCAGAAGCCGGCGCCCCAGCCCTCTGCCACCGCTACTGTTGATGCCTCCGCACCGTCTGTTCCCGAACCGCCAAAGAACACCGGGCGAGAATCCGCCCACCGCGCCCAGCTGGAAGCGCTGTTCAGCAAGAATGCAAAGGCGACATTCGCGGGGCCCGCTCAGCGTCTGGCGCTTATTCCTGCAATGCTGCGGGCTTCACTGGTGCCGCTGGTGTTCTTGGGGCTTCTGTGTCTGTGTGCTTATCAGGTGGGTACCATCCTGTGGGGATTACCGGCCGCCGCACTGGCGGGTACCTTCAGCGCCATGACACTGGTCTCGGCGATAGCGAAGCTGCTGCTGATTTCACTGGTCGGGGTGCTGCTGATTCGCCCTTTCTTCTTGCGGGTGACCGCGAATACGGATGCACAAAGCGGTGAGTCCGGGCTGCGCCTGCGCAAGCAGGAGGCGCCGGGGCTTTTCCTGTTGCTGGATGTCCTTCAGGAAAAATCCGGCCTCGGTATTGCCGGTAAGATTCAGGGGCCGAAAAACCTCTCTGCGGCCAGTGCTTCCGTGGGCACTATGGTCGAGGTGGCTCCGGGGGCCGATGTGCAGGTACAGCGAGCCCCAGGAGGCGGTCTGAAATTGACCCTGGGACTGGGCGCGGTTGCCAGTGTCAATGGCGGCGACTTGCTGGCATTGACCGCCAAGGCGCTGGCGTATCATCAGGGGCGCTGGGTAGGCCTGGCCAGAGGCTTGTCTCTGACTTCTGCACAGCGACTACAGGGGATGCAGGAGGCTCTGGAGAACCGGGAGACGCTTGCTGGTGGTACTGCCATATTGCAGCCTCTGCACCGGTTGCTTGGCGTTTGCGGATTGGCTTTACTGCCGGTTGTCGAGCGCTTGCAGGCGCTGCACCGCAGTAGCAGTAGTGCGCTGGCGCGCAAACTCGAAGTGATGGCGGATACCGCTGCGGCGCAGATTATCGGCAGCGATGCCTTTGCCACCTTTGCTGAGCGCTGGAACCAGCTGGTACATGCGGATCTGGTTTGCGGTGAAATCAATCGCGAGGCGCAGCTGATGGGGCGGCGCCTGGCCAATATTCCCCTCGCGGTGCGCTGGATGTACAGCAATCTGGATGACGCCACCCGCTCCACGATCGAGCTGGCGATGGCTGAGTCCACCGATTACTGGAGCCTGGTCGAGCCCGCAGGGCACGAACGTATTGCCGTAATAGAAGAGCTTACGATTGAGCCGCTGTTGCAACGGGTCGACTTTTCCGTGCAAAAACTGTTTGTGGATTTTGAGGATCTCAGTACCCGTGTGAGCCGGCTGGGCATTGAGGAAAGCTGTCGCGCAGTCGAAAACCGCCTGCTATTGACCGCCAGCAAAGAAACGGAAGAAACCCAGAAAGTGCTGTCGGAATACTTCAATCGCGCTATTCCGCGGGATTTTCTGCCCCTGAACTTGCCGAAAAATGTCGAACTCCAGGAGTTGGATCTGCAGGCAACCATCGATTGGCTGCGTTCCCGTTTGGTGGATCTGCAGGATCTGGAGCAGAAGTTGGGTCAGCTGCAGTTGCGCGGTGCTCGTATTCAACTGGGTGCGGCGCTGGTGCGGGCGAATGTGCGAATCGATTCGCGGAGTTTTGATTTAAGCGGGTCAACCCCGGCAGCGGCGGATGAGTCCCGCCGTGACAACCGGATACGGATTCAGGAGTGCCAGCAGCAGCGGCAGCAGTTGCATGCCATGTTCTTCCAGCGAATCCAGTGCACTATCGCCGGTATGGATTCTGCCGATAGTGCCACTGCGGAAAGCGCCGTGGCCCAGTTGCAGGCTTTTGAGGCGATGCGAGAGCCGCTGAGAGCGTTGGAGCAGTATGGCGATTTGATGGGTGAACTGATCGAGCGGCTGCCAACCAGTGAGATTCCTGCCACTGTGGTGCAGAAATATCCGCAACTGGTATCGCAGCAAATCAGCCAGCTACACCAGCTCGCCAGTCAGCAATCGGGATTGCTTCCGGCGCCGCTAATGGAAAAGCTGGCGGCCTGCGCGCAATCGGATCAGGTTGGGGCCATCGCTGCAAACAAGAAACCTGCGGAATGGGTGAGCAACCTGCAGGCCGTCGAGCTGCGGTGCAAGCATGCGAGTGCTGTCGTGTATGAGGGCTACCAGGCCGTATTGGCCAGCCTGTTAAGCCTTTGCCTGGCAGAGGAGGGGCGCCGCAAGGTGAAACCGCTGCGTCTCGCCGGGGTACTGTAACTTTGATCGCTAGTTGCTGAGGTTCTGGGCTTGTTGGGAGCCGGGCTTGCTTGCCTTCCGGGGGAGGGCTTCCAGTGGAGGGCTTCCAGTGGAGAGCTTCAGCCCCCCGCCAGTTTCACCTTGAAACTTTTGGCTTCCAATACCGCTTTGATTTCTTCCCGCTTATCGCCCTGAATCTCGATGACACCATCTTTCAGGGCGCCACCACATCCACAGCGCTTTTTCAGCTCTGCTAACAGCAGCTTGAGTTCGCTGTCTGTGCCCTCGACACCCCGCACACAGGTTACCCCTTTGCCTTTGCGGCCCTTGGTTTCCCGTTGAATACGCACAATGCCATCGCCCTGGTGACGCTTTTCTGCCGTCGGCGCTTCTTTGATTCGGCCGCGGTCAGTGGAGTAAACAAGACGGTTATTATCACGCTCTTTATTGCTCATGGCAGTCTGGCTAGCACTCTTGTTGGGGTGGGGGTTATGGTCGTGGTTAGGGTGGGGCATCGATTTCTGCGGCGCAAGGATAGCCGATGGGGAGAGCGGTGTTAACGGGCGGCTTAATTGTTGCCGCCGCCTTCGGCTAGAATGTCACCGATTGCCGCACCCCGAACAAGGAAATAACTGGATGGCCCTGACTGGTACCCGCAAATGGCTGAACGAAGTGATCTTCGGTACGGATACGCCGGCGGGGAAGAATTTTGACGTATTTTTGATCTGGACCATTCTGCTGAGTGTGGGGCTGGTATTGCTGGCATCGGTGGAGAGCTGGTGGGTTCGCTTTGGCGATCTCTTTTATGCCCTGGAGTGGTTTTTCACCGGCCTCTTCACCATTGAGTACCTGCTGCGCATTTATTGCGCCCGGGATCGCCGCGCTTACGTCTTCAGTTTTTATGGCATCGTTGACCTGATGGCTATTTTGCCCAGTTACCTGGCGCTGATCTTTACCGGTGCCACTTACCTGATGGTGATCCGGCTGCTGCGGGTACTGCGGATATTCCGGGTGCTGAAACTGGTACGTTACCTCAGTGATGCCAACCTGCTGATGCGATCCCTGTGGCAGGCGCGGCGGCGGATCCTGGTGTTCTACGCCAGCGTACTGGTGATCTGCATCATCTTTGGCAGCCTCATGTTCATCGTCGAGGGGCCAAAGCACGGTTTCACCAGTATCCCCAAAAGTATTTACTGGACCATCGTCACTATCACCACCGTAGGTTTCGGGGATATCACCCCGCAAACCTCGCTGGGGCAGGCGATTGCCTCCATGACGATGTTGATTGGTTACTCCATCATTGCCGTACCCACCGGGATTGTGACGGCGGAGCTGGCCCATGAACTGGGGCGGGAGAAGCAATTGGCACGCTGCCACAACTGCGGTCGTGCCGGCCACGATGCGGACTCCGAATACTGCAAGCATTGCGGGTACAAGCTGGAAGATTTCGAAACACCGACCGATCACGGTTGAGCCATAGCCGGGACAGTACGCGAGAGGTCGGTGGCCCGCCGCGCCGAGGGGCCTTGTCTGGCTTAACAGCGCCACGGGTATCCGCTATCCTTGCGCCCCGTTTGTCCCGCCGCTGATGGCGGGACCCCACCTTTTACTGTTTCCCCAACACTGACACTGGTAGCTGCCCCCAATGGATATTCAGGGATACTGCGCACCGGGTTTTGAAGCCCTGTACGATGCTTTTGCAACCAATTTTCGCGACCACGGCGATGTGGGAGCCTCATTCTGCGCTGTGCAGCAGGGCGAGATTATCGCCTCGCTGTGGGCGGGAACTACGGATCGCGCGGGGGAACGGGCCTTTGAGGAAGATACGCTCGCCAACGTATTTTCCTCCTCGAAAGGTATTCTGGCACTGATCGCATTGCAGCAGGTGGCGGCGGGTAAGCTGGACCTGGATTTACCTGTGGCGCACTACTGGCCGGAATTTGCCGCTGCCGGTAAAGGGGCGATCACCGGGCGCCAATTGCTGTGCCACCGCTCCGGGGTGATTGCCTTCCGGAGCAAGGTCCCCGACGACCTGATCTACGACTGGGCCGCGGCTCTGGAGCAGGTGGCGATTACGGAGCCCTGGTGGGAGCCGGGCACCCAGCAGGGGTATTCCCCGTTTCTGTATGGTTGGACCCTCGGCGGCTTGATTGAGAAAGCCAGCGGCGAGTCCTTGATGTCCCTGTACCGGTCGGGGGTGGCGGAGCCACTGGATCTGGATGGTGGCTTTGGTGCCCTGGGGCATCGCTCTTCTTCCATCGCCGATGTCGGCCCACTCAAGAAACCGCTGCCGGAGTTGCGCGACAATGCCATTGGTCGCTCCATCAAAGAGGACCGGCAGGGGCCGGTGGCAACCGCGTTTACCAATCCGGTGACCCTGATGATGGGCACCAATGGCGAGCAGTGGCGGGGTGCGTTGATTCCTGCGGCCAATGGCCATTTCAGTGCCCGCGACCTTGCCTCCGTGTATGGCGATCTGGCGGGGGATGCCCCCAACTTGTTGCCTCCGGATGTGCTGCGAGAGGCAACCCGCGAACAGAGTCGCGGACAAGACGCCATACTGCAGACAGATGTCGCCTTCGGCTGTGGCTTTCTCAAGTCATCCTCGGCCAGAGATCTGTATTTTGGAAGTGATGCCGGTTTTGGTCATCCCGGGGCCGGCGGCAGTATCGGCTTTGCGGATCCGGAAGCGGAGCTGGGTTTTGGCTATGTGACTTCGCGCATGGGGCAAAGCCTGTTTATGGACCAGCGCGCCGTCGGGTTGCTGGAGTGCCTTTACCGCTTGATGTAAGTGAAGATTGTTTTTTTGAGGGGAGTAGGGCCATGAGTGATGATATGCAGCAGCTCAGCGCACGGGTGGATGAACTGGAAAGCCGCCTGGCGTTCCAGGAGGATACGCTGAGCCAATTGAATGACCTGATTGCTACCCAGGATGCACAAATACGGGCACTTGTTGGTCGCTTGAAAGAAGTGTCGGAAAAGTATCAGGACCTTTCTTACGAGGTACAGAAGGGCGGCCAGCCGGCGGACGAAAAGCCGCCACATTATTGATAACAGCGATTAATAACAGCGCCAGAATGGATGGTGGCTGTCTGCCACGCTGTCACAATTTGGCTTTACACTTTCAGCGCTGCGCTTTTTTCTACGTCAATTACTGGAAAAACAGGGGATTTCGTTTTTTCTCCCCGCGTCAAGCCTTGACAAGTTTTTTTCCACATGCCGTCTGAGTTATTCCTGCTTTTTCTTTTATGACGCCCCAGTTGGTACGGAAAGTTGAAAAATTCTCTTAACGTATTGATTTATAAAGAAAAAATTTTGCAGGATAAAAAGTGCACAAATTGCTGGGAGCCAGTAGATGCGCCGCTTTAGCTGCGCTTTTTCAACTTCATTCACAAAGTTATCCACAGATCTTGTGGAAGAACCAATTACACCGAATTACAGCTATTTGAGTGGGTGATGCTCCATTGGTATGACCATCATGGAGATTGCTGCCGGCGCAGCGCGAGAGCTGGACCGGGGGAACGTAATTTGCGCCGATGGGCGCAGATGTCGAAAGCGTCAAATTTGGGAAGTGGGCCCTAGACCTATCGGGACTTTCCGCATAGTCTTCCCGCCCATGGCGAATGCGGTTCAGCTTCCAGTCAGTTTATGACAGGGATACTGCATTCAACAGAGAGCGAAATTCTCACCCGTCATCAGTAAAAGCGTTAGGAGAGGCTTAATGAAAAAGTGGGTAGCTATTCTTGCCCTGGGCTCACTGGTTGGTTGTACCACCCTGGACCCTTACACCCAGGAAAGTAAAACCAGCAATGCAGCGAAAGGCGCCGGCGCCGGTGCCGTAGCCGGTGCCATCATTGGCGCGGCAACTGCCAGCAAGAGCGACCGCAAGAAGGGCGCCATCACCGGTGCAATTGGTGGTGCAGCCATTGGCGGCGGTGTGGGTTACTACATGGATCGTCAGGAGATGGCTCTGCGCCAGCGCCTGGAAGGCAGTGGCGTACGCGTTCAGCGTGAAGGTGACAACATTCGCCTGATCATGCCGGGCAACATCACTTTCGCAACTGGCCGTTACGAAATCCGTTCCGATTTCTACGACACCCTGGATTCCGTGGTACTGGTACTGAACGAATTCGACAAAACTGCGATTCGTGTAAGCGGCCACACCGACAGCACCGGTTCTGATGTTACCAACCAGAACCTGAGTGAGCGTCGCGCCCAATCCGTCGCCAACTTCTTCACCACCCGCAGCGTTGCCGCAGGTCGTGTGCAGGCAGTGGGTTACGGTGAGCGTTACCCCATCGCTAGCAATGATTCCGACGCCGGTCGTCAGGCCAACCGTCGCGTAGAGCTGGAATTACTTCCGCTCCAGTAGCAAGATAAGAGGGCGCTTCGGCGCCCTTTTTTATTGCCGCAAGAATAAGACGGGAGAAGTTATGGCTGTTACCCATTGGGTGTATCGCAGGATGCGGGCAATGCTCATCCTGCCAGCGCTTCTGGCTGCTCCGGTATTGCATGCGCAGGAGGGCCGGGCCGACGCGGCAGTGTCACCGTTGGAGGATGGAGCCGCCGAACAGAAGCTGTCAGATGCGGCGCGAGAAGTTGGCTATACCCAAAGCCGCGAGCAGGGCGCTGAAGAAGATGCGTTTTCCCAGAAACTGGGGGTTGCGCAACTGGTTGCCAGGGTCAAGATTACCGGCGTCCATCGGATGATTGACCAGGCCCTGTCCGAGCCCGGGATGGTCGCGATTCTTGGTTATGTGTATTCCGGCGTGGCCGAGAAGGTCTGGAAGGGCGAGCCCGCCAAGCTGATTGCTTTCCGCCTGACGCTGGACCACTGCGATCGCAAGCTCAAGCGTGGCGAGCACTATGTGATCTTTGCCGAGACCGACCGCGATGGTCGCCTGCAGCTGTCCAGTTGTGAAGCGGCGGTGACCGAAGCCGATGCCCCCAACCTGCTGGTGAAATTGAACCAGTACTATCAGGGTTAGCCACACCGAATCCTCATAGTTCCCCCATCGATCAGCTACCTGTCAGTTACCTAGCAACTACCTGTCGGCTACCGATCTGCTCCGGCTCCATTCTGGACCCTCTCTAGTGCCACACAAGACTCGCTATAGATCTCCTCCAAATATGCCGGAGTCTTCATAGAACCATTAAGCCTTGAATATGGGAATATTGTTCCTTGAAGAGTGCCGATTGAAGATTATTCTTATCAGTATTGGCGCCGACTTCTTCCGCGGTTCTCTATTCTGCGAAGTTTGTTATGGCGCCAACCGGTAACGACAGGGCAAATTGGTGTCGCGCTACTGCAGTCACTACTGACCGGGCGCACAAGACAGAGGTTTGTCACCTTCGTTCTGAAACCTTCACAACTGACCAGGGGTCATTGGGTATATGAAGAAACTATTACTGCCGCTCATCATTCTGCTGCTCATCATCGGTTATTTCATGTCGCAGAAATCCAAAGACTCTGTCGACGATGCCTACGACAAAATGGAAAAACCCGGAACAGAAATGCAGCCGACAGACCCGGGTACATCACCGGATCAGTCAACGCCGCCGGATATGGATTCTGACCCGACCATGCCGCAGGAAAGCGACGATGTTGCACCAACCACGGAGGATCCCCAGTCCGGCAGCCTGATGGACGCCACCAAAGATGCGGCCAGGGACACGGGTGACGCCATCAAGGATGCCGCCGATGACGCTGGTGACGTGCTGAAAGATGCCGCTGACGATGCCGGGGATGCCCTCAAAGACGCTGGCGAAGCAACCAAAGATGCGGCCGAAGATGCGATGGACAAGCTCCGTGAGGAGAAAGACAAAATCGAGGACAAGCCTGAGTAGTAGTTACCAAAAGGCTCGAGACCGTCAAAGGCTGCGACTGGTTCGCGGCCTTTTTCTTATCTACGCTTGAATAAGTCGTTACGAGTCTATTGCGAACCTTTTGCGAATCTGTGACAAGCCATGATCGAGCACTGCTGGCATCACGACCACGATATTCTGGAGATTCGGCCCGTCGCCGAACTGAAGCCGGCGGAGTTTCGGGCATTGGCCGCGCAGGTTGACCCGGTCATCTGTCAGCACGGCTACTTGCAGGGCATGCTGATTGATGCACGGCATTTTCGCGGCTGGCAAAACTTCGCGGCTTTGGTCTCCCACTGTGTCTTTACTCGTAACCAGCATCGTCACCTGCACCGTATCGCCGTGCTCTCTGATAACCCCCTCCTGAGTTTTATGCCACAACTGCTGAACCATTTTGTCGCTGCCGAAGTGCGTCCCTTTCCCGTGGCCGATGGGGAGACCGCACTGGAATGGTTGGCGCATCCCGGGTAAATTGCCCGCTTTTACTGACGGATGCCCAATACCATGCAGTTGGCTGTTACTGCTGCGGATGAATCTTTCTCTGTGCCGGCCGAGGCCCTGGCGGAGCAATTGCAGCTCCCGTTTCTCGGCCCGGTAGCGGAAAAATTTATTGATGACGTGCCTTTCGTATTGCGCCTCGGGTCGCAGCTGCAACTGTGCGCGACCGGACGTAAGGCGCCGGGGCCGGTGGTTGTCGATTTTGTCAGTGGTGCTGCGGCGCATCGACGCAAGTTTGGTGGTGGTAAAGGTCAGCAGATTGCCAAAGCGGTCGGGGTGCGTAGCGGTTTCTATCCAGAAGTTGTGGATGCCACCGCAGGACTTGGGCGCGATGCGTTCGTGCTGGCCTCGATTGGCTGCAATGTGCGACTGCTGGAGCGCAACCCGGTGGTTTACGCGCTGCTAGAAAACGGTCTTGCCCGATTGAGAGAGGCGGCGGTAGCGGACCCCGAACTGGCTGCTGTGGCCGCGCGAATGCAACTGGAACCGCGGGTGGAAAGTGCGGCAGCCTGGCTGGCTGCGCAACCACCGGAGTCTATACCGGTGGTATACCTGGACCCCATGTTCCCGAGCAGGGAGAAGAGCGCCAAGGTCAAAAAAGAGATGGCGGCATTTCACGATCTGGTGGGGTGCGATGAAGATGCAGACTCTTTGCTGCAGCCGGCATTCGCCGCCAGTTACTACCGCACGGTGGTCAAGCGCCCTCGTATTGCGCCGGACCTTGCGGGGGAGAAGCCGAGCCTGCGCTTTGAGGGCAAGTCCGGCCGCTTCGATGTGTACACGCGCCACGGCGTTCCCGGGTAACCCGCACCCGGAGAGTGAAATCAGCAGTTAACCGCGTTGACTGCCAAGCCTCCCAGGGAGGTTTCCTTGTATTTGCTCTGCATATCGATACCGGTCTGGCGCATGGTTTCGATCACGCTGTCCAGGGGCACGATATGAGCGCCGGTTCCGCGCAGTGCCAGGCGAGCGGCATTGATCGCTTTAACCGCGCCCATGGTATTGCGCTCGATACAGGGCACCTGAACCAGGCCGCCGATAGGGTCGCAGGTCAGCCCCAGGTTGTGCTCCATGCCGATCTCCGCGGCATTCTCGATTTGCTGATTACTGCCGCCCTGGACCGCGGCAAGACCGGCAGATGCCATGGAGCAGGCCACGCCGATCTCTCCCTGGCAGCCTACCTCCGCCGCTGAAATTGACGCGTTCTTCTTGAACAGCATGCCGATGGCTCCCGCGGTGAGCAGGAATTCGACCACCTGATCCTTCAGGTCTCCATGTTGTTCCGGGTCGTGTACAAACTGCACGTAATAGGCGATGGTCGCCGGAATCACACCGGCGGCGCCGTTGGTGGGCGCAGTGACGATACGGCCTCGTGCGGCATTTTCCTCGTTGACCGCGAGGGCAAACAAACTGACCCAATCGAGAATCGCCAGCCCCTGGCGGCGCTCCTCATCGGTCTGCTTGCTGAGCTCCCGATAGTGTTCTTCCGCGCGCCGGCGCACACCCAGTCCTCCCGGCAGTACGCCACTCTGGTGGCAGCCGCGTTGAATAGAGGCATCCATCACTTCCCAAATTTGCCACAGGGCGTCTTTTACTTCCTGTTCGCTGCGGAAGGCTTTCTCATTTTCCATCGCCAGTTCGGCGATGGTCCAGCCGTGGCGCTCGCACAATGCCATCAGCTCTTCCGCCGAGGCAAAGTCATAGGGGAGCAGGGTGGCTATCTGTTCTTTTTGCTGGAAGTCCTCTTCCGACAACACAAAGCCGCCGCCAATGGAAAAATAGCTGCGCTCAAATAGCAGCTCGCCGTCGGCAAAGGCCTTGCAGGTCATGCCATTAGAGTGTTGCGGCAAAAACTCTTCTTTGTGAAACAGAAGGTCCCGCGGCTCTTCAAAATGAATGGCGCGGGTGCCGTTCAGGATCAGTTGCTGGTGTTGTTGAATGGCACTGAGGCGCCCCTCAATCGCATCGACGTCAATGGTGTCGGGTGCCTCTCCTTCGAGTCCCATCAGTACCGCCATATCGGTGCCGTGGCCAACGCCGGTCAGCGCCAGTGAACCGTAGAGATGGACTTCCACCCGGTCGGTTTTTATCAGGTCGCCGCGATCCTCCAGGTCGGTGACAAACTGGCGTGCCGCGACCATGGGGCCAACCGTGTGGGAACTGGAGGGGCCCACACCAATTTTGAAAAGCTCGAAAACACTGATGCTCATAGGGCGTTGAAGCTCTCTCGTCGATACCGCCGGGCAGGAGCGCCGGTCGCAATAAATAAGTGTAGTTTTTATAGGCTTGCCGACAGCAAATGGCGGGGCCATTACCGTGGGGGAGACACGTTCGCCGAAGGCGTCTTGCGACGCAATATGCGAGCCGGAAAACAAGATTAAATGTGGTCTCGCGGGCTGCCGGTGCAACAAATTACTAATTTGTCGCCGGCAACCGCAGGGAATTTTGCGAATGGTGGGCGGGGTTTGGTCGCAGTCGTACGGCCAATAACCGCGGCCGATTCGGTCGCTTCCGAGATCAGGCCGCGGTGGCTACCAGGGTGGCGCGCAATGGTGCCGGGTGACCCTCGATGGTCTTGCTGTGGTCCTGCGGGTCGAGAAAATCCACCAGGGATTCAAAGCGCATCCAGTCGGTGCTGCGCTGCTCTTCCAGGCGGGTGCGGTCCAGGTCTACGGTGCGCACGTCCGTGAAGCCGCTGGTACGCAACCAGCTCTCCAGGGTGGCGATGGTGGGAAAGAACCATACATTGCGCATTTTGGCGTAGCGCCCTTCGGGCACCAGGCACTCACCGGCGCCACCCTCAATGACCAGTGTCTCCAGCAATAGCTGGCCTCCGGGGCGCAGGGTTTCGCGCAATTCCCGCAGGTGGTCCAGTGGCGAGCGGCGATGGTAGAGCACCCCCATGGAAAGGGTGGTGTCAAAGGCCTGCAGGTTGGCCGGCAGCGCCTCGATACCCAGGGGCAAGACGTCGACGGGCTTTTCCAGTCCGAGGTATTTTTTCAGGGCGTAAAACTGCGCGACGAACTTGGCGGAGGGATCGATGCCGATCACCCGGCGTGCGCCGGCGCCATATTGCCGCCAGCAGTGGTAGCCGCTACCGCAGCCTACATCTAGTACCAGGCGATTGCTCAGGTCGTGCAGATGCGGCGCGACCCGGTCCCACTTCCAGTCAGAGCGCCACTCGGTATCGATGAAGATATCGAACAGGGTCCAGGGACCTTTGCGCCAGGGGTGCAACTTGCGCAGTTGCGTTTCCAGTTCTGCTAACTGCGCCGGTGTGGCATCGTCGGCACCGCCAATGCGGACTTCGCTGCCAATTTCCATGGAAGAGGGTGTGATGTCCGGCAGGGCTGCCAGCACGGCCTGCCAGTCTGCCAGGTCTCCCCAGCGCGCGGGATCCAGTCCTTCGGCGATTTGTTGCGGCAGGGTGGTGAGCCAGGGGCGCAAGGCGGGCGTGTGCTGTATGCCGGCGTAGAGCTGGGTGTAGTCGATCATCGGGCGGAAACTTTTCAGAGGGCTGCTTGCGGGTCAGCTGTCGCGCTGTTTGATGGCAATCAGCGAGGCAAAATTAAAACACTGGAACCAGACATCCACGCTGTTGAAGCCGACGTTTTTGAGGCGTGTGCGGTGGTCAAACAGGGTTTCCGGAATCAGCACGTTTTCCAGCGCGCTGCGCTTCTGGGCGATCTCCAGTGCGCTGTAGCCGTTGGCGGCCTTGAACGAGTGGTGCAGGTCGATCATCAATTCCTGGTGATCACTGTCGGAGAAGGCGACTTTCTCCGACAAAATCAGCACGCCGCCGGGACGCAGGCCATCGTAGATTTTTTGCAGTATCTGTTCGCGCTCGCTGGTAGCAATGAATTGCAGGGTGAAGTTCAGCACGACCACCGAGGCGTTTTCGATCGCGATGTTTTGCAGATCGTCACACACCAGCTGTACCGGAACCTGGCCACTGTCTGCGGCCAGTACCGTGCGTGCTCGCTCAATCATGGCCGGGGAATTGTCCACGGCAATGATTTCACAATCGGCAGCCGGAATCCGGTGGCGCATGGCGAGGGTGGCAGCGCCAAGGGAGCTGCCAAGGTCGTAACAACGGCTGCCGGCCTGAGCGAAACGCTCTGCCAGGGTACCAATCATCGCCACGATGGTGGTGTAGCCCGGGACTGATCGTTGGATCATATCCGGGAATACTTCCACCACCGACTGGTCAAAACTGAAGCCGGCGACCTGTCCCAGGGGCTTGGCAAAAATATCGTCTTTTTTGCTCATGGCTGTCTCTTCACACCGATTCCCTTAGAGCTTCTCTTCGTGCAGGTCCAGCGCCAGGCCTGCTTCGCGTCCCTGACTGCCGGTGACTATGGCAGTACTGGCTTTTTCTGGCTGCAGATAGGTTTTGCCCACTCGCTGCAGGTCTTCCAGGGTGACCTGGGTGACCTTTTTGCGAAACGCCTGGCGCACGGCGTGAGTGCGACCGTAGAGGTTGGAGTGGAAGGCTTTTTTCGCCTCGCCGGCGGGGGAGCCGGGCTTGTCCATACCGCCAACGACGCCGAGGATGGATTCTTCCACCTGCGACTCCTCGTGGGTTTCGTTCAGCAGCCAGTCGATGGACGCATCGAAGTCCTTGAGGGTTTCACCCATGCGCGGGTCGCGGTAGGAATAGAAGCGGAAAGCGCCAATGTTGACATCGTGGCTGGCGCCGCCACCGTAGGCGCCGCCCTGTTCGCGAATGGTGCGATGCAGGTAACCGTTGCGCAGGAATCCGCCCAGTACCGCCAGCGCAGGCGCATCCTCGTGGGACATGGACACCGTGGGGTAGGCCTTGGCACAGAAGTTGACCTGGCTGTTGGCAATCCACACTTCCTGGACTTTGCGCGGGGTAAAGGGTTCGTCCTGTGCCGGTGCATTGGCCGCGGCCTCATTGGCCAGCGGTGCCAGAGCACCGGTGAATTCTGCCAGCTTGTCTTCTTCACCCACCACCAGGAACTGGCGTTTGGCACCGAGGATTTTCTGGTGAATGCTATTGAAGGTGCCCGCCAGGGATTCCAGGCCGGCGTTGTTGTCGAGGCTCTTCACCAGGGCGCGCAACTGTCGTAATCCCAGCAGGCCGCCAAACTCGTGGCCATCGGCGGCGGCACGGTTGAAGCCGGCGCTGGCGGCGGCCATGGCCAGGGCGTGTCCGCTGCCGACCACAGACTGCTCGCGACGGGCGAGGGTTTGCAGCAGCAGTTCTTTAATGCGCGGTAATTCGTCGAAGCGCACCTGTTCCATGGTGGCCTGCATCAGTTCGGTCAGTGCCGCCTGGTTGGCCGACAGGGCTTTACCAGACAGGATGAAGTGGCCGGACTGGCTGTGCAGGTCGTCGAGGGCGGTGCGGTGGCTGGTAAAGCCATGCAAAGAGCCGGCGACGGCCGCCTGCCACTGCTGCACCTCAAGATAGTTTTTGTCGCCAAGGCCCAGCTCGCTCAGGGTCTGGCAGTAGTAGGGCAGCAGTATGCGCTCTTCGTCATTGAAGTCCGGCAGGGTCGTAACCAGCTGCTGGTATACCAGCCCGTTGGTGCCGGCGCTGTAGCGGGTGACTTTGCTGTGATTCAGCTGGACTTCTTCGCCTTCCACTTTTGGCAGCTCGGCGGGAATGTCCTCCACACCGACCTTGGGCAGGATGGATTCGTCGTCCTTGCGCTGCTGGCGCTCTGCCAGCGCTTTGGCGGTCTGGACGATCTGCTGTTTCTCGCCGTCGCTCAGCTTGGATTTGATCTCTGCCAGGCGGGCTTTTTCTGCTTTTTCGGCGCGGCTGGACATTTCCGCATCCGGCGACAGTACCAGGCGCACCCGGTGCTGGTTTTCCAGCAGCAGCTGACGCGCGGCATTGGCAATGAATTTCGGATCCTTGATCTGTTCGCGCAGTTTTTCCAGCGCGGCGTCGATATTGAGCAGGCCGATGGCGTCGCCGCGGTGGGTGGCGCCGGTCAGTGCGGTGAGAATCAGCTGCAGGCCGTAAGGGTAACCGTCGCCGCCAATTTCCCGCTGCTGTAATTCCAGCTGGTGCAGGGCCGCGGAAACCTGTTCGTAGGGCACGCCGTTTTCGGCCACTTCTTCGAGCACCTTGAGTACCTGTTGCTCCAGTGCGTCAGCGCGCTCCCTTTCACTGCCTTCGATACCGCACACGAACACCAGTTCGCGCTGGGAATCGTCGAGGCCGCACAGGGGGGAGGGGGATTGGCCCAGTTCGGTGGTTTCCAGCAGGTGCATCAGCGGCGATGCGCTGTTGTCCAGCAATACACCGGAGAGCAGGTGCGCGGTCAGCGCCTGTTCCAGATCGGTCACGTCGCCCAGCAACCAGCCCAGGACGATGTGGGTTTTCTCTTCCAGGCTTTCTTCGCCGGAGAGGGGGTATTTTTCTTCGACGCGCACCGGCGCCACATAGAGCTTTTCACGGCCGACTTCGATGGTTTTGTGCAGCGGGTCGAACTTGTGCAGGGCTTTTTCTTCAAATATCGCCTGGTGCTCAGCCGCCTCAATATTGCCGAAGGTCATGAAAATGGCATTGCTGGGGTGGTAGTGCGTGCGGTAGAAATCCACCAGCTCCTCGTAGCTGAGGTCCGGGATGTCGGCAGGCTCACCACCGGAATTGAAGTGGTAAGTCGTGGTGGGGAACAGGTATTTGCTCAGGCCCTGCCACAGCTGGGAGGTCACCGAGCTCATGGCACCTTTCATTTCATTGAACACCACACCCTTGAAGACCAGCTCGCTCTCGGGGTTTTCGGTTTCTGCAAATTCCAGGCGATGACCTTCCTGGGCAAAATCCAGCGGGTCCAGGCGGGCGAAAAATACCGCGTCCAGGTAAACATCCAGCAGGTTATCGAAGTCTTTGCGGTTCTGGCTGGCAAAGGGGTAGGCGGTCCAGTCGGAACTGGTAAAGGCGTTCATAAAGGTATTCAGCGAGCGCCGAATCATCATAAAGAAGGGATCGCGCACCGGGTACTTGTCACTGCCGCACAGGGCGGTGTGCTCAAGGATATGGGCGACACCGGTGGAGTCTTCCGGTACCGTGCGCAGGGCAACCAGAAAGACGTTTTCCGGGTTGTCTGCGGCGATATGCAGGTGCTGGGCGCCGGTGCGGCGGTGGCGGTACTCTTCCACGCGAACGCCGAGGGATTCGATCTCGGCACTGGTAATCGGTTCGAATGCGGGGTGTACGTTGCTCAAAAGACAGCTCCAATCGGTAAGTTGCGGTTGCCTCGGTGCTCGACCGGGGTGGCCGGATCCAGCAGCGTGCAAAATCGGCGGCCATTTTAGCGCTCCGAGACACCGAAATGACAGGGTTGACAGGAGAGTGTTGACACCCTCGTCATCGGTGCGAAACTTCACGAAGTGTTGGCTGGCGAATTGCGGCGCTTGGCCTTATTCAAATTGTTCATTGACGCCATAAATGTAGTCGAAAGGGGGTTGTGCGTTGAACTGGTTGGATTTCGCGAGCTTGGGGGGCTTTTGCCTGACCTGGGCCGGTTATACGGTATTTGCCCGTCGCAAGGCGAAGACCGCCTGGTGCCTGGCCTCGTCCATGCAATGGTACCGGGTTGAGTGGATGCTGCGGATGCTGGAGCGGGATATGCGCATGCCGGATGCGGCCATCCTCAGTAACCTGGAGCGGGTCATCGGCTTTTTTGCCTCCACCAGCATCCTGATTCTCGCCGGTCTGGTGACCGCACTGTCTGCCAATAATGCCGCTGTCGAAGTATTGAGCAGCTTACCTTTTGCACAAACCACCACGGTTGAGCAGTTTGAGCTCAAGGTAATGGTGCTGATCCTGATCTACATCTTTGCGTTCTTTAACTTCACCTGGTCGCTGCGCCAGTACTCTTTCGCCAATGTGCTGTTGGGGGCCGCGCCGGCAATCGACGAGGAAGACGTTACCCGCGAAGAGCGCCGCCGCTACGCCATCAGCGCCGCCAAGGTGATCGACCAGGCGGGGCACAGCTACAACTACGGGCTGCGCTGCTTTTATTTCTCCATGGCGGTCATGGGGTGGTTCGTGCATCCGTTGCTGTTTGTTTTCGGGTTTCTGACCGTTGTCTGGGTGCTGTACATGCGAGAATTCCGCTCCCGTACATTACAGGTGATTCTGGCGGCAGAGGGCCGCTCGCTGGATCAGGTCAGAGATAAATAGCGGGTGCTTGTGGTGAATCTGGGATTTTGGCTTTGTGAGCGATTGCAAAATGGGTGATCGCAATTTTGATGATCTCGCGGAGCGATTTAAAAAACGTATTTACGGCGGACTGAAGGGCGAAATACGCCTGGCCGTGTTAAACCGGGACCTGGCTCCGCAATTGGACTCTCCGGCGGCAGAATTGACCGTGGTGGATGCCGGTGGCGGCCAAGGTCAGTTTGCGCTGGATCTGGCGGCAAGCGGCCACAAGGTATGGATCACCGACATCTCCCGGAATATGTTGGATCTCGCTGCTGTGCAAGTGGCGGAGCGGGGGCTGGAACAGCGGGTACAACTCGCCCAGTTGCCGCTTCAGGGACTGCGAACGGATCCTGGCATTCCTGCGGCGGACCTGCTGCTGTGCCATGCGGTGCTCGAATGGCTGGAGCAGCCACAGCAGGCCCTGGTGCACCTGGCTGACGGTTTGAAGCCCGGGGGCTATCTTTCCCTGACGTTTTACAATCGCCGGGCCCTGGAGTTCAGGTTGTTACAGCGGGGGAGCCTGCGGCAACTGGATCGCAATCGGGAGAGTGGCGATTGGGGTGGGCATCCCGGGAGCCTGACACCAAAGAACCCTTTACTGCCTGAAGAGGTGATGGACTGGGTGGCGCAGGCGGGACTGTCGCTCATCGCCCACAGCGGTATCCGCTGCTTCCACGATTTCATGACCCCGGAAATGCGCGACAAGTTGCCGCCGGCAGCCATAGTGGAAAAGGAGTTGGACTATTCTCGGGTGGATCCCTACCGACAACTGGCGCGCTATGTGCACTTGCTTTGCCGGAGGCCTTAAGGGAGTGTCGAAGACCTTAAGGGAATGCCGAAGACCTTAGCGGTACCCAAGGCCTCAAGATCCCTCAGTCCAGCTGTTTCAGTAACAGCGCCTTGGCGGCATTGATGCGCGCAGCCAGGTAATCATTGCCGCCGCGATCCGGGTGAAACTTCTGGATCAGCTTGCGGTGGGCGCCGATGATTTCATCACGGCCGGCAGTGGCGGATACATTCAGAATCTTGCGCGCTTCCTCGATGGTGAGTTGTGGCCCGTGGGCAGCATTATCGGCATGCCCATCTGTCTGATTGTGTGCTGACTGCTGTTTTTTTGTTTTTTCCCTTTCCTTGTCGGCCTTGGCCTGCGCGTGTTTGGCGATCAGCGGGGCAATCCAGGGCAGGTGGCGGCCGAAGGTGCGCCACAGGCGATTGAGAATTGGCAGCACCACCGCGATGGCGGCGCCCACCCAATGCAAACGGCCAGTGATGGCCAGCAACACGGCAGCTAGGGCCAGTGCGATCAATACCCACTGAATGATGAGTTTGCGCCGGCGTTCCGGCGGGCTGAATTTGAATTGCTGGATTGCCAGCCAGGCAAAGATGCCGACGGCAATCAGTAAGATCATGCGACCCAAGGTGTGCAGCTCCCCGGTGGAAAAAATACTCAGGCAGCAAGACTAACAGAACCCGACCAGATGTCGATTAGATGTCAATACGAATGCCCACTGCCACGAAATCATCGACAAATTCCGGAGCGACTTCGTTGCTGCCATCGAACGCATTTTCCATATAGATGCGCACCCGTTCGTTCCAGCGATACTGAAACCCCAGGAAATGCAGGGCCAGTTTGAATCTGTCTCCCTCTACAAGTGCCGCCTCAAATCCCGGATCATCGGAAACCAGATAGTTGTGGCCGGCGTATACGGAATAGCAGTTGTCGGTACCCCAGGTGTAGCTGAAAAAGGACTCGGACCCTTTGGCGTCAAAAAAATTGGTGATTCCTTCCACCGAGCCTGGAGGTGCCAGCTCGTTATTTTGTGAGCGCTGGAATACCACTGCACCGTAAAAGCCCTTGGCGAACGCCTCTTTGCCGTAGTAAGCGCCGATTGCGCTGGTCCAGTCGTTACTGCTGGCATTGAAGGCAAACTGGTTGTCGATCAATACGGGTTCGTTGCCGCTGGTATCGAAGATGAGACCATCTTCGCTCTGAATATCCAATTTGACCCGATTGTAGGCGGCCCCTAAAAACAAGCCATCGCCAATATCAGCCCGGTAGACCGCAGAAATTCCGTGGCTGATACCGTATTCGCAATCCCCGGGAGGGCATATCAACACGGTATCCGGTCCTGCGATATCCGTGACTTCGATTTCCAGATCGGCGACATGGGACGCATACTGCAGGGCGATCTGAAATTCACCGGCGTCGAATTTCCATTTCTTGCGCCAAGAAAGCGCGCTATCGGCCCGGCCACTTCCGGTTACCCCACCGTCGGTGCCCAGTGCATAGGTGCCACTGGCAAGGCCACCCGAAACGTTGTACCAGTCGGTGATATAGGTGACTTCGTAGTAAACCCCCCATTGCTTGCCGGCTGCGAAATCCCCCCATTTGGGGTGTTTGGCAAAGAGGTGGCCCTGGCGCAGATAGATAGAGTCGCCCCTGTCGCCGGGGGCTGCCTGTTGATCCCCCTGAATGACCAGGTTTTGCGCGGAGGAGATGGCATTTACCCCCCACTCGACGTTGAACCCGGTGTCCCAGGCATCGTATGCCGGTACATTCAATCCGAAGCGGTAACGTGAGGCGCCGTTCTGCATTTGGGTGTCGCCCATGGTGTTCACCATGTGCGCGGTAAAGTAGCCCTCCATATAGAGGGTTACCTGGTTCGACTGGTAAATAGGTACTGCACCTGCGCCGGACGCCATTGCAACAAGGGATGCCGCCAACGAAGATTGCCAGGCATTTATTCTCATGCTCAGATCTCTCGTCTGTCCTCTTCAATGGCCCTGTACAGCACCAGAGCCATTGAGCCGTTTTTGGCTCTTTTGCAAAAGTAGTCCAGTTGGCTGAAGAGACCCTCGGGAATCGGTACACTGGGAATAATTGGCAGTGGCTACATTTTTTTCGTCGAAAATTACGCAGCAGGTGTGATGGAGTCTATTTTGACTTCTGTTGGAAAATTTTTGTGGCCACCCTGTAAGCGGTTGGATAGATAGAAATCGATTTGCAACATCGGACCTCGAAAACCAGATCACAGAAGGGGAGCAACACCTTGGCAGAAAGCAACTCTCTCAGTCGTCGTATGTTTGGATTAACCGTTCGTAAAAATGCGCACCCGGATATGCGCAAATTACGTCGCGAGGCGGGAGATGCAAGCTTGCACGGGAACAAGTTCTGGAAGAGTTCCTGCCTGACCATGGACTACCTGCAAAAGCATCCCCTGAAGAAAGGGGCCAGAGTGCTGGACCTGGGGTGCGGCTGGGGACTCGGCGGGATTTTCTGTGCCAAAGAGTTTGATGCCCGGGTAACGTCCCTCGACGCGGATCCCAGTGTGTTTCCGTTTGCCGAGTACCATGCCGCGCTCAATGATGTCGCCATCACCACCTGGCGTTGTCGCTATGAGAAGGTCACAGAAACCGCATTGCGTGAGTTTGATGCCATCATCGGGACCGATATCTGCTTCTGGGACAAGCTTGAGGGGCCACTCTACAATCTCACCCGGCGCGCGCTGAAGGCCGGGGTAGGGCGGGTATTGCTGGTGGATCCGGGCCGCCCGCCTTTTCGTCGCCTGGCGGAACGGGCGGCAGAAAAGCTCGACGCGGAATACGGTGAGTGGCAGACTCAGCGCCCGATGAAGGCGACAGGCTGCATCATGTTGGCTGGCAGCTAGGTCGTTAGCCGGACCGGTGCTAATGGCTGGCAGGTACTCAGCAGGTACTTAAGAGGTATATTTCATGCATTACGACAAAACCCAGATTCCCTCCGCTGACCAGGCATTACCGGGACGCGCCGAGCCCATGCCCATCAGCGGCAAGCATTTTGTTTCCGGTCATGCCATGGTGGGGCCATTTCCTGAAGGCCTGGAGCAGGCAATCTTCGGGATGGGCTGTTTCTGGGGGGCGGAGCGCCTCTTCTGGGAAATCGATGGTGTCTATGTCACCGCGGTAGGCTACGCCGGCGGGCACACTCCGAACCCTAATTACCGTGAAGTTTGCAGTGGTGGTACCGGCCATGCGGAAGTGGTGCTGGTGGTTTTTGACCCGCAAGTGGTGAGCTATCACGAGCTGCTGCGCCGCTTCTGGGAAGAGCATGACCCCACCCAGGGGATGCGCCAGGGTAACGACCTGGGCACCCAGTACCGCTCTTGTATTTATACCTGCACTGAGGCGCAACTGGCCGAGGCTCGCGAATCCGAGCAGGCGTTCCAGCAGGCGCTAGGTGAGAAGGGGTTTGGTGCCATTACCACTGAGGTCTGCCCGGCACCGAAATTCTATTATGCGGAGGAAGATCACCAGCAGTACCTGGCGAAAAACCCTGCGGGCTATTGCGGCCTCGCGGGCACAGGCGCCTGTCTGCTGCGCTAATTCTTCTTGGCAGGCCTGCGCGATTAGGCGCTGGCCTGCATTTCACGCGGGTGCAGAATGTGGGCGCACCAGTCGCTCCAGCTGCCCGGGTAGAGTCGGGCTTCGCGACTGATCAGATACAGGGAAAAGAGATTGACGCAGGCGGTGACGCCGGAACCGCAATAACACACGATATCGTCATCCGCCGGAATGCTTTGCCAGTGTTCAAGCAGTGCAGGGCGCGGTTTGGCAAACCCGTCTTCATCGGTAACGGCCTGCCAGGGCTTGTTGATGGCCCCGGGAATGTGTCCGGCAATGGGGTCGATGGGCTCTTCGTTGCCGAGGAACCGTTTGCTGTCCCGGGCATCGACTAGCTGCCAGGGTGGGTTATCCAGGTGCGGATAGATGTCGGCATAGTGCAGCAGCTGATCCGCTGCTGGCGCGGGAGAAAAGTTCCCGCCAGCGCTTGCGCAGGCAGCCCCTTCTTCGACTTCCCGTTCCGCATTTTTCCAGGCCTTGAAGCCACCATTCAAAATCGCGACTTTGCTGTGCCCGAAATGACGCAGCAGCCACCAGGCGCGGGCCGCGAATGCAAAGCGCTGGTCGTCATAGACCACTACCTGGGTGTCGTCACTGATACCAGCAGAGCGGGCAAATTCAGCAAATTGGGAGGCGGTAGGAAAGGGATGGCGGCCACCGTAGCGCTCGCAGGGCGCAGAGAGGTCCCGGTGCAAACTGGCATATTGGGCGCCGGGGATATGCCCGGCGAAAAAAGCCGCTTCGCCTGCTTCGGTGTCCGCAAGATCGTAGCGGCAGTCGAGAATCACCAGGTGTCTAGCTGCACCCTGTGATTGTCCTTGTTTCTGCTCCTGAGCCTGGCCGGATTCTTGCTCAAGCAGTTCGGCCAGCTCGGAGGCTTCAATCAAACCCTGATAATTCATAGCTACCGCTTTTATAGTCGTTATAGGGCCAAATTAAGCCCCTGCGAGGGTTTTGTCCAGCGTCAGAACGATTATCTCCGGGGAGAAAAAACCGGATCGAATATGGCGCTGAAACCCCGTGCGATCCGGTTAAATTGTGCACGCAAAACGGATGGTAGCCTGGTTTATTTCGGTCATTTCACGATTCAGCGAGATTCGGAATAACGGCTGCCAGCCGGTGCTTCCCGGTGCCTTTGCTCTTTCGTTGGCTCCTCCGTTGCAGGCTCTACCGCTTCCGCACTGGAGGCACTTGTTTGCTCCGCACTATTGGCTGCGGGCACGTCGTTACTGTCTTTACCTTCTGCGGCCTTGCCACTGCCGTCGCGCGCCTGTTCCGCTTCCATTTCCGCAATCTTGCGCTCCAGTTCCGCCTGCCGGGCCAGCTCGTCTTTGCGGCAGCTTGCTGCCGTCTCCACAACCGGCGCGTCAGGCTGGTCGAGGAATTGGGCAGCGGCCTCCTCGGCGCAGTCGCTGGCGGAAATGACATCGTGGGCAAGGTCCGGGAACAGCAGCCACTGGTGGTTGGGGAGCTTTTTGCGTGCCTGGTCGGCGTCGCTGGCCGCGAGTACTGGGTCCAGGCCGCCGTGCATTACCAGGGTTGGCACCGGAGTTTTGATTGCGCGGGATTCCAGTAGTGGGGCGGAGGGAATGGCCCAGATACGGCATTGCATCTGCATCATGTCGATATCGGAGCGTACCGAGCCGCCAAGAATACCGCTGGTGGCGGCGGACTGGCGCGCGAGGTCGAAATCGACAAACGGTGCTTCTTCGTAACAGAAATGGCTGATGCCCGCGGCATCGCCAAAATTGGGGTCCAGCACCAGCCCCATAAAACTGACAATGGCGGGTTTCAGCAGTTGGGCCTGCTCCGATTCCAGCTCCTCGATGATTGCGGGGAATTCCTTGTAAAAACTTTCGTTGTAAAGGGCCTGGAAGAGTACCCGCAGCAGCCGTTGGCCGGTCAGCACAAACGGGTATTGTTCGCCCGGGTGAATGTTTCCGGTTTTCACCGTCAATGGGCTTTCATCCAGCTTTTCGACCAGGCTTTCCAGTCGTCGTTGCAGATCCGGGTACTGCTTGTTGCACTTGCTGTCCTGGCTGCAGTAATTGATGCCGCGCTGGTAGGCGGCAATCACGTCCTGGGGTAATTGCTGCGCGTAGATGATATTGGGGAAGACCGCGCTGTTGAGCACCATAGCGCGCACTGAGTCCGGGAACTCCCGGGCAATGGTCAGGGCGTAGCGGCTGGCATAGGACACGCCGTAGAGGTTCAACTTGGGGACGCCGAGGGCCTGGCGCAGCGCCTCAATATCCCGTGCCACCGCAGTGCTGTTGTACTGAGCGAGATCGGCCGTTTCTGTCAGGCGGCTATAGCAGCGTTCAATGCTAAAGGTGAACACCCGCGCCTCTTCATCGGCGCTCAGACTGCGCGAAAAAGCCAGCTCGGCATCTTTGATAAATTCACTACAAGCCAGTTTGGGCTGCGCCATGCCGGTACCGCGGGGATCGATCACTATGAGATCGCGGCCAACCTCTACTGACATGCCGGCGTAGTTGAACCACAGCCAGTCGCTGGCATTTTCTGGTTCCAGTCCCATGCTGGCGCCGGGGCCGCCAGCACCCAGGTGGAGCAGGGGCTCTTTATCCGGGTCGGAGATCTGTGCGAAGAAGCGCACCACCGGGAACTGGATTTTGCGGCCCGCCGGCTCGGCGTGATTCTCTGGCACCTCCATCATGTAGCACTGGGTGGTAGGCCAGCTGGCCTCCGCTTCAAACCAGCAGGGCTTGGGAATCAGGCGGTTGGGGTTGGCTACCGAGGTTTCCTCTTTGGGCGCGCAGCCCGCACTTAATGCCAGGGCTGAAAGGCCAGACAAGAGGCACAGTAAACGGAAAAGGGCAGTAAAACGTGGGGGCATACAGATAGGTGCCTGAATTGAAAATCAGTTGGGGCGCATTCGGGCGATCGGTGCCGACAGGTTCCAGCGCAGGGCCGCCAGGCGGATGCCCAGGGTAACCAGAACCGCGATGGCAACCACGGCCTCGCCGGGGAGTGCCGGGATGTCTTCCAGTATCACCAGTGCGGCGGCGCCACTCAAGGCGGCAGTCGCATAAATTTCCCGCCGCAGTAGCAGGGGAATATCGCCACAGAGAATGTCGCGGATCAGGCCGCCGAAGGTGCCGGTCATTACGCCCATGACAATGGCGATGGCCGGAGAGTGCCCGAGGTCGAGGACTTTCTGGGTGCCGATGACCACAAACACGGCGAGCCCCGCGGCGTCGGCAATCATCAACAGGCGCATGGGCACCTGCAGGTAGCGGATCAGGTAAAAGCTGATAACCCCGGTAGCGACGGCAATCCACAGGTAGTAGCTGTCAGAGAGCCAGAATACGGGGACGTTGAGGATCATATCCCGGGTAGTGCCACCGCCGGTGGCGGTCACACAGGCCAGAACCACCGCGCCAAACAGGTCCATCTGTTTATGGCCGGCAGCCAGCACGCCGGTAAAGGCGAAGACGACGATGCCGATGAGGTCGCACCAGTACAGCAGTTGTTCCATGACGCCCGGCTCTATATGGCTGATCTGAGAATGCTGGTTCCCGTGCAGGAACCAGATGTGAAGGAGCCGATGTCGGGTGCAGACTTGTGAGACCTTCCGCGAGAGGGACCTCGCGGAAGAGCCCCCATGGATGGGTTGAGGGGGGGCGCCTAGCCCGTGTCTCACAAGGCTGTACCCGGCAGCGGTTCCGCCACCGGGCAATCTGGAAAGAGTGCCCCGGTCAGTGGGGGATTATGGAGATTCTCTGAGGTTCGGTACAGTTTCTCAGAAAAACGCCTGCAGCCCGGTCTGTGCCCGCCCCAGAATCAGCGCGTGTACATCGTGGGTGCCTTCGTAGGTATTGACCGCCTCCAGGTTCATCGCATGGCGAATTACGTGGAATTCGTCGGCGATACCGTTACCGCCGTGCATATCTCGGGCGGTACGGGCGATGTCTAGCGCCTTGCCGCAATTGTTACGTTTCACCAGCGAGATCATGGTGGGATCGAAGCTGTTTTTCTGCTCGTCCATCAGGCGACCGACACGCAGAGACGCCTGCAGGCCAAGAGTGATTTCGGTTTGCATATCCGCCAGCTTTTTCTGGAACAGCTGAGTCTGGGCCAGGGGTTTGTTGAACTGTTTGCGATCGAGGCCGTACTGGCGCGCCGCATGCCAGCAGAATTCTGCCGCTCCCATGGCGCCCCATGAGATACCGTAGCGGGCGCGGTTGAGGCAGCCAAAGGGTCCGCTCAGACCTTTGATATGCGGGAAGCGGTTTTCGTCGGGAACGAATACATTGTCCATCACGATTTCGCCGGTGATGGACGCGCGCAGGGAGAATTTCCCCTCGATTTTCGGCGCGCTCAGGCCTTCCATGCCTTTCTCCAGCACGAAACCGCGGATATCGCCCTCATCATCTTTGCCCCAGACCACAAATACATCCGCGATCGGACTGTTGGTGATCCACATTTTGGAGCCGCTCAGGCGGTAGCCACCGTCCACTTTCTTGGCCCGGGTTTTCATGCCGCCGGGGTCGGAGCCCGCGTCCGGCTCGGTCAGGCCAAAGCAGCCGACCCACTCGCCGCTGGCGAGCTTGGGCAGGTACTTCTGCTTCTGCTCTTCACTGCCGTAGGCGTAGATTGGGTGCATCACCAGGCTGGATTGCACACTCATGGCGGAGCGGTAACCGGAATCGACACGTTCCACTTCCCGTGCAACCAGACCATAAGAGACATAGTTGAGGCCGGCGCAGTCGTAGCCTTCAATGGTGGAGCCCAACAGGCCCAGTGCGCCCATCTCGCTCATGATGTCGCGGTCAAAAATTTCGTGGCGGTTTGCCTCAAGTACCCGCGGCATCAACTTGGACTGGCAATATTCCCGCGCCGTATCGCGGATCATGCGCTCTTCGTCGCTCAGCTGGCGGTCCAGCAGGAGAATATCGTCCCAATGTGCCAAAGGTTGGTTTTTGCTCATGGTTTGGGTCCGTGCAGAGATATGTGGTTCTGGTCAGTTGGGCCGCTGGTGCCATCTTTCTGTTTGCTGTTTGTTCAGCGATTCTGGTAATGCCCGGTCATTGTTATACCGAGTGACCCTGCCTGAGCGTTTCGGGCTTCCATCGCAGGCGCGTGGCAGGGAAGAACAGCGGCCGGTGCTTTGATCCTTCTTTTATAGCGTCGAAGGCAGTAAATGGAGTGCATCACCGCCCACTTGTTAGGATCTCCGGTCATGATAGCGAACATCAAAGCGGGCTTCACGTTTTGTGATCACTTTTTTGGGGGCGATTCCAGTGGAATATTCCGTTTGCGCGGAGGTTAAGCCGGATCCTGCCGGCGGAAGGCGCTAGTTGGGTGACAACCGCTGCTTGGTGGGTACTTTCGTCCCACTTCACGGGTAAACAAACGTAAATCGCCTTGGCGGGTGAATTAGAAGTTTCGATAATGAAAATAAATGCTGTTAGATCAAAATAGTTTTATGGCTTTTTCGCCGAAAATCATCGCCGTATCCGGCCTGCTGTGCGCCCTGGCCTTGGCCGGGTGCAGTGGCAATCCATCGCTGCCGCAGGGGCTTCCGGCCGATGCGCTTGGCCTGCCCGACCACTTTCGCGCCTCTGGCTCTCTGTCCCTGGATCAGCGCTGGTGGCAATCCTTCAATGATCGCGAGCTCGACCAGCTGGTGGAGCAGGCACTCTCCGGCAATCCGGATTTGCAGGCCACTTACTGGCGCCTGCAGCAGGCGGATGCAGCCGCTGCCCAGGCGCGCAGCGGCTTCTGGCCGCGCCTGACCGGTTCACTGGAAAATACCGAGCAGCGCCGGCACTCCAGTGAAGGCTTTGACTTTTCCGGTGCGCAAAACGAAGGCAACAGCTGGAGTGGCAGCCTGGCGGCGGGCTATGAAATCGACCTGTGGGGGCGGGTGCGCAGCGGTGCCCGGGCCGCAGAAGCGGGCCGGCTGGCGCAGCAGGATAACTTCCAGGTGGCTGCGCTCACGCTGGTTGCAGAAGTCACCGGGGTCTGGTTGCAATTGCAGGAACAGTGGGGCCAGCTGGAACTGTTACAGCAGCAGCTGGACACCAACCGCAAAACCCTGAAGGCGCTCGAGTTGCGTTTTGGTGCCGGTGTCAGTGCGGCGGCCGATGTATTGCAGCAGCGCCAGCTGGTACAGCAGTCGCTGCAGGAGCTGGATCAGGCTCGCGCCAACATCGAGATTTTGCAAGTACAGCTGGCGGCACTATTGGGGCGCGATCGCGCGCAATTGCCCGCGTTTGTCGACCGCGGCGAATCGCTGCCGTCGCTGCCCGCGCTGCCGGTTACCGGTGTGCCCGCGGATCTGTTGCTGCGCCGACCGGATGTGCAGCGTGCGCAACGGGAGCTGTTGCAGGGGCACTATCTCGTCGACCAGGCCTGGGCCGAGCGTTTGCCGAGCCTGTCTCTCAGTCTTTTCTTCAGTGGTGGCGGCACCTCCCTGGCAGATATTGCCGAAGACTGGCTGCTAAACCTCAGTGCAGCGGTGGAAGGTGTCATTTTTGATGGCGGCAATCTCGCAGCGGCAGAGCGCCAGCAACAGGCGGTGGAACAGGAACGCTGGATGAGCTTGCGCAATACGGTGATGCAAGCGCTCTCGGAAGTGGAACAGGCACTGATCAATGAGCAGGCCGTACAGGAGCGCCTGCAACATTTACGGGTGCGGGCGGATCTGGCCGAGCAGATAACCCTGCGCCAGCGACGCGCCTACGGCCAGGGTACGCTGGATTTCCTCAATGTGCTGTCGGCAACCGACAACCAGCAGTCACTCGAGCGGCAGCTGTTGACCGCTCGCCGCGAATTACTGGAGAACCGGGTAACCCTTTACCGCGCGATTTCCGGAGGCCTGATGGCCGATGACCTGCCACAACCTCCGGCGGTGGACCTGGAAATTTACCGCTCGCCAGACGCATCAGAAGAATTAGAGAAGTGAGAATTCAAATGCTGAATAAAATCAACTGGAGCATCGCCATTCCGATCGCGCTGATCGTGCTGGCTTCGCTTTTGTCCAGTTGGCTGTTGCGGGAAAAGCCAACCATGCAGCGAGCTGAGCGCAAAGCGCCGCCGCTTACCGTAGAAGTCGCGCGAGCGGAATACGGCCAGTTTCCCCTGGTAGTAAAAGCACTTGGTAAAGTGAGCGCGCGGGAGCTGGTGGACCTGCAGCCACAGGTGGATGGCCGGGTAGAGTGGCTGGACTACGACCTGGGACCGGGGTCGACCCTGGGCGAGGGCCAGCCGCTGGTCCGCATTGAGCGCGAGCCCTACGAACTTGCGCTGCAATCGGTACGCAGCACCCTGGCAGAGCGGCGTGCGGAATTGCAGCAGGAGCAGGGCCAGCGCCAGGTTGCCCAGGAAGAATTTGAATTGCTCGGTACATCGCTGCCGGGTGCCGATCAGTCCCTGGTATTGCGCGAGCCGCAGCTCGCGGCGGCCCGCGCGCGGGTGGATGCGGCAGAGGCGCAGGTAAAACTGGCGCAGCGGGATCTGCGCCTGACCCGCATTGCTTCACCATTTAACGCCTTGCTGGTATCCCGCAGCGTAGATGTGGGCGACCGGGTTGCCCCGGGCACAATCCTTTACAGTTTGGCGGGTGCCGACAAATTCCAAATCGAAGTGGAAGTACCAGCGCGCCAGCTGCCACAGTTGAATACCGCCAGTGCGGAAGTGCGTATCCGCGGCAGCCAATGGCCGCAAGGGGTTTATCGCCAGGGTCGTTTTGTGCGTGTGATCCCGGTACTGGAAGAGCAGGGCAGGCTCGCCCGTGTACTGGTGGAACTGGATGATCCCCTGGGTATTGCCGATCCTGCACGCCCGCAACTGCTGCTGAATGATCTGGCGCGCGTGGAGATTACCGGCCGCGCGGATGGCCAGCAGGTGCGCATTCCCCTGACGGCGTTGCAGGACGGGGATATGGTGTGGGTGGTGGTCGACGGAAAAATTCATATCCAGCCGGTCAAAGTCGCGCACTTTAACGAGGAGTTTGCGGTGCTGGAGCGGGGGGAAACAGGCGGCTTACGCGGTGGTGAAACCCTGGTAACCACCCGCCTCACCAGCGTGACCGAAAACATGCCGGTACGTGCGGCAGGGCAAGTTCCGGGTGCCAAATCCGGACGCCCGCAGCGCAGCCCGGCAGCAGGCCAGGAAAAGTCCGAGCCGCCAGAATTGCCCGATCCACCCCGCAAGGCCGGTACCGATGGTGAACGCGGATGAGTACTAGCGAGAGCAATAGCAACCTTCCGGGGCGCGGCAAACGGGCGCGGATCGATACCAGTCACGGCGCCATCGCCTGGATGACCCACAACCACGTTACCGCCAACTTGCTGATGCTGGTGTTCTTGATCGGCGGCCTGATCTTTTCATTTTCCATCAAGAAAGAAGTGTTTCCCGAGTTCAGCCTGGACATGGTCTCGGTAAACATTTCTTACCCCGGGGCCAGTCCGGAGGAAGTGGAGCGCGGCGTGTTGGTGCCTGCGGAGCAGGCGGTGACGGGCCTTGAAGGTATCAAGGAGCTGCGCGGCAGTGCGGGCGAGGGTAGTGCCAACCTGACACTGGAACTAGATGAAGACGCCAATGCCAATAAAGTATTCCAGGATGTACAGGCCGCCATTGATCGGGTCAGTACTTTCCCGTCCGATATCGAACGGCCCCAGGTCAGCCTCGCCGAGCGCAAGCGCGATGTGCTGGATCTGGTAATACACGGCAATGTGGATGACCGCACCCTGCGGGAATTTGTGATGCAGGTGTACGACAAGCTGGAAGCCCACCCGGATATCACCCAGCTGGAAGCCTACGGTGTCCGCGATTACGAAGTGGCGATCGAGGTGGATCGGGATGACCTGCGTCGCTATAACCTGTCGCTGCCGGATATCGCGCAGCTGGTGCGCAACGCCGCGGTGGATGTGCCCGCCGGTGGGGTCAAGTCCCAGGCCGGAGAGATACTGGTGCGGGTGACCGAGCGCCGGGATTGGGCGCGACAGTTCGGGGATATTGCCATTGCCCAGAGCGAAGGCGGCGGTACCGTACGCCTTCGGGATATTGCCCGCATTCGTGATGCGCTAGTGGATGAACCGCGCAATATGGTGTTTAACGGCGAACCCGCCGCGGGTATCGATGTTTTCCGGATCGGCGACCAGACACCGATGAGCGTCAGTGATGCCACCCACGAAGTGCTGGCGGAAATCCGTGAGACACTGCCGCCGGGAATCCATGTCAGTGTGCGCGACGACGACTCTGAAATCTTCAAGGAGCGTCTGTCGCTACTGCTTAAAAATGGTTTTATCGGCCTGCTGCTGGTGTTTGTGGTATTGGGGGCCTTTCTGGAATTGCGCCTGGCCTTCTGGGTAACCCTCGGCATTCCCATCAGCTTCCTGGGCGCCTTGCTGTTCCTGCCGGCGATGGATATCTCCATCAATATGGTGAGTATGTTCGCGTTTATTATCGCCCTCGGGATAGTGGTGGACGATGCGATCATTGCCGGTGAAAACATTCACGAATGGCGGCAACAGGGTTACAGCAATTTTGAAGCCGCGGTGGCAGGGGCTCGCCAGGTTGCGGTGCCGCTGACGTTTGCCATTCTCACCAACATTGTGGCGTTTATCCCGCTCACCGAATTGCCCGGCTTTATGGGCAAAATCTTCGGTGTCATTCCCTTTGTGGTGGGTACGGTGTTTGCGATTTCCTGGGTGGAAGCGTTATTTATCCTGCCCGCTCACCTGGCGTATTCCAAACGTGGGCATAAAAGCCGGGCGGCGCGCCGCTTTGCCGCGCGGCAGAAAATGATCGCGCGCAGCCTCGATCGCTTTGTAGAGAAGCGGTTCAAGCCCTTTCTGAATCTCTGCGTTTGCCACCGTTACATCACCATTGCCATTTCCGTGGCCATCCTGATTGTCATGATTGGCTATGCGGGCAGCGGGCGCATGGGCTTTACCCTGATGCCGAAAGTGGAACGGGATTCTGGCCGGGTTCAGGTCACCTTTCCCCCCGGCACCGCCGAGGCGCAACTGGATCGTGCGCGCAAGCAGATTATGGGCGCCGCCGACCGGATACTGGAAGAGACCGGCCGTGAAGGCTTTTTTATTGGCATGCGCGGCCTGATACGCGATGACCAGGTGCAGGTGGATGTTTACCTGACACCCGGTGACCAGCGCACCGTGGGCACCGGCGAGTTTGTACGTCGCTGGCGCCAGGCGGTGGGTCCGGTTCCCGGTGCGCTCAGCTCGACGTTTGCCAGTGATCGCGGCGGCCCCGGCGCAGGCCCCGCACTGACCGTGGAGCTGCGCCATACCGATACCGATCTTCTGGAACAAGCGGCGATGCAGTTGGCGGAGGCACTGAAAGGTTTCCCCGCGGTGGGCGATATCGATGCCGGTGTTTCCCAGGGCAAGCGCCAGCTGGATCTGACGCTGACCGACACCGCCAAAAGCCTTGGCCTGACCGCCGAGGATATTGGCCGGCAATTGCGCGCGTCGCTATACGGCGCCGAGGCCATGCGCCAGCAGCGGGGGCGCGATCAGGTCAAGGTGATGGTGCGCCTGCCGGAAGAAGAGCGGGTAACACTGGATGATGTACACAGCATCATGATCCGCGCTGGCAACGGCCTTTGGCTACCGTTGCCCGATCTGGTGGAAATCGATCAGGGGCGCGCTTACGCGACCATCAATCGCCGCGAGGGCCGCCGGGTAATGACGGTGACGGCCAACGTGGAGCCGGCGGACCAGGCAGCCCTGGTGATCAACGAACTGGACCAGACGGTAATGCCGCAGCTGCGCGGGCAGTATCCGGGGCTTTCGATTTCCTACGAGGGGCGTCAGGCCGATGAGCGCGAGGGGCTATCCTCGCTCGGGCTGACCTTTACCCTGACCCTGGCGGTACTTTATTTTCTGCTGGCGATTCCACTGAAAAGTTATATTCAGCCGCTGACGGTGATGGTGGCGATTCCATTCGGAGTAATCGGTGCGCTACTCGGGCACCTGGTGATGGGCTATGGCCTGAGCATGGTGAGCCTGCTGGGGATGGTGGCGCTCGCGGGAGTGGTGATCAACGACACCCTGGTGATGATTGAATACGGCAACCGCTTGCGGGAGCAGGGGACGCCAATTACCGACGCCATCAAGGCCGCCGCCGCCCGCCGTTTCCGGCCGATCATTCTCACGACGGTAACCACCTTTTGTGGTTTGATGCCGATGATTTTTGAAACATCGGTACAGGCGAAATTCATGATCCCGATGGCGATTTCGCTGGGCTACGGGATTCTTGCGGCCACTACGATTTCATTGTTGCTGGTGCCTTGCCTGTACTTGATGTTCTCCAAGGATATTCCAGCTGCCTTTGGTTTTTTGCTTTCCAAGACTCGCAAAAGCACTGTAACACCGTAAGGGTCTATATATTTGTGCCGATAGCGAAGTGCACTGCTTCGATGCGAAGGCGAAGTGCCGGGGATGGGTTTTCAAAAGCGTCGGCGACAGGGATGTCGCCGACGCAGCGTACAGGGATGTATTTACAGCGGTTTTGAAAACCCATCCCCGGTGCTTGGCCGCCACTGTGCCGGCTTGAAAACCATTCAGCCAACTCAATCCCGCCGCAGGTGATCCTTGATGGCAATGGGGTTGGGGAAGTTCAGCACCACGATGTAAGACGATACCAGGAAGGTAAGAATCGCCGTCGCCTGAATCAGGTGGGAAGCGGCACTGCCAATCAGCTGCTGACTCATCGCCAGATACGCGATCAACAGTGAAAACTCGCTGATCTGCCCCAGCCGGAATCCAATATCCCACGCCAGAATCGTCCGTTCGCTCTGTTGCCCCAGCAGGTAGCGGAACACCACCGGTTTGATCGCAAGTACTGCAACCGCAGCGACCACCGCGGGGAAGGCGATTTCCGGCACCATATCCAGGTGGAATTGGGCGCCCAGACTGAAGAAGAACAGGATCAGGAAGAAATCCCTCAGGGGTTTCAGGCTGATGGCGATGTACTGGGAGATGGGGCTGGTGGCAAGGGTGATGCCGGCGATGAAGGCGCCGATTTCCCGCGACAGGCCCATGACTTCCGCCAGTTCCGCCAACCCCATGCACCAGCCCAGTGCCAACAGAAACACGTATTCGTGGAAGCGGTCGAACCTGGCCAGTAGCGGCTGGAGTATGTAGCGCACGGCGCCCCAGGCGAAGGCGATCAGCAGCGGCAGTGCGGCAAATGAGATACCCAGGCGGGTGAAGTCGACGGAGCCGGTGCTGCCACTCAGCAGGATCATCAGGCAGGTGATGGCGACGAAGTCCTGGAACAGGAGCAGGCCAACCATCATTTCCCCCAGGTGTTTGTGGTGCAGTACGGTGGTGGGGAGGAGTTTGATGCCGATGATGGTGCTGGAGAACATCATCGCCATGCCGATGACCCAGGATTCGGTGTCGGTGAAGCCGAAGACTCTGCCGATGGCATAGCCAAGCCCGAGAAATAGGGCGCAGCTGATAAGGCCGACGAAGGTGGCTTTGCGCAGCACCGAGATGAGTGCTTTGGGCTGCATGTCGAGCCCGAGCAGGAATAACAGGAAGATGATGCCGATGTTGGACATTTCGGCCATCAGGTTGACGTTGTCGATGATGGCGAAGCCGGAGGGGCCGAGAAGTACGCCGAGGGCGATGTAGGCAACCAGGAGCGGTTGGCGGCCCCACAGGGCGAGCGATGCGACAATGGCGGCGCCACTGAAGATCAGGAAGAACGACTGGAACAGGGAGGTCTCAGGCACTGCGCATCCTTGTAGCAGACTTGAAAAAAAATCGTAACCGGTGTCTGCATTATCGGCGCGGACACCGGTTATTTTCAACGTTCTATACGTTATAACTTAAACCAGCGCAGGTTTTCGCCTTCACTTGAGAGCATCGGCTGTCCGCATTTTGTACCCACAGGGTTTTCAAGCAAAGGCCGTGCCTGTTGTATGAACTCCTGCAGCGGAGTCTCAACTTTTGCCGGTGGCTGTTCATCGGCATCAAAACTCAAACTCAATGGCTCATCCGCCACTTCGCCCTGATAACGCCAGACGCCATGGCGGGTGTCGTACTGGTAGTAAGGCAGGATGCGATCGCCGAATTTCGCGATCAGTTCGATGGCGTCAATCAAGTAGTCCACGGTCTCTTCATCGAGGAAGTAGTTGAAGTTCAATCGAACCCAGCCGGGCTTCAGGATGCTTTCGCCTTCACTCACCAGCTTTTCAATGGCAGTGCTCTGTTCATCGGTTAGGTGCAGCAGGTGGTGGCCGTAGGGGCCGGCGCAGGAGCAGCCGCCGCGTACCTGGATACCGAAGAGGTCGTTGAGCAGAGCTACGACGAAGCCGTGATGCAGGGGTTTGCCTTCGTGCAGTATGTGCAGGGAAACGATGCTGACGCGTTCGGCTTCGGTGCCACCGAGTATCTGGATGTTTTCATTGTTGCCCCAGCGGCTGAAGGCGCGCTGGATCCAGGTGGCTTCGCGCTCTTCGATGACCGCGGCGCTGACCTGGTCTTTCAGCGCAAATGCCATGCCCGCGCGTACGGATTCGACGATGGCGGGGGTGCCGGCTTCTTCGCGGCGTTCGCCGGCGGGCAGGTAGGTGTGTCGGCCGGGGCTGACCCAGGAGACGGTGCCGCCGCCGGTGACGGCTGGTTGGTTTTGTGGCAGCAGTGAGCGGCGCACGATCAGGATGCCCGGGGTGCCGGGGCCACCGACAAATTTGTGCGGGGAGATAAACAGGGCGTCTTTGCTGGCCAGTGCATCTTCGCCCTGAACGTCGATACCCACGTAGGGCGCGGCGGCGGCGTAGTCCCAGAAGGAAAGGGCGTTGTTTTTGTGCAGCAGGCGAGTGACGGCATCGACGTCGGTGCGGATACCGGTGACATTGGAGGCGGCGGAAAAGCTGCCGATTTTCAGTGGGCGATCGGCGAATTTATCCAGCGCCTGCTGCAGTGCGTCGAGATCGACACCGCCTTTGGCATCCTGGGGGATGGTGATCACTTCAGCGATGGATTCCCGCCACGGCAGGTCATTGGAGTGGTGTTCGTAAGGGCCGATAAACACCACAGGGCGTTTTGCCGCCGGGATTTCGCCGTTGCGGCCGCCGAAGCGCTCGTAGCAATCGGTGCGCAGGCCAAGAGAATCAACTAAACGATTGACGGCGGCGGTAGCGCCGGCGCCGCAGAAAATAATCGCGTGCTCCTCACCCGCATTGACGGATTTGCGCACGGCAGCGCGGGCCTGCTCGCGAAAGGCGGTGGTCTGGCGGCCGGTGGCTGACGTTTCCGTGTGGGTGTTGGCGTACCAGGGCAGAACCCGGTTGCGAATGCTGTCTTCGATAAAGGTGAGGGCGCGTCCGGATGCGGTGTAGTCCGCGTAAATCAGGGGGCGCTGGCCGAAGGGCGTTTGCATGGGCATGCGTTCACCGATCACGCTGTCGCGGATACGTGCGAGTAGCTGCTCGGTTTCCGAATCGGCGGTGATGGCTGCGGTTTTAATGGAATTATTAGCGGACATGACAACCTCAATTGACTGCGCCCGCAGGGATCACCCACGGGCGTTGCGTAAAACAGTAATTGAGCTGGTGTCATTCACCGGTTGGTATGGGCAGCTGCGTGGTGCTCTTGATCTGCTCCATGGCGAAATAGGAGGCCACGTCGGAGATTCCCGAGTGGGCAATCAGTCTTTTATAGAAGCGGTCATAGGCTGCCACATCACTGACCACGACTCGCAGTATGTAGTCGTAGTCGCCTGCCATGCGGTAGCAGTCTACAACTTCGGGCAAGTCGGCCATGGCGTGGGAGAAGGATTCCGCCCATTCCGCGCTGTGCTGGTTGGTTTTTACCTGGGCAAAAACCGAGACCGGCAGACCGAGTACCTCCGCATCCAGCAGAGCGACTTTGCGGCGGATGATGCCGCTTTTCTCCAATTTCTGTATCCGGCGCCAGCAGGGGGTCTTGGTAAGGCCCACGCGCTCGGCCAGCTCTTCGATGGAGAGACTAACATCAGATTGAAGGATGGCAAGAAGTTGTCGATCAATCGCGTCGAGTGAGGACATAGTGCTACATATCTCCCGAAAACGCAGGGATCGGTTCCATAACTAACGCTTGGTTCGCTATCCGTTGCAACAAAATACCCCAGTGATTTTGAGCGATGCAGCCAGATCCGACGTGGGATCAGTTCCGAAGAACCCTTTGGCTGCACCCCTTGTGATGCCTGTAACGATAATCTCAGTAATGGGGTGTCAGTAGTGGAATTTTCTCTCGCGCTTTTCGACATCAAAAAAGCCGGGCAATGCCCGGCCAAGCAACAGGGGATTGTTGGAAAAATGTCCTGAGGCGGTCAGGCCGCTTCTTTGGGGGGGAACAGCGGCTCGAAGAGAGCGGCGGCCATGGCTTCGCGTACCCGAGCCATCAGGTCGATCTCGGTGAGCTGTTGCAGGTCTTCCAGGTCGTTCAGTACGTAGTAGATGGGCTGGACGATATCGATCCGGTAAGGCGTACGCAGGGTGTCGATCACCTCGAAGGGCGCGCGAGTGGGTGCATCACTCAGAGCGTAGAGGGTTTCCTTGGGCGAAGACAGAATGCCGCCGCCATAGATGCGCAGGCCGTTATCGGTTTTCAGCAGGCCGAATTCCACGGTGAACCAGTAAAGGCGTGCGAGGTAGGCGCGCTCTTTGGGGGAAGCCTTGAGGCCCAACTCGCCGTATTTCTGGGTGAAGTTGGCGAAGGCCGGGTTGGTGAGCATGGCGCAGTGGCCAAATATCTCGTGGAAAATATCCGGTTCCTGCAGATAGTCGAATTCTTCCGGGGTGCGGATAAACGTTGCCACCGGGAATTTGCGCTCGGAAAGCAGGCGGAAAAAGGTTTCAAACCCGATCAGTGCCGGCACCCGGGCCACTTCCCAGCCGGTTTCCCGGCGCAGTACGCTGCTGATTTCGTCGAGCTGGGGAATGCGGTCGCGGGGCAGGTCGAGCAATTCCAGGCCGTGCAGGTATTCGTCACAGGCCCGGCCCGGCACGATTTCCAGCTGGCGCTCAATCAGTTGTTGCCAGGTCTGGTGCTCCAGTTCGGAGTATTCGATAAAGCCGTTGGCCTCGGGCTCGCGGGCCACATATTTGCTGGGCTTTTTAGTGCCGGAATTGTTCATGGCTACCTCCATCGTTCAGCACCGGCGAGTCTGGTCTTCAGCGTCGCCGCAATGCTGTGTCTGTTGTTTTTATTAGTGCAGATATCTCTTTTCTATTCTTAGACACCCGGCGATGACAATGGCAGGTCCGCAGTGGCAGATCTTGTGGTTGCGGCAGGCGAAGCGCTAGACTTTCTGTAAAGAAATATTTACAGGCGAGCCATGCGTATCGAAATAACCTGCAGTAATCGTGTAGGTATCCTGCAGGAAATCATGGGGATTTTTTCCGAATATCGGGTGAATGTTGCGTCGGGTGAGCTGGGCGGTGACAGTGGTGACAAGGTCTACCTGTCCGCCCCTGGCCTTCTGGTCACCCAATTTCAGGCCATCGAAAAGTCCCTGCAGCGGGTGCCGGGGGTGCGTTCGGTGCGCCGTATTGCCCTGATCCCGTCGGAGCGGCGTCATTTCGAACTGGATACACTGCTGCGGCACGTGGCGGAACCGGTGCTGTCGGTGGATCGGGATGGGCGCATCATCGCGGCCAATCTGGCGGCTGCGCGGGCGCTGGGGGTCAGTCTCGGTCAGGCACCGGGTATGCAGTTGCAACGTTTCCTGCCCCGCTTGCAGCTGAAAGAGCTGCTGCGGGGTTTTACGGTGCCGCGCTATGGCTTGCCGGTTTCCGTGCGAGGCCGGGCCTATACCCTCGACTGGTCCCCCATCGCGCTGGCCGATGACCCCGGCGCTGTGGCCTCGCTGGCGGGGGCTGTGATTACCTTGCAGCGACTGTCGGCGGAAGAGGGCGAACCGCAAGAGCGTCCCGAGCCCCGGGTGCTGTGGGATCTCGACAAGCGGCGTGAGGCCTGTCTGAAGTTGCAGCAACTGGCGCCACTCGAAGAGCCGTTGCTGATTAGCGGTGAGGCCGGCAGTGGCAAAACCACCTTTCTGCAGGCGGCCTATTACCTGTGTCCGCTGGCGGAAACTGGCCAGATCCGGTACTTGTCTGGTCGCCAGCTGGATCAAAAGGCGTTGCGTGATATGGCGGCGCTGGGCGGCGATGCGGTGGTGCTGATCGATGATCTGGAGCAGGCGCCAGAAGAATTACAGCGCTTGTTGGCTGAGCAACTGCTGTGCGGCGCCATGCCGCCCCGGTTGATGGTTTCTGCCGCTTCCTCCACTTCCCTGATCCCGGCCTTGCGCCAATTACTGCTCAACCAGATCGCTTTGCCGCCGCTACGCAGTATGCGCCCGGCTATTGCCGGCTTTGCACAGTTGATACTGGCAGAGACCGCCGGCGCTGCAGTTGAGCTGGATGATGCGGTCCGTCAGGTTTTGATGTCGCTGGACTGGCCGACCAACTTACGCGGGCTAAGCGCCCATTTGCAGGGCGCTTTGGCGCATGCAGAAGGCGGCGCAAATCAGAGTGCCCGGCGAAACGTCATCAGCTTGGTGGACTTGCCCGCGGAGGCCATGGCCGAGCAGTTGCCTTGGCAGGACTGGGGGCGCGGGCTGACCCTGCGCCAGCGGATGGACAAGGTCGAGCGGGCCATTCTGGAAGAAATGCTACAGGCGCTGCCCGCAGGCCAGCACTCGACAAGAACGCTGGCCCGGCAGCTGGGCATTTCCCACACTGCCGTTGCCAATAAGCTGCGTAAATACGGACTGGGCTAGGCTGGATCGGTTAAAGAATGCTGGTTAGTTAGGCGTATTTTCGGGACCTAACGCTTGATATTGCCCAGCAGTATGTCCTTGAACATCACAAAGTCACCCCACAGGGAGTAGAAGGGATTTTTGAAGGTGGCCGGGCGATTGTGTTCGAAAAAGAAATGCCCCACCCAGGCAAAACCGTAGCCGGCAACAGGCAATACGGCGAGCAATAGCCATTGTTGCGTAATGACCGCGGTGATGAGCAGGCCAATCACCAGTCCGGTGCCCACAAAGTGCAGGCGTCGACAGGTCAGGTTGCTGTGTTCCTGCAGGTAGTAGGGATAAAACGCCTTGAAAGAGTCAAACCGCGGCGCGTCTTTTGGGGCTTCAGGTTCGGTCATTGCGCTGTCCGTCATCTCGCTATCCTGTTATCTGGTGTTATGGATTATTTTCGAGCTCTCCAAAGTGTACGTCGGTCAGTGGTTTAGACCAATCAGTTCGCAATCTGTTATTGTTCGCCCGACGCATTTTGTGATCACAATATCGTGCGTCAAAAGTACCCCAAAAACCCTCTCCAGTCGTAAAGTAAAGGCGGAAATATGGCCGGTCCATTAGCCCATCTCAAAGTTCTCGATCTCAGCCGGATTCTGGCAGGCCCCTGGGCAGGGCAGGTACTGGCGGATTTCGGGGCGGAGGTGATTAAAGTTGAGCGGCCCGGAACGGGGGATGATACCCGCCACTGGGGGCCTCCCTACCTCAAGGACTTGTCTGGGCAGGACACCGCGGAGGCGGCTTATTACCTGAGTGCCAACCGTGGCAAGAAGTCCATCACCGTGGATATCACTCGGCCTGAGGGGCAACAGCTGATTCTGGAGCTGGCAAAACACTGTGATGTGGTGCTGGAGAACTACAAGGTGGGCGGGCTCAAGAAGTACGGGCTTGATTATGCCTCGGTCAAGGCGGTAAACCCGGGAATCATCTATTGCTCCATCACCGGCTTTGGCCAGACGGGTCCCTATGCGAATCGCGCTGGCTACGATGCCATGATCCAGGGCATGGGAGGTCTGATGAGCCTGACTGGGGTGCCCGAGGGCGAACCCGGAGCCGGACCGCAAAAAGTGGGTGTGGCCGTTGCCGACTTGATGACAGGCATGTACGCGGTTTCTGGCATTTTGGCCGCGGTTATTCATCGCGACCGAACCGGCGAAGGGCAGCAACTGGATCTCGCGCTGCTGGATACCCAGGTGGCCTGGCTTGCCAATCAGGCGCAGAACTACCTGACGTCGGGGGTAAGCCCCCAACGGCAGGGAACGGCACATCCGAATATTGTCCCTTATCAGGCCGTGCCGGCGAGTGACGGCTATTTTATGCTGGCAGTTGGCAACGATGCGCAATTCCAGAAGTTCTGCGCCGTCGCCGGACTGGATACGGTGGCGGCGGATCCGGCTTATGCCAGCAACAACGCCCGGGTAATGGCCCGGCAAAAACTGGTGCCTGTTATTGAAGCGGCCACCCGCAAAAAGCCGGCGGCCTGGTGGTTGGAGCAGCTAAGCGCTGTCCACGTGCCCTGCGGGCCCATCAACGATCTGGAGCAGGTGTTTGCCGATCCGCAGGTGCAGGCGCGGGGCATGGTGGTTGAACAGCAGCACCCAACGGCGGGCAGGGTAAAGACGGTGCGTAATCCCCTGGAGTTTTCTGCTTCGCCGCTGGCTTACGACCAGCCACCGCCTATATTGGGCGAACACACCGGTGAAGTACTGCGCTCGACCCTGAGGTTGAGTGAAGACGAGGTAAAAGCGCTAAACGAACAGGGCGTGATTTAATCAATGGCCGAGGTAAGTAATAGGAGTGCAATATGTATTGGGCGCGCAAGGGAAAATTTCTGGCTCTATTCATGACGCTCTGCGCGGCGATTTCGGCTTGCGGCAATGGCGAGCTTGCTTCTGCAGAGCCGGAGAAGGTCAAACCCACCTATGACTGCAGTGTAAAACTCAATAGCTCCATTGAAGAGCTGATCTGCAAAGATAGTGCGCTGGCCGCGCTGGATCAGAAAATGGCGGAGGTATTTAAGGCGGCAAGCCAGACGGAAAAGGCCGCACAAGACAAGTACTTCAAAGCGCGGCAGCGGGGCTGGATCAAAGGCCGCAATGAGTGCTGGAAAGAGCAGGACAAGCCGCTGTGTGTTGCCGAAAGCTACCAGAGACGCATGTTGGAATTGCAGATGCACTACGGCCTGGCATCAGTAACAGTGGAAGCAACCTATCTGTGCGATGGGGCAGAGGTGACCGTCGCTTACTTTGATACTGACCCGCCCGCTGCCCTGGCCCGGTATAAAGATCAGGAATCGATCCTTACCATTTCCCGCACCGCCAGCGGCAGCAAATATGTCGGCCCCGGTATGAGTATCTGGGAGCACCAGGGTGAGGCCAAGGTGGTGTGGGGCTATGGCACTACGGAAATGCACTGCAAGGTGCGCAGCTAATTTGATTTTCGCGCCAAAACAATGATTCAGGCGCAGTTTTCGGTGATGTTTCACGCGACTGGGCTAGTATCTCTGGGGCTGGGCGCGTTTCCTGTAGTGCAGTATTCGTTGATGGACGGGCCCGGCTGGTTCGCTTAGATAGTCCGCAAAGCGAACCCGGTGAACAGCCTGCAACGAATAATGCATAACAGGGATGCTTTGCATGAGCGCGATATTACTGATGCTGCTGGGCCTCGGCGGCATGGCTGCCGGCTACTATTTTTACTCTCGTTATATCGCCGACCGTATCTACCGTTTTGATCCCGACTTCGTCACTCCGGCACACGAATTTGAAGATGGGGTGGATTATGTCCCCACCAACAAATTTGTGCTCTGGGGGCATCATTTCACATCCGTAGCCGGCGCTGCTCCCATTGTGGGGCCGGCGATCGCGGTTATCTGGGGCTGGCTGCCCGCATTTCTCTGGGTCGTATCCGGAACCGTTTTCTTTGCCGGGGTGCACGACAGCGGCGCCGTATGGGCCAGTGTACGCAATCGCGCGCTCTCGGTGGGATCCCTTACCGGTCACGTGGTGGGCAAGCGCGCTCGCAGTATTTTCATGATCGTCATCTTTCTGGTGCTGTTGATGGTGAATGCCGTCTTCGGTGTGGTGATTGCGGGCCTGCTGATCAAAAATCCCGGCTCCGTCGTGCCAATCTGGGGTGCCATTGCCGTGGCATTGGTAATCGGGCAACTGATTTACCGCTTTAAGTTCAATCTGGGGCTGGTCTCCCTGTTCGGGGTGATCGCGCTCTACGCGCTGATCTATGTCGGGCCGTCGGTGCCGGTGACCTTGCCGGAAACGGTCGCAGGCATCTCTGCCAGTGCCACCTGGATACTGATCCTGTTTGCCTACGCTGCCGTGGCCTCACTGCTGCCGGTATGGGTATTACTGCAACCGAGGGACTACATCAACGGCCTGCAACTGTTTGTGGGGTTGATGCTGCTGTATTCCGCGGTGCTGATCGCCAGCCCGGAAGTGGTTGCGCCCATGATCAATCACCAGGTGCCCGAAGGGGCGCCGCCGCTGTTACCGCTGTTATTTGTCACCATTGCCTGTGGGGCTATTTCTGGATTCCATGGTCTTGTCGCTTCTGGCACCACGTCGAAACAATTGAACCGGGAACCTGACGCCCGCTTTGTGGGGTATTTCGGTGCCGTAGGGGAGGGCGCGCTGGCACTGGCGGCGATCATTGCGGCCACCGCGGGCTTCGCGTCACTGGGGGATTGGCAGGCGGTGTATTCCGGGTTTGGCCAAGGCGGTGTGCAGGCGTTTGTGGATGGTGGTGCGGCGATTCTGAATGCGGGTGTGGGAATAGACACTGCAATTTCGGGCACCATGCTCACGGTGATGGCCGCTTTGTTTGCCGGTACCACCATGGATACTGGCCTGCGCCTGCAGCGCTACATCTTTCAGGAATTTGGTGAGATCTACAATCTGCGCTGGCTGGGCAAACCGCTGCCGGCCACGCTGATGGCGGTAAGCTCCTGCCTGTTATTGGCGTTTGGGGCCGGTGGTGCGGATGGATCTGGCGGGTTGTTGATCTGGCCGTTATTTGGCACTACTAACCAACTGCTGGCTGGTCTCACCCTGCTGGTAATCACACTGATGCTGGTGCGTCTGAAGCGCCCTTACTGGGTCACCCTTATCCCGCTGGTTTTTCTGTTGCTGATGACCCTGGCAGCGTTGCTGATTCAGCTGAACGAGTTTTACCAGAAGAGCGACTGGTTTTTGTTGAGTCTTGATCTGGTGGTTCTGGTGGCCGCCATGCTGGTGGCACTGGAATGTGCGTCGGCGTTTCGAAGGCCGGCGACGCAAACGGTAAGAGAAGATGGGTAACTAAAACACAAGCGCACGCAGGGAATGCAGGAGGCGGATGATGGATACATCGGAAAAGCCCGGATTACCCCGAAATCTCAAACTGGTGTTCCGCCGCATCGGCGAGCAGCTGGAAGCGTATTACAAGGCGCCGTACCGCGGCGCCATCGCTCGCGCCGAACGGGATGAAGAGGACCTGTTCATGCTGCTGGTGTACTGCGAGTCTCTGGGTATTCCCAATCCGGTCAGCTTTTACACCCTGGAGCTGCAGCCTTTGATGCTGGAGCGTTTTCACCAGTGGCATCAGCGTATGGGCATGGAGCGCTCACCGCTGGATGAGCTGCGCTGCTGTTAGGAGTGATTCCATGGCCGCTAACCTCAATCTAAGCCAGTTGTTGCAGCGCCGCCTGATATTGGTGGGTGGCAAAGGTGGCGTCGGCAAAACGACCCTGGCTGCAACCCTGGCCTTGCTTGCCGCCCGCCGCGGGCTAAACACTTTGCTGGTTTCCACCGACCCTGCGCACAACCTTGGCGATCTGTTCGAATGTCATTTTCGTGCGGGGATAGCGGATATCTCTGGTGAAGGGCTACCGCTGCGCGCCCTAGAGTTGAACCCGGAAGTGGCCGTCGCGTCTTATCTCGAATCCATTCGCAAACAAATGCTGCCCCATGTGGCCCTGAGCCAGCGCCCGCAACTGGAGCGGCAACTGCATCTTACCCGTCACTCTCCCGGGGCCGAAGAAGCCGCACTGCTCGATGAAATGACCCGGCTGATTCAGCAGCGGGAGCAGTACGATCTGATTATTTTCGATACGGCGCCCACTGGGCACACCTTGCGCCTGCTCGCTTTGCCTCGACTGATGGCGGCCTGGACGGCCGGCCTGCTGGCTCAGAAAAAGCGCAGCGGGCGTTTCAAAGATCTCCTCAGTCATCTCCAATCCGGTGAAGATATCAATAATCCCTTTGCGGAAAGCCGTGGACAAAAGGCGTTACCCGAGGCGTTCTCTGAGGCGCTCCCTGAGGTGTTAGCGCCGCTGCAGGAGCGAAAAAATCGCTTTCGCGAGGCCGGCGAGGCACTTAGGGACGCCCGCACAACCGGTTTTCTGTTTGTAATGACCCCGGAAATCTTACCTCTGCAGGAGACCCGGCGGGCGGTCGCGACTTTGCAGGCAGAGCGTATTCCGGTGGCCGGCTTGATTTTGAACCGGCTGCTGCCGGCTGCGGCCGAGCAGGTGGAGTTCCTGCAAAGTATGTTTGAACAGCAGCAGGCTGTACTGGACCGAGTCGAAAAGGATCTGGGTAACTTGCCACGCTGGCAGCTGTCAATGACGGGCGCGCCCCTGAAGGGGAGGGAAGGGTTGTCGCGTTTTGCGGATGATCTATTGGGGCAACTGGGCCAGCAAAAACTATCCAGTGACCAAGGCGCTAAACAAAAACTGCCCGACAGCATCGCTGGCGGGCAGTAATTGGTATTGATCGATTAGCTCTGCTAATTCAGCGTAAATCAGCCCAGTGCACGACGGCGGAAGATTGGCTGTGTCTGGTCTACCGCTGCCTGGTAGCTATCGGTAAAGTCCTGCATAGAGTCCAGCAGTCCTTCCAGCGGTTGGTCGCCCTGGTAAGCAAAGGCGTTAAAGCCACAGCGCTTGAGGTAGGTCAGCTGGTCGCGGATAAAATTACCCACCGCACGCAATTCACCTTCAAATCCATAGCGCTGGCGCAGCAGACGGCCGGCGGTAAAAGCGCGACCATCGGTAAAGGCGGGGAAGTGCGCCGCGATCAGTGGCAGCTCGGAAGCCTGGTCGCCGATCAGCTCCGCCGTTTCATCGCTGTCCAGCCAAACGCCAATTTCATTTTTGCGCTCGGTCAAATGTTCGCGCAACTCCAGCCAAACGCTCAGCGGCAGAATCACTTTGCCGGGGGCCAGGTTCTCTGCGGTAATTTCGGTGTCACCGTCCAGTGGCAACAGGTTCCACCCATTGGCCACAACTTCGCCATCAATAATCAGGCGCTCGGGATTCTCCGGCAGCGCACCTACGGGCTTTTTCACGGAGGGATTAGCTGGCTTTGGCATATACACGCTCCTTGAATGGCTGCAGCCCGATACGGTTGTAGGTGTCGATAAACAATTCTTCCGGCTGGCGGTTTTCTACGAATACATCGAGCAGTTTGCCAATGGTTTCCGGCATTTCCTCGCGGGAGAAGCTCGGGCCCAGTACCTTGCCGAGGCTCGCTTTCTCACTTGCGCTACCGCCCAGCTGTACCTGGTAAAATTCTTCGCCTTTCTTGTCGACGCCAAGAATACCGATGTGGCCGATATGGTGGTGGCCACAGGCGTTCATGCATCCGGAAATGTTCAGATCCAGATCGCCCAGATCGTAAAGGTAATCCAGGTCGTCAAACTTGCGCTGGATCGCTTCTGCCACCGGAATGGACTTGGCATTTGCCAGAGAGCAATAGTCGCCACCCGGACAGCAGATCATGTCGGTGAGGGTGCCGATATTCGGTGTCGCAAAGCCGTTTTTGCGCGCTGCCTGCCACAGCTCGAACAGTCGTTCCTGCTCGACGTCGGCCAGCACCACGTTCTGTTCGTGGGTTACCCGCACTTCGCCGAAACTGAATTCATCGGCCAGGTCGGCAATGGCTTCCAGCTGGCGGTCGGTTACGTCACCGGGTGGAATGCCGGTGGGCTTGGTGCTCAAGGTCACGGCCTGATAACCGGGAACCCGGTGCGGGAAAGTGTTGCGTTCCAGCCAGCGGGCAAAGGCCTTTTCCTGGCCCGCCTGATCGCGCAGCACCGCTTCCGCGTGACCACCGTTAACGGTTTTGTACGCGTGCTCCGGGAAGAACCGCTTGGACCACTGGATGGCTTCCGGGGTCAGCTGGTCAGCCCCGTCTTTGATCTGTTCCCACTCCGCTTCCACGCGGCGGGCAAACTCTTCCGGGCCCAGTGCCTTCACCAGGATTTTGATGCGCGCTTTGAACTTGTTGTCGCGGCGGCCCAACTGGTTGTAAACACGCACAATGGCTTCCAGGTAGGAGAGCAGGTGCACTTCCGGCAGGAAATCGCGGATGGCGACGCCGATGATCGGGGTGCGGCCCAGGCCGCCGCCCACAAAGATCTGGAATCCGGTTTCGCCCTGATCGTTCTTGACGATCTGCACGCCGATATCGTGCGCGCGGATGGCTGCGCGGTCCTGTTCAGTGCCGCAGACGGCGATTTTGAATTTGCGCGGCAGGAAGGCGAATTCGGGGTGGAAGGTGGACCACTGGCGAATCAGTTCGCAGTAGGGGCGCGGGTCCACCAGCTCGTCCCGGGCAACGCCGGCAAACTGGTCGGTGGTGGTATTGCGGATGCAGTTACCGCTGGTCTGTACCGCGTGCATTTCCACTTCGGCCAGCTCGGCGAGGATATCCGGCACATCTTCCAGGTTTGGCCAGTTCAGCTGTACGTTCTGGCGGGTAGTGAAGTGGGCGTAACCCTTGTCGTATTTGCGGGTGATATGGGCAAGACGGCGCACCTGAGTGCTGTTCAGCAGGCCGTAGGGCACGGCAATTCGCAGCATGGGAGCAAGACGCTGAACATAAAGGCCGTTTTGCAGGCGCAGGGGCAGAAATTCTTCTTCGCTCAGCTCACCGGCGAGATAGCGTTCGGTCTGTCCGCGAAACTGGGCCACCCGTTCCCGGATCAGCTTGTGGTCCTGTTCATCGTATTGATACATAAGAGCTTGATTCCATTGCTTTTTTACGCCGACTCTCAGGGCACAACCGGCGCCCGACAGGCGCTCTTGAGGCTATCAGCCACCGTGAGATGGCGCATAACATACCAGTCGCCTTATACGAAAAATAACAATATTTTTCGCTAACTTAGTAACCTTCGGTTATAAGCCTTGGGTAATACCCTGCGCGGATCAAAAACCGCGCTATTGCAGGCCCGACGGGGATTTGATCTACTTGGAAAGTCGCATTGTTGCGGCACTGCTACCTTTAAAAACAATAATGAGTTCTTAACTGACGGAGTATTCCGATGAGTGATGAAGCAGTAAGAGAAGTAGTAGTTGTATCCGACGATAGCGATAACCTGGTAGATGCCCTTGCGGCAGTGGCACTGGTGGCCATTTTCGTCGCTACCTGTATATTCTGGGTCGCTTCACAAGGCTGAGGCCTCGATTGCGGGCCCGCTGACAGCTAGCCCGTCGCTTGAGATAGGTCGCTATCCCGGAACCTTGTGGTTCCGGGCGGTTTTTGCCTTTGCCATTCCCTGGGACTTTTAGTGTTCCATTATTGGGCCACTATTGCTCGATTATTGCCCCATGTTGCCGAGTACCGTCTTCACGACCAGCACCAGCGTGATCACAAAGAGTGCGGTGAAGATAAGCCCGGCGGCGATATAGGTCTTGATGCTCCCGCCCTTGAAATCCCTTTCCCGATTTTTGTTGGTCTGAACGCCGATCGCGGCGGCCAGGGTGCTGAGCACTACCTGGCCGAAAGAGGGTTTCTGATCCTTGTTGTCTTCACTCATACCATCTTCCTGCGGTTTTACCTTTAGCTCGCCGCTGGCGCGGCTTTAGGGCACAGCGGTCAGTCTTCGAGGTTCGGTCGCAACCAGCGCTCCAGTTGCTGTTCGGTCATGCCTTTGCGTTCGGCCAGGCTTGCCAGCTGGTCACGCCCGATCTTGCCCACATTGAAATACTTGGATTCCGGGTGGGCAAAGTACCAGCCGCTAACGGCGGCCGCTGGCATCATCGCAAAGCTGGAGGTCAGCTCCATACCCGCATTTTGTTCCGCATTCAGCAGCTTGAACAGGGTGGCCTTCTCCGTATGATCCGGGCAGGCGGGGTAGCCGGGGGCCGGGCGGATGCCAGAGTAGGCTTCCTTGATCAGGTCTTCGTTGCTGAGGGTTTCGTCGGCCTGGTAGCCCCAGTACTGCCTGCGCACTTCCCGGTGCAGGTATTCCGCAAAGGATTCCGCCAGTCGGTCGGCGAGGGCCTTCACCATGATTGCACTGTAGTCATCGTGCTTGGCTTCATACTCTGCGGCCAGTTCGTCGGCACCGATGCCCGTGGTTACGGCAAAGCCGCCCACATAGTCCGCTACACCGGATCCGACCGGAGCTACAAAGTCCGCAAGGGAGCGGCAGTAGCCGTCGCCACCGCGCTTCTGAATTTGCTGGCGCATCTGGTGCAGGCGGGCGACTTCCTCGCTGCGGCTTTCGTCGCTGTAAACGATGATGTCGTCACCGTCCGAGTTGGCCGGCCACAGGCCGAACACGGCGCGGGCCTTGAGGCGCTTGTTGTCGATCAGGTCCGCCAGCATGGTCTGGGCATTTTTGAACAGGTCGGTAGCCGCTTCACCCACGACTTCGTCGTTGAGAATGGCTGGATATTTGCCCGCCAGGTCCCAGGAGATGAAGAAGGGTGTCCAGTCGATGGTGTCGACCAGTTTCTCCAGCGGGAAATCGTCCAGCACGGTGAGGCCTGGGTTGTTCGGCACCTTTGGCGTGAAGTTGGCCCAATCGAATTGCGGGCCGGCCTTCAGTGCTTCTTCATAGGTCAGGCGCGGGTCGTTGCGCTTGCGGTTCTTGGTGCGCTCGCGCACTTTTTCGTATTCGTCCTGGATGCTCTGGACAAATTCCGGGCGCAGCTCGTCAGACAGCAATTTACTGGCGACACCGACCGCTCGGGAGGCATCTGCGACATACACCGTCTGGTTGCGATTGAATTGCGGATCGATTTTCACCGCAGTATGCGCCTTGGAGGTGGTAGCGCCGCCAATCAGCAGGGGGATATCAAAGCCCTGGCGTTCCATTTCCGCAGCCACATGGACCATTTCATCCAGGGATGGGGTAATCAGGCCGGAAAGGCCGATGATGTCGCACTTCTCGTCTTTTGCGGTTTGCAGGATGGTTTCCGCGGGCACCATCACGCCGAGATCGATTACCTCAAAGTTGTTACAGGCCAGCACCACGCCCACGATGTTTTTACCGATATCGTGTACATCACCTTTTACGGTCGCCATCAGGATACGGCCGTTGGGCTTGCTCTCTTCGGTCTTCTCTGCCTCGATATAAGGCTGCAGGTAGGCCACCGCCTGTTTCATTACGCGCGCGGATTTCACCACCTGGGGCAGGAACATTTTGCCCTCGCCGAACAGATCGCCGACGATATTCATGCCGTCCATCAGTGGGCCTTCGATCACGTCCAGTGGGCGCGCAGCAGCCTGGCGGGCGAGCTCGGTATCTTCCTCAATAAAGTTGTTGACCCCTTTTACCAGCGAGTGCGCCAGGCGCTCGTTGATTGGCAGTTGGCGCCAGGCGAGGTCTTCCTTGCGCTCGGTGGCGGCGCCATCACCACGGTATTTTTCCGCAATATCCAGCAGTGCCTCGGTGGCGTCGTCGTTGCGGTTGAGGATGACATCTTCCACTTTTTCCCGCAGTTCATCCGGCAGGTCGTCGTACACCGCCAGTTGGCCGGCGTTGACGATGCCCATGTTCAGGCCCGCCTTGATGGCGTAGTACAGGAATACGGAGTGAATGGCCTCGCGCACCGGGTTGTTGCCGCGGAAGGAGAAGGACACATTGGATACACCACCGGACACGCTGGCGCCCGGCAGGTTTTCGCGGATCCACTGGGTGGCCTGGATAAAGTCCACCGCGTAGTTATTGTGCTCTTCAATACCGGTAGCGACCGCGAAGATGTTCGGGTCGAAAATGATATCGCAGGGATTGAAGCCGACTTTGTCCACCAGCACATCGTAACTGCGTTTACAGATTTCGATCTTGCGCTCGAAGGTGTCGGCCTGGCCGTCTTCATCGAATGCCATCACCACCACCGCGGCGCCGTAGCGCAGGCAGGATTTGGCCTTGGCGATAAAGTCTTCTTCACCTTCTTTCAGGCTGATGGAGTTGACGATGGGTTTGCCCTGGATGCACTGCAGGCCCGCTTCGATCACCTCCCACTTGGAGGAATCCACCATAAACGGCACTTTGGAAATGTCCGGTTCGGTAGCGCACAGATTCAGGAAGCGGCGCATGGCGGCAACGGAATCCAGCATCGCCTCGTCCATGTTGAAGTCGATTACCTGGGCACCGTCTTCCACCTGGGCGGCGGCGACCTGTAGCGCGGTGTCGTAATCCTCTTCCATGATCAGGCGCTTGAAGCGCGCAGAGCCGGTAACGTTACAGCGCTCGCCGACGTTTACGAACAGCGCATTTTCATCCACCACGTAGGGCTCGAGGCCGGACAGGCGCAGGGCGGGTTTCAGCTTGGGCAGTTTGCGCGGGGCTACATCCGCGACCGCATCGGCAATCGCGCGGATGTGTTCCGGGGTAGTACCGCAGCAGCCACCGAGAATGTTGATAAAGCCACTGCGGGCAAACTCGGCGACGATGGCTGCAGTCTCTTCCGGCGTTTCGTCGTACTCGCCGAATTCGTTGGGCAGGCCGGCGTTGGGGTGGGCAGAGACGTGCTCGGCGCAGACGCCAGATAGGGCTTCAACATAAGGGCGCAACTCGGTGGCGCCGAGGGCGCAGTTCAGGCCCACGGACAGCGGCTTGGCGTGACCCACGGAATAGTAAAAGGCTTCGGTAGTCTGGCCGGACAGGGTGCGGCCGGAGGCATCGGTAATGGTGCCGGAAATCATGATTGGCAGCTCAAAACCGCGCTGATCAAACACTTCTTTGAGTGCGTAAATGGCCGCCTTGGCATTTAGGGTATCGAAGATGGTTTCGATCAGGATGATGTCCGAGCCGCCGTCGATCAGCGCATTGGTGGACTCGATATAGTTTTCCACCAGGGCGTCAAAGGTGACGTTGCGCGCACCCGGGTCGTTCACATCGGGCGAGATACTGGCGGTGCGGGAGGTCGGGCCCAGTACTCCGGCAACAAAGCGCGGCTTGTCCGGGGTGGAAAGGGCATCCGCAGCGCGGCGGGCCACTTCGGCAGCCACACGGTTCAACTCCGGCACCAGGTCTTCCATGTCGTAATCGGACTGAGACAGGCGGGTGGCGTTGAAGGTGTTGGTCTCGATGATATCGGCACCGGCCTCGAGATAGTCCCGGTGGATACGCTCGATCAGATCCGGCTGGGTCAGGACCAGCAGGTCGTTGTTGCCCTTGATATCGGACGGGTAGTCGGCAAAGCGTTCACCGCGGTAGTCCGCTTCCTCAAGCTTCTCGCGCTGGATCATGGTGCCCATGGCGCCATCCAGGATCAGGATGCGCTCCGCGAGGGCGTTGTGAAGCTGCTTGATACGTTGGTCACGGGACTGCTGAGACCGGGCGTCCGACATGGTCATTTCCTTAAACCGGGGATCGAAAAAGGCGGCAATCTTAGCATAAAGCGACGCCGTATCCGGTTCTCCGCGGACTTATACAGACTGTCTGCGCATAACGATGTAACCAAATGTTCTACGGCGGTTGCCGGGGAAGGAGCGGGGTGGGAGCGGGGAGAGCGAGGGAAGAGCGGGATACCGTAATTTCCGGGTAACCAATGCGCCCGTCACAGCCTAAAGTTGTGGGATATCGGTATGGCTTGCGAGGAGGCCCTGTGAAAATTCTGATGGTGTTGACGTCCCACGACCAGCTCGGGGATACCGGCAAGAAAACCGGTTTCTGGCTGGAGGAATTTGCCGCGCCTTACTACGTGTTCGTGGATGCCGGTGCAGAGTTGACCCTCGCGTCGCCCAAAGGCGGCCAGCCCCCGCTGGACCCGAAAAGTGACGCCGATGATGCCCAGACGCCCGCCACCCGGCGCTTCCGGACTGATCCGATAGCCCAGGAGGCCCTTGCAAACACCAAGAACCTGGACGATGTGGATACCGATTGGTTCGACGCCGTCTTTTATCCGGGCGGACACGGTCCTTTGTGGGATTTGGCGGAAGACCAGCGTTCCATCGCCATCATTCAGGGGTTCTACAGGGCCAACAAACCGGTTGGCGCCGTCTGTCACGCGCCGGCGGTATTCCGGCACACTGTCGATGAGCGTGGAGAGCCGCTGGTCAGTGGCAAGCGGGTAACGGGGTTCAGCAATAGCGAAGAGGATGGGGTGGGACTGACCGACGTGGTGCCATTTCTGGTCGAAGACATGCTCAAAGAGCGCGGCGCGGAATACTCCAAGGGCGACGACTGGCAAAGCCACATCTGTACCGATGGACTACTGATTACCGGCCAGAATCCGGCTTCTTCAGAGGCGACCGCCAGGGCGCTGCTAGGTGCAGTCGGCTGACCCGCTGTACTGCTTGATTTCGGGCACGGTTTATCTTGGCTGCAGTTGCGCGTAAAATACCCGACCGCTGAGCTTGGTTATTGAGCTTGGCGTCACCTGTAGGTCGAAGCTAGAAGCTCGGTTATTTGAGAAGGTTTATGTCAGAACAGCTGTCCGAATTGAACGTCACCATTACCGAATCCGCCCAGGAATACCTGCGTGACCTGCTGGCGAAGCAGGACTGCGAAGGCATTGCCATTCGCATGTTCGTGTCCAACCCCGGTACGCCCAATGCAGAGACCTGCATTGCCTACAGTCGCCCGGGTGAAGAGAAAGAGGGCGATCTGGAAATGCAGCTGAATGGCTTCAAAGCGTATTTTGAAGGCCGCAGCGTGCCATACCTGGACGAAGCGCGGGTTGACTACTCCTCAGACAAAATGGGTGGCCAGCTTACTATCCGGGCGCCCAACTCCCGTATGCCCAAGGTCACCGACGATAGCCCTATCGAAGATCGTATCAACTACGTCCTGTACAGCGATGTAAATCCGGGGCTCGCCTCCCACGGTGGTCAGGTGAGCCTGGAAAAGGTGACTGAAGATATGTACGCCGTACTGAAATTCGGTGGTGGCTGCCAGGGCTGTGGCATGGTGGATATGACCCTGAAAGAGGGCGTAGAGAAAACCCTGCTGGAAAAAATCCCGGAGCTGGCCGGCGTGAAAGACATTACCGACCACTCGGATAAATCTCAGGCGTACTACTGAGTTCCAGACTAATCGGACTTAATTTTTTCAAAAAACCGCGGCTTGACCGCGGTTTTTTTTGCACTGAATTTATGACTTCAAGTTCGAATCAACGCAAATCGCCGGTAATTCGCAAGCTAGCGGTCACTGATAAACCCGCACGTAATCCACATACATACGTTGCGGGAATACACTGCTACCGTCCGGGCTGCCGGGCCAGCTTCCGCCCACTGCGACATTCAGCAAAATGAAGAATGGGTGATCGAAAGCCCAGGGGCCATACTGTTCAACTTGGGCGCGGGAGGCATTGTAGAAGTTGTTTCCGTCGACGAACCAGCTGATGCCGTTACTGTTCCATTCAACCGCGTAAACGTGATAACCGGCATCGACGTTCTGTCCTACATTGTAGGTACCCATGATTGGCGTATTGCCCGAGTATCCCGGCCCGTGCAGTGCACCGTGGGTGAGGGTGGGCTCGTAGCCGACGTGTTCCATGATGTCGATCTCGCCCGAATTCGGCCAAGGTGTTCCAGTGCGAATATTGCCACCTAGCATCCAGAACGCCGGCCAGATGCCCTGGGTTTGCGGAAGCTTGATGCGCGCTTCGATACGACCGTACTGGAACTCTTTCTTCCCAGCAGAAATCATCCGGCTTGAAGTGTACTGGCAGGCGCCGTACCAGCAGTTGTACCCGCCTTCTCTGCGTGCTTCGATCACCAGTACATTACTGCCCGCTTGCGCGTCGTACTGAACGGATGCGTTCTGGCCGGCGGTGTAGTACTGCAATTCGCTATTACCCCAGCCACCGCCACCGGTTTCGAAGGTCCAGTTTGCAGAGTTGATCGAGTCAAACTCATCTCCCCATACCAGGCCGTTATTGGCCGCAGGGCTCACCACAACGGAAGTGACATTGTCATTGAAGCCCTCGTTGTTGAGGCAGCCATCGTCTGCGCTGACGGTTACCGAATTACCGGTGAAATTGTCGTGCTCATAGAGCGTGGCCTGATAGCCGGAGGCAACACGGATGGAGGAGGCATCGTCGTTGATGAAACCGATGGCCTGCAGGCTGGCGAGAGTGTAGCTGCCGACGCCCAACTCTGTTGACCAACCACCAAAGTTGCAGTGTTGGTACACGGTGGCTACGCCATTGCCGGGGTTGTCAGCGACGACTTCGATCCAGTTTAGGTTCCAGTCACCAGTGGCCGCATAGACTCCCAGGCTGTAGGTGCCCGCGTCGATGTGCACCCGATGGGAAATCGTTTGCCAGTTTTGCCAGCCACCGGTATTTGGAACCGTCAGGTTGCCGAGAACAATCGAGCCGCCGTTCAAATCATTGGAAAGGGTGCCTCCGGTCGCGCTGGCGACGCGAAAGCGAATGATGTAGTCACCGCTCGCTGGAATATTGAGGTTGTTGTAGGCGAGCCATTCGCCGGCGGCTACCCAACCGACATTGTGGCCACCGCCGGAATCCGTAGTGACTTCAATATCCACGTCATCGGCGCGGTAAGCGCCCCCGGTGTTGCCGGGTGTCGTGTCGTAAAAGGCACTGTAATCCTCAGCCTGAAAGATGGTTGCCTGGGCCTGGCCATACAGGAGGGCTGCCGATATGCCCGTGGCCAGCACGCAGATTTTTTTCAAGTGCGCAAGGTGTTTCGAGATTCTCATGTTCGCCTTCTCATTGTTGTTTTGAGTGTGTTCTGTGCAAATTGCTGAATTGCGCAGGCCCCGAAAATATCCGGGGAAAATGGCGTGAAGGCGTCCCAGATCTTTCTGATTTTGAAAGTGGCACGGGGAATTGCAGAAGATTGGCGCGGGCTTTTCCTTAATAATGACATCGCTGTCTTTGCGGCAATTTTGCGATCTTTTAATGGGCGTCGGACAGCAGTGGCTTGTAACTTGGTACAGGCGTGACAGTTGGTCTGGGAGACCTCACAGTTGGGACTTTTGTCCCGGCTGTGAGGAGAGGGGAAAGCAGCAGAGCAGGAGAGCAGGACAGGGAGTTAGCGTGCGTCCATACGTTTTTTCGTTTTGCTCGTTGCCTGCGCGGTAGTAGGGTCATCCGGCCAGAAATGTTTCTGGTATTTGATACGCAGCTCTTTCTTTACTTCCTGATATGTATTCTTCCAGAAACTCGCCAGGTCACGGGTAACCTGAACCGGCCGTTGCGCGGGGGACAGGAGGTGGATCATGAGCGGAAAGCGGCCATTCATTATCGCGGGAGTCTCGGGTAGCCCGAACATTTCCTGCAGGCGCACCGCGAGAACCGGTGGGGTTTCTGCATATTGAATGGCTATTCGCGAACCGCTGGGAACCTGAATATGTGAGGGTGCGAGCTGATCCAGGCGTTGCTGAGCCGTCCAGTCCAATTGCGTTAGCAGAATATTTTTCAGGTCGAGCTGCTTGAGCTGATCCAGTTTGTTCAAGCCATTCAGGTGTGGGAGTAGCCAATGTTCCAGGGAAGCGAGTAACTTGTCTTCGCTCCAATCGGGGACCTCGATGTCCTGCAGCAAGTCTGGAAACGGTTCTTTCTGTGACTGCAGAAAACGCACACGCGCTAGCAAGCTTTCCGACTCTTTATCCCAGGGCAGGGCGCGCAAGCCCTGCTGGCGGATGGCGTCCAGCAGGGCCCGGCTGAGCAGCTCGGGGGAAATGTCCGTTGCCGGCTTTTCTTCCAGCACCAGCTTGCCGAGTGTTGACTGTACGCTGGCAACCGCACGCCCGGCGGATTCGTCCCAGCGCACTGACGCTTCGGTGCGGATATCGTCTTCAAAATATTCGTACAGCGCGTCTTTGCCGATGCGTGCGGCCAGCTGGATACGGGCATCGCGCCCCTGTCCATCGAGATCGGCAATCACCAGGTAATCTGACAGCGCCAGTTCATCATCGTGTGAAAAGTGGGCGCCGCGGCCATTGGCAAGAAGGAAGCGGCGTTCGCGGTCGTGCCGATTTTTGGCAATGCGATCCGGATAGGCGAATCCGAGCAGAATTCCGGTGACCTCCGTTTGATCTGGCCGGATTTGACGGGGGCTTTCTTGTTGTGCGCGGACATTGGCATTATCCAGTTGTGTTTGCCAGGCTTTCGCCTGTTGGCGAATGCGCTGAATCGCCCCGCGATCTGCATTGTGGTTTTTCACGGTGCCGCTCAGTACTTCCATGCGCTTGTGGATGTCTCTATCCCAGCGTTGTTCACCGCGAAAAATATCGCGCTCAGAAAGCAGGGCAGCGAGCAGGCAACTCCAGTCCTCAAGGCCGAGGTCGACACTGCGCAGCATCATATGCGCCAGGCGCGGGTGGGTGCCCAGTGCGAGCATGGCCTGGCCGTGGTTGGTAATACGAAGCTGTTCGTCCAATGCGCCCAACTCCTGAAGCAACTCCTGGGCTTGGGCGGTCGGCCCGGGTGGAGGCAGGTCGAGCCAATTCAGTTCACCGACCTCGCTTACACCCCACTGGGCCAGCTCCAGCATCACCGGTGCCAGATCACTGAGCAGAATTTCAGGGGTATTCTTTGCCGGCAACTGTCGCTGGCGGGACTCGCTCCAGAGCCGCAGACACACGCCTTCACTCAGGCGGCCGGCGCGGCCGGTACGTTGGGTGGCGGAAGCCTGGGAAATACTGGTTGTCACCAGCCGATTCATCCCGGTATTTGGATCAAAGCGGGATTCCCGCATCAGACCGGAGTCGACGACCATACGAATGCCTTCGATGGTCAGGCTGGTTTCTGCCACATTGGTCGCAAGTACTATCTTGCGCTGTCCGCCCGGTGACGGCGCTATGGCGGCGTCCTGCTGCTGTTTGCTCAAATCACCGTAGAGCGGAGCGATCAACGTATCCGAACGATTCCCCAGCGCTTCCAGCAACAGGCTTTCGACCTTGCGAATTTCACCCACACCGGGCAGGAAGGCCAGCAGGCTGCCATCTTCCCGTTCCATCAGCTCAGCGATTTTGCGACTCATCAATTGCGGGATCTGACGTGGGTCGTCCGGTACCTGCTGGTGCGGCAGGTAGTCAATTTCAACAGGGAAAGCGCGGCCCTCGCTGGTAACAACCGGTGCGTCGCCGAGAAGCCCGGCGACCGCGTGGGTGTCGAGTGTGGCGGACATCACCAGCAGCTTGAGGTCTTCGCGAAAGAGTTCCTGGGACTGGAGGCAGAGCGCCAGGGAAAGGTCACCCTGCAGGCTGCGCTCGTGGAACTCATCAAAGATGACCAGAGCAGTGGTGGACAACTCCGGGTCTGCCTGCAGCAGACGCGTCAGTATCCCCTCGGTGACGACGATAATGCGGGTCTGCTTGCCAACTTTGCGGTCACCCCGAATCTGGTAGCCGACAGTGGCGCCCAGGGGTTCGCCCAGTAATTCGGCCATACGCGCCGCCGCCGAGCGCGCGGCAAGACGGCGGGGTTCCAGCATGATGATGTTGCGCTCCCCAAGCCAGTTGCTATGGAGCAGGGCGATGGGGACGGCGGTGGTCTTGCCAGCGCCGGGCGGGGCCTGAAGCACCACATTGGGATTGGCATCGAGCGTGTGGCGTAACTGGGGAAGAATCCCGAAAATTGGTAGTTCTGACATGGGGCGGGAGTATACGGGATCGTATAGTTTGCACCACAGCGGTCAATTGCAGTCTCTCGCTGCCAACTATCGTCCTTTAAGGCGGCGGTGCCTTTTGTCGATATTCGGCAATGATCTCATCGACGGTCTTAAATTGTGGCGGCTTGGCGCAGGCGCGGCCATAGCTGCCGCTGCCACTGGTTGGCAGTGCGGTGGTGTCACCGTTAGCGAATACGGTCACTACAAACCCCTGCCAATCAACACTGGTCTGGCAGTGCTCCTCACCATTCTGAGTGTTGCGATCCTGTATCTCTGTGCGGATTGAAGGACCGTCGATCAAGTTCAGAGTCATGTGGCACAGGGTGGTGGATTCTTTTTGTTCGGGTATTTCGAGGGTGACCGGGTCCACGAGCCGCCAGTTTTTTCGATTGCTACAAAATACATGCAGGTCTGTATCCAGTGCGCCCAGTTGGTCCGGGTCTTGTTGGGGGGACACCTTCAGCGCGGCTGCGACTGCCCGCTTGAATATCTGTTCTTGATCGACGGCATATAGGGATTGCTCCGCCTCCACGGTCGCCGATGTAGTGATTAGAGTCGCGAGCAAGGCCAGGGTTGACGTGCGGCGCCTTGGATTCAAAGAGCATGTCATGGTGATGCCTCGTGTAGTTGGCCTGTGGACCCGAATTCCTGCTCCAGCGCCAGTTCGTGCTCGGCGATCAGTTCGCTCAGGTCGGTAAACAAGCTCTTATCGCTGCACAGTGCAGTCTCGCTCTCTTGCAGAGTAATGTCGTGGCGATCGGTATCGATGTGTCCATCTTCGAAGAACCGGATTTTCACGGCTTTGTATTCGGCGGTTCTTTCACAGAGGCCGCCTTCACGGGCAATCACACTTTCCGTTGCTGTTTTTTTCAGAATCAAGCGAACATCTGCCTGGCAGGGGGAAGCGGCAAATGGTTCTTTCAGACACTGGGTGGCGGCTTCCTCGGCGCGATAGCGCTTGCCGTCGGCGTTGCAGGAAAAGCGCACCGCGTCGTGTTCCACCACAAAGTCGTCTTTGGTGAGATCCGGGTACTTCTCCAGTGTTTCCTGCAGCGCCGCACGGAGAAGGGCGGGCGTGTCGATAAAAAATACCGGTGAGGCCTTCAACCCTGGTGCAAAGGCAATTAAGCAGACAAGCGGCAACCCGAGGGCTAGTTGTCTGGTGGCAGTCTTCGATATGAGCACAGCAGCTCCTTCTTCCATGGTCCTCTGGATCCCCGACAAGCGCCGGACAGGAGAAAGATAGCAATGTTTCCTGGCATTGGCGGCGGTGTAGGGCTCCATTTGCTGTGTTTGGCGCGAAGCCCAGCAGGTCGCCCAGTGGTAGCTGGTGGTATGTGGCCAATGGTTCACAGGTTTAGTTGATACTGTCATCTATTCGGCGTATGGTTGACGCTGTCAACTAAGTTGAATGTGTTTTCACCATGCCAAACAGAAACTCCAGTGATTCCCTGCTAAGCGACACTTTGCATCGCCTGGTACATGTCTATAAGTCCAGGTTGCGCGCGGAAGTGACTCAGCGGGCCCTAGGTCTGCCGATTACCCATATGCGGGCGCTAAAGGGCATCTGCCGGAATCCGCATTCCACGGCCCAATCCATTGCCCTGCGTATGCATCGGGACAAGGCGCAGATTACCCGGGTTCTCAAGGAGCTGCTGATGGAAGGCTTGATCGAAAAGCGACCGAATCCGGAAGATGGGCGCAGTCAGCTGTTGTTCCCTACGGAAAAGGGGAGTGAGGTGATGCGCCAGTTGTTAGAGGCGGAACGTGAAACCGCGGCGGCCATGACCAGAAGCCTCAGTGATGCGGAACTGAAACAGTTTGCAGAATTGAGCGCGCGCATGGTGGAAAACCTGAGCTGTGAACCTGATGGAGGTAATTGATATGTCGAGACCGGGGCCTAAACCCAATCCCAAGCCCAAGCTCAAGCCCAAGCCCAAGTCGAGGGAACTCGAAGTCATCACCAGCCGGCGCATTTCCCCGCACATGCTACGGGTCACCCTGGGTGGTCCAGAGTTGCAGGACTTTCCAAAAGATCAGGAAAGCGCTTATGTAAAACTCCTGTTTGAGCAGGGGGAAGGCAAGAAGCCGCTGATGCGTACATACACCATTCGCCATCAGCGAAAAAATGAAATTGATATCGACTTTGTGATTCACGAACACCCAGGCCCGGCGGGCGCCTGGGCGCAGCAAGCGGAGCCTGGCCAACGTATCCATGTGGCCGGTCCCGGCGCGAGGAAGCTGATCAACCCGGATGGGGACTGGCTCCTGTTTCTGGGTGATATGACGGCGTTGCCCGCGATTAGCGTGAATCTCTCCTTGTTTCCGGAGGATGCGCGTGGCCACGCGGTAATCGAAATCGCGTCCGAGTCCGACCGCCAGGAATTACAGGCACCGTCGAATCTACAGATCCACTGGGTGGTTAATCGCGATGCGCGGGCGCCGGGCGTGGCATTACAGCAGCAGCTGCGGCAGATTTCCTGGCAAGAGGGTAACCCTGCCATCTGGTGCGCCACCGAGTTTTCCACCATGCGCGAGATGCGGCAGTATTTCCGCAGCGAGCGCCCGGTCGCAGCGAGTCACCGGTATATCTCCAGCTACTGGAAATCCGGTCTCAGTGAAGAGCAACACAAAGTGCTGAAGCGTGAAGATGAGGTAATATCAGGCGCATTTATGGCAAGTTGATTAGTGGGTGGAAGCCCGAAAAGGATGTTCAATGGAAATAGTGAAATGGATCGGCATGGGTTTTGGGGGCGTTGTAGCCGCCGTGTTCTGTTTGTTTGTCTACGCTTTTGTCCGTATGGCTTTTGTAAAGCAATTTACCGAAATGGCGTTATTAAAAGACAAAACGTTTCGGGTTTTATCGCCCGGCGTCCGGGTTTCAGAGTCCGCCCATCAATTGGCCCCTTTGGAGTATGAGTATGCACCGGGAGCGGGCGCTGTAGCGGCTGCGGAGTCGCTGCTGCTTCGCCCGGATGGCCTGTTGGAAGCGGATGAATCCCGCTTCGATGGAGACCCTCGCAAAGGCGTGCTGGCCCTTGCGGACCCCAAGAAGGACGCTGCGTGGATTTTGTCGGAAAGTCGCATCTATTTACGGGAAGGCGACCGTATCGGTAGGGAACTGGTTAATTTCGGGGGCACGCCATTTACCGGATTTGGCTATGTGGCCGGTTTAAGTGAAGACTGGTTTCTGGTCGCTGGGGATTCCGGTGCGCACAAGTACCCGGAAACCATGCTTTGGCAGGTTTCTCGCGAAAATTTTGAAACTCGGTTGCTGGAAAAAAATCCTTATTTTACGTTCTCTAGGCCTCCAAAAACCTTCACGCCAAGCGGATTTGAAGGTGTGCTACTGGCGATTTATCGCGGTGTGGTCAGCTACGGTTTCGGCGGGGATTGCAGCAGGCCGCGATATTCCATTTTGAGGGCTTACACCCCCGCATACCCCGATGGTATCGACCTGGCTCGTTTTTCATTCAAGGCGGGTACCATCGTTGATGTGCAATATCAGGACGGCACATTGCAGGTGATCGGTGATCCCAGTCGACCTGGGGCAGCCGGTAAAGACAGGCGGCCCCCGCGAGTTTGGAATCTGGAAATGCCAGCTGAACTACTCGGCTCGGCGGGTCAGCGGAACGCGATTGAAGCAGTCGTGGCAGACTAATTGAATCAGAGCAGTGGAATACGATTGTGGAAAAATCATTCTGGTTGGATAAGTGGCAGAGAAATGAAATTGGTTTTCACAACAGTGAAGCCCACCCCCTGCTGATCGAGCACTACGATCAACTCGGCTTGGCACCGGGAGATCGTCTGTTTTTACCGCTTTGTGGCAAGACACTGGATATCGCCTGGTTACTGGACAAAGGCTTTTCTGTCGCCGGCGCCGAACTGAGTGAAATGGCCGTGATCCAGTTGTTCGAGCAACTCGGTATCGTGCCCAGGGTTGAGGTTTCCGGTGTACTGAAATTGTACAGCGCCAAGGGCATAGACATTTTTGTCGGTGATGTTTTCGAACTCACGGCGGAAGTTCTGGGGCCTGTGAATGCGATTTATGATCGCGCAGCACTGGTGGCTTTGCCTGAAACCACCCGCCAGCAATATGCCAGGCACCTTGTCGCGCTCACCGGTAGTGCCAGCCAGCTGCTGATTACCTTTGAATACGATCAGCAACGCATGCCGGGGCCGCCTTTCTGCGTCAGCGATCAGGAGGTCGCCCAGCATTATGCGAGCGACTATGCGCTGCGTTTATTGCAAACCGTGGATGTGCCCGGCGGCCTGAAAGGAAAATGCCCGGCGCAGGAAAAGGTTTGGCTATTAGACCGAGGTTAATCAGATAGACCACTCGGCTATTTGCTTGGGAAAGGCGGTCCGGTGTTAAATTGATTTTGTGGTCGCCAGGTCGAGTAAGTAAAGGAATGGGACTATCACGCTAAGAGAGAATCAACGCCTGTCATTTTCGGATCTAAGGCTGTGAGGTATGGAGCAAGCAGATGTCACTCAAAAGAATAGTGCTGCTATTGAGTATCGGCATTTCACTTTTTTCTGGTCTCTATTTTTTGCTCAATCAACCAGGCCAAGAGCGACCTTTTCTTGGTGTATTGGAGAAAGCTGCTTCGGGCTTGGCAGTGTCTAAATCTGAAGTACCTGCTACTCGATCAGATATCGCGGACATGGAAATTCATGAGCGCGATTTGGCCGGCGAGGGAGAGAGTGAAGCTTCAGTCGTGCTGCGTGGGCCTCCTGATGTCGCTTATCGCCAATTTATTGAGCAAGCTGAGCGAGGGGAGTCCCGCGCACAACTAGTGTTATCGGTGATTCTTGATCGGTGTAGCCACTCTTCAGTGCGATCTCGGGAGCAGTTGGATGAACTGCAGGCACGAGGTGATTTATCGGCAGAAATGCTGGCCGAGTACTCAGTCATACTGGACAAATGCAGTGCCCTATATGAATTGTTAGGTGAACATGACATTAATGCGTTGCAGGCTTTCTGGCTAAATGAAGCAGCGGGTGAACTAACAGTTGCCAGAGTCGCCTATACCCTGTCGGAAACGAATACTCAATACAGTCCCGACTTATATCAATTGCTGCAGACGGGATTATCTGACGCGAAAGGCGATTGGTTACAAGAGCGCAGTATTCGCCAATCCGCATCGACCTTTTTCACATTGTTTATCGAGCCATCAAGCGTTGATTTGACAATGGGTGATCCGGGCTACTACCGCCGAGCCGAAGATAGCCTTGCCTGGCAGTATCTGGGCTGTGAGGCTTCTGTACATTGTGATCTGCAGGTATTTGAAGCCCAGGTTTCGGATCATTTTTACGAGTATGAAGTCAGCACCATGTTGAAACGGGCCGAAGAATTGGATCGAGCGATTACAGAGGGAGACTGGAGTCAATTGGGTCTGCAGCTATAGCCGTATAGGGTTCTAGGATAGGTCGGCTGCGGGTTTGAATAAAAAGGGGTTGCCCCTCAGACTGTTCAGCACAGCAGCATTCAGAGAACAAAGAATAGTGAAAAACAGACGCTGGAATCAATTTTTCCCTCTTGTGGCGATACCGGTTGGCTTTGCGCTGTCTTTTGGCAGCACCGCTACTTCAGCAGCGCCACAGAGCGAAGCGAAGCCTTCTGATGAGTCCCTACGCCAGGCTGTTCGTCAGCCCATTTCCATCGACGGTTTCTACGATGCGATCAAACACTGGAATGACCGCACCGGTGAAAGCAACGTACAGTATTACGCCTTGCATGAAATCGAACAGATTGCCGACAACCTTCTGCTGTATCAGCGCGATAGCGGTGGCTGGCCCACCAACAAGCACCCGTTGCGGGTGGTCGCACCGGAAGAGCGGGCAAAGGCACTGGCTGACAAGCACCTGCCTGATGCCAGCTTCGATAACCGAAATATCTACCCTCAGATTGAATACCTCTCAGAAGTCTACAAGCAGACCGGCAATCCGCGTTATCGCGACGCCGCTCTGAAAGGCCTGCGCTATACCCTGGATCGCCAGTACCCCAATGGCGGCTGGGCGCACTCGCCCGATCGAAGCGAGCGCGCCTATTACCGGCATATCACCATGGCAGACGAAGTCATGCCCGGCGTGTTGACCTTTTTGCGCAAGGTTGCGCAGGGGCGGGCGCCCTTTGACTACATCGATACCAATATGCAACAAAGGGCGGCCACTGCCGTCGCCAAAGGCGATGCGTTGTTGCTGCAATTACAGGTGAAAATTGATGGTGTGCCCACCGGCTGGGCCGGGCAGTACCACGAAGACAGTCTGCAGCCTGCACAGGGGCGGGCGTACGAACTTCCCGGCATTCTCGCCTGGGAGACGGTACCAGTTCTGGAATACCTGATGGCGATTGAAAATCCTTCTGCGGAGGTTATTGCCGCGGTCCACGGCGGTGCCCGCTGGCTGGAATCGGTGAAACTGGAGGGCTTTCGTATCGAGCGGGTCGAAGCAAGGGATCAGCGTTTCGATTATCACGCCGCAGACTACGATCTGGTGATCGTAAAAGACGAGCGCGCGAAACCCATTTGGGCCAGATTTTACGATCTTGAGAGCAGCAAGCCATTTCTGGCCAATCGCGACGGCCGGCGTGTGTCGCAATTGTCGGAAGTGGACCTGGAGCGACGCACCGGCTATAGCTGGTACGGCTATTGGCCGGAGAATTTCCTGAGCGCGGAGTATCCGGCCTGGAAGCAGCGCATTAGTAAGTAGTCAGTCGTTGTGGGCCGTGGCCGGGTCTCCCAGATAAATCATTGCGAAAAGCAGGGCAGGGATGAACCAGAGCATTACGGGGATCGATTGGGCGATTATCGCCGTTTATTGCGTGGGTCTGCTGGTCATGGCGTACTGGCTTGCGCGCCGCCAGGAGAGCCGCGAAGACTACTATGTGGCGGGGCGCAATGTAGGCCCCTGGCCAGTTGGTCTTTCGATCATGGCTACCCAGTGTTCCACCAACAGTATTCTGGGTGCCCCGGCATTTGTCGCCTTCGCGTCTGGCGGAGGCATGCTGTGGCTGCAGTACGAACTGGCGGTGCCACTGGCAATGATCGTATTGATTCTCTGCGTGATGCCACTGTTCAGGCACCTGCAGCTGGTCTCGGTCTACGCCTACCTCGAACAGCGGTTTGATCTCACCACACGGCTCACCCTGAGCGGCTTGTTTCTCTTTGTGCGGGCATTTGCCACCGCGGTCACCGTTTATAGCATCGCACTGGTGATTGATCTGATCACCGGGCTCGGTTTTGCGGCCTCAGTGTTATTGCTAGGGGCGTTTACCGTGGTCTACGACGTGATGGGCGGTATTCGCGGTGTTATTTATTCCGATGTGATTCAGCTGTTGATACTGGCGGTGATGCTACTGGTGGTATTGTTGATGCTGGTGGATGCCAGCGGGGGATTTGCACCGATGTGGCAGTCGTTTTCTGACGCACGCAAAACCACCCTGGACTTTGCCCATCACGGGTTTGGTGATGGCCAGACCTTTGCGTTCTGGCCGATGCTGTTCGGTGGCTTGTTTCTTTACGTGTCTTACTACGGCTGTGATCAGAGCCAGGTTCAGCGCCAGCTGAGCACCCGGGATATCGATGCGACCAACAATGCGCTGTTGATTAACGGACTGCTGCGCTTTCCGCTGGTCCTGCTTTATTGCCTGGTCGGTGTTGGAATTGCCGTTTACGCAGTACAGCATCCGCAATTTGTCGCCGCGCTTCCGGATTCGGGTGAGGGCCCGCAGTTCAACCTCGCTGTCCCGCTGTACATGATTCATGCGTTGCCCGTGGGATTGGTCGGTTTGAGTCTGGTCGCCCTGTTTGCCGCGGCCATGTCGTCATTGGATTCCGTGCTCAATTCTCTGAGCGCCACCACCATGGAAGACTTCGTCCGGCGTTTTCACCGCGGCCACTGGACGGCGCACAAAGAACTGATTCTGTCGCGGGGGATTACCGCTCTCTGGGGTGGTGTCACCCTGGTGATGGCATTTTTTGTCGGCGATATTGCGCCGACAGTACTCGAGGCCATCAACAAGATCGGCTCACTGGCCAACGGTCCGATTCTCGCGGTATTCGCGCTCGGGTTCTTGACGCAGCGGGTGCGCGGTGACCACGTTATTGCGGGGCTGCTCGTCGGTATTGCAGGCAATGGTATCTGCTGGTTGTTTCTGCCGGAGATCTCGTGGCTGTGGTGGAATGTGATGGGCTTTGGACTGGCAGTGCTGGTTGCACTTCTCGCTTCGTTGATCTGGGCGCGAAACGGAGCGGGGCAACGCATGGCGAGGGACGGTGATCTCTACGCCGCGGCCATTCGGCATCACCTGCGGGAAGAGGCGCACTACAACTGGTATCGGCGCTGTTTGTGGTTGCTGGCCTGGTTTGCAGTGCTGTTCATTTTGCTGTGGTACCTGGCTTAGAGGACGGTGCACTCTTGATAGGCCATCTTACTTAGCCGCTTACTCCTCAATTTTAGGCGCACTGAACGCTTTGCTGTAGAAGCCGGAGGTGTCAAAGCAGCAGACTCTCTTTTTGCCCTCAGCCAGCATATTGCAGGCATCGAGGATACGCTTGTCGCGAGTCTTTGCCTGCTTTGCGGATGTTACCCAGTGGATCCAGTCGATTCGGGCAATCGTCGTTGTAGCCTCCCAATTGGCCTGGGAGTCGGGAGAGGCCGCTAGCGCCTTTTTCAGGTCCGCAGGCACTTCGGGTTCTGGCTCCTGTTCAACCGGCTGGATTTCAAATTGGGCGATATCGCCGTAAGTGGCGCCCGAGGCATCCAGCAAGGTTTTATCAATTTTCAGCCAATGGCTCTTCTGACCGTCCGGCTCCAGTAGCGCCTGAAAGTGTTCACCGTTGATACTGCCATTGATCGAGGTTCGGCCGCGCCGGGGAAGTATTGCACTGGCCTCTTTGGGCAGTACCACGAATGCCCAGTTGTTATCATCGCCGGACTTTTGGGGGCGGAGCAGTTTGTCTTTGAATTGATATTTCTTGCTTTCTTGTGTCATTTTTTTAATCAGCTTAGTGGTCCAGAGGCCTGTTTCACTGGAAGCCCCAGGTGTGAAACGCCAAAGCGCGGTTTCCGGACGTGACGCTACACCCTCGGCCACCCCTCCTGTCAAGCGTATCGGTTGGACTGGTTGCGAAGTTTTAGCGGACCGTCTCGCGCTTTGGCATCAGATACCACAGTACGATCGCGACCAGGAAGAGTGCCGGTACATCACCGAGCAAATTCGCCCGCTCAGTCTCATCAACCAGTGCCTGCACCAGCATAATGGCGCCGTGCACAATACTCGACCAGATGGTGAACCAGATCAGGCTCCGGTTTGCCTGCGGGTCTTTCGCCGCCAGGATCAAGAAAACCCCTAGGGTGGCGTAGAGCCCCATAATCATCTGCTCGTATTCTGGCTGCCTCGGTGTCCAGCCCCAGCCTGAGGGCCACACCCACATCATCATCGCGTAGATCCCGAAAATAAAGATAACGCCGAATACAACGAGCGCGACTTTCAAATACTTGAGTTTCTGATCATCTTCCATGGTCGGCTCCAATCCCGATGTCCCATTGACCGGGTTTTCATTGGTATAGCATTTACTGCAGTTTTGGTTGTTAAATATAGTGAATTAGCAATAACAGAATCCGGAGAGAAGAGAATATGGCGATTAACGCGAGACCCTGGATGGCGCTGTGGGTATTGATTTTACTGGTCGTGATGCAGGCCTATCCGGTATGGGGCGACACAGCAGAAACCGGTAATCAGGATACGTTGGCCGTTTCTTCCCAGCTGGATGCCTTTCACAAGGCTGCGGCGAACGCAGACGCGGCTACTTACTTCGGCCTTTTTAGCAAAGACGGCGTCTTTATTGGCACCGATGCGTCAGAGCACTGGACCGTGGAAGAATTCAAACAGTATGCAAAGCCCTATTTCGATCAGGGGAAGGGCTGGACTTATGTACCGAGAGATAGAACCCTAGTGATCCATGGTGATGTGGCCTGGTTTGATGAGCTGTTGGACAACGCCGCCTATGGCGAATGTCGCGGGAGTGGGGTGTTGATCAAGGAAGATGGGCAGTGGAAGATCGCCCAGTACAATCTGCATTTCCCGATCCCCAACGACCTTGCCAAATCAATTACCAAAATGATCAAGGAGCACCAGGCGAACTAAAAGGCTCCACAACTCTGTTAGGTAGAACACGGTCGCTCCCGGGCAGGTACAGTTAATCCTGTGCCATACTTTTTTGAACGGATTTATCGACAGTGAACTGCGTAGTAAAGGAGTGAGGTTCATGGTTGTCGCTAGGGATTGGTGTCACGCCAGGTGCAGCAGCAAGGCCGCTATAAAGGGCCCTATAAAGGTCGCTGTCACAGTTTTAGCCCTCATGCTGATCATCCTTTCGGGTGTAGCCGTAAAAGCATGGGGGCAGGGCACCGACGCAGGCTATCACGACCACAAGCCACCTCCGCAAACCTCTCACAATGCAGGCAGCTACTGGGAAGATCACAAGCTTCCGGGGCCAATCGGTCAGTGGCTGCCGGAAAGGAAAATACTTCGTGGCATCGTAAAAGGCAATGGCGCGCCACTGCGGGGTTACAAGGTATCTCTGTATGCCAGCTATGTCGCCGGCTTGCCGTTTGATCGTGTCATTGCAACCACTTTTACCGATGCGGCGGGGGAGTTTGAAATACACTATCGGCCGCCCGGCTTTTTGCCATACAACAAGGGGCCGGTACTGTTTGTAATCGCAGAGCGGGGGCCGGTCATGCTCGCCACAGCGGTAGACAGCGGGAAGCGATGGCCGGGCAACGTCGTTGTCAACGAGCGCACCACAGTGGCGGCGGGCACGGCCTTCGCCCAGTTTGTGCAGGGGCGCAAGATACGCGGCAATACCTACGGCATGCGCAATGCCATTCGCATGGCCGAGAATATGGCCAATCCGAAAACGGGCGAGGTCGGGGAAGTGTTGCGTCGCTCGCCGAATGGCACTGATACCTCGACCTTTGCGACCTTCAATTCACTGACCAATATGGTCGCAGGATGTGTGGCGGATTCGATAAATTGCCATGCGCTGTTTGCTGCGACCAGCCATCCAGGAGAACCCGCTACTACGACTGTGCTGGAGGCGATTGCCAATATCGTTAAATTTCCCGCTTACCCCAATTACCCCTCGGCGGCAGATGACCCGCTGTACCTCCTGTCTCTGGCCTCTCCTGTCTACCAGCCGGCGCTGACCGAAAGGCCCACCAATTGGCTGTTGTTCATCAAGTTTACCGGTGGCTTCTACACGGATCAGGACAGCGACAATTTGATGAACGGTCCCGGCAATGTCGCCATCGATGAGCAGGGCTACGCCTGGGTCATCAACAATTACACGCCTCGCCCCCCCGATGAATTTGCCTGTACCGGGCAGCGTCTGTTGAAGTTCTTCCCCTGGGGGGAAACCTTCCCCGGGTCGCCATTTACCGGTGGCGGCCTCAGTGGTGCGGGCTTTGGCGTTACCCTGGATCCGAAAGGCCTGTTGTGGGTGGGAAACTATGGGTTTGAAGCGCCCAGCTGCGCAAACGGCAATATTCCTCCAGATCCCGCGAACAAGATACCCGCGACACACAACAGCGTTTCCCTGTTTCTTCCCAATGGCAGGCCCCTGTCTTCGGACAGCGGCTTCACCAATGGCAATATCTGGTGGCCCCAGGGAACGGTGTCGGATCGGGACGGAAATATCTGGATTGCCAACTGTGGAAATGACACCGTCACCCTGATCCCGAACGGCAATCCACTACTGGCGAAGAATTTTCCGCTGCCCGGTGCGGGAACCCCGGAAGCGCCGAACCTGAAACCATTTGCGATTGCCATAGATCCCAAAGGCCGCGCCTGGGTAACCGGTAACAATTCCGGTGAGGTATATATGTTGAATGTGGAGGGTGAGATTGAAGTGAAAGATACTTCGATGGTCGATATTTCCTACCCCATCGGCATTTCCGGCGACAGCAAGGGCAACATGTGGGTGAACAGTACCAGCGGGGTGAGAATTCCCTGTGTCGATCCCTACGAGCCCCAGAACGGCCCCAGCCCTTCGATTGTGTTCTTCCCGGCCGATGGCGGAGCGCCCACGCAAATTACCAATCAGGGCGGCCTTGGCTTGCCATGGGGTAATGCCGTAGACGGCGCCGACTCACTCTGGGTGTTCAATTTTGGTAAGTCACCGGTGGAAGATGTCACCGAAGATACGCAGTTTGGCGATACCGCGATTTCCCACTTCTGCGGCTCCGGCAAATGCCCGCAGGGGCGTACGCTGGGCGATCCTATATCACCGCCCACCGGCTACACCAGCGATGCACTGGATCGCCTCACCGGCGGCGGCATAGATCCGTCCGGGAACATCTGGCTGATGAACAACTGGAAAAAGGCCGGACCGGCGCTCTACGACATCAATCCCGGGGAAAACTCCATTGTGATTGTCCCGGGCGCCGCAACACCGGTAAAAACGCCTTTGATCGGGCCACCACGCACGTTTCCCAATGCCGCGCGATCACGCCATGGCGATGGCTACTGATATCGCATAGCGGGATTTCGGAGCCGGGGATTTGGGGAAAGCGGCAGTGCATTGGGCCAATCAGAAATGTAAACCGGTCTGTAAGGCTAATCCGTATTCATCATTGCGGTCTGACGCGGTAACGGCGAAGTCGGCAAAAAAGGTCTCGCCCCCAAATGCCATACCCAGGGAGGGCGTACCTGTCTCATCAACGAGGTTGTAGCGGTACCCCAAACGCAGATGGTTACCGGCGAATATACGCCAATCTACGCCAGTGGCGATGTACTGCTTGTCCGGATCAAACCCCAAGGGCTCGTTGCGCGTCAGGTCGTAGTCCAGGGTCCAGGTGATGTCTTTGCGCTGATAGGCGACTGCAGCACGGGCAATGGTGTTTATCACTATGCCTTTACCGTAGGGGGCCTCGACCTCGAAGGGGATAAGGTTTTTAACCACAATACCCATATTCCAATAGGGGTTGATGTCGTAGTCCAAGCCAATATCGATATTCGCCCGGCTGTGGCTCCTGCGATTGGAATCGTCGAGAAAAGCATCGAAATCAATATTCTGGATGGATTGGGAGAATCCTATAGCCTCGATCCATTGCTGCTTGAGTGTGACACCGAGCGACCAGTCTGGCGCAAATGCCAGGTCAGTTGCGGCGCTGAGTGCGAATTCCTCCACCTCCGCGCCAGAGAACTCGACGGCAGAGTGAAATTCCTCGGGAATCTGGTAACGCAGGTAATCGCGTATCTCAATACCATCCAGGCCGAGTTCTTCCAGTGAGCGGCCCTGGTTTTGCGCAACCGCTGCATTCAACAAGCCTTCGAGATCGATGTATTCATCCAGTGATTCCACGTCGAATCGCAGCTCTTCAATAGCTTTAATGACTGCGCTCACGCTGGGAATGTCTTGATAATTTCGTAACTCGTCACTGATCTCGCCCGCGTCAACATCGCGCTCGATCAGGCTGATGACGTCGTCAAAGTCGGTCTCGCGCAACAGGCGATCAAGAGACTGGGAGCCCTCAAGCACATTGGCGACGGCGTCGACGGTATCAAACATTTGATTTAGCCGCTGTACATCAAGCGGCGAAATCTTGACCTGCGCGCCCACTACCAGGTAGCGCCGATAGCCGCTGGCAAAACTCCAGCGATCGGTTTGCTTACCAAAGGAAAAGCCGGCGGAAGCGGCGGTCCGCAAGGGGGCGTCCGACAGGGACTCCAGTTCATTGAGCAGGTCGCGCGACTGTCCTGTTACCTTGCGAATATCGTCCGGCTGCAAGTTGCCGTCTGCAAACAGATCGTGCATGGAACCGAGGTTGCTATCAAACTCCAGTTCACCGCTTTCACTGAGCGCTTCCACGCGATCGATAAAGTTGTTGCGATCCAGCAGTCTCACCCCGGCATTCGCGTGTAAAAAATAGCCGGGGTTGCGATCGAATTTAGCACTCGCAAGTAGAGCCGGGTTAAAGATCCCCGCCTCATTGGGGCGTGCTGATGCGGTTCCGGCACCGCCCAAAGCCATTGTCCGGCTATCAAAAGAAACGAAAGAGACGGCCTGGGCAATTGGCGATACGGCAATCAAGGCAGTACACAGTGAAAGTGTTCGCGCGTATTGCGGTATAGCCAATCGATTTTTACGACGCATGAAATTCCCCCGGAAAAGCACACACAAACGTTAGCTGGACGGCAGGTTCTGCCCCAGCCACTGTACGAATTGTGGCTTGGGCAGGGCGCCGGAAAGCCGTGCAATTTCGCGGCCACGATGGAACACCATCAACGTGGGAATTGAGCGAATCTGAAAGGCGCCGGCCGTCTGCTGGTTGGCTTCTGTATCCAGCTTCACAAACACTGCCCGTGTCGCCATTTCCCCGGCCACTTGGCTGAACACTGGCGCAAACTGCTGGCAGGGGCCGCACCAGGTGGCCCAAAAGTCCACCACGACGGGCAGATCGCTCTTGTCGATAAAGCGGCGAAAACTGGCCTCGTTGGCGTTGACGGGCTCGCCGCTAATCAATCGCGCACGGCACTTGCCACACAGGGGGCCATCGCCCAGGCGCTGGTAGGGCACGCGATTTGGTGTGGTGCAGGCCGGGCAGACGATCTGGGTGAGTTGTGCGTCGGACATCAGAAATTTCCTCAAGCGGGCAGGGTGTCATGGTGAATCGGCCTTGGAAGGCACACCATCCACCTGCCGAATTATTAGTTCTGCCAGCAACTCTGGTTTTGCCATCCACAAAATGCGAGCGGGGCAGTCGAGCGTGCATCAAACAGTCCGGTACCGTCCCCGCACCTATTGTGCCGGCTTATGGCCAAGTACGCGGGCCGGCAGCATAAGCAGGGCGCGCAGGAAGGCAAACAGGGCCTCGAAAGTGATGCCGATGAGGCGAAACGGCAGGGACAGCAGCCATACCAGTGGCCAGAGGATGAGTGCCAATAGCGCTAGTGGCCAGCACAGCACGAAGAGTATTAGCCAAATCAAAAATTTGAGCATCGGTCGTCCTTGTTCGCAGCATTGCTGCGTCTTCAATAGGATGAAATTTCACTAGCTACCGAACGCGGGCTTAAATCCGGCGCCCGGTTTTCATGTCTTTGATGACCAGTTCCCACTCGGAAACACCGTCGATCACCGGAATATTCGCATTTACATGGGAACTGGAGTGGGGCTGTATCACCCAGGCATAGGTTGCTCCGGGCTCTGCAACAATGATCTTGCCATCAGAGCGGCCGATTAGTTCGTAGTTCAATTGCCCCCATTTGTAATCTGAATTGTTGGTGACCTCAAACGTTACCTTGAGGTGTGGGCCAGAGCGCCCTTCAAACTGCACTACGCTGATTTGCCGGGATAAAAATTTCTGCTGGTAATCCAGGAAATTTTTGGAATCCATTGGGTTAAAAAAATAGAAGTAGAGCGCGAACAGGGGGACGAGCAGAAAGGCGGACAGGATTTGTGGGTTTTTGTACCAGTGCTGGTATCCCTGACAATAAGGGCATTTCTGGCAATTGTTTTCAATTTCTTTTTTGCAAAGTTTACACGCTGTCATATTCACCTAATCCCCGGAAAATACTTGGGGCCCATAGCATCCTTGGGGGCATTGTTATTGTTCGCGTATCACTGAAAATCGACCGTTCGGTGTACGTTTGCTGCACGCCTCCGAATTGACCACTCCCAGGAATGAATCCCTGCGATTGCCCAATATATACAAATACGAGCGCGCTCTTCAATTACTCACGGTTACAGAATAGAGACTGGATGAATGAGTGGATCGGATGCACAGTATTTGGATGAAATAGGGAGTAAAGAGATCAGGGAGGGCGGGAAATCGCCACCCGGGCCCTCGTAATCGACAAGGGCAGGGTGGCTCAGGGGTTCTGGCTCCCGGGCGGGTGTAACGCCGTCGTATCAGGAGCCTTTGCATACGATCAGGCAGGTTACGGGCTGGCGGATCAAATCATGGACAGTTGCCTTTCACATAGTAACCAGCGGCGGTCTCTGCCAGTGTGCTGGTCACGAACACGTTGTACAGACCCAGGTTATCGCCGGAGCCGGCCGCATAGGCGTAGCTGCCGTTGGTGGTGGCGCGCCCGGCCTGCACATGGCTGTAGTTGCTGGCGGTGTACTCGGTGCAAGTGACATCACCGTCCGGAGTGCTGTCGCAGGCATTACCGATGCCATCGCCATCGTTGTCTTCCTGACCTGCATTGGCAACGGCCGGGCAGTTGTCCGCGCTGTCGTTTACACCGTCACCATCGCTATCTACCGGCTCACCGTCCGGAGTGCTGTCACAGGTGTTGCCGATGCCGTCGCCGTCGTTGTCTGCCTGATCGGCATTGGCCGCGTTGGGGCAATTATCCAGCGCGTCCTCGACGCCATCACCGTCCGTGTCAGTGGCTGGTTCACCGCTGCCGCCGCCAGAAGAACAGGCCTGGACCGGGCCGGCGCAGCTGCTGTCGCCATCGGCAACCCACTGGCAATCACTACCGGACGGATACTCGCGCATGGTGAACGGATTGGTGCCGAACGCCAGGTAACAGGCTGAGTAACCCACGCCCCAGGTGATATGGCCGGCACTGATATGGAAGTTGTAGTCGCCGGTCTGGCCGGCATCGATATTGAAGGTGACGCTGTCCTGGCTGGAAAGGGCGGTCGCATCGGTCGCAGTAACCGTTGCGGTGTTGTCACCTCCTGGCAGGTTACAGCCTTGGGCGGAATAGCTGTTCCCGGACACACTGGCGGTCACATTGCCGCTGGCAAAGGCCACCTCCACCGTTTGCAGATTCTGGTTCGCATCCACCACGGTGCCAGTCACGGTCGCGCACTGGCCACTGACACTGGCCGCGGTATTGCTCAGCACCGGTGGGGTAGCCGGCGGCTCCGGGCCTACGCGTGTGGTAATACTGGCGGCATCGCCTTCCGCGCTCTCGTTGTCGGTTGCGACCGCGGTCACCTGATAGAGGCCATCGGCCAGGCTGGAGCTGGTTGCGCTGAAGAATCCGACTGCATCCACCGTGGATACACCCAGGGCTTCCACCTCTACCGGTGTGCCGCTGTCCATATTGCTGATGGTGATGGCAACACCGGCCACACTGCCCTCGGCGTCCAGCGCAGTACCGCTGATCGTGAGCAGGCCGCTGCTTTCGCTGGCCGCCAGATTGCTGATTTCAGGGCCGGTATTGCGGTCAACACGCTTGTTGTTGGCAGCGAAGTACTGACCGAGATAGGACGCGTAATTGATGCTATTGGCCGAAATATAGCCACCGGTGGCACCTGCACCTCCGGACCAGGCGTGGGGCACATCATTTAGCCACAGCATGGAAACACGACCGTCTTGCCACAGGGTTTCTTCCGCGGTGAGGTTGCCGGACTCGCTGATGGTATTAGTGCCGGACAGCTTCGCCACACCGTAAACCCCGGCCATGCCGTCGGAGTTCTGCTCGTTGTAGCACTGGTTCACCGTGGTATCCGCATCGCCATGGGCGATGGACGCGACTTGGGTCGAGAAGTGGCTCTGGTAGCTACCGGCATAGGTGTTACAGCGCGACGTCACGTCCGCAGCCTCGCAGGGACCGAGCGCACCGTTGGAGCTGGTGCCGATACTCGGGCCGGCACTGATGCCCATACCGGCGAATACGTCCGGCGCCAGGCAGGCGGTGGTATTGGCAAAAGCCGCACCGGATGAAAGGCCGGCGATATACACCTGATCCGGATCGATGTTGCGGCTGGCGTCGCCACTCATGGTGTTGGCTAGTGAAATCAGATTCTTGTAATCGCCAGCGGAGCGCGACTTGGTTCCCTGCCAGTAGGACCAGCAGCTATAACCGGCCTTGTTCATGGCATCCGGCACCGCAACGACCATGCCGTACTGCTCCGCCGCCTCTTCCAGGTTGGCAGTAAGGAAATTGTCCGTAGGCTGCACACAGCCGTGCAGCACGATCAGCAGGGCCTTGCCGTTACCGATGGGCGATACCGAATCCGGTGTATACACATGCACGGAACTGAAGCCACCAATGGACTGGCTTTGCTGCCAGCTACCGGCGCTGGTCGCCATGCCAAAGAGTGTCGAAAGAAAAAACAGAAATAGGGCAGGGACGCCCGTATTGGACGTTCGTTGATGATTCATCGCTAGTACCTTCATTATTTGAATTATGTTCTGACTGCACAAACGATATACGCGCTAGGCAGCAGGCAAATCGCGCGGAAGACGTTTGCCATCCCAGCATATGCGCGGGTTGGGAGAGGGCCACTAGACCAAGGTTGTAGAGAGGCGCTGAAAATATCTACTGATTCGCAAAATCGGGCTAGCTTTACCAAAAAGCCCAGCTGCGGCCCTGCGATCATTACCTGCAACCCGCTGGCGGGAGAACAACCTACGCGACTTTTGTCGCGCCGATTTCATAGCTGGTGGAGGTAAAGGTGCAAGTCGAAACCCTGAGAGATGTACTTGTGTGGACCCGGGAGTTCCACAAGAATCTATCCGAATGCCTGCAACACTGTGCCGGCAAGAACGAGAACACCCGCTCCCAGATGCTACTGGCATACCTGGCGGTGCACGAACAGGAACTGGCGCAGACCGTCGCCGGTTTCGTCGAAACCGCGGACACCAGGGCGTTGGATACCTGGTGCTACGACTACATGGACAAGCACCCCATTTTGCACAGCGAGCACTGTGACGCGCCTTTCCAGGATCTTGAGCCGGAAGAGATTATGAGTATTGTCACCGACCGGCACGATCAGGTGATCGAGCTTTACCGCTATCTATACGGTAGAGCGGATATAGAGGAAACCCGTGAGCTGATGGAAGAGTTGAAGTCGCTGGAGGAGCAGGAAATCAAGCAGATGGTACAGGGGGTGAATCGGATGCAGGATATGTAATTCAATAAGGGAAGATGCCCCTAAACACCTTGTGAAGGCTATTCACAGAGTCCTCCTCGGTCTTCGAATTGGTACTGGCATGTATTGCCTTGACAGTTTTCATAAACGGCATACAAGTCGGTGCAGTACTGATCAGGATTGTACGAAACGATCATGCCTGTATCGGAATAGTTCGCTATAGCTCCGTCCTTAGTGTGAGCATCCGTGACTGTTCTTTTTATACGTCCGAGACCTTCAACACTTTTAGACCAAGAGCCTTCGGTAAAACAGCAATTAATGCGGTCAGTAAAGCTAGTTCCAGGATGGAGTCCAACAAAGTTCAATACTAGGTTCATTGTTTACATCGATGTTCACATTAGCTCTGAGTTGCGTCCGGCTTTGCCCGCCGGAAATACGAGTGAAACGATTTATTTTCCGTGTGAATCAACTTGTTATATGTCATCATGTGATTAACTAATTGCTAAAAAGTATTCGATATGTATAGAGGGAATCATAAAAAAGGCGAAATTGAAATAACTCGCCAGAACATTGAGTTCAAAAATGAATACGCAACGCTCTACAATGATGATGTTATTTTCCCGTCTGGTGTTCATGGGAAGTACCTACGTTTTGTTTGGAACGCTCCTTATGGGGTAATGATTTTCCCCAAAGATTCAGAGGGGAGACTGCTTCTTGTAAAGAACTTTAGACATGAAAACAGAGGCTGGTCCTGGGAAATACCAAAAGGTTTCGGAGAGATAAATCTAACTCCTTTAGAATGCAGCAAAAAGGAACTTTTCGAAGAGACGGGCTGCAAAGGAAGCAACTGGAAAGTTTTTAAAACCATTACAGAGAAGCAATCAAAAACATTTTTGTTTAACGTAGAAGTTGATTCTAAAGCTTCAATTAACTACCAAGAGAGCAAAGAAGCAATTTCGGAAATTCGCTTCTTTAAACAAAGTGAGTTACATGGACTGCTTTTAAGCGATGAAGTGATTGATCCAATGACAATGTTTTTCATTGCTCAAAATTTATCTACAGATGTGTAAATGGTTTCATTTTTATCATCGTTGCTAAAGTGTTTTGCTTTAATTTTATCATTATCTGCAGAGCTCTCTAATTCAGCTTGAAGCTTATACTTTTCTCGGGTCAATTTTTGTTCCGAAAGTTTAGATCTTCGATCTATAAACTCACTCATAAAAAAGTTAGCTATTGATAATGTGCCACCAGAAAGAGTGTCTGTTAGAGAGAGGCCTAATGCAAAAACCCCTCCTTCTTGAGAGATCTTTCTCATTGGCTCCAAAAACCTTTTTCCTTTAAATTGTTTTGATGTTTTTATACCAAGATGGCGCCGTATGATGTATTGGTCAATGAGGTTTTGGTATGCAATTAAGGAATCCAATGTGTTTTCTAGTGAGTTATCACTAGAAACGCCATTATTGATTTGTTTCTGGTACGTTTTAAATTCGTAGCTATCTCTAAGAAACAGAATATCATCTGACATTAGTTTTGATAAGGCTTGCTCATAACTACTTAAATGTAAATCTGTAGTTATTTCGATCGGTTTTTCTTTTTCTATTTTCTGAGGATCCTGAGGATACGCTAACTCGAAACTACCTTTATGATGTGGAGAGTATATTGGGTTGGTATTCAATACTTTTGGAATTCCAGTAACATATGGCGCATCAGAAAATCTAATAATGTCGTCTTTATGTTTGCTCCATACGTCATGCTTGCCAATTTTGCGTAAATCTGATTCAAAATTCTTGTGCAAAAAAACTCTGCCTAGCCCTTGATCACGGTCTGCTTCTAACAATAAGCGTTCAACTAACAATTTTTGTATGTCGGAACCAAAAACTTGCCTAGCATTTTTACCTCTAAAGATTTCAAAGATGTTGTTTGTATAGTTATCTCGCAACGAAGAATAGGTGTATGGAATTATTTCACATCTTTCATTCACAAAGTCTAAATCACTATCTGACAGAAACTGATCAAGCTCCATGTTTTGCTTTTTTTCCTTATGAAAGGCGTCTCTCACTTTAGTAAGCCTGTCACAATTTGATGTTCCTGAGGGGTCTCTAACTGCAATTGAGACAAGATCCTGAGACATTAAAGCTTTGAACTCAGTACTTTCACTAATCAATGAGCGGAAGTTGGTACAATTAACTGCTTGTGCGTCAGAAATCATTAACTTTTCATTAAAGAGCAAACTATGCTTAAAGTGCGCTTCAAACGAGTTTTTATGAGACAAGTCTCTAGCAATTGGAAGCTCCGTATCCGCTAACATCCAATAAGCTCTATTTATTCCCTTATTCATATTCATATCCTTAGTTTGATATCTCGCAGGTGTATAATGCCCGCGGAGGCCTGAAGGGCCGGGACATTCTTCTTGGAATGGTTATGCTTGGTTAGCGGCACTGGTGAAAATGTGCATATATAAGTACATTATTGATCCCGTCGTCGCTCAAATCTGGATATCTTTTCTGAAGCTCGAAGCTTAAGTTTCTAGCTGATTCTTCAAGATCCAAGTCCTTTTTTAGTTCCAGCGTTAGGAACTCATTACTCCAGGTGGCTATTTCGTGTAAACGAGTGAGCAAAGTGGGACTGTACTCGTCACGCACCCTATCTATATCCAATATGTGTTCAGAAAGTGCATTTATGTCTTCTTTCATGATACCAATATCGAGCCTGACTTTTCGGCTGCATTGCATTGTTAGCTTATGCTACAGGGTGGACTGCTCAAAAACCCTTTCCGCACCAGAAATTTCGCTCACTAACTCAGACAAGGATTTTCGATAGAACCAAATTGGTGGTAAATCTTGGCTCTCTCGAAGCACTAACATACATGAAGACTCTTTACACGAAATTCCTTTTCCGAAAAATTTCAATTTTTTATAAGTTGTTGGGCTTTTCGAAAATTCTATTTGGAGATGGCCATTATTGTTAATGATATTACCTGAAGGGAAGATATCCATACCCTTGCCGTAATTATCGCCATAGCTTAACAACATTATTGCGCTCAAGTCTTTTTCGATCTTTAGGCGATACACGAGAATGCCATTTCCATTAATTGCGTGCCAAACTCCAGGAAGCTCTGAATCTGTAATCGGCTCAGGCATTTCAACGAGTGCCCGAATTTGAGAACAAGTAAAAAAGAGTAGTACCAAGAATATGATCTTCATATATTGGCCCCTAAGCTAACAGTTTGATAGTGGGCGGTGTTACACATATCCTGCTGCCCACTATTTTCATTCAATCCAAATGTCGTATAAGCCGTTTATATCAGGCATTTAGCTCAAATTACGAAGATTGTGCCACTGATGAATATGTTCGTCACGCCCCATATCCCCCTCAAATCAAAATTGCTAACTAATTGATTTATCAGGGAGAGTCGGAAAAACAATCGATTTGCCGAGAGAGAGATCGGGCAAGGTGATCAATTTGCTGGCCAGTGGCGCTCTTCTTATGCCCGTATAAATCTTGGTTCTTGAGGTTTTCAACAATAAAAAAGGGCCGGCAGTGCCGACCCATTGAAATTCACTGTATTTTGATAGGGTTGACCAATAAGTAAATGACCCTTTCTAGCTAATCCTGGCTTTATTTAAATACCCAAATTTGGCAAAACGAAAGACCTGGTATTGGGGTGCAACCTGATCCACAACCCAGGGTTCGTATTCAGTTGCTTCAGGGCTTCCTCTCTATCTGAGTTCAGTCGGGTATTCAGCGCATTCGCATAGGTCTGGACTTTGGCCGGTGCGGTATCGGCGTCGACGACGGATTGCACCACTTTCTTCGCCTGCAGAATCGCCGCTGGACCGAGGGTGAGAATGTACTGTGCGGAGCGACATTCGGTTTCATCTTGCTCATTAACCGCGCTGCCGCCAGCTTTGAACTTGCTGATATGGTGTTCCAGAATACTGCTGGAAATCGGGATTATTCCGGCAACGTGATTGCTCTGGGCACCGGAGAAGGGCTTGATGTAGGCGAGGTGGGATGCCTGGTTTTCTTCCGGACCGTGGCCGATAAAGAAGATATCCAGTCCTCCGAGGGCTTCCAGTTTGTTCAGGTATTTGACCAGTCCGGCTTCCAGATCGTCGGTATCGGTCTGCATGGGCGTAAAGCTTTTGATTTTTTTGAAGAAGTCAGGGCCCAGAATGCGCTCGAAGTCCCGCACGAAGCTGAAGCAGTTGCTCATGCTCATTGGAGCCAGGGCGTCCTGGGTGAATACGTTCAGGCGGCCGAGCAGTTCGTCGTGTTCTGAGGATTTGGCCAGTTCTCCCAGCAAGCGGTGCAGGGCCTGTGCGCCGCGGCCGCCGAGTAGGGCGATGTTGATATCGCCTTCTTTGGCGGCGGCAGATTCGAACAGTTCGTTCAGCATGGCTTGGCCGACTTCTGCTTCGGAGTCGAGTACGGTTGGGGCGATACCGTGGTCGGTCAAGTCTGCGTTTTGCGCTGTGGCTTGAGCCAGCCATACGTTGCCGGCTTCTTCGTTCCGGGTGATGGTTGTGTTGTTGTTTTCCATGGGTTTTACCTCGTTGTTCTCGTCTGCGGTCACTGCAGTTCTGGTCAGGCGTGAATTTTAACTACAAAAAAGCCGGCAATGCCGGCTTTTTGTGAGCTTTGTTCGGCTGGTTCTCAGCCGTTGCGTGCCTTATCCCTAGCGAGCTTTCAGCGTTCCCCGCAGTTGCTCGGCCATGTTCAGCAGCAGGGACTCGGTGGTTTCCCAATCGATACACTTATCGGTTACGGATACGCCGTATTCCATCTGGCTGCGGTCTGCGTTGATCTTCTGGTTGCCAGCCTTGAGGTTGCTTTCCACCATGATGCCGATGATGGACTTGTTGCCATCCAGGATCTGGTGGGAAACGTTGTCGACGACCAGCGGCTGCAGTTCGTGGTTTTTGTTGGAGTTGGCGTGGCTGCAGTCGACCATGATGTTGGGCACCAGGCCGGCGGCTTCCAGTTCTTTCTCGCACACGGCAACGCTTACGGAGTCGTAGTTCGGCTTTTCGTTGCCGCCGCGCAGTACCACATGGCCGTATTTGTTGCCGGCGGTGTGGATGATGGCGACCTGGCCTTCTTTGTTGATACCCAGGAAGCGGTGCGGGTTAGCGGTGGACTGGAGGGCGTTGATGGCTACTTCCAGGCTGCCGTCGGTGCCGTTTTTGAAGCCCACAGCGGAAGAGAGGCCGCTGGCCATTTCGCGGTGGGTCTGGGATTCGGTGGTACGGGCGCCGATGGCGGACCAGGAGATCAGGTCCTGCAGGTACTGGGGCGAAATGGGGTCCAGTGCTTCGGTGGAAGTGGGTAGTCCCAGTTCGGCGATATCCAGCAGCAGTTTGCGGCCGATATGCAGTCCTTCTTCAATTTTGAAGGAATCGTCCAGGTGCGGGTCGTTGATCAGGCCTTTCCAGCCCACGGTGGTACGGGGCTTCTCAAAATAGACGCGCATCACGATCAGCAGAGTGTCGGAGACCTTGTCGGCCAGTTCCTTGAGGCGGTGGGCATAATCCATCGCGGCGTCCACGTCGTGAACGGAACAGGGGCCGATGACAACCATCAGGCGGTGGTCTTTGCGGTCCAGAATATCGCGCACTGCGGCGCGGCCGGCGGCTACTGAAGCTTCTGCAGCCGCGCTGACGGGCAGTTCCGATTTCAGCGCTTCCGGGGTGATCAGGATGTCCTGGGAGACGACGTTCAGGTCGTCGAACTGCTGCGTAGTCATGATGATAATTCGCTACTTTCTGAATAATTTAATCGCGTCCATGCCCGCGGCTCGTGCGCTGCGGGGCAGTTATGCTACCCAGTGCCACAGGAGAGGGCTAGGGTTTCATTTGAAACAGTTTTATGTGTCACGGCTTTTGTGCTTGAGCGCAATATCTGTCATTTCGTTTTGCTGTCACGGGGGATGGATTTGCGCTATGCCGTGATCCGGCCGCCATGTGTAGGATAAGTTTCCCTGTGGTCAATCCGGTGGAAGTTCCACCAATTGCTGTAACAGCGGGAAGTAGAGGGCACAACGGATGGATCTCTCACCGCGCTGGTAAAACAGCCGGCGGTAGTTCTCCAGCTGTCCTCGGTACTTTTCCTGCTGCTGCTCGATAAACGTATCCAGAGCCTCGCCCGCGACAGGTTCCGCGGTTTTGTAATCGATGATCCAGCGGGTGCTGGTGTTCTCATCAATAAACGTGCGGTCGATGATATTGCGCCGCAGCTGGCGGCCGCCGCTGTGGAATTCCAGCTCTGCGGCGGACTCGCGGTGGCTGGCGTCCAGCAACCAACGCCCGGTTTCACAGTTCAGCGTGTTTAACACCGCCTGTTCCACTTTCTCTTGTGCTTTCTCCAGATTGCTGCCGCTCAGCCCGGCCTGCGCCAGGCGCAATTTCCACAGCGGACGCAGCTGTTCACTCAGCTCGATTGGTGACTTGGTCAGCATAGCCGGGTTTTCACTGAGGGTGGCCAGGGTCTCGTGGGCTACGGTGCCGGCGTGGCGAAACCAGCGCAGGGCAACCTGGCCCATGTCGGGGAGGTTGGGCTCGCTGGTCTCTAATGGTTGGTAATCCGGTGTGCGGTACTGAGCCAGCCATTCCCGGACAGGGATGGCCGGGCTCTGCCAGGATTTCGGGACGCGCAGCAAATAATCGTGGTCTTTGCGGTAGTGCGACTCACCCTCTTGCTGTTCCGGGGCTTCCGGCCAGTGGCACCAGTTACTTGTTTCCTCCTTGGGAATGGACGGCCAGATGCTGGCCAGAAGGGCGGCAGCACCTGGGGCCTTGAGAGTGCCTTTCTTTTCATCCCGTTTGACGCAGGCGAGCAGGTGCAGGGAGCGGATGGCGCGGGTGCAACCGACATAGAGCAGGCGGGTTCCCTCTAAACGTTCTCGTTCGCTGTTGTCGTGTCGCAGGTAGTCGAATAGCGGGTCCCTGTCGCCGCGGGCGCTTTTGGGGGCCAGCATAAAGCGGCTTTCACCTTCTCTGTTGAGCCATTCGGCCCAGCGCAGCAATTGGTCGCCACCGGGCTTGCCGCCCTGGTCGAGTCCGGGAATCAGAACGTGTTCAAACTCCAGTCCCTTGGATTTGTGAATGGTCATCACCTGCACGCTGGCGTCCTGGCCGGGGCGGGCGAAGAGCCGTTCCAGTGCGTTGTAAAACTGGGTCCAGTCGGCAATGGTGCTGCCGGTATCGAATTTTTCCAGCAACTGGAAAAAGTCCTGTACATTGTCCAGTTCACTTTTGTGGGCCACAGTGGCAGGGCCGCCGAGGGCCAGCCACAATCCTTCGATCCAGGCTCTCAATGGTTTGCGGCCGCGCTGTTGCCAGGCTTGCAGCAAAGGTACGGCGCTGCGTTGCAGGCGCTGGCGGGCGTCTTCACTCAGCATCGGTATTGCGTTGATTTCCGCGAGTGCCTGTAGCAGTGGACGCGCACTGCTGTCCATGGGCCCCCGGCTGCCTGAATCGTTATCAGTACCGTTGCCCCAATTTGCCAGCGTGAAAAGGTCCGGTAGCTGCAGTCCGCACCAGGGAGCACGCAATACCGAGAGCCAGGCGATACGGTCGCTGGGGTCGAGCAGGGCGCGGGTAAGGCTGAGCAGATCGAGCACCACCATCTTGCTCGCCAGCGGCGCCAGATCCGGGGCCTGGAAGGCAATGCCCGCAGCGCTCAGTGCAGGCAGTACACGGCCCAGGTGTTTTTTCTTGCGCACCAGTATCGCGATGCGGCCATCGGGGTCCCGTTCGCGCAACTGTTGCACTAGGTGCACGGCCTGTTCGGCTTCCAGATCCCGGGTTTCGTCGTTGACACAGCCGTAGAAATTGACCGCAGGAGCGGGCCATTTAGTGCTCTTGAATGCGTGGGATTGCAGGTAGCGCACGGCACCGCGGCTGATGTTGTCTTGTGCCGGAAAAGCGTGCTGGAAAGTATCGTTGACCCACTCCACCACTGCGCCTTCCGAGCGGAAGTTCACCTGTAGATCGAGCGGCTCCAGCTCAACCCGATTGTCGTCCTGGCCGATACCGCGGGCACGGGCGTCGAGGAAAATACCCACGTTGGCGTTGCGGAATCCGTAACAGGACTGCATGCCGTCGCCGACGATAAACAGGGTGCGGCCGTCACCGGGTTCCCAGCCGGCGGTCAGTTTTTCCAGCAGCTGCAATTGCATCTGCGAGGTGTCCTGAAATTCGTCCACCAGAATATGCTGGGTTTGCAGATCCAGTTTTAGCGCCAGGTCGGTAGGCGCATCGCTGTTGCCGAGGGCCATCAATGCGGCCTGGGCCACCTCGGTGTAATCGGTGGCACCCAGTTGCTGGAAGACCAGTTTCAATTGCGCGACGAGTCGCGGCAGCACTTGCGCCAGCGCCTGCAGCAGTTCCCACTGTTCCGGATGTAGCCCCGTTGGCAGGTTGCGGGCCTCGTCGAAGGCTTCGGTTACCGTGGTAGTTTCACTGAGTTCTGCAGACAGTGCGTAGAGACGTTGCTTGTAGGCGTCGGCTCCGGGTAACTCTTTTTCCGTGGGAAAGCCGTGGCGCTTGTCCACCCGTTTACGCGGGCCATTCTTGTCGGTGACCAGCATATTGATCAGTGCCAGCCAGTGGGGCAGGGCGCTGGCATCGGTGCCGGGTAATTCGTCGATACCGGCACAGTCAGCGAGTGGGTGGGCAATGGCGTTGTCGCGCAGGTAGGCACCGGCAAAGTCCGCTAGCTCCAGGATTTCTCCCTGGTAAATGGAGAGACACTCGGCCAGTTGCGTCAGGCGGTCGGCCACCAGCTCATCAATGGCAAAGTGGAAATAATCCTGCGCACCTTCCTGCCCCACACTCAGTAGCGGGCCCAGCCACTGGTCGCGTTTTTCCAGCAGAATTTGCAGCAGCTTGTTGAGTTGGCCGAGATCATTGTCCAGGTGCAACAGCAATTGTTGCAGGGCGATATCCGCGGTGTCGCCGTCGAGGGACTTGAGCAGGTTCACCACGGCCATTTCAAACGCGATCTGGGTTTGCTCGAGGGGCTCCCCGGGTGCGCCCAGTCCGCTTTCGATGGGCAGCTGGCTCGCGAGGCTGCGGCAGAGTCCGTCGATCGTCTGGATGCGCAAGCGCTGGGGCATTTGCAACAGTTGCCAGTTCAGTTCGCGGTCCCGTGCCAGCAATGCGCTGGCGAGATCCCAGGTAATGGCGTCGTGGGGGTTGTCTGGCCTCTGGGTATCGCGCGCGGTCTGCAGCGCCTCGATCAAGCGCTCGCGCATTTCGCCCGCGGCTTTGCGGGTAAAGGTGATCGCCAGCACTTCTTCTGGTTGCTGGCAGCTGGCGAGAAGCTTCAACACCCGCTGGGTGAGCAGGCCAGTTTTGCCGGAGCCCGCTGGGGCAGAGACCGCGAAACTGCGGGTGATATCCAGGGCGCGGGTACGGGCGCTGGCGTCGACCGGTTGCGAGACGGCCTGGGTGGATACTACTTCGCTCATTGTGCTGCCTGCTCTGCCATGTTTCTCTCCGGCCAGCGGTTCAGCGGCCAGAGCTCGCTCTGGTTGGTGTTGTCCTGAGGGCGGTCGAACTGCAGGGAGGCGACGCCGCCGCGGTACTCTCCGGCGAGCAGCTCCAGACCCTGCTGCCAGTAATCGCTGAGATCTTGCCAGGTGGTGTAAGGGGCATCTTTCTGGGTGTCGGCCACCGCCTTGATGCCGTTAATCGGCTGATCCAGTTCACCGCAGCCGCTCCATTTGCAATCGCTGGTGCGCACTTGGCCGAAGGCGATGGCACGTGCCTCCGGTTGGAAGAGGGCGTAGAGCGGCAGCTGCGGTTCGCGAATCCGATCCTGCAGCCATTCGTTAATGCTGGGGGTACCGGTCTTGTAGTCGATCACCAGCTGCTCGCTGCCTGCGAGTAGATCGAGGCGGTCGAGTCGCAGGTTGAACTGCAGTCCGCCAATGGTTACCTGCTGGTCCCACTCAATTTTTTCGACGGTAAAGGCGGGGCGCTGGGACTCCAATTCCAGCCACTGGTCCATCAGTCGCAGCAGCCGCTGTTGTTCCATCGCCCAGAATCCGGCGGGTAGGTGGCCGTGCTTTTTACGGACGTCGCGCAGGGCATTGTCGATGGCAGTTTGAATCTGTTTATTGCGTTCGTCTTCACTCAGCGCATTGAGATGCGTGGAGTCGCGGCAGGCCTGCCAGAATTCCGCCAGCACCTGGTGCACCACATTGCCACGCTCCGCTGGGCTGAGACCGATACTCGGGGCCATAAAACCGCTGGCGCCGAGGCGGTAGCGCAGCTGCGCGTTGAGGGGGCAGAGTGCCTGAGCTTTTAATACCGAGGCACCACCGCGCACGCGCTCGCACTCGATGGGCAGTAACGGCGGCAGTCTGGTGTCGGCCACTTTTTCCAATGCGATGGCGTTGGCCAGTTGCTGATTGTGCTCGGTGAGGCCGTCGCTGCTGAAGACTTCAGATTTTTGCCGTTCGCCGAACAGGTTGCTCAGTCCCTGATGAACGCCGTCTTCCTCGCATGCGTAACTGACCACGATGTCGCCGCTGGCATTCAGCAAATCGTCGGTGAGCTCGCGGGCGAGTTCCAGCTCGCGCTCGGCGCTGGCGCGCGGCATTTTCCAGTGCTTTTGCCACTGGATCGGGAGCAGCGGATTCGGCGATGGGGCTGTCGGCCACTGTTGCTGGCCAAAACCCACCAAACGCAGGTGGTCGAAGGCCAGGCCGCCGGCTTCCAGTACCCCGAGAATCTGTAGGGGCCCATCGCGGGTTTCCGCCTGGAAGGGGGTGCGGCTGGCAATCTGGCGCAGTTGTTGAAGCGCCTGGGATGCGGACAGGGAGCCGGCAAACGCGGAGAGGGTCGCGAAGTTTTCCAGTGCGCTCTCCCAGTGCAGCAGTTGCTGGTATTCCTGGCTGTCCGGGTTGCGTTGCCCCGGCCAGCCGAGTGTGGCGAGAATTTCAGAAAAACGCGCGGCCCAGACTTCGGCCGGAGCGCGCTGCCAGCGGCGCTGGCGGTCGCCAATTTGCTCCAGTTGCCGTGGCAGTTGGGCAGTATCGAGTTTCAGTTCCTCGGTAATGCGTTCTGCCCAGTATCGGAGGGTATCGCCGGTCACCCTGCGCAGCTCCAGTTTCTGCAGCCTGCGGAACAGGGCGCTGCGCAGCCAGAGTTCTTGCTCATTGCCCCAAAATGGGCTGAACAACAGGTTTCGTAACTGGGAGTAATCCCACTCGTCGGCGAGCAGTTCCAGCAGTTGCAATGCTGCTGCGCCAATGGGTGTTTGCGCCAGTGGTGTACCGGCGGAGAAGTTGAATGGCAAGGTATAACGCTGCTGTGCCGGGTCGAGAAACTGAGGCTCCAGCACCCGTGCAAAAATAGATTCCACTTGGGCGCGGCACTGGCCGAGGTTGTTGACCACAATACCGACGCTGGCGCGGCTATTGTTCGCCTTACTGGCTTCCAGTTTTTGCGTGGCCCACCGTGCAGCCTGGTAAAGCTCTTCTTCAAGATTGGTGCAGGGCGCACGGCTTATCTGTGCCTGGCGTTTGGTTGCCAGGTGATCGATCACGTTTTCTGCCGCACTTTCGATAATGGATTGATACAGCGGCGATATCTGCGCGAAGCCCGCAGTATCGATCTGCGGCAGTTTTGGCAGCACGCCCTCGCTGAAGGCCTGCAGTATGCGCTGGTCTCGCTGATCCGGCGTAATGGCGTTGTGCTGTCGCAGTTGATCGGCAAAGGCGCGGATCATGCGAAACAGCGGGAATTCATCGGCACTCAACGACAGTGCGAATTGTTCCAGTAGCGGTTCGATGGCGCTGTCCAGCTGTTCCAGATCGTTCACCAATTGCCACTGCAGCAGCTGCGCCAGGGCGCCATCGGCGTCGCGGCACAGCTGCAGGCTGTTGAGCAGTTCTTTTTCCAGCGCTTCATCAAATGCCCGCTGCCACAACAGCTGGCGCTGTTCACGGTTGAGTACCTGCTGCATCGCCGGTGCCCAGCCCTGTTGTTGCAGGGTGAACCACAATTTATCCAGCCAGCCCTGCATGGACTCCACCGCCGGCGGTGTCCAGCTGGAAGCTGCAGGCTGTTCGCTGGCGTAGACCTGTTGGCAGCGGTTGCGAAGTCGGTTGTTTGGCGTCAGTAGCAGGCCTCCCGGGGGGAGTTGCGCGAGGATTTCCAGGACGGGGAATGCCGGTTGCAGCATGAAAAGGCGAGCCTAATTCTTAAAATTTTGCGGTAGGGTGTGACGGTTAACAGTCGCGGTTTGCGGCGAGGCTGTCAACGGTCGTTGGCGGGCTAAATTATCGACAGTTAACTGACTGGCATTTGCTGGGCTGGCGAAAACTCGGCGAAGGCGAGGGCGATTTGATGGTCTGAATCGGGCGCGCTGCTCAGTAACTGGCTGGCCCCCGCAGTTTCCGGTAGTGCCAGGTTCAGTTCCTGCAGCCACCAGTGCACCCGTCGGGCGATGGCGGGGCCTGAGTCGAGCCAACGAATGCGGCGGGGAGCGAACTGGTCCAACTCTTCCCGCAGTAGCGGAAAGTGGGTGCAGGCGAGCACCGCAATATCCACTTTATCGCCACCGGCGGTGTGGAATATGCGGTGTAGCACCGGCTCAAGATCCGTTGCGGAAACCGTCTCTCCGCGGAGTTTCGCCTCCGCCAAACGTACCAGCTCCGGTGCCGGTACATTGATCACGCGTCGGTCATTGGCGAACTGCTCGATCAACTCACGGGTATAGCGGCGGTTGACGGTGCCCTCAGTTGCGATCAGGGCGATGACGCCGCTCTGGGTTTCCTGGGCAGCGGGCTTGATTGCCGGAACAACCCCCACCACCGGTTGCTGAAGCGTTTCCCGCAGCTGCGGCAGGGCGAGGGTACTGGCGGTATTGCAGCCAACCACAAGGATATCGGCTCCGGTGGCTTCCATCATCGCTGAAGCTTGTTCGACGATGCGTGGACGCAGTTCTTCCTCGCTTTTGGTGCCGTACGGATAGAAACCGTTGTCGACCCCGAAATGCAGGGTGAGCGCGGGTATCTGCCGGCGGATCTCGCGGGCAATACTGATGGCGCCGACGCCGGAATCGAATATCAATGCGCTGGGGGCCTTGTTAGAATGGCCGCTTCCATTGGGCATAACGAAAACCTGTTTCCCTCAATTCTGCATCCCCAGTAATAGTGGAGGGGCTTGCAAATCGGGCCAAGAATACCGCATTCAGCGCCGGGACTGGCAGGTCATTTCGCCCGCAGCGCACCGGCCGGGTTATCCGGGCCTTCCCCAATAAGTTTAAGAGTTTTCTATGATTTCGTTTCCTCTCCAGGTCACACTTGAGCAAGCGGTGTTGGCAGCGGTACTGGTACTGTTTTTGGTGACCCTGACCGCATGGCTCGGTCGCTCAGCGGTAAGCCGGCGACTGCAGGCGCTACAGGGGGAACATCAGGTGGTGGTGGCGCAGCTGGCAAGTAGCCGCGAGCAGGAATCCCGCCAGGAGCTGGATGTTCAGCAGTTGCGCACAGAGCTGGACGCCAAATCGACCCAGTTGGCCCGCTATCAGGTGCTGGTGGAGAAAGGGGAGGCCGCCCTGGCGGAGCAGAAGCAGCAGCTGGAGCAGACCCGAGCCAGCATGACCCAGCAGTTTGAGAACCTCGCCAACCGCATCTTCGAAGAGAAACAACAGGCCTTCCAGCGCCGCAGCGAAGACAGCCTGCGCAAGAGCCTGGACCCGCTGGAGCGCCAGTTAGGCGATTTCCGCAAGCGGGTGGAGCATGTCTACGACCGCGAGAACGCCGAGCGCAACAGCCTCATGGGCCAGATCAAGGCACTGCGGGAGCAGACCCAGCGCATCAGCGACGAGGCGCTCAACCTCACCTCCGCGCTCAAGGGTGACCGCAAAATCCAGGGGAACTGGGGCGAAGTAGTACTGGAGCGCTTGCTGGAAGAGTCCGGCCTGCAGAAGGGCCGCGAGTACGAAACCCAGGTGAGCTTCACTAGCGACGGTCGCCGCCGCCAACCGGATGTGATCGTGCGCCTGCCGGAAAACAAAGACCTGATTATCGATTCCAAGGTCTCTCTGGTGGATTACGAGCGCTATGCCTCCGCCGAGACCGACGAGGAGCGCACCGCGGCACTGAAGCAGCATGTGAACTCACTGCGCGCGCATATTACCGGACTGAACAAAAAGGCCTACGAGCAACTGGAAGGGGTGCGCACCCTCGATTTCGTCTTTATTTTTGTTCCTATTGAGGCGGCCTATATGCTGGCCATGCAGGCGGACCCGGAAATGTTCCGCTTCGCCTATGAGCGCCAGATTGTACTGGTCAGCCCAACTACCCTGATGGCGACCCTGCGCACGGTGGAAAATATCTGGCGTTACGAGAAGCAGAACAAGAACGCGGAAAAAATTGCCGATGAGGCGGGCAAGCTCCACGACCAGTTCGCGCTGGTGCTGGAATCCCTCGACAACCTGGGCAGCCGTATTCGGCAGGCTGACGAGGCCTATCAGGAAACCTACAAGCGACTGGCCACCGGGCGCGGCAATGCGGTCAAACGCATCGACAGCCTGCGCAAGCTGGGTGCCAAGACCCGCAAGCAAATCGCCGCAGACTTGCGCGAGAAGGCCGAAGACAGTCACAAGTTGCCCGCACCAGAGCGAGATATGGACACGGTGGAAGAAACTGCCGAAAGCGAAACCTGATCTATGTGGGAAACCTTCAATTTTGCGCTGTCGGTTACCGGCCCCATTTTCCTCACTTTGCTGGTGGGGTACGGGTTGGCGAGAAGAGGTTTGCTGAGTGAGTCCTTTGTGGACGGCGCCTCGAAGCTGGTCTTTCTGGTAACGCTGCCGGCGCTGTTGTTTTTCAATATTTTCGGGTCCGATGCCCGTGTCACTGATGAGTGGCCGCTATTGGCGGCAGGGCTGATCGGTACTGTGCTCACCGTGCCGCTGGCTTGGCTGACTGCCCGCTCTCTCGAACTCGGCGACCGCAGTGCCTTTATCCAGGGGGCGTTCCGCGGCAACCTGGGCATTATCGGCCTGGCTTGGGCGGCCAATGCCTATGGCCCTAGCGGTCTCGCGCAGGCGGCGCTGTTGATGGCGGTTATCACTATTTTCTACAACGCGGCGGCGGTTGCACTGTTTGCAGTGTACAGCCAGAAGGCCCAGTTCAGCTGGCTAAAGCTGGCAAAAGACATTGCCCGCAACCCGCTGATTGTCGCCATCGTACTGGCGCTGGTGGCCAAGGCGGTGGGGCTCAAATTGCCGCAAATGCTGGTGCAGACCGGCGAGTATCTGGCCTCGGTGACCCTGCCACTGGCACTGTTGTGTATCGGTGCCAGCTTGGATCTCAGCATGCTACGGCGCAGCTCTTTCGGCGCCTTTGCCTCCAGCGGTTTCAAATTGCTGGTCGTGCCGCTGGTATTGCTGGGGGTTGGTTGGCTGTTTCAGCTGGATGGGCAGGCGATGGCGATTCTGTTTTTGCTTGCTGCTACGCCCACGGCGTCCGCGTCCTTTATCATGGCGCGCGCACTGGGTGGCAATAGCCAGTTGGCCGCGAATATCGTTGCGCTCAGCACCCTGTTTTCGATTGTTACTGCCAGCCTGGGGCTGGCGTTGTTGAAGGTGTCTTTTCCATGACCGAACCCATGACCGAAGTACCTGTCTGGATTCTGGTAATCGCCGGACTGATCATTTTTACCCTTTCCGCGATTGCGACTTACTACTGCCTGGAACTGCGCAAGGCGCAAAAGCGGCAAAAGGCGCAGCTGGCGGAGCTGGAAGCGGCAGCGGATGCGCAGCGGGATCGGGTGAACACCAGTATTCAGATCATCGCCAAAACCTTGCTCGATGACGGGGTGGGCCTGACCGAGGCCTCACTGCGGATTCGTGTACTGCTGGATTCCCTGCAGGTCGAGCCGGCAGTGAAAGAGGAGTTTGTGGCGTTTTACCAGGTTGCGGATAAAACCAGCCACATCCCGATCCTTGAGGACTGGAAGAAGCTTTCGCGCAAGGAAAAATTTGCGTTCGAAAAGGAGATGGCGCGGGTGGAAGACGATTATCGGGATTTCGCACTGGATGCAGCCAAGCGGATTCTTGGCCGCAACTTTTAGAAAGTTCGTTTTTTGACTTTTACTTTTTAACCAAAAGCACGGCGGATTCGGTGTGATCCGTATAGGGGAACTGGTCAAAAATCGCAAAGCGCTCAATGCGGTGGGTTTTGGTCAGTTCTTCCAGGTTCTCCAGCTGCGTTTGCGGGTTGCAGGAGATATACAGGATTTTGGGGAAGCGGGCGATCATCGCGCAGGTGTCCGTGTCCAGACCGGCTCTGGGTGGGTCCACCAGTACGGTTGAGAAGTCGTAACTGTCGAGATCAAAATCTTTAAGGCGGCGGAAAGGCCGCACATTGTCGATGGCCTGGGTAAATTCCTCGCTGGAAAGCCGCACGATATCCAGGTTGGTTACGCCGTTGGCTTCAATATTCTCCTGCGCAGCGTTGACCGAAACCTTGGAGATTTCCGTGGCCAGTGCCTTGTTGAAATGCGCCGCCAGGGGAATGGTGAAATTGCCATTACCGCAGTAGAGCTCTAGCAAGTCGCCCTCAGTATTCTCACAGCAGCTTTTCGCCCAGTGAATCATCGAGCGGCAAATATCACCGTTCGGCTGGGTAAAGCTGCCTTCTACCTGTTTGTACTGGTAGCTTTTGCCGTCGATCTCCAGTTTTTCGATCACGTAATCCCGGTCGAGCACCAGCTTCTGCTTGCGTGAGCGACCCAGGATCGGCACACCCAGGGATTCCTGCAGTGCGCGGGCTTCCGCCTCCCAGGCTTCATCCAGCGGCTTGTGATAGATCAGGGTGATCAGCGCGTCGCCACTCAGGGTGGTGAGGAATTCGGTGCAGAACAGGCGCTTTCGCAGAAGCTCACTGTTGTTAATGGCGTCTAGCAACGGCGGCATCAATGCGTTGATCCGCTCGGAGCCGACGGTAAACTCCTCGATAACAAACGGCTTTTTGTACTCGCCCTGTTTGTACATGGCGTAATCCACACGGCCGCCTTCCTGCCACATTTTAAACTCCGCGCGCAGGCGGTAGTGACTGGGCGGGGAGGGGAATACCTCCGGGGTCAGCTCGGTGAAAGGCGCATAGGCCTGCTGCAGGCGGGCCACCTTTTGATCCAGTTGTTGCTGGTAGTCGTCGGTATTTACGCGGTGAAGAGCCATGTGCTGAGCCGTTTCTGTTGCAGGGGGCGACCGGATTAGGGCGCGCGATCATTAGGGGTAGGGGCGCGGATTATAGCGGATGCAGCCTCCAGATAAACGGTTGTGATTTGATGAGTGAGGAAGAGTGAAATGGCACTGGGAAAGCTGGAAATAGTAGTGAACGGGCAGGGACTGCACGAATTTACCGATGAGGTGAGCCACTGGCTGGCCAGTCAGAACCTCTTTGGCAGTGGGCTGTGCACCCTGTTTATCCAGCACACCTCGGCCAGCTTGCTGATTCAGGAGAATGCGGACCCCAGTGCGCGGGTGGATCTTGAGAACTGGCTGAATCGTCTGGTGCCGGAGAATGACCCCCTGTACACCCATACCCTGGAAGGGCCAGATGATATGCCGGCCCATATAAAGGCCTCCTTGACCGCCTGTAGTCTGGGTATTCCGATGGAGGACGGCCGCCTGCTGCTGGGTACTTGGCAGGGTATCTACCTGTGGGAGCACCGTCACCATCGCGGGAAGCGGCGGGTGATTGTGCAGGCCTGAGGAGATCCAGAGGGTTTTCCGGGCTCAGTAGTGGACCTTCAGCTGTAACTCCAGGTAGTCATCGCTCCTGAAATTGTTCAAGACACCACCGCTGCCCGAAAAAGCGCGGCCTTTCACAGCAAATGTCAGGTTCTGCCCGAGGCGACGATCCGCTTCCAGTGAAACCAGCGTCTCACCGCTGTCTGGATCCCAAATGGTGCCTACCAGAATCGAAGTGTCCTGACGATCGTTCAGGGCATAGCGCATTCCCATAAAAAGGTCATTGTTAAATGCGGAAACCGGTGTGAGTGGATCAGTGATGTCTCTGTTGTCATACAGGTATTCAAGGATTAACCCCAGATCACCCCTGCGCCCCATGAACTGGTAGTTCGAATACTCCAGCCCACCAACCAGAGCGCGCATATCTTTGCTATAGCCACGGCGGTACAGGGTTTCCAGCTTCCACAGCCAGGCGTTTTGCGTGTATTGCAGGTCGAGGCTTAACTGCTCGATTTGCTGGTAGTAGGGATGCAGTACACTGGTGGTCATGTCTGGAATCAGTGCCGCTTCCCGATCGGTTCCACTAAACCAGGAAACACCCAGATCCCAGCCATTAAAGTAATGACTGTAACGCAGAGCAGTGTCCAGATGGTTTCGCTCTCGGGAGTCCGCGTAACGGGGGGAGCCGGCGTCCACCGGGAGTGCAAAACCAAGGCGACCTTCAACCCCGGGAAAACTGCGCTCGCGAAAGTAGGGCAGTGCATAGAGTTCCAGGGTGCCCCAGTCTCGAAACAGCGTTACATTGGCGAGAGGCTGGCCCAGCTTGGACTCACCATCGGGGTCTTCGACGGTGTCCGTCTGGTTGATGATGTCCACCAGATGATGGGACTCGGCGACTCCCCAGAATACCTTTCCAATGCCGAGTAAAAGTTCCCAGTCAGACGCGGTACGGCGCCAGCTCAATTCGCGGAGATCACTGTGAGTCCTCTCGGGGTCCACGTAATCATGGCGATAATAGGGAATGGCGGTAAACTGATTTTCGTTGTGGTCTGCACGAATCACCGCCGAAACATGCACGGACAGCGGATTGGTATCTCGTTGGCGGTCAAATGCCGGTGACGCAAAGAAGTTGCGCATATCTATGCCGCCTTCTGCGCTGACTTCCGCCGAGCTGGCTGACACCGGGATACTCAGTAGGGCACTTAGAAGGACTACGACGTTATAGCGTGAAGTGGTCTTAGCCAAAGCCATGGTTTAACGAATCCTGCGAAGTACGGATTTTTCAAAATCCCGGTCACTGAATTCGGTGTCGAAACGATAGTCCGAGTACACCAAATCGGTGCTACGACCCGTCAAGTGATTGACCATTGTCAAACGGTGCGCTCGCCAGAATTTCCCCTCATGCTCACGATAATCCTCCATCTCCAGCGTTTTAAGCAGAGTGTCACGACGGTCGTAAAATTCGACTTTCACCATCTGGCTGCGGGTCTGATCTGTCCAGGAAATCTGCCGGGTGTAACCAGACTCTGCATACTTGGGACGTCGTTCTACGACGTCGCAGACAAATTCGCCGCACGGCTCCGACCGCAAATACTGGTATTCGTACTTTTCAAGTGCCTGCGCAGTAAAGTCTTCGAATGCAAATTCACTGCCGACAAATGGGCCAGATTTATTGGCAGAGCTGATACGTTTTTCGCGACGGAGTGCGGGTAAATACAGCCACTGATCGTCTGGCTCTAAAATCCGCGAATGGGACAGTAATGCGGTACCGCGAACGTCGGCGGGCGTATTGAAGAGAATCAGGCTCTTGTCGCCCAGTAGGGGATCGGTCACCTCTAAGGTTTGTATGGTGAGCGCTCTTGTTGACTCATTTCCAGACGCGTCGCGGAGCACCATGGTGAGATCGGCAATACTGGAATGGAAGCCCCGGTCTGAATTATCCGTTCGCTCAGCGATCTGATAGCCCCGCTGGTCAGCAACCGTTTCTGCCCAGGCTGGGGTAACTGCGATCAGCAAAAATGTCAGACTTGCAAGCGTGTTGACCATACCAGCCCCCATGGACGACGTTATCTTTCTCGAGCGCAAGCGCGTAGTTAAGTTCAACATGGTTAGGTTCTTCCTTATTCCTTTCTAGATTTCGGTCATATCAAAGTCGCCTTTCGACATGCCGCAATCAGGGCATATCCAGCTTTCCGGGACATCCTGCCATGCGGTACCTGCTGGAATGCCCTCTTCAGGTCGCCCCAATTTCTCGTCGTACACAAATCCACACAAAATGCACATAAACTTACGCTGATTCATAGTTCGTCCTTTTGACGGCGGTGTTTCTTGCTTTCAAGCACCGACTGAGATTTTGCGTGCTTCGGAATTAAAATCTGCGGAAACAGATTGAATCTCGGATTTCAGCTTGGCGAAAAACGCTAAATTTTCCGTAGACGTCTTGTCGTGATCGCTCTTGCTCAGCACTTCCACGCTGCCACCGGGAAGTAGCAGGCGATAACTTTCACGAATGAATCGAAGGATCTTGTCGTTTGCGAGCAGTGGCAAGACACAGGGAGAGACGATTATTCGGTCGACTCCCAGCGTGTGCTTCCACAGCTGTTTTACCGCAAGTGCCGGATCATCCTCTTGCGTGTACCCAAGACCGCCAAAATTCTGGTTTTGCGGACTGCTCTCCACCTGGTTGGGAAGATTGATTTTCAGGCAATCTCCGTCGCGGAGTATTTTTAATGCGGTCGTCGGCTGGGGTGCACCACGTGCAATACGTGTCAGGATCATGGAGTTGACTTTAAACCCGGAGCCGAAACTCATCATGAACACCCGTTTTCCGGTTCGGGGTCCTGTCTTCTCAATTTCATCCAGTACGTAAAAAATAGAGGGCGAACTCATATTTGAGCGTTGCTCGAAGACGCGAAAGCTGAACGCCAAATCTCCTTTGGACAGCTTCAGACTTTTTGCCAGCCCCGACAGCACTGCGGTGCCACCTGGGTGCAGGGCCCAGTAGTCGATTTTACTTTGCCAGTCTGGGACTTTCTTTGTGACGGCGTAATGAATCTTCTCGCTGGTTGAGGCGATCTTGGGAACCAGGATTCTCAGGTTTTGTTCAATGCCCCGGGCAGCAACTTTCGGCAAGGTTCTTGACAGCCGTATGGCGGGACCGCCGCTACCCTCAATGTAGCGAATGGCCTCAAATTCCTGGTTTCCTGAGCTGATGGTGCGCACGCTCTCGTCAATACCGTAAAGTGCGGGCTCCCGGTAGGTGCTGATAAGCAACGCTGCGCAGCCTTCTCCAAACACCACATTTGGTATGACACCATCCTGAGATTGATTAAACAGATTGCTGACAGCCTCCAGGGCGATCACCAGGCAGCGTGCCGGCCGATTTTCCGATCTCAGGAAGCGAATACCAGCATCCAGTGCAGCCAGTCCACTGGAACAGGCCATGTCGCCAAGGTTCAGGGTGACCGCATGGGTGGGGAATGAAAATGCGCTGGCGACGATACTGGCCGCACTGGGCATGGTTTTCCCGACGCTACTGGTGACAACAATAAAATCGATGTCTTTGGCGGATTTCCCGGTTTTCTTGAAAAGACCATTGATGGCATCAGTCATCAGGCTGTGAATGGTTTTCTCGTATAGCGCCAGGCGTTGTTCCCGGCAGTTGGTGCGAGAAAGTACTTCAATATCGTGACTTAAGTGCCGAACGCGTTGTGGGCTTTCCAGAAGGAGCTTTCTGTAGAGTTCGCGCGACTCGTTGTCGAGCCCGTCGAGCGTACACTGCTCGAGCTTTTCATAAAGCTTTTCGTTGGTAATCGGTATTCCATAATCCGAACAATGGAAGTCGACTAATTTGACTTTTCTGTTTCCCATGATTCTTTCCGTGAATATTCGGGTTTGCAAAATATTGAAATGGCTGTTGGTAGGGATTCTTCCAGTATCACGCCGGTGATCGGTGAGGACGATTGGGGTTTATCCGTAGAAATTTCAGAATGGACTTCCGAAGCTGATTGATGACAGTCAGTGGAATATCGATCCAAGGTCTCACACAAACCATGACAAAAACGCCATTATCCGCGTCGCTATTCAGGTACTCCATGATCTTGAGTCCGCGACTATCGAGCGACTGAAGGGATGTCTGATCATTGCGTATACGAAACCCAAGGTTCTGGCAGCGACCGGGTATAAGCCCGTTATCCTGTAGGTTGTTCAGGTTGAGGATTTGAGCAGTTTTTCGGTACAACGCTATATTGGCGAATGATTTCGCAGGGTTCAGTATGTCCGGGAATATTCTGGGTGCGATGGCGCGCATGTTCAGATAGCTTCTGGGGTTGTTTGATACGGTACAGAGCGCACTAGTCGTGAACAACTTGGCCCATTGGAAAAGGTAGCGAAAATATAAGTAGCTTCCGAGTTTTCGCTGTACCCCACGGGGACTTTTGTCGGATTTCCCGCTGAGGCTAAAGTGGAGGACCTGGAATCCGTTAACACATTTTATCTGGTAGAACAAAAATGCGCTTGCATTTCCTAAATGGTAATAAATAAGAACGCGTTCCACAGAACGAAGGTAGGATTCGATATGAGCTTCTGGATCTGAGGATACAAAAGATTGTCCAAAGATCGAAAGTATATCCTTCCGTTCTTCGATGGTTGCTGAGCTACATTGAACGTCCTTGATCATGTTTTCCTCAGGGGTTGCTGGGGGAAAGTTCTCTTTTCATAAGCGCATGGCGCTTTGCAAAGGTGCTTTTTGTTATCGGAGAGCAAATGATGGGGTCTGCAAGGCCAAGAAATCCCCCGGAAAATTCGAGTACATCTCGGTATCGGGTTTTTCCACCCAGATCCTCAAAATGATGTTCATGGCGAAAATATTTATATGGCCCTTTTCGCATTTCATCGACGAAGTGGCTATTGGGTTCAAATTCAGTAATTTCTGCTTCGTAAGTGAATGGCAGACCAAACATATAGAAAACAAAGCGTAATCGCTCGCCACAGCTGTGCCAGTGTTCCGGTCCGGAAATCCAGTTTGTTCGATAGGGGAAATGCGACAGGAATCCGGCTCTGGATGCGCAAAATTCAAAGACTTCCTCTACGGGGCGATCGATAATACTTTCAAACTCGAGTTTCATAGTTTGCTTACACCTGTAGGTTCTTTACCGGATCAATGTAGATTTTTACGGGGTCTGAAAGTCGTAGCTTGGCAGAAAACCCCAGCATGGGGACGTCTTCATAAGTGCCGAGATCCCCGGTTGCCTGAACGAGTGAATACACTTCGGGCAGGTTGTGCCATGGGACCGTAGGAAAGTAGTGGTGCTCGGTGTGAAAGTTGAAGTTGTATGCCAGCACCGTTGAGAGCAATTTTGAAAAAGAGGAAGTTCTGGAAACGCTGTCCTGCTCATGCAATGGTATTGGCGTCGACCGAGTTTTCGATGTGAAAGGAAAGATGCCGGAGTGGTGCGTGAAGTTAATGGCTTCAAACCAGAAAAAATAGAAGATGATGGCTGGAAGGATGTAGCTCAACCAGTTTGACATGCCCATTGTAAGTCCCAGTGTGACTTGGGGTACAAGGCACACTATTAGCGATAGCAGTCCGCTGTTTCGACTTTTTCGGGTGGTGCTTTTTTTGAACGGGTGCAGCCAGAACACTGAGAAAATCAATTGAATTGAAGGGATGGGAACACAAAACCACCAAACCCAGCGAAATGCCTGACGTTTTAGGAAAGATGCCTCTCGTAACTTGAGAAGCCCTGCCTGGGTTGGATCCCGGTCGATCACGCCCACCCATTTGTGGTGTTGCAGGTGTAATTCTCGCCAGGGTGTAAAAGGCACCAGGCAGAAGGCGCTCAAAAAGTAGCCGGCCAGTGTGTTGCTCCGCTGGCTGCGAAACATGGCGCGATGACCGCATTCGTGCAGCAGGGAAAAGCAGCGGAACATGGAGATGCCAGCTACGGCTAACCAGAATAGATAGGAAACGCTGAGGATCTCCGACCTGCACAGAAAGTAGATTGAACCCGCGCAAATGGCCGGCTCCATCACAAGCAGTGCGGCGGAGAGGGAGCTGTTTTGTGTGAACAGTCCCCGGCGATGCAATTCTTCCCGAAGCTTGGAGTAAGTGTTGATCTTCAAGAGGCTTCTCCGGCGAGTGATTCATTCTGGGAGGCTTGTGAAGGCTCTGGCTTCTTTCGGGGTTCCAACTTGAGCAGCAGGCAGGGCAGGAACACCAGGTCAATAACAAGCGCCGTCACAATAGTCAGGGCCAGTAGATTTCCCATTTGCGAGGTAGGCTCGAAAGGTGATAGTCCCAGCACCAGAAAGCCGGCAGCGAGAATAATGGATGTTGTCAGGATTGCAGTGCCGGCATCCCGATGCGCATGCTCGATGGACGCTTCCGGCGAATAATTGAGTGCATTGCGTGCGTATCGGTACTTGCTGAGAAAATGAATGGTGTCGTCAACGATGATGCCAATTGCCATCGAAATGACCGCAGAGGTGGCAAGCCCGATGGTGGAAGCCGTAACCGCCCAGATGCCCAGCGCCACAATGGCGGGAGTCACATTGGAAAAGATGCTGATGAAACCGTAGATAAAGGAGCGGAATGTAATACCGATGAGCAGGGAGATCAGGGTAAATGCAAGGGCCGTTCCCCACAGCATGCTTTTGATATTCGAGCGGGAAAGATTGGCAAACGCCACATCCAGGCCTACGGGGTCGGATACCTGCACACTGTCCGGACCGTTTTGGCGCAACCATGTCTGTGCACGGGCTGAAAACGTTAGCAGCTGCTCAGAGCTTGATTTATCCAGAATGACGGTTAGCCGCGAGGCGCGTTTGTCAAAAGCCACCTGATTGGTTAAATCCAGCCCGTAGGGTAGCGACATTTCATAGAGTAATAGGTACTGCGCACTGAGATTGTCGGAATCAGGCAGTTTCAACTGGGTAATATCGTCGCCATGCATGTTCTTGTTGAGACGTGCAATGGTGTCTGGTATGGCGGATACGTAACGTACCTCGGCTTGTGTTCTAAGCCATTCGGAAAACTGGCTGACAAACTGGAGATACTCAACCGATGTGATCGTTGCCGAACTGGTGTCTGAGACTTCGATATCGAAGTCCACCCGGTGTAGCCCGGTTAAATCGCGGTTGATAGCATCCGAATCCTGCCTGAGTTGGAACGAATGATCGAAGTAATTATTCCAGTTATCTTCGAATTGATTGTATGTGGCCAGATAGCAGAATATCCCGAGGGCTGCACAACCGAGAAAGAAGTATGGATTACTGCGGCGGACAATATGGGCTGAGAACCGCGGCATAAGCTGCGTTAAGGCCGGCGCGCGGGGTTGGCGTGATGTAGGCAGGGATAGTAACAGCGCTGGGACGATTACGACTGAAATTACATAGGCGAACAGGCAGCCTAGGGCGATCATATTTCCCAAGTCCTGATAGGGTGGGGACTCGTTAAAATTCAGGCATAGAAAGCCGATGATCGTTGTGATTGAGGTCAGTGTGATCGCATTGAAATTTCGCGATAGCGCGCTGGCAAGTGATTCTTCGACCGATTCACCACTCGCGAGTTTTGCGTAGTAGGTGGTCAGCAGGTGAATACAGTCAGCGACTGCGATAACGAGAATGGCATTGGGGACGAAGCCAGCAACCGGCGCCAGAATTGGATCTGTCCAGCCGATGATCCCGAATACAAAGCCATTGCTGAGTGTTGCGGTCCCCAGCGTCAGGACGATGCCGATAAAGCTCCGTATCAGGAACGCCATCAGTAGGATAATCACCAGATACCCGAAGGGAACCAGATATAGGGTGTCCTGTAGTGCGGCTTCCCCCATGACCTGATTCATCAACACGGATCCCGCGAGATGGTATTCATAATCAGGGTGTTGAGCCTGGGTGCGCTCAATCAGGTTCCGCACGAAAGTGACGGCTTCCGGTGTTTGTTGCATTCTTCGATCGAGCTGGTCGCTGAGCTGAAGGGTAATTTGAATACCCAGTGCACTCCCATCTTCCCCAGCTAGAAAATTCTTTATTAGTGGCTCGGTCTGAGCAATCTCGCGAACTTTCTCATTAATTGTATTTTGCGAGGCGCTATCATTCTCGGGTTTGTACAGGTCTCGAACAAAAATGTCATCTTCTTGCGCATGGCTGTACTGGAAGTTTGTTAGGGAGTCCACCCTCCTGGCATAGGGGGTTTGCCATAGTGCTCTGGTGAGTTCTGTAACGAGAGTCAGTGTTTTTTCTGAATAGGCGCTGTCAGTGGTCGGACTGATTCCAACAAAGAGTGTTTCGTTCTTGGTGTATTTTCTTTCGACCAGATCGATTTGCTGTACGTCAGGATGGTCCGTAGAAAGGTAGACACGGAAATCCGTACTGAATTTCAGGTTTAGGGCACCGGAAATTGCCACGATGAAAAGGCAGGACGCGATAAGCAGTACTTTGCCACGGTTGGCGCTTAGCCAGAAAACATAGCTTTTCATGAACCCTGTCCTTTTGGTTCTTGGGACTTTTGTACCCAATTTATGTTGCGCGATGTATAAAAATGTTAAGAATTCTGTAAAGAAATGCTCTTTATTTTTTATGGTGACTAGAAATTCGCGCGAATACTATGAGTGCAAAAATGCGTTGTCAATCGCAAAGCTTTTATCGTTTTCGGAAAAATTCATTTCATTGTTGTTTTGCGGGCGATTCGTAATTTTTATCGATTTAATTAGTACTTTAGTGCTCTTCTTTTTCGTTAGTTGATGCTGCAGTACCAGTTATTTTTAAAGTAACTTAAATGTAATTCTGATGTAATTCAGGCAGGATTTTTTGGCACGAGAGTACTGCTCTCAGCAGTACTCTGTGTATGAGATTCGGTTAGATTGAATTGAATTGGGGTGGATTGGAGCTGGATCGAAAATGGCAGTTATAGACAATTGGTAGGTTTGGGCAGTCCGGCCAGCTTACTGCCAATTTTTGCGGGGCTCGGGGGGAACAATTGCATCAAAAAAATACTGTTGCCTTTCTCGGCTCCCAGGTGTTGCCCGACATATTTCACCAGCGGTCGCATGGCCGGTGATAGTTCAAATTCTTTGTAAAATGCCTGTAACAGGTGGATGACATCCCAATGGTCGTCGGTTAACTCGATATTCTCCTGAGCCGCAAGGGCTTTCGCAACTTCCGGGCTCCAGTCACCCAGATTGCGGAGGAAGCCCTCTTTATCTACGGGGATTTCTCGGCCTTCAATTATAAAACTATTCATTGCGGACTTACCGGAACCAACTGACGATGGGGTTGTTTTGGGTGCAGAGATTAACCCATTGGGCTTCATCAACTGTTTGGATGGCGGGATCCACGGATACCCCGCGGGCGATCGCATCGGACTTCAGGCAGTACACGGCGCCGCTCATTCGCTGTGCCAGTGCCGGGTCATGGGCTGCATAGACGGCGTCTTCAATTAGCAACAGGCGATCGCCGTCAATGGCGGTGGACAGGCAGTCCTGGAGTGCATTTCCGGCAAAAGGTGACTGGTTAACGATATGTAAAGTCATCTCAGAAACTCAATACCTGATCGAAGCGGGCGATAAAAGTCCCCGGATTTTCCAGTAGTTCGATTTCGGCGCCAGGGATTTCGATGTTTTCGGGATTGATCCCTCGATCTTCCAGGCTTCGGCGGCAAATGTGCAATGTTTCGACGCCAAACATGGGCAATGCCTGCAGGTTCCTGCGCAAGTTCTTCTCGCCAATGGCATCCGGGCTTTGGTCCAGTAATTGGAAGACGCCGTCATTGATAAACAGTACTTCCGGGACCTGGTCCATTGCGGCACACGCCAGGATGGCTTCGAGCCCTTCGCGGGCGATGGTGTGACCGTAGGGTGCATGTCGGCAGACTGCCAGAATCGATTTTACCTGGGGCAAGACTTCAACCTCCGAAAGTGACAACGCGGTCGCTGAGTGCAGTGGCTTCCGCCAGCTGTCCCAGGCCGGCCAGCTCAAAGCCCGATGCCAGGTTGGCGGCGGGCTTTTCCAGACGTGAGGCTTCCGTCTCACTCAGTACCCCGCGGCGCTGGGCGGCTGCGATACAGACGCTGAGCTCGAGCGCGTGTTCACGCTGCAGTTGCTGCCACTGGTGCAGCAAATTCGCTTCATCCTGGGGGGGCGCTGCTAGTGCGCTACCATTTTGAATGCCGTCACTGTAGAAGAATACGCGATAGATGCCGTGGCCGGACTCAAGTACGGCGCGCGCGAAGCGCAGTGCGGTGCTGGCGCCTTCTGAGGCATGGGGTGCGCCGTAAACGACGAGAGTGAATTGCATGTGGGGGCGTTACCGATAAAAAAATGCCCCGCGGAGCGGGGCACTGTGTGAACTGTCTCAGTCCGCTGATCAGTCGTCGCCGGAAGCGAAACCGAAGATGTGCAGCAGGCTGGTGAACAGGTTCAGGATGTTCAGGTACAGCGAGGTGGTGGCCATGATGTAGTTGGTCTCACCACCGTTCACGATACGGCTGGTATCGTACAGGATGAAGCCGGAGAACAGCAGGGCAATTACACCACTCAGGGCGACGCTTGCCAGCGGCATGTAGAAGCCGAAGAAGCTCGCGATCATCATGCCGAGGGCGCAGACCAGTACCGCGATCAGGCCGACAAACAGGAAACCGCCCATGAAGCTGAAGTCTTTGCGGGTAGTCAGCACGTAGGCAGACAGGGCAAAGAAGATCAGTGCGGTGGTACCCAGCGCCTGCATTACAATTTGACCGCCGCCGGCGAGGCCAACGTAGTGGTTCAGCATCGGGCCAAGAGAAGCGCCCAGCAGACCGGTGAAGGCAAACACCACACCCACGCCGGAGGCGGAGTTGGCGGTACGGGGCAGTACGAACCAGACCAGTACGATCGCGGCGATGGAGCAGATGAGGCTCATGCCGCGGCCCATGCCGATGGCCATGGAAATGCCGGCAGTGACTGCACTGAATAGAACAGTCATTGCCAGTAGTGCGTAAGTGTTACGCAATACCTTGGCGGATTCCGAGCGATCCAGTGCTCCGGACTGTGTATAGACTTCTTGGCGCATCTAGCGTCTCCTGCAAGTGAATATGAAATCTTCCGGGATCATATAACCAGCGCTTTAGACCTTCAAGTAGGCGCTGTGTTCGACGATCTGTAATAATTTGGGGCAAATTAGCGTGCACCACCGAGGATCAGAAATGATATTGCTCAAAACCCTGTTCACACGGCGCTTTCTCGCCTTTCAGCGTGGTAAGGTGACTTCTCTGGGTGTCGCGCTGTTCGCGCTTTTCTGGGCGGCGACCGGCTATTCCAGTACCGAAGCGCCCAGCCAGGTTCCCTTTGGAGACAAGATGGGGGCGGAGGTGCTGAATTACAATCGCCTGCGCCCACAATTAGCCACTGGTGGCAGTATAGATCTCGCACAGGTGGAGAGCCTGAAGAACAAGGGATTCAAGACCATTGTGGACCTGCGGACCCCGGAAGAGGGGACCGTAGAAGAGCAGACGGCGGTGGAAGCCGCCGGAATGGTCTATGTGAATCTGCCGGTCTCGAAAGGCGCGCCGTCAGATCAGTTGATTGCCCAGTTGGGCAAGATCCTGGAAAACGCCGATGCAGCTCCGGTGTTGCTGCACTGCGCGTCTGGAAACCGCGTCGGCGCTGTCTGGGCCATTTATCGGGCCAGGCAGGGAATCCCACTGGAGATTGCCATCGAAGAGGGGCGCACCGCGGGTATGCGGGCGTCCCGTGAAGAGCAGGTGCGGGCGCTGCTGCAGTAGGCGGAATTTGTCGACACAGTCATTCCGTGTCGGATTTAGTAAGCGGCACCCGGATGTCCACGATGAGCGGCAGATGATCGGATGCCAGCCGTGTCAGCTCACTGCGTGGCACGTGAATATCGTTGATCTCCAGTGCCTGTTCCACAAACACATAGTCGATGCGCGCTTTGGGCAGGCGGCTGAAAAATGTCCCTTTCGGCTTATGCCCGGGTAGTTTGAGCTGGGCGTCATCGAGCACTGCACTCAACCGCTTGATTTCAGCAGAACCGGGAAGGGCATTGAAATCACCGACGAGAATGCGCGGGCGGCCGCAGTCGTTGTTGCCCATCCACTCCGGGCCCAGTAGTGCGTCGATCTGCCGCATCCGTTCGGCCTTCGCCAGGCCAAGGTGCGTATTGAATATCTGTACCCGGGTACCGTGAAAGTCCAGCTCCATCCACAGGGCCCCCCTGGGTTCTGCACGGCCGTGGTAACGCGAGTGCTCCGGTGGCCCGGGAAGAATCCCTTTTTTGACCAGCCGTATGGGGTGCCGTGACATGATGGCGTCCCCATAGCGCTCATCCTCTATGTGCATGGCTGGTTGGAAGTGGCAATCCATGGAGAGCAGTCGGGATATCTGGTGGGCCTGGTCGACGCCGCCGGTGCGCTGGCGGCGTACATCCACTTCCTGCAGGGCGACGATATCCGGTGAGTAGCGGGCGATGACGCGGGCTATCCGCTCCGGTGACAGCTTGCCGTCCATGCCTTTGCAGATATGCACGTTGTAGGTCATCACCCGCAGGTTTTCACGGTTGCGCTCCTCTCGACGGCTTTTTGTAGCTCGCGTTTTCTCCGCTGGCGGTACCGCTGGCGGTACCGCTGGATGTGGAGCTGGTTGGCTTGCTGGCTGTTCCGGTGACGGTGCAGCTTGAGTAGCGGGCCCGCTCCCGGGTTGCGTGTTATCCGCTGGTTGTGGGGCGACCATTATCGCCGGTGGTGATTTCAATTCCTGCGCAGGATGTGCCTTCAGGAAAGCCAGTGCCGCATTGCGAATATCCCGGGGCCGCCAGTGCTTGCGACCATTGTCGGGGAAGTGAATATCCCCGGGCATGAGTGCAAACGCATGAGTTTCGTTGGGGGCTGCGCCACCGTGGCTGCCGCATTCGATCGCAAAACTGATGCTTTCATTACCTGCACACCAACCGCTGACAACAAAATCGCCGGCATCCGGGTGGCGGCAAAGGTTGGCCAAATCCTCGGCGGCCTCGTCCACGAAAGGGTGGTCGGACCCCAGTACCTTGTGGCCATCTTCTGGCAGGGAAAAGGCACCGTGTCGCCACCAACCGCGGACCTTGCTCAGGGTTTCTCCCTCTTCGTTCACAGTGGTGCTGGTTTTGTCCTCATACAACACCATGGGCGCCTGAGTCTTTTCCACGATCAAGCGGGCGATCTCGGATGGCGGCGTGTCTTTGCAGTGGATGTTGTACAAAAGTGCCAGCGGTCCCATGGCGGAAAGTGCCATGGGGGCTTCGCCCTCGCGATGACTCTCAGGGGGCTTGATGGGGAAGAGCTTCTGGACCCATTGCCCGCCGAATAGCCGCACCCGCTGTAGCTGGACACCGTGGTTGCTGCTGGCGCTGTAACCCTGGGGCTTTTGCGGAAGGCCTGACAGGGCCTCGCTCACTGCGTCTGCAAAGCTGCGCCCGTGTAACGTTTCGTAGGGGATGCTGTCTTCCTGGCCGTGGTCTGAGTAAATCCACACGTCGTAGTGGCGACGGGACGAGCGGTGAGCGGCGCGCCAGATGCGTGCAATCGCATCGTCGATGCCTTTCAGGGTCCAGTGGGCGAATTTGGAACTGGGGCCGCGGCGATGAGACTGTTCGTCATATCCCAGGAAATTGATGTAAATCACCGGCAGGCCGCGGGCGATGTCGATTTTGACCCCCACAGTAGAGAGCTCACGCAGCAGGATAGTGATCGCGATGCGGGTGGGAATGAACATCAGCTCGCGGATAAAGTCCTGCCCGTCGGTAAGACCGCGGATAAAGTCGGCGATAGAGAGCACCAGCTCCAGCAACACCAGGGCGCCCGTGCGGATCAGGCTCCAGAGGTTTGCCAGCACCAGGATGAGTAAGGCCAGGGGGCCGGCTTGCTTGAGCGACGGTCCCCAGCCCTGGGATGCCGGACAGAAGTGGGATTCGTCGTTATCGGCACCGGCGCGAAACACACTGACGTAGCAGCTGCCCTGTTGCAAAAGCGGTTCGTGACCAGCATCTGTCAGGCGCTTCTCGATTTTATTGGCAGCGTTGGATTCGTACATCCGCAGCATTTCCTGCGAATCGGACGACATAAAGCCGAAGGCAGGTACTGCCGCTTTTACCCCGTAAAAAATCTCGGCCTGTACCGCTGGGGTGGTGGCAGGTACTCCGGAGTACATATGATCCAGGTGGTAGTGCTCTTTCTCGATCAGCTTTTTCAGGAATGGCATCTTGCCTTCTGCCAAGGCTTTGTCGAGTTGCGGTCGTGCGAGTCCATCTACCTGAATCAGGACCAGAGCTGGGGCATCGGGGTCACGCTCATTGATTTGTAACTTGAGCATGCGCGCGAGCCATTCGCTACGGCTGATGCGGCGGCGCCAGCGGCGCAAGGTGCTCTCGATACGGGTCATCATGGGGCGCGGTTCATCTCTTTACTTCAGGGGGCCATCTTCAAGGATGATTGTTTCCCGAGCGACCGGAATGGTGTGAACCGCCCAGGTGATCCAGGTCCAGGGCGGCACTGGCTGCGCTGGTCACACCCTCAAGGATTTCCCATTGTGCGCCGATCATATTCCTCAGTCGCATCCACTGGGCGTAGAGGGAGTCGTCGAGTGGCCAGTGTTGATGTACCAGCGACTGGTAATGTTCCAGGGCTTTGGTGGCGCAATTCTCCATGGAAAAACGCTCGGCCGTTGCCAGCGCAGCCTGGCGGAGGTTGGCGTATTCTCCGTGGGGCAGGTCGTGCACCCATTGCAGGGCGGCAAGTAGTTCCCGGGTAGAGTGTTTGAGGACCAGTCGACCGTTAACACGATCTTCCACCACTTCGCGGCTACCGCTGGCATCCAGTGCAACGACCGGTACACCCGCGGCCATGGCTTCCGTGAGCACCATACCCTGGGTTTCGCTGGTGGAGGAGAATCCAAAGACATTCATTGCACTGTAGGCATCACGCTGGGCGTCACCCTGCAAGGTGCCGGTCAGGTGTAGCCGATCGGATAGGCCCTGGGCTTCAAACAGTGTGCGGATTTGATGTTCGATGGGGCCGGTGCCCACTACCAGGAAATGGATATCCGTATTTCGTTGCATCAGTTCGAGGACAGTTTCGGACAGGAAATTGAGATTCTTTTCCGCGGCCAGCCTGCCCAGGTGGCCAACAACAAAGGCCGATTCGGGAATACCGTATTGCCGGCGTGCTGCGATGCCGTCACCGTCCCGGTAATTTTCCAGCTGAACCCCGGTGGGTACAACGTTTACGGGAGACTGGACACCGCGCTCACGCAACAGGTCGGCAACACTTTCGCTGGGAGCGAACACCATGCTTGCTAGATTTCCATAACGCGTCGCCAGTTCAATTACAAACCGCTTTAACGCTTCAGAATCTGCCGGCACATAGTGGGTGTAGCGCTCGTAGAGCGTGTGGTGCGTGAAAACCAGCGGAATTTCACGGCTGCGGGCAATGCGCAACGCGGTCATGCCCAAAAGAAACGGGTGGTGCGAATGCACCAGGTCAGGCTCAAAAAAATCCAGCCTTTCGGTTAGCTCCAGTGACAGGGGCAGGGCAACAGAAAAGTCGCTGCCGTTGAAATTCTGGATGGCAGGAATGCGGACAACATCTTTTTCATTGGCAATTTTTTCCGAGAACTCCGGTGCAACAACCAATACCTGATGACCGCGTTTGCGGTATTCGCGACAGAAGGCATCGACGGACCGTGCTACACCGCCTACGTGGGGCAGGTAGGTGTTGGTGAGCATGACGATGTTCACTTGGGCTGCAGCTCCACAGTTTTTACAAAACGCTCAGGGACTACATGGTGGTACCCGAACGCGCGCACTTCAATGGGAGGCGCTTTTTCGTGCCACTTGCCGCGCCAGGAAATGCGTGGGGTGTCTCCCGGAATAATCTCTATCCAGATGGTGCCAAAGTGTGTAGGCGCCGGCCCGAAGGAGATCATTTCCTGAGCATTGATATCGCTCAACCACTCCGGCGGCAAACCGGACGCGAGAATCAGGGTGTCGCCTTCCTCGCGTACAAAGCAATTGCGCTGCATGGTGACCCATTCGGCGGCGGCCCAGGCGTGTTGGCCATCGCCCATACAGCCGCCGAATGAATGCGGGTGTATCGCTTCCGGCCATTGGCCGGTGGGGGAGGCGAGTTTGGCGACGTTGCGCATTAGCTCAATGCAGCGCGGATCTCCCGCGCGCAGCAATACCTGGGCAACGTGAATGGTGAGATAGGCGTTGATCCCGGAGTGAATCATGTCCTGGAAAAAGCCCCCGGATACAAAGCAGTTTTCCAACAGAAATTCCACCAGATCCAACAGGCGTGGATCGTCTTCATCGTAAAGTTTCAAAGGGTAACCCGCGGCAATGGAACCAATGGCACCAGCATCGAGCCGGCGATTGGGGGAGGCGGGCATGGCCGGGCGTTTCAGGCGGGTGGCACACTTTTGCAATGCGTCATCGACGGTCAACATAAAGTCGTCGGCCTGTGCCTGGAAGGTATCCGCATCCTGGGTATGGCCTTCACGCTGGCAGATGGCTACCGCGGATTGTTGCCCGGCAATACTCCAGAAGTCGTCCCAGAAATAGCAGTCGTTGGGCCCCAGATGCTCTGCACTGAAACCGGCGGGTAGCAGACCGCCGGTCAGGCTGCCGTCTTTGGGTAAGCGTTTGTTGTGAATCCACTGAGTGCCCCGCAATACCGGGTCCAGCCACTCCTGTTTCAGCTTGTGGCCGGTTATCCGGCAGTACTGATCGATAATCCAGAGCGCCTCACCGTTGGAGTCCCATTCGCCGTCCTGGGAGTGAAAATAGCCGTTGCGCTTTTGCCGCGATGGGAAGCGCTCCAGAGCCCGCTCGGCTCTGTCCAGCAGTCCTGCATGAAGCAGCGACTGGATCATAAAGGCCGCGTCACGGAACCAGAACCGTTTGTAGGTATAGGGGCCGGGATACACATCGTGGGGAGAGTGCAGGATCAGTGTGCGCACCGCGGCATCGTACAGAAACTGCATTTCGGCATCCGGGACCGACATGGCGCAGTGCTGGTCGAGGTTTTCTTTCCAGTCATCCCGGGCATTGCCGCTATTCAGTTTGCAGTGCTGTGGAATACTGATCAGCGTATCGACAGTCTGGCCGGGCTCGATACGGAACAGCGCGGCGGCCGTTGCCATGCCGACTTCGCATTCCGTATGGGTTTCGTTGCCTTGATCCCGCAGGTGCAGAGCGATATCCCCTTTGCGGTAGTCTGAGGCGTGGTGCCGATCAACCGGGCGGTCAAAATACAGGCGGTCTTTCCCGTCCACCGTCCAACTGTTGCGATTGCTGTCCAGCGAAATCTTATTGATGAAGGCGACCCCTTCGGGGTTGCAGGGGCGCAACGCAACTACCAGCCAGCCACCCTGTTGATGACTTGCACGCAATTGCATATGGCAATTGTTACTGCCTGTGTCCAGCTCCGCCCAAACCCGGCTCGTAAGCTGGCTGCGGTCGTTGGCGGATTCGGTGACGACCGCAACGCCGCCTTTCAAGTCCAGTTTTTGTGTAACCTGGCCTTCTTGGCACTTGGACGGATACAGGTCAACCTCGTCATCGCCGATGACCCAGCTATCGACAGACCAGCCATCGTAATGGGGGACCAGCAGGCCGCGCGGGTCAACAATCGGCATTTCCTCACTGCCCGGAACGCCCACCGCGGTCCAGTTGCGGTGGCTGAGATTACAGTGGGTAATGGAAAAGGCGCGGGGGATAAACGACACATCCGCCGGGTCAAACTGGCGCTCGATCCAGTAGGGCCAGACCCAGTCCAGATTGTGCTGGATGACTTTGCTGTTCATCAGCGCGCGGGCGTGAAAAATTACCCCAGCGCGCAGCAGCTCGATGGGCTCACTGACTTCCGAGGGCTCGGCAAAGCGCTGCAACCGCGCCATCACCGCCAGTGGGTCGAGAAAGCCGTGTGCGGTGGCGAACTTGCGTACGAAGAACCGCCAGGGGAGCCATTTCATCCAGGGCATTAGGGGTCTCCTTTGTCGATTTTTTGTTTCAGCGCACGGCGTGCCATGCGGGTCAGACCGATAATCGCGAATACCGCGAATGCAAAGCCCAGACCATACAGTGTCCATTCCGTCGGTGTCCGCTCGACGCGCTCACTGCCAATACTCGCGAGATCCGCGGCGATAGAGCCTACATAGACATTGTTCACTGTGATGGGAATTACGCCGATAAAGGTACCGAGTACAAAGTCGCGAAATTTCAGCGGCGTCAGCCCAAAAAAGTAGTTCGTAAGCTTAAACGGGAATAGGGGCACCATGCGGGTAAGCATGATCATGCGCCAACCTTCGTCACGCACGATCTCACCCAGATTGTCTGGCTTGATTTTGGACATCACCCAGGCCGAGGTGCGTTGACCGAATAGATAGCGGGCAATCAGAAATGCGATGGCCGCGCCCAGCGTTGTGCCGACAACCACATATATTGTTCCCTTAATCACTCCGAATACAAAGCCTGCCCCCATGGTAAAAATCACCCCGGGAAACAGGAAAACAATGGCGACGGCAATCACCAGAATGAACCAGATACTCGCCTGCCAGCCAAGGGTATCCATCCATTGCATCAATTCGATCAGGCGATCGTCCAGATCGAAATAGTGCAAGATTGCCAGAACCACGGCGACGGTGACGACACTGATGATGAGTAGCCAGATTGGGGAAAATTTCACGCCATAATGTTCCGGTGGAGTCTGCATTTTTGGGGTTGAATCCCAAAGAGCCAATCGGGGTCGATATGTTTGTACCTTTAAGACTAGCTAACCCAGTGACGGGTGTGTCTACATCAGGCGCTATATATTCGAGTGAAATACTCGTAGCGTGACGCTATTCAGAATTCTGCTATGGCCATAACCAGAGCAAGGCGATACCACCGAAAAAAGGTATGGCAAAGAGGGTAAGAACCTGTCGAAGCAGGGGAAGCCCCCCGAGAAATCCCGCCGCACCCGCCTTGAAAGCCAGATTGGCGAGGCTCGCAATTACCATGGCTCGCCAAGCGGTATTGGTGGCGAGATTGCCAGATCCGGCAAGACTGGCTGTTGAAAGCGTAATTGCATCCACGTCGGTAAACCCCGAAATTAAGGCAACGATATAGATGCCGCGGTGACCGTAGTGCTCCTTGGCGGCGGCAATGGCGAGGATAACCAGTGCGTACAGGGCACCAAAAATAAGGGCTGGCTTCAATTCTGCCGGATTGCTGGGCTCGGGCATGGCGCTTTCCCGCTGTTGTATCCGCCAGAAGGCGAGGGCGCAGACCAGCAGGCTTAACGCGAATAGCGTAATCAGTGGTGGCAGTAGTGCGCCGAGTATGCGCGGTGCAACGACGCTTACCTCCACGAACATGCGGATAAACATACTGGTCGAAGCGATCAGTATCACCAGCGCTGCCAGGCCTACCGCTTTCTGCTGTGTTCGGGCAAGTCGGGCATAGGTCACCGTCGTCGCAGTTGAAGAGATAAGTCCACCGATTAGGCCACTTAGCAGCGTGCCCGCCTTCGCGCCGACTAGTTTATAAGCGGCATAACCGCCAAGACTGATACCTACGATGAGCACGACAAGAAGCCAGATTGAGAAGGGATTCAGCACGTCGTAGGGGCCGAAGGTACGATTCGGCAGTATCGGCAAAATAATCAGTGACAGCACCGCAAACTGCATGATTGAGCGCAGGTCTTTTTCCGAAAGTTTTTCGGCGAAGGCGTGCATGCCTGGTTTGAAATGCAATAGCACGGCAATGGTGCCGCCAACCGCTACTGCCACAGTTTTGTCACCCAAGACCAGAAAAGCGCCTAACAAGAACACCAGTAAAGCACTCACTTCCGTGGTGACACCACTGTAGTCGTCATGACCGCGCAGACGCTCCACATTCCCAAGCAGGATCAATACCGTCATTGCAAGCAGGCCAGTGAGCATCAGCCAGCTCATTCCCGTGTTGAGACTGAGCTCTGCGGTCAGTGCGCCGAACAGTGCGATCAGGGGGAAGGTGCGGATGCCACCCAGGCGGTCGCCAGTGCGCTCCCGCTGCAGACCTATCAGCAGGCCGAGCCCAAGGGCGATGGCGAACGACAGGATGCTGTCGGTGTCGACCATTGGGGACGTGATGGCGGTGGTGTCAGGTGCTTTGTTCATTGCTCAGAGCAGTATCGGCAGAATTCGCGAACTCTTCACGCGCTGGCACAACAAGCTTCGTTAATGGCCTGAACCTTCTCCTATGGTTTTTTATGGGCGTTCTTCAGTGAGGGAAGTGAGATGCGATTAATGATGGAAGTGGTCATTCCGGTGGAAAAAGGGAACGCGGCCGTCAGTGACGGGAGTTTGCAAAAGGCTTTTGAAGATTTCGAGAAGGAAGCTAAGCCGGAAGCGGCGTACTTTTTTGTGCGTGAAGGGAAGCGCGCGGCGCTGTTTGTCTTCGAGACAATGCACCAAGGAGAACTCGTGCGACTCAATGAACCCTTCTTTGTGGCGTTGCACGCAGAGGTCCGGATTACGCCGGTCTTGGTTGCTGAAGAATTGCAGGGAAATCTGCAAGTGAAGGCATAAAAAAACCCGGCATAAAGCCGGGTTTTTCAATATGGCGGTGGGGCAGACCGACAAAATAGGATTCAGAGGGTTACAGGTGGGCCCGATAAAACGCAATATAAATACTGTATTTATAGGTTTTTTATAAATTTATTGCCCAGACGGGTACAGGCGGTTACAGTCCCTTACAAGCGCCAAGTGGCCCAGTAATCGGCCCAGTGAAATTTTAAGACGGGCTTACTTGGCGTGCTGATGATTGTTTTTCAGAGTAAGGGGGGGGAATGCCCAATCTGACCGCAAAGAAAGTAGAGGCCCTGCTGAGGGCTGGAGAGAAGGGTGAGCACAGCGATGGCAAATGGCTGTTTCTGCAAGTCACCGGAATTAACACTGGTAACTGGTATTGCCGACCTACTTTTAGGGGCAAGCGCCCTAAAGTGGGGTTAGGTTCTGTTGATGCTGTTTCACTGGCTGAGGCCCGACTAAAACGTGATGACGTTGCACGGATGATCAGAGCCGGGCTTGATCCTATTGCCGAGCGGAAAAAGGCGGCAGGCGGTGAGGTGGCGTTCGAGCAACAGGCCCTAGCCTATATCGAGAGCCAGCGGCCTGGCTGGAAAAGCCCGAAGCAAGCGCCACAGTGGGAAAGCAGCCTTCGCACCTACGCTTTCCCGACTATCGGAAAAAAGACCCCGGCTACTATCACCACCGAAGATGCGCTGCGTATTCTTCGCCCTATCTGGGATGCGAAGCCGGAAACCGCTCGCCGGGTGCGGAATCGCTGCGAGCTAGTGTGGGATGCGGCAAAGGCACAAGGGTTTTGCGAGGGTGAAAACCCTTTCCGTTGGCGTGGACACCTCGACAAGCTTCTAAGCAAACAGAAAGCAAAACCTCGAGGCCACCACGCCGCGCTGCCGTGGCCTCATATGTCGGCCTTTTGGCAGGCAATCAAAGATCATCCTGACCTGAGCGCGCGCGCCGTCCGTCTGACGTTGCTGTCAGCGTTGAGGACTTCTGAGGTGATCGGTGCGCAGTGGGATGAATTCGATCTCAAGAACCGCCTCTGGACAGTGCCCGCGGAGCGCATGAAGGCGAAAAAAGCGCACCGCGTACCGCTATCTACAGCTGCTGTCGCCGAGCTGGAAGCATTACCTCGTGTCCAGGGCAGCGACTACCTTTTCCCTGGCCAGCGGGGCGCAAAGCACATGAGCAATATGGCGATGCTCAATAAAGTGCGTGGTATGGATGAGGTTTCCGTTGCCAATGGCGGTGATGGCTGGCGTGACGAAAATGGGAAGGTAATCACCATCCATGGGTTTCGGTCGAGCTTTCGGGACTGGGCCGCTGAGTGCAGCCACACGCCCAATATCGTCGCCGAGATGGCGTTGGCCCATACGATTTCCAGTGATGTTGAAAAATCGTATAGACGTGGCGACCTGCTGGAAAAGCGCGCCGCCTTAATGCAGGAGTGGGCGGATTTTGTGACTGGAGGTGAGGCATGAAAAAGCTGAATCACCACCTATTTGAGCCTGTCGGTGATGAGCAATTCCCTGATGCAGTTCGGGTAATCGACTCGCCTGATTGGCAGCACTTCTGCGCCACGGTGCGCGACATCATTGCTCGTTGCCGCTATGCCGCTCATGTGGATACCGACAGGCTGCCCACAGAACTCGAAGTGGTTGCCGCCCGGCTGTATATGGGTGCTCGTCAGCTGCTGAACCGGCCTCCAGCGTCAAACAAAAACGTTGGGCAAAAGAGCGGGCCGTTTACACGCGCTGATGCGTTGGGGATGTTGGTCGGCGTTGAAGTGCGCCCAATGTTCCGCTCAGTGGGGGTACCGCTATCCACCCACAAGGATGGGCCGGCCTTCCTGATTGTCGAGGCGCTGATTGACTATATAGGACTTGCCACCAGCGTCCGCGCCGTACCCCTCAAGCCTGAATAGGTGCGATTGTACCAACTCCCCCCGAAAACTCGTCTGACTTTTCCGGTTTTTCGGGGGGACTCTCTATTGCCTCCCCCTTACCGTTTGCCCACGAACGGACACAAACAATCACATTCACGGGCAATCGATAGCAGCGGCAGGAGGCCACATCATGTCCCAACAAACCTTTATCCGTCTGAAGGACGTGCCGGAACGGTACGGCTTGGCGCTCACTACAGTTGCGCACCTGCAAAAAAGCGACCCTGACTTTCCTAGAACCGTGAAGCTGGGGCCGCGATGTGCCGGGCTGATGATCGAGGAGATGGAAAAGTACCTGGAAAGTCGCAAACAAAAATAAGACCCGCGCGACCGAAGCCGGGCAGGCCAAAAACTCCACAAGATATGCGGTCACTGTAGCACATAATGCGCCCGGATTCTCGCGCTTACCAAGGAAGGTGAGAGCAGATGAAAAATTATCCCCCGCCCACTGAGGGCGAGAACCCTATCCTGCGCGCTGCGCTCCAGTACGCAGAAGCTGGCCGGCCAGTGTTGCCTCTGCACGGCATCATGGAAGGCCGCTGCACCTGTGGCAAGCCCGATTGTTCAAGTCCCGGCAAGCACCCTACAACGCCTCACGGCCTGAAGGACGCTACTACGGACGCCGCTATTATTCGGGGTTATCTGACAGGGCCAGCGCCCCTGAACGTGGGCCTACTGACGGGCGGCAATTTTTTCGTGGTTGACGTGGATGACCCAGAGAAATTCGAGGCCCTGCGGAAAAAAAATTGCTGCGAGATGAAGCCCACGCGCACAGTGAAAACGGCGAAGGGTTATCACCTATATTACAAAACCCCTGCCGGCGTTAGAGTGAAAAATCGAGCCGGGATTGCTGATTGTTTCGATGTGCGCGGCGAGGGCGGCTATATCGTGGCTGCGCCCAGTCGTCACGTTTCCGGGGCTGTTTACACGGCCTCCGACAAATCCCCCCTGGCCGATTCGCCGCAATGGCTGCTCGATCTGATCCTGCCGCCGAAAAACAAAACCGAGCCGTCAGTGGCCACCGGATTGTCCACGAGGTACGGGCAAGCCGCGCTGGATGATGCCTGCCGCAAAGTTGCCGCCGCTGGTGAAGGCACCCGCAACGCCACGCTAAATGACGAGGCTTTCGGTATCGGGCAACTGATCGCTGGTGGTGAAGTCGATCAAGCCGCCGCAAACGCCGCTCTGCTGGACGCTGCCGAATCCTGTGGATTGCCACAGCTCGAGGCTAAAAGAACGCTCAAGAGCGCGTTTAAGGGCGGTTCCAAAGAGCCACGCAAGCCTGAGCCGCGCCCGCCCAAAGCAAAACTGAAAACCACCGGCACTTGTGCGCCTAAGAAACACACAGCCGAGAATGGGCAGACCGCGCAGCAGGAATTGGAGGAGGGAATTTCCTCTTGGGTCGATCCTGTAGTTGGCGCGGAGCTTGCCGACGAAGTACTGGCGACGTTTACACGGCATTCTGTTCTGCCCGATGGCGGTGAGGTTGCGGCCACGCTCTGGACGATGGGCACCTTCGTTTTCGGCGCTTTCCGCATTTTTCCAAAGTTGTTGATATCCAGTCCTGAGCGCCAGTGCGGAAAAACCACGCTGCTGGAACTGCTCGACGCGCTTTGCAATAAGGCCCTCGCCGCCAGCAATGCCACCCCCAGTGTGATTTTCCGGGTGATCGACCAGTGGCAGCCCACGCTCCTGCTCGATGAGGCGGATACGTTTATCTCCGAAAACGAGGAGCTGCGCGGGGTGGTGAACAGTGGTCACACGCGCAAAACCGCGTTTGTGCTGCGCACTGAGGGCGACGGCGGCAACCGCGCACCGAAACGGTTTTCGACCTGGGCGCCGATGTGTATCGCCATGATCAAGTATCCGCCCGACACGATTCTGGATCGCAGCGTGATGTTACCGATGCGGCGCAAGCTGCCCACAGAGACCGTAGAGGCGGTGCCACTGGAAATATGGGAAACCTGCCAGTCAAAGCGGCAGAAGCTGGCACGGTGGGCACTGGACGCTATTGAAGACCTGAAAGTCGCCAGCCCAACCATAGAGGCCACCGGTACCGACCGCGCCCGCGACAACTGGCGACCCTTGTTCGCAATCGCGGAGCATCTGGGCGGGCACTGGCCTGAGTCGGCGAAGATGGCAATGGAAACACTCGAAGCCAGCAAGGAGCCGATTGCCGACCCCGGCACCATGCTCCTCCACGACCTGCGCGATATTTTCGCGGAGCGCGGAGTAGATGCCCTACCTGGGTATGCGCTGGTGGATGCACTCGTGGATATGGAGGACCGCCCCTGGGCCGAATGGAAGGCTGGCCGACCGCTCACCACAACCAGCATTGCGCGCCTACTAAAACCCTACAAAGTGCGGCCAAAGCAGACATGGCTGAACGGCGGCAACCAGCGAGCCTACCGGCTCGAAGACCTTCAGGACGCCTTCGCCCGCTACGCCCCCCAGTGTTTCCCCGATTTAACCGCTAGACCGCTAGACCCCAATAACGACGGGGGCTCCGGCCTAGCACCCGGAAATTCGCAAGTGTTAGACGGCAAAAACCTAGCGCTAGGCATATCACCCTCTAACACTTTGAAAAACGTAAGTGATAGGCGGAAAGCCAGTAACCATACGGGTTCTAGCACCCTAGCGGTTCAAACCGGGAAACACTGGGGGGGCGTGAACCCGGATGAGGAACTTTTCTGATGGACGCGCTCGTTGAACTCAAGCAGCGCGGATTTTCCGCTCGCACCTATGACGGTCGGCTTGCCATATCGCCCGCGAATAAACTTACCGAATCTGACCGCGATTTTGTGCGCCAGAACCGGGAAGCGTTGCTCGCGGCCCTTCGGGATGCCGTGACGGCACCAATCTCGGTTCCACTGTATCGAGTGTGGGACGTGAAGCTGCCGAGCGGCCAGATTGTTCGGATGGTATCGCCGGAAGCCTGCACTGGTGCCGAGGCGCTGGCGGCTGCTCAATTCCGCTGGACGGATTGCCGAGTAAAACCTTATCGACTGGGCAAGGATGCCCATGACGTTAAAACAGCGAACGGAGGCGCATGACGATGAAAGCCATTACCAAAGAAACCGAGAACTATCTTGCCCAGCACGAGGCCGAGGCCGTGGAGCGAGTGCAGCTAACACTGGAGCGCGTCGAGGACACCCGCCGCGACCTGTGCGGCCAGTTCAGTGACCGATCCATGGCGCCAGCCGTGATGGCCCATGAAACCGCCGTAGTGCAGCACACTAAAGCCATCGGCGACCGCGAACGTTGGGCACAGCAGCGAGCCGAGCTTGCTGGAGGTGACCGGATCGACCTCGAGGTCGAGTCACAGGTCGGCGCCACTATGCAGGCAATTGAGGGCTTCGTTGAGGTACACCACGGGATAGCAATCCCTGAAAAGATTGCCTCACAGTTGGAGTGTTTGCTTAACCAACATAGGGACGAGCTGGAAGATACTGTTCTCACACAGGGCGAGGATGCTGCCCTTGCCGACTAAGATTATCCGGCTACCTGCCGCCGCCGTTGAGTCTCTGGATATATATCTGGCGGATGGCGGTGCACGCGGCTGGGTGCCAACCAGGGCGACGGTTTACCAGTGCCGAGAGTCGGTGTGGAAGCGATACCAGCGGTCACGGGAAAAACGATCAGGCGACAGGTTTTTGTGCGCTTTGGATTTAGCCGCCAGCCTACAAAAGCACAGCCTGTAATGGCGCTGTTGGTTCCGTTAATTTTGTAGCTTCTGGCCGTGGCGTGTCGAATTTTGCGAAGACCCTGGTCATGGCGCAAGCAGCCACTTTAACGGGCTGGAGTCAAGAGGCGGTAAAGGCGGAATAAATGAATTTCCACACGCCAATTCCATTTGGCGAGTTATTATATTTTGGGAGCGGGGACGCACCCCTATCGAAATAAATGCAATTCGTAACCGACAGCAGTTAGCCCGCTTTTCTGTACTTATAGATCGACGCCACGCCGATGCCTAGCTCCTTGGCAATAATGGATGGCTTAACTCCCTGAGCGCTTAAAGAGCGAATAGCGTTGATCTTGTGTTCGCTCAGGGGCTGGCGACCGGTGTATTTATTCGGATCCTGCTTGGCCTTGGCGATCCCTGCCAGCTGCCGCTCCCGCCTCAAATTTGTCTCGAACTCAGCGAACACTCCCAGCATTTGCAAAAAGGCCATACCACTAGCCGTGCCGGTATCAATACCCTGGTCAAGAATCTCAAGGCTGGCTCCCATACCACGTACCTCTTCCACGATCTTTAGTAGGTCCCTCATATTCCGAGCCAACCTGTCGAGTTTCCATACTGTGACCTGATCACCTTCACGCAAGTTTTCCAGGATACTGCGCAGTACTGGGCGATCCATTGTTGTTGCCGATGCCTTCTCCTCGCGTAGGTCGCCGCCGGGATAGGCTGTAGTCAGGGCTTCCACTTGTGCGGCCGTAGTCTGATCGGCGCTACTTACCCTAGCGTACAAGAAATTTTTCATTTGGTTCGATACTCTATTTTTGGCGTCTAAAACATTTACATAATATGTGTTTATGCAAGCCAAAAACAACCCTAAACATAGAGTTTTGGGTTTACGCCAGGGGTATACCCTAAATAGATTACGTGTGGATGATTGGGCAGTCTCAGTGCTCTCGTCGTTCTCTTTTGGGGATGTGTGACGGTAACACGCGAGTAGTGGTCATATTATTTGGCAAGCGCTGTCGACTGGGTGGAGTTTTGATATTTAAATTTAGTTGCCCCCCCCGGGGTGACTTGAAGTGTTTGAGCTCTATAAATTTGATCGGAGTCCCAGCAACATAATTCTCAGCGTAAGCTTCGACATTTACTGGGGAAGGGTGACTGAAAATACAGCTCCTTTGAAAACTTAATTAAGTGGGATAACGCGATTCATCCAAAGTGACTTGTATACGAAGCCTCTGCGGTGCAGCCGAATGGTTGGTTTAAAGTGAAAGATTTCAGAAGTGAATCGGGGTAGAGTAAATCGTACTCTGTGCGTGCGTTCCTGGCCGTTGTCCGACATTAATGGCCTTAAGTATTGGCCTGTCGCCAGCTAGATAGATTATGAGTTGTTTATAGTAAATTTCAGGCGGCGCGAACTATCTAGAGTTTTCTCATGGTGTACCGATTGCCTCAACAGAAACCTTCCTGAAAGTATGAAGTTCGTGGGCTTAATGCCTTTCGTTCCTGTTACATAATCCCAGTAGTTAGTTAGTTCATCTTGTAGGTTCTCAACCTGTCCCTTAACGGGGCGGTAGTTTCGACTCTCTCCAACCTGATGTGCGAGAGAAGTAAGGTGCGCGCCTAGTTTTTTGAAGTGACTATATACTTTTGAGCAGTCTGCCTGATCTAAGGTTCTACCTTCTAGGTCGTGAAGCGTGTTTTCAAGTTTTTCCAAGCCTCTATTGAATATAGAAACCTCTTCGATTAACAAATTTTTTTTATGGCGATCTGTGTCGATTCTATTGGTGATTAGATATGGAGCTAAAATTGCCAAGGAAAAAACAACAAATAAATTTCCTAGCTCTATAATGTCAACTTCACGATTGAGTTTTAAAATTGGTAGGCGAGCATAAAGGGCGCCAATATATATACCTGTAATTAAAATGATTGTTGAAACAATCCAGTGCCACACTTTCATTCTTTTTCTGGGTTTTTAATGATGTTAATTGTATAGCGTTTTACATTCTCATCTTCTTTGGAGATTATTTCCACGATCGATAAAACTTTATCTGCCCCGAACTCTTTGGATAGTCGACCAAAAGAAGCTGAAATAAAGGAGGTGGCGTATCCATACGTGCGATCCATATCGATAATTAATCGATTTTTTTTCGCCACTGCCTCTTCAAATTTCCCTTTTAGATGATCTTCATAAAATTCTTGTCCGGATGCGTCGCCATCATCCCGGTATCTTGCTCCGGGCGCATCGCTAAAATCCTCGGCAATAGAAATTTTCAAGTCAGCCATGATTTCAATTCTTCTTTAACTCGAAATAGTAAATGGTTCCGCTGAAATTCTCATTCATTACAGATACAGTGCTGTTGATTAGGTCGACGTATCCGTCATTGGCAATGATTACAAAATTTTCAAAATTTCCGCTTTGCGCACAGTCGGCGATTAGTGGCATGCCTCTTCCGCGGGCTGGATCTTGAGTGCTTGATTTAATCTTTCCATCAACAAGATCTTTCAAAACTTTTTCCAGCTGCATTCCTCGAAGTAGCGATAGATGGTGATTAGCGTTACCACCCGCAACCCTTACGGGTAATGGGCTTCTGATGATATGTTGTTTTACCGGTAAGCTCTCGAAAATACCAACACCCAGGTCGAGGATTACAAACTTAACTACATCCCTTTCGTCATCTGCAAAATATATAAGCCACCAGGGATACTTTCCTGCTATTTCTCTATCGGCATGATTGTTGGTGTTAGCCATGATTTCAATCAAAATTGAATAGAGTTCTTTGATTCGCCGTGACTCTCCGTACAGGAATTTAGTGGCGAGATCGACGGCAGATTTTGCCCAATAATTCTGTACTTTTTTGTTGGTTAGACGTTGTGGTTGCAAGTGTTCCAGGTCTACCACATCCCCTTGCTGTGAAAAGCTGCGAAGTATTCCGAGTTTCTTCAGTTTTTGGTCGCATGCTTTGTCTTTTGGCCAGCGGAACTTTGACGGTTTCAGTAAGCTAATGTTCCGATCTTTGATGAATGCTATCAAGACGGCAACAAATGTTTCTGTGACCGTGGTGGTCTTTTCTAGATCGTAGATGACTGCTGTGCTGCTTTTATATCCAGCTTCAGCTTTCCGAAAGAACTCGATGCATAATTCTGGAGATTCAATAAGCGAGCATATTTCGGGAGCGAGAATCACCGCTTCCGGGTTCAGCTGTTTCTTGTTTCTGAGTGTATGTGTCGGCTGCTGCAAGTTAATGTCTCCGCCGTATTTATGTAGGGCTGATCGCGATCGGGCCTATCGGCGAAATGGATTCTATTGTCATGGTCAGTGTTGAGGGTTTGGGCCCCGGCACTAGCCGCTGAAGCGTCGCTGCTTAGCTCGAGGGTCGATAAGTAATAGCTCGAGATGCGGCAGACGCTAAACCTTACGCGACTTTGAGAAATTTACAATCTAGCCGTTACGGCATTGGCTGTTTTCTCTAGTAGGGAGATTCCGTAATCTTTGTTACTTTCGGCTCGCCTGGCTAAAAAATGTACTTACAGCTGCGGGCCGCTTAGGACTGCGATCTAGGCCTCTGGAGGTCAAAAGTCCGGTCCAGCAGTAAAAAGGGAAGGGCGCTCCAGCAGGGCTTAGCAGAGATACCCAAGAAGCAGGCACAAAAAACCCGCACTAGGCGGGTATTTGTGCCGGGTGGCCCAGTCATTGGCCCAGTGGCTATTTTTTAACCCTGAAAACCTTTTAAAAATCAAAAGGTTACAGGTTTGATATGGCGGTGGGGCAGGGATTTGAACCCTGGGACCTGTTACAGTCAACGGTTTTCAAGACCGCCGCTTTCGACCACTCAGCCACCCCACCAATTTGTCCGGCGCATTATACCGGCATGTTTTCCCGGTACAAGTGCGCAGGCAATTTTTTTAGTAAGTTCAATGGGTTAGCTGCATTTTTGAGCAGCTAACCCACTCGCTCTCCGTGCTTACTCAGCCGGCTTCCGCAGAATCTCCGGTGCTCTCCACTGGCGCGCTGCGCTTGACGCGGGGGTCGTTGGCGGGGCGCTGCAGGGGACGCGGGCTGTGCTCGATATCCGCTGGTTGTGCGGTATCCAGCGGGCGCAGTTCACCAACTTCCGGACGCGCGGTGATGACTTCGAACTCGCCCAGCGGTTTGGGGTTGATTCGGGGGTCATTGCTGGCGCGTGTCAGTTTGCCGCCGGTGGAGGCGGTCGCTGGCTGTGCGGCTTCTACTGGAGCGGCCGGAGCCACTGCTTCTGCTTCTTCAGCGGCCACTGGTTCGCTAGCTGCTTCAGCAGTAACAGCAGGTTGAGGCTGTTCAGTTACCGCTGGCTCTACTTCGCTGCTAGCAATTTCGGCTTCAGTATTTTCAGCCGGTGCTTCCTCGGAAATGGCTGGTGTCGCTTCCGCTACTGGCTTGGCAGTCTCGGACTCGGCTTTTACTTCTGGCGCCTTTTCTTCCGCTTGCGCTACCGTTTGTGCTTCGGCTTGAGCAGGAGCTGCCGCTTCTGTTTTGGCGGTCGCTTCTTGCTTGGCTGCTGGCGCTTCTTCGACGGGCTCCGCGGCTTTTGCGGTTTCAGCTTTGGGCTCGTCTGCTTTCTGCTCGGATTTCAGCTTGGCATCGGCCCATGGCGTTTGCGGGGCAGCTTCTGCGGCCGGCTCTTCGACTTTCGCTTTTGGCTCGCGTTTGCGCTCCGGCTTGGTCTCAGTGCTGGCGACAGACTGTTCGCGTTTGGCCGGCTTGTTGCCGGTTTCACGCTCCGCGGTGTCAATGGCTTCGTTGACTTCGCGGTTCAGTTCCTGCTGCTCGGTTGCGGCCTGAGTGCTCGCCTCTTCACTGCCTTCTGCACTGCTGTCACCACGACGGCCGCGGCGACGGGGCTGCGGGCGGGCGCGTACATTGCTGGGGCGGCGAGCAGGGCGCTGCTGATCATCACTAGAATCTACAGTGGCTGCTGCATTGTCGAGATTAGTGTTTTCGACTTCGGCGGCGGTGCCTTGCTGGTCGTTGCGGCGTTCGCCACGATCACCGCCGCGACGACGGCGGCTGCGGCGCTGGCCTTCACGCTGTCCTTCCCGTTGACCATCGCGCTGACCGTCACGCCCGCTATCGCGGTTGCTGTCACGGGCATCGCTGCGGTTGTCGCTGCGGCGCTCGGCGGCTTCGCTGTCGTCACGGCGCTTGTCGCCGCGCTTGGGGCGATTGTCGTCTTTGCGCTCTTCACTACGTTCGTCGCGACGCTGGTCGTCCCGGCGGTTGCCGCGCTGGTTGCGTCCGCGTCCGCGGCCACCGCGCTGGTTGCGGTTGCGCTGCTGGTAGCCCTTGCCGCGACCGCTGGACTTCTTGTGCTTCTTGCGGTCGTCGTCTTCTTCGCTGCTGAACAGGCCGGTGATGGCGCTGATCAGGCGGCTGAAGAGACCAGGCTTTTCATCGGCCTGTGGCTTGGCTTTCGCTTTGGGCTTGGCGGCCGGGGTGGGGGCCGGTGCCGTGTGGGCGATCTGCTGCACTGCCGGCTGGGCAGGGGCGCGCAGTGGCTCATCTTCCTTGTTCTTGTCTGCGGCTTCTTCAATGGTGCCGGAGATTTTGTAGGAAGTTTCCAGGGTTCCGGAGTCGTCGTCGCGCAGGCGCAGTACTTCGAAGTGCGGAGTTTCCAAGTCAGCGTTGGGGACCACTACCACACGGGTGCTGTTGCGGGCCTCAATGTTGGAGATGGCTTTGCGCTTTTCGTTCAGCAGGTAAGTGGCGACGTTCACCGGGGTGATTGCGCGGATTTCTGCGCTGCGCTCTTTCTTCGCTTCTTCTTCCACCAGTCGGAGGATGGACAGAGCCAGTGACTTGGTGCCGCGAATGGTGCCCTGGCCGCTACAGCGGGGGCAGACGCGGTGAGTGGTTTCACTCAGAGATGGGCGCAGGCGCTGACGGGACATTTCCAGCAGGCCGAAGCGTGAGATACGGCCAACCTGAACGCGGGCGCGGTCCATGCCGAGAGCCTTTTCCATGCGCTTTTCGACTTCGCGCTGGTTGGACTTGTTCTGCATGTCGATAAAGTCGATGACCACCAGGCCACCCATATCGCGCAGGCGCAGCTGGCGAGCGATCTCGTCTGCCGCTTCCAGGTTGATGTTGCGCGCAGTTTCCTCGATGTCGCCGCCTTTGGTGGCGCGTGAGGAGTTGATGTCAATGGAGATCAGCGCTTCGGTAATGTCGATCACGATGGAGCCGCCGGAGGGCAGTTTCACTTCGCGCTCGAAGGCGGTCTCGATCTGGCTTTCAATCTGGTAGCGATTGAACAGCGGGATATTATCGTCGTAGAACTTCACCTTGTTGGCGTAGTTCGGCATGACCTGGCGAGCGAATTCTGCAGCCAGCTGGTAAGCGCCATTATCGTCGACGATCACCTCGCCGATGTCATCGCGCATGTAGTCGCGAATGGCGCGGATGATGACGTTGCTTTCCTGGAACAGGAAGTGGGGCGCTTTGGACTCGTCCGCTTCTTTCTTGATGGCGGTCCACAGTTGCAGCAGGTAGTTGAGGTCCCACTGCAGTTCTTCGCCGCTGCGGCCAACGCCGGCGGTGCGCACGATGATGCCCATACCGGAAGGTACTTCCACGCTGGACAGGGCGTCGCGCAGATCGCTGCGCTCGTCGCCTTCGATGCGGCGAGAAATACCGCCCGCGCGCGGGTTGTTCGGCATCAGTACCAGGTAGCGACCGGCGAGACTGATAAAGGTGGTGAGGGCGGCACCCTTGTTGCCGCGCTCTTCTTTATCCACCTGAACGATGACTTCCATCCCTTCTTTGACTACATCCTTGATTTTGATGCGGCCATCGATGTCTTTCGGGGACTTGTTGAAGTATTCGCGGGAGATTTCTTTCAGGGGCAGGAAGCCATGGCGCTCTGCGCCGTAGTCGACAAAGGCAGCTTCCAGGGAGGGTTCTACGCGGGTGATTTTACCTTTGTAGATATTGGCTTTTTTCTGTTCGCGGGTGCGATTCTCGATGTCGAGGTCATACAGCCATTGGCCATCGACCAGGGCAACGCGCAGCTCTTCCGGCTGGGTTGCGTTGATCAGCATTCTCTTCATGCGTTAGTTTTATCCTTGCAATTGCGCGAAGGTAAAACACCGCTGAAGCTCGCAGGGCTTGAGAGGGTACGGCGGTGGCAGCGGGGGATGCCCGGTCACTCATCGCCGTGGTCGTATGCGCCTCCAGACAGGGGTCACCTCAAACAGGTGCCTGTGGGGCTGCATACTTTGTTAACTCTGAATGCCGACGAATCAGTACAGCATTCAAATCCTGTTGGGCCGGCCCCGATAAGTACTGGGGCGGGTCCCAACTGCTTCCCGGTTTGGGGGAGCATGGGTCACATCTTTCTTCTGGCTCTGGGGCCGGCTCGTGGCTGGGCCCTTGTGGTCAATGCCTGGTAGTTACCGACGGCCCTGGAGTGCATTGGCATCTCTGGCGGCGCGCCGGGGGCCAGTACGGTCGCTGGCGTCTGATTCTCAGAGCGTGATGTAACGAGTCGAGTTTGTTTTCAAGCGCTGCGGGCGTCAGCCCGTCTTACCTTCGCAAAAATCCCGCATTTGGCGGGGTAAGGTCGGCGAGAGCTTCAGGAGTGACAGCTTTGGCTGCATTCCCTGGGCACCATCTTGCGACGCGCTCTCGAGGAGTCTCACCGACAAAGTTTTGTTGATAACGCGGCAATCCGCGCACCGGCCCGACTGGCGGTATTTTCTCAAGAGCGGCACCTGAGTTTTTGTATAGCAGAAAAACCGTGCACCGCCGAAAACCAGCCCCAATTCAGGCCGGCCGAATATACCACGGTGCCAATTCAGCATCAATCACACCGCTTCAAAAGCCCCTGGCTTGCGGCTATCATGCGCCCCATGCGAAGTAACCCCCCAAAAAAGTCCCTCCGTAACCCCCGCACCTCCCGCCGGGTAAATTCTCAAACCGTTTCTCAGGAGGATCCTCAAGTGAAGGAGTCTGGTGAGTCCGCAGGTGATACCGGCGGTCGCCCGTCACTGCAGAGTGGTGTCGGCGTGCAGTTCCTCACTGTGCCTGAAGAGCTGGCCGGCCAGAGGATCGACAATTTCCTGCAGGCGCGACTCAAGGGAGTCCCCCGTTCGCGGATCTACCGGATTCTGCGTAAGGGAGAGGTGCGCGTTAATAAAGGAAGGGTGAAGGCAGAGTACCGCGTTCAGGGCGGTGATCAGGTGCGAGTGCCGCCTATCCGCATGTCTGAGGAGTCAGCGCCGGCGGTTGCAGGTGACCAGCTGCGGCGCCTGCTTGAGGCGTCCATACTGTATGACAAGGGTGGACTGCTGGTGGTCAACAAGCCTGCCGGTCTGGCAGTGCATGGTGGCAGCGGCGTTCGTCTCGGGTTGATTGAGGCCCTGCGCCAAATGTACCCCAAGAGTCCGTTTATGGAGTTGGTGCACAGGCTCGATCGCGATACCAGTGGGGCCATCCTGGTGGCGCGCAAGCGTTCGGTGCTGCTGCACGTTCAGTCCGAGTTGCGTGCGGGCAAGCTGGGTAAGTCTTATCTGGCGTTGGCGGCAGGCAAGTGGCCTCGCGGCCGCAAGCTGGTCGAGGCGCCGCTGAAGAAAAACACCCTGAAAAGTGGTGAGCGCATGGTGGTGGTGGACGGCGACGGCAAGCCGTCGACAACCCGCTTCCAGGTCGAAGAGCGGTTCCCTGGGGCCACCCTGGTCGCTGCGGAACCGGTGACCGGTCGTACTCATCAGATTCGTGTGCATGCGCAGTTTGTGGGTTGCCCGCTGGCGGGGGACGCCAAATACACCGCGGATGAGGTGAATGCGGCATTTCGTGAGCAGGGGTTAAAGCGCCTGTTTCTGCACTCTGCCGGAGTAAGGTGTACCTTGCCTGATGGAACTCGGGTTGATGTTAAAGCGCCCCTGCCTGCCGAGCTTGAGGTGGTACTGTCGAATCTGCGCAAGCCATAGGCTAACCGCCTTGCTGGCGTGATGAGCGAAGCTTATAGAGGGAAGTTGAGTGCTGGTTATTCTTGATTGGGATGGGACTGTCTGCAATTCGGAGGCGCGTATTGTTGCCTGTATGCAGCGAGCGTCTGACCGGGTTGGTTTGCCTGTGCTGGAGCCTGCGGCGATCGGCAATATCATTGGTCTCGGTCTGCCAGAGGCGATCGCCTCCCTGTTCCCCGAGGCGCACAGCGAGCAGCGGGATCAGTTGCGTTCTTTTTATGCTGAAGAGTGGCTGGCGGCCCGGGCCGAGCCTTTGCCGCTATTTGATGGTGTTCTGGCAACGCTGGACCAACTTCTGTGCGCTGGGCACCGGTTGGCGGTTGCGACCGGTAAAAGCCGGCGCGGACTTGAGCGCGAATTTGAAGAGCATGGAGTGGGGCACTTGTTTGCCGCCAGTCGCTGTGCGGATGAGACCGCGTCCAAGCCGGACCCGCTGATGCTGCGTGAGATTCTTGCTGAGATGGGGTGCAGTGCTGGCGACGCGGTGATGGTTGGAGATACCGAGTATGACTTGAAAATGGCGTCGGCAATCAATATGCCCGCCATTGGTGTCAGTTATGGTGTGCACAGTCGGGAACGTCTTGATGTGTGCCGCCCACAGCAGATCATTGACCATTTCGGCGAGTTGTTGTGCTGGCCTCCGCTTGTGGCCTGATGGGTGGCTTGTGGGCTGCTGAGCGTGTCTATTGCGCCTTCAGCGGGTCCATCTGATATTGGCGCAGCAGCTCAATTAGTCGAATTAATGGTAGGCCGATTAGTGTGTTTGGGTCATTCCCTTCCATTTTTTCGAATAGTGCTACCCCTAAAGCTTCCGCTTTAAACGACCCTGCGCAATCCAGCGGCTTGTCGAGCTGCACGTAGCGCTCAGCCTCTATTCGGTTCAATTGGCGGAAGATCACCGTGAACTTTTCGCACAGAGTAGTGTGGGTGTTGTTGGCGGCGTCTACCAGGCAGAGCCCGGTGTGGAAGTTGACCGCCTGGCCGGAGCAGAAAAGCAGCTGTTCTACCGCGTTTTCTTCGGTGCCGGGCTTTCCCAGGTGTTTGCCTTGGCACTCTGCCACCTGGTCGGAGCCGATGATGAGTGCGTCAGGAAATTGACCTGTCAGTGCCAGTGCTTTTTCGGTGGCCAGTCGGCTGGCTAGTGCGATTGCGCTCTCCTGGGGCAATGCTTCTTCCTTTATATGGGGCGCGGCGCATTCGAAAGGCAATCCCAGTTTCTCCAGCAGTGTGCGGCGATAGGGGGAGCTTGAGGCTAGAATCAGTCGGCGCATGGTAGCAGCTGTCCTGGTGCGTCTGGGTTGTTGTGATTGTCGCGGCAATGTGCCGGGTTCGGCTTTGGGTAATGGCGGAAACCCCGTTACGGCAGGCGTTCCGGCGAATGATCATGCGGTGGTTGAATTGTTTTGACAAGGCTCGGGTGAGTCCATAGAATTGCGCGCTTATGTCGATACCCCCCCATAAATCTGCGCTTCCGCGCCGCATTGATGCACGAAAACTGGTGCAGCGTGAGCAGCAATTGGACGGTACTGTGCCGTGGGATGCTTTGCCGCGTCTGGTTTCGTCCACCGAGTCGGTAATTGGTGATGTAAAGGTTGAGCTGGCGTTTGCCCGCGACCTGCAGCGTCATCAGGTGGCCACCGGGCACATTCAGCTGCAAGTTGAGCTGTTGTGTCAGCGTTGCCTGCAGCCGGTGAGTGAGCAGATTGAGGCCGATGTGGCCTGGGGCTTTGTGTGGTCTGAAGAGCAGGGCAATGCATTGCCCAAAACTTTGGATCCGGTGATACAGGAAGGCGATGAGCTGGATCTGTATCAGGTGTTGGAGGATGAGATTTTGCTCAACCTGCCAATGGTGGCTTATCACGACGAGGAATGCGTCTCCAAAGATACATTCCAAAGTGGTGCTGAGGTGTCTGAGGCGGCAGGGCAACAGGAAAACCCCTTTAAAGTACTGGAACAGTTGAAGGGTTCGTCAAACAAGTCTTGAGGGCTGTTTGAAGGGTTTGGGCTCGCCGGTAGGCGCCCCGGTTCCGGTGTTAACTGTTAGTTATGTTTAGGAGCACCAAATGGCTGTTCAGCAGAACAAAAAAACCCGTTCCCGTCGCGGTATGCGTCGCTCTCACGATGCACTGAGCGGACCGACTCTGTCCGTGGATCCGACTACTGGTGAAAAGCACCACCGTCACCACGTGACCAAAGACGGTTTTTACCGTGGTCGTAAAGTGATTGATGTCGGCGGCTCTTCCGAAGAAGAGTAAGCTTTGTCCAGCCAGTTACGATTGGCCGTGGATGCGATGGGCGGGGACTTAGGTCCCCGCTCTGTCGTTCCGGCCTGTGCAAGATTTCTTATCCGCTTCCCTCGGGCAGAGCTCAAGCTCTTCGGCCCACGCTCCCAACTGCAATCCCTTCTTATCAAGCAACCCCCTTCGGTGCGTGAGCGCCTCGAGGTCGTTGACTGTGCCCAGGTGATTACCCAAGGGTGCAACCCGGTTCAGGCTTTAAGGCACAAGCGGGAATCCTCCATGGCGCGAGCGCTGCAGGCGGTGGCCAGCGGTGAGTGTGGCGCTATGGTTACCTCCGGGAATACCGGCGCTCTGCTGGCCCTCGGGCGCAGCATGCTCGGAACCGTTGAGGGGGTTCGGCGCCCCGCATTGGGTAAATCCCTGCCTACGGCCGACGGCTCCTGCTTTTTGCTCGACCTCGGCGCGAATATCGACTGCAGTGCCGAAGATCTGGTGCAGTTCGCGCGCATGGGCGTAGAGGCCCAGCGCGTTTTTTCCGGCAGAGATCCGCTATCCGTGGCGCTGCTGAATATTGGCGCTGAAGAGCACAAGGGTACCGAGGAAATTCGTCGTGCGGGTCAGTTGCTGCAGGCGGACCCTTCGATTAATTACGTGGGATTTGTCGAGGGGCACGATATTTTTACCGGTGTCGTGGATGTAGTCGTATGCAATGGCTTGATGGGTAATGTCGCCATGAAGTCCGCCGAGGGCGTCATACGACTCATAGGTCAAAAAACATTTACGATCGACAAAAAAGCGCCGATCAAGCGCTTTTTTGGCCAATTAGCCATAAATCTGTTGCGAAAATGGCGCGCACAGCTAGAACCCGGTCGCTATAATGGCGCCAGCTTTTTGGGGCTGAAAGGCAACGTCATCAAGAGTCATGGCGGTGCCAGTAGCGAAGCGTTTTACCGCGCCATGCTGACGGCGAAAGAGTGTGCTGAGTCTGATCTCGCGCATCAATTAGGGCGAGCCATGGCTCAGCAGGCCCAGCGTCAGACGGGTTGCGATTAATTGGAACTGCTCAATCATTCGGCGTCTTCCGATGTGAATGGTCATTGAGCAGTCGCGCGGTCCCAACCAGTTAAGGCTCCCATTATTTGGTTGAAGGATGTTCCATGACCAATCCAGTTTTGGCGTTTGTATTTCCCGGCCAGGGCTCCCAGCAGATCGGTATGCTGGCAGAGGCAGCCCAGGCCTTCCCTGAAATAGGCGCAACCTTTTCCGAAGCTTCTTCCGTGTTGGGGTATGACCTCTGGGATCTTTGCCAGAATGGCGCCCAGGAAGATATCAATCTCACTGAGCGAACTCAGCCACTGCTGCTGACCTCCAGCGTAGCGCTTTATCGCGCCTGGTTGTCGCAGGGGGGTGTTACTCCTGCACGTATGGCTGGCCATAGCCTCGGTGAATGGTCCGCACTGGTGTGTGCTGGTGTGCTCGCATTTGAAGATGCGGTGCGCCTGGTGCGCGAGCGCGGCCGTCTGATGCAGGAGGCTGTGCCGGCAGGTGAGGGCGCCATGGCTGCGGTGATTGGCCTGGATGATCAGGTGGTCGAAGCGTCTTGTGCTCAGGCGGCTCAGGGTGAGGTGGTTGCTGCGGTCAACTACAACTCTCCGGGCCAGGTGGTGATTGCCGGTAGCGCCGGAGCGGTTGAGCGGGCTATTGAGGCCTGTAAAGCTGCGGGCGCCAAGCGCGCACTGCCGCTGCCAGTAAGCGCACCTTTCCATACTGAGCTGATGCGCCCGGCCGCAGAAAAGCTGGCGCCGCAGATTGAAGCCACTGTCTTTCATGCGCCGGAAATCCCGGTGATTCACAATGTGCATGCCAAACCCGAATCAGACCCGTCGGCAATCAAAGCCTTGATGATCGAGCAGATCTACAGCCCGGTTCGCTGGACGGCCTGCGTTCAGGCGATGGCTGCGGCCGGTACCAGTCAACTGGTCGAGTGTGGGCCGGGCAAGGTTCTTGCGGGTCTGGCCAAGCGAATTGACCGCGGCTTGTCGGCTGTCAATATTGAAACGCCGGCACAGCTGTCAGAAGCCGTAATTTCCACTGCAAAATAATTTGAGGAACCTATTTCGCTGGCGCGCACCAAATAGGGTCGCGGCGCGAAAGGGATGTCTGGAGAAAATATGTCTTATACAACTTCACTGGAAGGTAAGGTGGCGCTGGTTACCGGTGCTAGCCGCGGTATTGGCGCTGCAATCGCCGATTTGCTCGGCGCGCAGGGTGCTATCGTAATTGGTACTGCCACTAGTGCCGGCGGCGCTGAAAAAATTTCTGCACGTTTTGCGGAGAAGGGCGTCAAAGGTGCTGGCAAGGAGCTGGATGTTACCAGCCCTGAGAGTATCGCAGCCGTTCTTGAATCCGTGAAGGCGGAATTCGGTGCTCCGACAATTCTGGTGAATAATGCCGGTATCACCCAGGACAATCTGCTGATGCGGATGAAGGATGATGAGTGGGATTCCGTGCTGAATACTAACCTCACGGCAGTCTATCGCGTTAGCAAAAGCTGCTTGCGGGATATGACCAAAGCGCGCTGGGGACGCATTATCAATATCAGTTCTGTTGTTGGCAGCATGGGCAATGCTGGCCAGAGCAACTACGCTGCAACCAAGGCTGGTGTGGGGGGCTTTGCCCGCGCGCTGGCAGCTGAAGTTGGTTCCCGCGGAATTACCGTCAACACCGTAGCTCCGGGTTTCATTGATACCGACATGACCAAAGTGCTGCCAGAAGCGCAGCGCGATGTACTGCTCGGAAAGATCCCGCTGGGCCGACTGGGTGCGCCGGAAGAGATTGCCTCTGTTGTTGCATTTTTGGCCAGCGATGCTGGCGGTTATGTGACCGGAGAGACCATTCATGTGAATGGTGGCATGTATATGGGCTAATTTTCTTTCGAGAAAATTGCCATAAGTGATTGATTGGTAAAGAATTTTTTATCATTCAAAGGTTGCTGGGAGGCGGTGCATTACATCCCGAAAAAATCAGGGTACAATGCCGCCTCGCATTAACCATAAGCTGTGTTAGCCGGTTACTGAATCACCACATGATGTGGACATATTTCAAACAGTGACCAAAACAGATTTTTATCCACTAGGAGTTAAATTGAATCATGAGCAGCATTGAAGAGCGCGTAAAAAAGATCGTTGCTGAACAACTGGGCGTGAAGGAAGAAGATGTAAAACCTGAAGCATCCTTTGTTGAAGATCTGGGCGCTGACTCCCTCGACACAGTTGAGCTGGTAATGGCTTTGGAAGAGGAATTCGAAACCGAAATTCCTGACGAAGAAGCAGAAAAAATCACCACTGTTCAGCTGGCCATCGATTACATCAACCAGAACCTTGGTTGATTCCTGCTGGATAGCTAAGTAAGGGGTAGCCGTTACCCGTTACTGTTGTACTGCGAGAGCCGTTCTATGTTGCATAGCGCGGCTCTCCGTCTATTTGAACCTTGTAAAAGCGACCGGTAAGCAAATAATTTTTCCGGCGTGTTTGATTGATTTCGGGGGAGGCGCAAGTGTCGCGTAGAAGAGTAGTTATTACCGGGATGGGCACTGTCAGCCCGCTGGGCAATACCCTTGAAGAGACCTGGTCCGCTTTGCTGGCAGGCAAGAGTGGTGTTGAGCCTATTGATAGTTTTGATGTTTCAGCATTCACCACACGTTTTGCTGCGACGGTAAAAAACTTTGACCCCGAGCCTCATGTTGCGGCCAAAGAAGCGCGCAAGATGGATATTTTCCTGCAGTACGGCCTGAGTGCCGGTATTCAGGCTGTGGAAGATAGTGGCCTGGAAATTACTGAAGTGAATGCCCCGCGTATCGGCGCCTGTATTGGCTCTGGTATGGGTGGTATCGCTGCGATTGAAAACAATGCCTTGTTGATCGCTGAGAAGGGGCCCCGCCGGGTTTCTCCTTTCTTTGTGCCCGGTGCCATCATCAACATGGTTTCCGGCAATTTGTCGATTAAATACGGCATGAAAGGGCCGAATCTGTCCACGACCACTGCGTGTACCACTGGTACCCACGCGATCGGTTTGGGATTGCGCACCATTCAGTATGGTGATGCGGACGTGATGGTTTGCGGTGGCGCAGAAATGGTAACCACGCCTGTTGGGCTTGGGGGCTTCTGTGCAGCGCGCGCACTGTCTACCCGCAACGATGACCCTCAGGCGGCGAGCCGTCCGTGGGACAAAGACCGCGATGGTTTTGTACTGGGTGAAGGTGCCGGTGTGCTGGTGCTGGAAGAATACGAGCACGCAAAAGCGCGCGGTGCGAAAATCTACGCTGAATTGAGCGGCTTTGGCATGAGCGGTGATGCCCACCACATGACTTCTCCGCCGGAGGATGGTGCTGGTGCAGCCCTGTCGATGGCGAATGCTCTGCAGGATGCAAATCTCAGCGCGTCGGCGATTCAATATATCAATGCCCACGGCACCTCGACGCCACTGGGTGACAAGGCGGAAATCGCCGCTGTGCGTTCCGTGTTTGAAGGTAGCCTGGATCAGGTTGCTGTGAGTTCCACCAAATCCATGACGGGCCACCTGCTCGGTGCTGCCGGCGCGATTGAAGCGATTTTCTCCGTGAAAGCGATCATGGATCAGGTGGCTCCGCCCACGATCAACCTGGACAACGTGGATGAGAACTGTACAGGGATCAACCTGGTTCCACACACCGCACAGGAGATGAAGATCGACGCCGTGCTGTCCAACTCTTTCGGGTTTGGTGGTACCAATGGCTCGCTGATTTTCCAGCGGGTTTAATACGACGTCTGAGTCTGTAAAAGGCCCCGGTAGCTTTTAGTGAGTTTGCCGGGGCCACCTCTTGTCCAATATTCCGACTGCTCCCATGGTAAAGCTGCCGACACCTGTTTCTTACACTGCTGCAGGTGCCGTTGAAGCGCTGCCGGCCGACGCTGATTTCTCTGCGGGTCTGCTGGAAACCATGCGTGCCCAATCCGGCACAATTCCTTTGTTGTCACTGCACATGGCTCGTTTTACGCGTTGTGCGGCGGTAGCTACCTCGGAGCTTGGTCAGATCCAGCAGAGTGCACAGCAGCTTGCCACCATGACGGCGAACTGGCCATACGGTGCAAGGATACGTTTTCGCTTCGGACTGCTTGATCAAATTGTGCGCTGGGACTTTTACGCGGTGCCACTTGAGGCGTTTTCTCCCTGGAGCAGGGGGGTGGTGCTGCAGTGCTGTGATACGCGGCTAAACCCATCGGCCTCGGCGTCTCCTTTTTCACTGTCGAAAACGCGAAGTAGTGAGGCGCCAGCCGCCGTGCCGGGCTGTAAATTATTGCGTCGCGAAATTTATGATCAGGCCGGGGGAGAAGCCGCGCTTCAGCCGGAACCAGAGGCGGATGCGCCGCTCAAAGAAGGGTTGCTGTTGGATGCCGATGGGTTGGTCATTGAGTGCTTGCGTTCGAACCTGTTGCTGCACAAAGCCGGGCGTTGGATGACTCCGAGCCTCGACGTTTGCGGGGTGCGGGGGGTGATGCTTGGCTGGCTGGCCGGTCGCGTGGAAATCAGCGAAGATAGGTTTTCCCTCCGGGATCTTGCTCTGGCGGATGAGCTGGCAGTTTGTAACGGTGTGCGCGGCGTGGTTCCTGTAGTCGGCTTCGGGGAGACGGTGCTGGCAACCGGTCCTGCCACAGGGCGTTTGCAGCAATTGATCGCCGAAAATTTATGGTAGAGACACCCTTGTCGATAAAGAGGATCACCTTTGTCGATAAAGAGAGACTCCGAGGTAGATAAAAAGAGGCACTGTGGTAGATAAAAAAAAGAAAACGTCCGGGGCTAAATCTCCTCGTAATCGAGCGTCCTCTGGTCGGGCTAAAAAGAATTTCGGCGGCAGTTGGTTGCGCTGGTTTTTTACGCTTTTTTTCCTGGGGTTGATCGTCGGTGCGGCGGCTTTCTGGCACGCGCAAAATGCACTGGTAAAGCCCCTGTCAGTCCCAGTCGACGGGCTGCGCATCGATGTTGAAACGGGCAGTAACCTTTCCCGCATCCTGAATCGCCTTGAATCCGAGGGCGTGCTGCGCTCACCCCGCTGGGTTCGTTTATACGCAAGGTTCAAAGACCAGAGCAGTATTCATCCGGGGGAGTACATGATTCCCGCGGGCAGCAATGCGATGGACTTGGTAGGCCGGCTGAATCGCGGTGATGTCACCCTGTATCGAGTGACGTTAGTGGAAGGCTGGACCTTCAGCCAGGCGTTGACACAAATTCGCAATGCGAAAAAGATTACACACACCGCAGCCGGTGAATCTGTTGCGGCGGCTGCCTCGGCGTTGGCAATAGACGGAAACCCCGAGGGGCGCATCTTCCCCGATACCTATGTGTATCGGTCCGGCGCGTCGGATCTGGACCTGCTGCAGCAGGCATTCGCGCGAATGGAGATGGTACTTGAGCAGGAGTGGCAACAACGCTCAGAGGGACTTCCCTACAGTAGCGCCTACGAGGCGTTGATCATGGCCTCCATCGTTGAGAAAGAAACTGGAGTTCCCTGGGAGCGCGATGAAATCGCCGGTGTTTTTGTCCGGCGTCTGGGCAAAGGCATGCGCCTGCAGACGGATCCTACGGTTATTTACGGCCTGGGCGATGATTACGAGGGTAACTTAACGCGGGCGCACCTGCGTGGCGCCACACCGTATAACACCTACGTGATCAGCGGCATGCCACCGACGCCCATCGCATTGCCAGGCAAGGAGGCGATTCACGCAGCCTTGCACCCTAAAGCGGGGAATAGCCTGTACTTTGTGGCGAAGGGTGATGGCTCCCACCATTTTTCGTCGTCGCTGTCGGAGCACAATCGCGCGGTGCGTGAGTATCAATTGAAGCGTCGCTCGGATTACCGCTCTAGCCCGGCAGAGGTCAAAAACAGTGATTGATTGTGCCGGTCATTCGGTGGTTTTTAATCGCGGACTCTAAGAATGTGGACGCTAAGAACACACGTCCGCCCAGATTGTAAGTGAATGCATGTCAAATCAGACCAGAGGCAAATTCATCACCCTGGAAGGTGGCGAGGGCGTAGGGAAGTCGACCAATCTGCGCTTTGTCACCCAGTGGCTTGAGAGCCGTGGCATTGAATATGTGCAAACCCGGGAGCCGGGCGGCACTCCGCTGGCTGAAGAATTGCGCGGTTTGCTGCTGGCAAAGCGCACTGAGGCGGTTGACCCCACTGCAGAATTACTGATGGTATTTGCGGCCCGCGCACAGCATCTGAGCCGGGTTATCGAGCCCGCACTGGCGGCGGGGAAGTGGGTGATCTGCGACCGTTTTACCGATGCTACCTATGCTTATCAAGGTGGTGGTCGCGGCTTGGATCGTGCGCTGATTGAAGAGCTGGAGCAGCGGGTGCAGGGCGAACTGCGTCCGGATCGGGTTTTACTTCTGGATCTTGACCCGGCGATTGGCCTGAAGCGCGCGGCTTCTACCGGTGCAGCGGATCGTTTCGAAAGCGAGCAGCTGGCGTTCTTTAACAAAGTGCGTGCAGCTTATCGGGCGCGGGCGGAAGCTGCCCCCGAACGCTATGCGGTTATCGACGCTGCGTGCCCTCTATCGGAGGTGCAACGACAGCTGGAAGAGGTGCTGGTGACAATTGCGGGTGCCGTATGAGTAAGGCGAAGGCCAAGTCACCCAAGGGGCAGGAAGAAGTTCCGGTAGCGGAACCGCAACTGCCAATTCCTTCACCACTCCCCTGGCAGGCATCTCAGTGGCAGCGTCTCGGTGCCCAGTGGATTGCGGGCCGCTGCCCCCATGCGTTACTGATCAGTGGCCAACCCGGGCTGGGAAAGCGACGTTTTGCGGACGCTTTTGCCGCGCTCTTGCTGTGCGATCAGCCTCGCCATGGCCTGGCTTGTGGGGAGTGCCGCGGCTGCCAGCTTCGCATTGCACGCTCTCACCCCGATTTTATCCGCGTTGTTCCGGAGAAAGAGCAGGGGCCGCTCAAGGTCGAGCAGATTCGCCAGCTTGGTGAATTTGTCGGCCGTACCAGTGCGCGAGAAGGTGCCCGGGTCGTCTGGCTGGCACCCGCCGAGGCGATGAACATCAATGCGGCGAATGCGCTACTGAAAAACCTGGAAGAACCTTCCGGTTCCGTGATTTTTCTCCTAATTACCGACAACCCTTCCGGGCTGTTACCGACGATCCGCAGTCGCTGCCAGACCATCGCATTTCCCGTGCCGCCACAGCAGGCCGCGTTGCGCTGGCTGAGCGATAGCGGAGTGGAAGGTGATCAGGCCACCAGTGCGCTAAACCTCGCCGGAGGGGCGCCGCTGTTAGCGGTCAACCTCATGGAACCGGAATCCCGAGAGCTGCGCGAACAGTTTTTACGGGACCTGACGACGCTGAGCCGCGGCAACGAGAGCCCTGTGACTCTGGCCGGGCGCTGGGAGTCGCCAGGGGAGGGGGTGGACCTCAACCTGTTGCTGCAGTTCTGGCAAAGCTGGTTGGCGCAGATGTTGAAAGTGCGTAGCACGGACCAGCCCGCAGACCGGGAGATTATGGCGCTGTTGCAGAGGCTGCCGGGTAACGGTCACGAGGGATTGCGCCCGTTGTTCGGATTTTACGATCAATTGCTGAAGGCGAGAGGCTTGCTCGCAGGTAACAGTAACCCCAACAAGCGATTGCTGATGGAAGAGTTGCTCATTCGTTGGGCGGCGCTTTTTCGATAACCGTGAGTCAGGCGGTAGACAGCCTCTGGTCCTCGGGGTAACTTATCGCGACAGCCCGCCCCGCAGTGAAGAGCGTTGCCGGGCGTAATAACAAGAGCAAATACGCCAGTTATTGGCAGTAGACGATACAGGGTTGAGTATGAAAGGTATGGGGGGCGGTGCGCGCAATGGCATCCTGTCACTGAAAATCCAGGACAAATCCGTGCTGTATGCGGCCTATATGCCGTTTGTGAAAAATGGTGGCCTGTTCATCAATAGCGACAAGACCTACAACCTGGGCGATGAAGTTTTTCTCCTCCTGAGCCTGATGGATGAGCCGGAAAAACTCCCGGTTGCCGGTAAAGTAGTCTGGATTACTCCCAGCGGTGCCCAAGGCAACCGCACACCGGGCATCGGTATTCAATTCAGCGACAAAGAAAATACCGCGCAGAGCAAGATCGAAACCTTGCTGGCGGGCTCTCTCGAGTCCAGTCGTCCTACCCACACGCTGTAACCTCACTTGTCAGGCCCTCATTCGGAGGGCCTTCGCCTTTGCATTGGCACTGGCGATTCCGGTACCCGCCGCGCGCCACAAGCTTCCTATCTGTATAATCCCCAGCTCAATTCTCTGCGCCTTTTAGAGCACCTCTGGCTGGTGTTCTCAGAAGGTCCGGATTCAAAGGCCCCGATTCATGCTGGTAGATTCCCACTGTCACCTCGACAGACTGAAACTCGATCAATTTGACGGCGATCTGGATGCCGTACTCTCACTGGCGCGCAGCCGCGGCGTGGGTAAATTTCTGTGTGTCGGGATCAGTCTCGACAACATCGACGATGTAGTCAGTATTGCCGGGCGCTATGACGACGTGGTGTGCTCTGTTGGGGTGCACCCCTTGGATGTAGATTCCGGGCTGGCAGATGTGGAAACCCTCAAAGAACTGGCGACCAGGCCTAAAGTCGTTGCCCTGGGGGAAACCGGTCTCGATTACTACTACAGCACCGAAACCAAAGAGGTTCAGCAGCAGAGCTTTATTGCTCACTTGCAGGCAGCGGGGCAGGTTGGTTTACCGGTGATCGTACATACTCGGGATGCCCGGGAAGACACGATTGACCTGATCCGCAGCCACGGAAGCCGTGAGCATGCCGGCGTACTCCACTGCTTTACCGAAAGTTGGGAAATGGCCAAGGCGGCACTGGACCTCAACTATTACATCTCACTCTCTGGCATCGTCACTTTCAAAAATGCCGAAGAACTGCGAGAGGTGGCTCGCCAGGTGCCACTGGACCGGTTGCTGGTGGAAACCGATTCACCGTATCTGGCGCCAGTACCGTATCGCGGTAAGCCCAATATCCCAGCCTATGTCCGCGAGGTTGCCGAGTTTATCGCCGATTTGCGCGGGCTGGCCTATGAAGAATTGGCTGAACGCACCAGCGAAAACTTCTACCGACTTTTCCCCCGCGCCGCCTGAGTGCGCGCCGTTTGAACAATCAGGAACTGTTTATGTTGCAGCAGCAATTACACACGATGTTATCTCTGCAGGACGAGATAAATACGCTAGTGAATGAAAACTGGCGCGCTCAGAATTTTCCCTGGTACCGTGCGATCTGGGTTGAAAGTGCCGAATTGTTGGATCACTACGGCTGGAAGTGGTGGAAAAAGCAGCAGCCGGAAATGGAGCAGGTGAAGCTGGAGTTAGTGGATATCTGGCACTTCGGGCTCAGCCTCGAATTACAGCAGGGATCGCCGGAAGCGGTTGCGCAAAAAATGCAGCAGCAGTTATCCAGTGAGCGCCCGGTGGCTGGGGATTTCCGTGAAAACCTGGAATCCTTTACTCGCAATACTCTGGTTGAAAAACAATTTGATTTGGTCGGCTTTGCGCAATTAATGAGCGATTGCGAAATGCCGTTTGAAGACCTGTACCTCCGCTATGTCGGCAAAAATGTGTTGAATCGTTTTCGCCAGGACCATGGCTACAAAGACGGCAGCTACCAGAAACTCTGGAGTGGGCGAGAAGACAATGAGCATCTCGCCGAGCTTGCACAAATTTTGGACAGTTCAGCAGAAAACTTCAGTGTACAGCTATATGAAGCCCTAAAAACTCGTTATCCAGGCTCTACGACGAATTTGGTCTGACAATTTTGGTCAGTTACCGACTAAAGGCTAATGAAATTAATTTGCAAAGCCCTATAATGCGGGCGCCTGAAAACAACGGAGATTAATCGTGAAAGCACCTGTTCGTGTTGCAGTTACCGGCGCCGCCGGCCAGATCAGCTATTCGCTGCTGTTTCGCATCGCTTCCGGCGAAATGCTCGGTAAAGATCAACCGGTCATTCTTCAGCTGCTGGAAATCACTCCTGCACTGGAAGCGCTGAAAGGCGTTGCCATGGAGCTCGAAGATTGCGCCTTCCCGCTGCTGGCGGGCATTGTGCAGTCCGACGACGCGACCGTTGCCTTCAAAGACGCTGAATACGCGCTGTTGGTTGGCGCTCGTCCGCGTGGTCCCGGCATGGAGCGTAAAGACCTGCTGGAAGCCAACGCCGCTATCTTCTCTGCTCAGGGTAAGGCCCTGAACGATGTTGCTGCGCGCAACGTGAAAGTTCTGGTTGTCGGCAACCCCGCCAATACCAACGCACTGATCGCCCAGCGCAATGCGCCGGACCTGGATCCGCGTAACTTCACCGCCATGACCCGCCTGGACCACAACCGTGCCCTGACTCAGCTGGCGAACAAGACCGATTCCACCGTGAACGACATCACCCACATGACCATCTGGGGCAACCACTCTGCGACCCAGTACCCTGACCTGCACCAGGCCAAGGTAAACGGCGAAGACGCCATGGGTAAAGTTGAGCAGGAGTGGTACGAGAACGACTTCATCCCAACTGTTCAGCAACGCGGCGCAGCCATCATCAAGGCGCGTGGCGCCTCTTCTGCAGCTTCCGCTGCCAATGCTGCCATCGACCATATGCGCGATTGGGCGCTGGGTTCTGCCGAAGGCGACTGGACCAGCATGGGCGTATACAGCGACGGTTCCTACGGTATTCAGGAAGGCCTGATCTACTCTTTCCCGGTTGTTTGCAAAAACGGCGACTGGGAAATCGTTCAGGGCGTGGAGATCAATGATTTCTCCCGTGAGAAGATGACCGCTACCGAGACCGAACTGGCTGAAGAGCGTGATGCGGTTGCACACCTGCTGCCGTAAGCTTTGACTTTTACCAAGTTTAAAGCCCAAAAAAAACCCGCACAGTGTGCGGGTTTTTTTGTTCTTGGGATTGGTTAATCCCAAGAGCTTCGCCGTCTAGCGTGTCACCGCTTAGAACTTCACATTGCGCGGTGTGCGCGGGAAGGGGATCACATCGCGAATGTTGCCCATACCGGTCACATAGGAAACGATACGGTCAAATCCGAGACCAAAACCGCCGTGTGGCACGGTGCCGTAGCGACGCAGGTCGCGGTACCAGTCCAGGTGTTCTTTCGGGATGTCCATCTCATCCATGCGCGCATCCAGCTTGTCGAGGCGCTCCTCGCGCTGGGAGCCGCCAATAATTTCACCAATCCCCGGAGCCAGTACATCCATCGCAGCGACGGTTTTGCCATCGTCGTTCATGCGCATATAGAACGCTTTGATGTCCTTCGGATAATTCAACACGATAACCGGCTTCTTGAAGTGTTTCTCGGCCAGATAGCGCTCGTGCTCAGAGGCGAGATCGATACCCCAGGAAACCGGAAACTCAAACTTCTCTTTGCAGTTTTCCAGAATCTCGATGGCATCGGAGTAATTGATGCGCGCGAAGTCGTTGTCGATGATGTTTTCGAGGCGGCTAATCGCGTCCTTGTCGATACGCTGGGCAAAGAAGGCCATGTCATCCGGGCGCTCGGTGAGCACCGCGCGGAAAACATACTTCAGCATTTCTTCTGCGAGATTGGCACAGTCCGCCAGGTCGGCGAAGGCAATTTCCGGTTCCACCATCCAGAACTCCGCCAGGTGGCGTGTGGTGTTGGAGTTTTCCGCACGGAAAGTCGGCCCGAAGGTGTAGACCTTGGAAAGGGCGAGACAGTAGCTCTCAACATTCAGCTGGCCGGACACGGTGAGGAAGGTTTCTTCGCCGAAGAAGTCCTCGGCGTAGTCAACATCGCCTTTGTCCGTGAGTGGAAGATTGGTTTGATCCAACGTGCTGACGCGGAACATTTCGCCGGCGCCTTCACAGTCGGAGGCGGTGATGATTGGCGTGTGTATATAGTTGAAGCCGCGCTCGTGAAAGAAGCGGTGGATCGCCTGAGCAATGCAATTGCGCACCCGGGCAACCGCGCCGCTCACATTGGTGCGGGGGCGCAGGTGGGCATGTTCGCGCAGGTGTTCCATGGTGTGGCGTTTGGGCGACATGGGGTAGGTGTCCGGGTCTTCCACCCAGCCCACCACGGTCACTGAGGAGGCCAGCAGTTCGATCGCCTGGCCTTTGCCCTCTGAGGGCTTGATGGTGCCTTCTATATCCACGGCACAACCGGTCGTCAGACGCAGGACTTCCGATTGATAGTTATTGACGGAGGACTCTACAACCACCTGGATGGGATCGAAGCAGCTGCCATCGTGCACGGCCAGAAACGACAGGCCGGCTTTGGAGTCTCTGCGGGTGCGAATCCAGCCCTGTACGCGGGTGGCCTCGCCTTCTCGCTGGCTGGATTTAAGGAGTGTGTCGATGGATTCAACTTGCATGATGGTGCTCTTGTTGTACGCGCGGGCTGGTGTGCCGCTTCGCCTTGGGCCCACGCGGAACCCTGAGGGCTTTCGAGGAGGGCTTTCGAGCGGCGGTTTACGCGGTTATATACATTCGGCATGGCGTGGCTTTTGGTCACGCATTCCGAAAATCAGACGCCGGCATCTTGCCCGCTGGGCGCGGGAAAATCCAGCCCTGTATCCGGGGCAAAGGCCAGCAAGGGTCGGCAAGCGCCGGGAACCAGCTTGCCCAGTATAGAAGCTGGGTAAGGGTACGTGACTCTTGGTTCGAAATTCCGCTGTCCTACACTGAAACCAGCACAGTGATGGAAGATGTACCATGGTCAAAGAAGTCGGTGGCGCCGGCGCGCGCCGGGCCTGCATCCTGCTTGCGCCCAATCAATCCCTATCGTTGGCAGGCAACCTCTGGGTGTTTATTTCCCTGGTTGCGGTGTCCCTTGGTATCAGTGTCGCTTTTGCGCTCGCTGGTGCCTGGATGGTAATTCCCTTCGCATTTCTCGAGGTACTGCTGCTGGCCGTGCTGTTCGGCTATGTCTACCTGGAAGGGACCCGGCGGGAGGTGATCCGGATCAATGATGACCGCGTAGTGCTGGATTGCGGCCGGGGAAACCTGAAACGCCCCAGTTATCACACCGAGTTTGATAGACACAGCCTGGCGGTTTTGGTGCGAATGGGGGCAACGCCATCGGAACCTGCTAGCGTCACCTTTACCGGACCCGAGGGTTGTCTGGAGGTCGGTGAATTTCTGACAGACGCGGAAAAAGCGGCGCTGGTCGAAAAGCTGGGGAGTCGGGGCCTGCGAGCCCGCAAGGAAAAAAGCTTCCAGCTGCTGGACTTCTGATCGATCAGAAGTTCAGGCTGTCATTGGATATAATGCGTTCCTTTAATGAATAAATAGCAGGGGAGGGACTATGGCATTTCCTAAAATCGGTAATCTTGCACCGGCTTTCAGCCTGAATAACCAGAATGGCGAGAAGGTGACGCTGAAAGATTTTCGCGATCAGAAAAACGTTGTTCTGTACTTTTATCCAAAGGCGCTCACGCCGGGATGCACCACGCAGGCTTGTGGAATTCGTGACAGTGCTGCGGAGCTTGCCAAGCGAGATACTGTGGTTTTCGGCCTTAGCCCGGACCCGGAAAGTAAACTGCAGAAATTTTTCGAAAAGCACACCCTGAACTTTGACTTACTGGCCGACGAAGACCATAAGGTTGCCGACAAGTATGGTTGCTGGGGATTGAAGAAGTTTATGGGGCGGGAGTATATGGGCCTGCTGCGTACCACCTTCATTATTGATAAGAGCGGCCGCCTGCAACACATTATCGATAAGGTCAAAACCAAAACCCACCACGACGATGTTTTGCAGTGGATTGACGAAAACCTGGTGTGATTAGCTCCGCGCGGCATTGTCACTAAATGTGACCCGGGACATGGCGGCAGTATCTTTTTGTGCGCTGATTAAAAAAAATTTACTGTCGTCCCTTGCATTCTCCACAGATGGTCTATACTGGCTTGTGTAAAGGAGCGCCGCCCAACCGTCTGGCCCAGAACGATTGCGTGTGGTGCGAGGAAGTAGTACAAAAAGTAATCTTTCTGGGTAGGCTTCGATGCCTGTTTTCAGGTGCGCCCCCGCACCCAAGTAGTAGTCAGCAACTGTCTTATGTGACTTTTTGCTGGCGGTGGTAAATAGGGACTCGCAGGAAGCGGGCGTAGAACAATAAACCGCGGCTCAAGGAACCCATCAAGGAGCAGCTATGAACCATATTCAGCCAGACCAAGCTTCGCTCTCAGAAGACAAACCACTGCAGCAGGCAAGACTGTCCGGGGATCCGAACATTCTTGATCAGTTGCTGGCGCCACCGGAGGCAACCAGCTTCGGTATCGCCGCTCGAGTTATCGACGTGCTGGAACAACGGATTGGAAAGGCATCTCTGGCAATTCGTCCGGTCTCTTCGGACCTCAGTATGTCCACCCGGACCCTGCAGCGTCGGTTGCAGGAGCACAACCTGAGTTTCGCCTCTCTGCGCGATCACGTTCGCTTCCGCCATGCAGTGCATTTCCTTAAGGACACTGCTCTCAGCGTGGATGGTATTTCCCGAATCCTGGATTTTTCAGACAGAACCAGCTTTACCAGCGCCTTCAAGCGTTGGACCGGCATGTCGCCTACTGGATATCGCCGTCAGGTTCGCCAGCGATTTTAAGCGGACTATCGGCTAAAAACCTCGCATCACGTAATCCAGTGTACCGGGTAACCGGTGCTCTGGATTGCCTCATTTTGTCAAAGCCGTTAGAGTTGGCCCCAGATTTTTGACTGACTCTATCGAGGTTTAGACCATGGATTTCTTTATTCCTGCTGCAATGGCACAAGAGGCGGCTCCGGCTCCTCAGGGGAACCCGCTGATCACTCTGCTGATGTTCGGTGGCCTGTTTGTGTTCATGTGGCTGTTTATTATTCGCCCGCAGCGCAAGCGCCAGAAAGAGCACCAGGAACTGGTTGGTGCGCTTAAAAAAGGTGATGAAGTAGTAACCACCAGCGGCATGCTGGGGCGCGTAGAAAAAGTAGACGATGACTACCTGATTCTGGAAGTGGGCGAAAATATGAAGCTCAAGTTCCAGAAGGTCGCGGTACACGCAGTACTGCCCAAAGGCACCATCAAGAACATCTGATCGTTTCAGGTCGATAGTGGCTTGAGTGATCGTAAAAAACCCGGTATCAACCGGGTTTTTTTGTAATTGAAGAAAGGGGAAACGCCGTTGAGTATCCAGTACCCAGCCAGGGAACCTCTGGCTAACCTGCCCACACCGCTGCAGCCACTCCCAAGAATTAGCGAGAAGTATTCGCAACCTTTTGGGGGACCGAAAATCTGGATAAAGCGCGACGACCTCACCGAAAGTGCCCTGTCCGGCAACAAACTCCGTAAGCTGGAATTTATCATTGCCGAGGCGAAGGCCACCGGTTGCAACACCCTGATTACCTGTGGCGGTGTTCAGTCGAATCATTGCCGGGCAACCGCGCTGGCTGCGGCAAAGACAGATTTAAGGGCTCACTTGATTCTTCGAGGCGGCAGGCAACTGCAGCAAGAGGAGCAACAGGCCGATGGCAATTTGCTGGTGGATTACCTGGCAGGTGCAGAGGTTTCGGTTTATCCGCTGCGCAAATACCTGGATCAATTGCCATCTCTGTTTGAACACTGGGAGCAGTATTATCAGGAACGGGGAGACAAGGCGCTCGCCATTCCCACCGGCGGTAGCGATGGGTTGGGCATCTGGGGCTATATCCGCGGCGCGGAGGAATTGCTGGAGGACTGCCGGCGATTGGGATTTGCCCCCGAACAGGTGATATGTGCCAGTGGTAGTGGTGGCACCCAGGCCGGATTGACACTGGGATGCCAGTTATTGGGCGCGGAAACCGCGGTCACCGGCTACGCCGTTTGTGACGATACAGAATACTTCGTCAACAAAATTGTCGCAGACATTGAAGACTGGCGTACGCGATACGCGCAGTCCTGCGCGTTTGATCCCGGCAAAATTCGTGTCGACGACAATTACATCGGGCCCGGTTATGGTCTGGCAACCGCTGAGGTGTACCGGACCATTGCTGAAGCTGCACGGTTGGAAGGAATTTTGCTGGACCCGGTATACACCGGAAAAGCGTTTTACGGTTTGTTGCAGGATGTTCAGTCCGGCAAGTACGCCGGCGTGCGCAATCTGGTTTTTGTTCATACCGGAGGGCAGTTCGGGGTCTTTCCACATCGGGCCGAATTTATGCGGAGCCTGGGGGGAGCAGGGGGGCTGCCCCAAGATTGATGCGCAGGATTGCCGGTGAATGACGACAAGTTGTGCGACAGAATTGCCGGATTTGGCAAAAAAATTAGTTTTTTGTTTAATTCTTGGCAGAAATAAGGACTATGCTGCTGATGATTGGCGGATTACTGTTCTCCCTGAGGGGAAGCTGCTAATCTGCCCGGCACTTGCAGAAGCCAGGTTTGAGTCGCTGTATTTTATCGCAGCAACCTGGTGATTAATTACACAGAATAATTGCAGTGGGGGTTGGTTTGGAATCGTTCAATCAGTTGTTGTTGACCCTGGATGGTTTACTGGGGTCTGCGCCCTGGTTTCCATGGGTACTTTTGGGTGTAGGCTTTTTCTTCACTCTTTATCTGGGTTTTCCACAAATCCGTTACTTTGGTCATGCGATTAAGATCGTACAGGGCAAGTACGACAAACCCAGTGACCCTGGCGATACCTCCCACTTCCAAGCGCTTGCAACCGCACTGTCTGGTACCGTAGGTACCGGTAATATCGGTGGCGTGGGCCTCGCAATTTTCCTTGGTGGCCCCGCTGCACTGTTCTGGATGTGGGTTACGGCCTTCCTGGGGATGACGACCAAATTTGTCGAAGTAACCCTGTCACATAAATACCGTATTAAAGCGGCAGACGGCTTTTATGCCGGTGGCCCCATGTTCTATATGGAGCGCCGCCTGAACATGAAATGGCTGGCTGTTATCTTTGCCATTGCCACTGTGATCAGCTCCTTTGGTACCGGTAGCCTGCCGCAGGTGAATAATATCGCCCAGGCGATGTACGACACTTTTGGCCTCAGTAAGATGCTCACCGGCGGTGTGCTGGCCATACTGCTGGGCCTGGTGATCATCGGCGGTATTACCCGTATTGCGAAAGTGACCTCCACTATTGTGCCGGTAATGGCGGTGCTCTACATCGTCGGCGCCCTGGCGGTGATCCTGTATAACTACGAAAATATCATCCCTTCATTTGCGTCTGTCTTTTCTGATGCGTTCAACGGCAGTTCCGCCGTCGGTGGCTTCCTCGGGGCGAGCTTCGCATACGCGTTCAACCGCGGTGTGAACCGAGGTCTGTTTTCTAACGAAGCCGGCCAGGGCTCTGCACCTATTGCGCACGCCGCGGCGCGCGCCGATGAGCCGGTATCGGAAGGTATGGTTTCCCTGCTCGAGCCATTTATCGATACCTTGATCATCTGTACCCTGACCGGCTTGGTAATTCTTTCTTCTGGTGTATGGACCGAGAAGCATATGAACCGCTTCGAGCGCGCGGACATGCGCGTGGTCGCTGGCACTTACGATGACAAGGATGAGGGTAATGTAAAGCAGCTGTTCGGATTCCTGAGCGGGCTCGACAGCGATGTGCGCACTTTTACCGGCACCATTGTGGTAGCTGATGGCCTGCCGCTGAACAAAAATGAATTTACGGTAATTAATTCCCGCTCGGTGGCGGAAAACGTTGAGTTCCGGGTAGGTGGAGACAACTACTCCGGTGTGCTCAATGTGAACGATGGGCGTTTGGTGAATCCGAATGTGGATGTGTGGGGGAACTCCCTGCTGCACTCGGTGGCGCTGACCAACCGGGCTTTCCAGAAAGGTTTCTTCGGAGAGTATGGTAGTTACATCGTAACCCTGGGTATTCTGCTGTTTGCTTTTTCTACCGCGATTGCCTGGTCCTATTACGGTGACCGTTCAATGATTTACCTGTTCGGCCCCAAGGCTGTTATGCCGTACCGGCTGGTATATGTGGTGGCTTTCTTCTGGGCGGCCATTGAAGATACTACCGTGATCTGGAATTTGTCGGCGGTGGCGATTGTCTTGATGACCTTGCCGAACCTGTTTGGTATTTCCATTCTGGCGCGGGAAATGAAGGACACAGTGAAAGATTACTGGAAGGACCCGGACCACAAATAATGGGTGCTCAGTAAGCAACAAAAAACCCGGCAAATGCCGGGTTTTTTGTTTGTGACGAATTGAAACTGCCGCTGGAGCGTGTGAATCAGACGTTCAGCAACAGGTATTCACGCTCCCAGGAGCTGATTACCCGGTTGAACTCTTCGTACTCGTCGCGCTTGATGGCAGCCCAGGCGCGCACAAAGGTGTCGCCAAACATTTCCACCGCTTCCGGACACTCCGCCAGCAGGCTCAGTGCGTGCTCCTGGGTGCGGGGCAGGGTAATCGGTTCTCGTGAGCAGTCGCCCTCGTAGGGCTTGCTTGGTTTGACCTTGTTCATCATGCCGAGATAACCGCAGGCGAGAGAGGTTGCAATCGCCAGATAGGGGTTGCAGTCGGCCCCGGGGAAGCGGTTTTCCAGTCGTTTGGCCTGGGGTGAGCTGTCGGGTACGCGCAATCCGGTGGTGCGGTTGTCATAACCCCAGTGCAAACTGGTAGGCGCGGCCATCTCTGGTGTGAACCGGCGGTAAGAGTTTACGTTCGGCGCAAAGAAGGTAATGAAACCCGGGGTGAATTTCTGCATGCCGCCAATAAAGTGCATGAAGATATCGTTCTCCACGCCGTCTTCATCGACAAAAATATTTTTGCCGGTTTTAACGTCGATCACACTCTGGTGCAGGTGCAGGGCGCTGCCGGGTTCATCTTCCATGGGTTTGGCCATGAAAGTGGCGTAGATACCGTGGCGTAACGCGGTTTCACGCACAGTACGCTTGAAGGTAAATACCTGGTCTGCCAGTTTCAGGGGGTCACCGTGCAGGAAATTGATTTCCATCTGCGCGGTGCCGGATTCGTGAATCAGGGTGTCCACGTCCAGGCCCTGGGCTTCACAGAAATCGTACATATCCTCGATGATGGCCTCATACTCGTTAGCGGCATCAATGCTGTAGGACTGTCGGGTTTTTTCTGTACGGCCTGAGCGTCCCACGGGCGCCGAGAGCTTTTCGTCCGGGTCCAGGTTGCGTTTGATCAGGTAGAACTCAACCTCCGGTGCGACCACTGGTTGCCAGCCTTGTTCTGCGTATTTTTCGAGAACAAACTTGAGAATATTCCGTGTGCTGATGGGGTGGGGCTTGCCATCCCGGGTGTAGCAATCGTGAATAATCTGCGCGGTAGGCTCATTGGCCCAGGGGTTCAGGCGGATGGAGTCCGGATCAGGTACCAGCAGCATGTCGGTATCTGCCGGGTCTACCAGCTCATTGTGTTCGTCGACGTAGTCACCGGTAACCGTCTGCACCAGAATGCTTTCAGGCAGGCGGCTGTCTTCGGTGAGGAATTTATCGGTGGGGGTAAATTTGCCCCGCGCATTTCCGGACATATCCGGTACCAGGCACTCGACCTCGGAAATGGAGTGTTCTGCGAGCCACTGGGTAATCTTGTCCATGGTACACCTTGTTAATAGAAGGCCTTTTCCCCGGATGGGGTTCATTAGTATATATCCCGCTCTCATCCCGCAAATAGTGGGATCGAGAGGCCGTCGTCATCGGATCGGAGCAACTTTTTTGTTGTAGATCGCACGGCGGACTTTGATTATGGCAAGAAACCGAATTATCATTCAAGAAATATTGAATAATGCTTCGGTTTTTTCTTGCGTGGGGTTCGTCGAGGGCCCGAGTGCGAGTAGCGGTGGGTCGCTCAATAACAGATGGGCTCACCGTAAAACCGTAGACCAACCCTTTTTCGGAGAGTTATCCATGTCTGCCAGCGGAACCGTGACCAAACTGCTCGGCCACACCGATTCCTATTATGCTTCCAGCGCCAATGAGGCGCCCTCATTTGGTGCGCTTGACCAGACGGTTGAAGCGGATGTGTGTGTTATTGGTGCGGGTTATACCGGGCTCTCTTCAGCGCTGCATCTCGCTGAGCGCGGCTTCAAGGTGGTGGTGCTCGAAGCTGAACGTGTCGGCTGGGGCGCTTCCGGGCGTAACGGTGGCCACGTTGGGGTAGGGCAGCGCAAAGGCCAGGAAGACCTGGAGGCCATGTTGGGCCTGGAAACCGCGCGGCAGCTATGGGATATGGGGCTGGAGGCCGTGCAGACTGTCGAGGAGCTGATTCACAAGCACCAGATTCAGTGTGACCTGAAACGGGGCATCATGCACCTGGCAGCTAAGCCCAGTCACGATGCCTGGCTGAAAGAAGAAGTCGATGTACTGAACCAGCGCTACGGTTACGAGCAGATGCGCTATGCCGACAAAGACGAGGTGCGCTCACTGGTGGGGTCGGAGCGTTTCTATGGTGGCCAGATTGATAGCGGCTCACTGCACCTGCATCCGCTCAACTTTGCCCTTGGGTTGGCGGCCGCAGCGGCAAAGGCCGGGGTTCAGTTTTATGAGCACAGTCGCGTCACCAGTTACCACGGTGGCAGCCCCTGTGTGGTCAACACTGCTACAGGCCAAGTGAAGGCCAAAAATGTCGTACTGGCCTGCAATGGCTACCTGGGGAACCTGGAACCCCGGATGGCCGGGCGCATCATGCCGATCAATAACTTCGTGCTGGCGACTGAGCCTTTGCCAGAAGAATTGGCACGGGAATTGATTGCGAACGACTACGCGCTACAAGACACGCTGTTTGTGATCAATTATTGGAAGCTGTCCGGTGATAACCGGCTGGTTTTCGGCGGGGGTGAGAATTACACCTCCCGTTTCCCTCAGGATATTCGCGCCTTTGTGCGCAAGTACATGCTGGAAATCTACCCGCAATTGGCCAGTACCCGCATCGACTACGGTTGGGGCGGCACCCTGGCGATCACCCTCAATCGCATGCCCAGTATCGGCCGGCTGGAACCCAATGTGTATTACAGCCAGGGCTACTCGGGGCACGGTGTCCCTACGGCCACTTTTGCCGGGAAAATCATCTCTGAAGTGATTGCGGGCACAGAGGAAAGATTTGATGTATTGTCGCGCATTCCGACGCCCAGCTTCCCAGGTGGAACGCTGCTGCGTTGGCCCGGGCTGGTAGCGGGAATGCTCTATTACAGCTTGAAGGATAAGCTGGGCCGGTAACTTCAGTGGTTTCTCTAAAACCTGCTGAGCGTGCGTCTGGAGGCACTCGTTCAATTTTTAGCTAAACCATAATTGAATAATTGTTCGGTTTGTGGGATAACAAACCGGTCACTTCAATTGCCGGGTCCGTCCTGAGTGGTATGAATAGGCAGACACCCGATAAAAATAACCCACGGGGAGTAACGATGACGCTATCTGATCAGCCGATTTTGGCCAGAAAACACCTGCTGGCCTCTGCTGTCAGCGCCGTAGTTGGTGCAGCAGTATTTACCTTCAGCGGTGTTGCCGCCGCTGCGCCAGAAATTGAGGAAGTTACCGTAACTGCGCAGATGCGTGCAGAGTCACTGAAAGACGTTCCGATGTCTGTGAGTGCCTTTACCGGTGACACCATCAAAAATTCCAACATGAGTGACTTCAAGGACCTGTTCGCGATGACACCGGGTATTTCCGGTGAAACCACAGATTCTTATTTCGACTCTGTATCTGTCCGCGGTGTGAACAACAACAGTTTTGGCTCCGGCAGTGATCCCGCGTTGGGGGTATTCCTCGACGGCGTTTACCAGAGCCGCACCGGTGCGACACCGAGCATGTTTGACCTCGAGCGGGTGGAAGTGGTCAAGGGCCCGCAGGGCACTCTGTTCGGCCGCAACACGGCATCCGGCGCTATTTCCATGACTTCCCGTAAGCCGGGTGAAACCTTCGGTGGCGAAATCTCCGTAAGCGCGGGCCAGTACGGACGTGCGGATTTTGAGGGCGCCGTAGACATGCCGGTCAGCGAGGATTTTGCTGTCCGTATCGCTGGGATGCACCAGGAGCAGGAAGGTCATGTGAAAAACCTCGCCGGTGGCCGCAAGCTCGGCGCAAGTGAAGCGGACGCGATGCGCTTCACCGGGGTCTTCACCGGATTTGAAAATACCACCGTAACCCTGCTTGCCCAATACGAAGATCGTGTGAGCGATGGCACCATCTACCGCGCTCTCGGTACTGATGGCGATTACGATGAGGTTTACAACGATCAGCAGGGTGCTGACCAGTCGGAAATCGGTGACGCGGTACTGACCGTCGAACACGATTTCGACAGCACCACCTTCACCTCCATTACCGGTTACAAGACCCACAATTACACCTACGTCGAAGACTTCGATGGCACCGAGCTGCCGATCGATACCTTCGTGCGCGACCAGTCCGGTGACTTCTTCAGTCAGGAGTTCCGCCTGACCTCGAATAATTCAGGCCCCTTCAACTGGGTGCTGGGTGCCAGCTATTACCAGGAAGACCTGGACGCTTACTTCGCCGGTGTGGACGCGGAAGACTTTATCTGTGCCGGTGCCATGGAAGTGGATTACGAGCTGGATGTGGATTCTTCGGCAACCTGTGCCGATTTGGCTCTGGCGTATCCTGACGAAATGGACGATGCCTTCTGGACCGGTGGCGATCCCTGGGAATACGCGCCGACTGCCGGTATGGCAATCCCCGGCAATGTCATGATCGGTGACGGCATGTCCGTTGAAGAGTCCTTCACTCGCGGTGAGTACTCTGGCTGGGGTGTTTTCGCCAACACCACCTTTGATTTGAGCGACGCCACTAGCCTCGGCCTGGGCATTCGCTATACCGAAGACCAGAAGAAATACACCGTAGACTCCCCCTGGCCCGATACCTGGACTGGCGGCTGGAATTACCAGGCCATGTTTACCGATGGCCCGATCACCGGTGATAACACCTGGAGCAATGTTTCCGGTCGCGCGACTCTGAATCACGATTTCTCTGAGTCCGTCACCGCATACGCCAGTGTGGCGACCGGCTACAAGTCCGGCGGTTTCGACTACCTGACCTATCGAGTAACCGATCCGGCATTTGCCGAAGATGAAGACACCTGGCTGGAAGACTACGAGTGGACCGTCGACAGTTCTACCGCGGAGCCCAATAACTTCAATGAAGAGCAGGTGCTCTCCTACGAGTTGGGTGTAAAAGCCCGCCTGCTGGGCAACCGACTGGCACTGAACGCGGCGGCCTTCCAGTACACCTATGAGGACCTGCAGCAGGCGTTCTTTATTGGCGCTGCGGCAGTAACCCGCAACGTGGGTGAGAGCGAAGGTCAGGGCCTGGAAGTGGATGCGCGCTGGCTGATCACCGACAACCTGGACCTGTACATGGGCCTTGCCTGGCTGAATACCGAATTCAGTGGTGCACCGGAAGAGCTGTGTGACGCCTGCGATGGCAACAAAATGGCATTTTCTCCGGAGTTTTCCTCCGCGACTGTGCTGACGTACACCAAAGACATCGGCGTCGGTTCTATGGCGCTGACCGGCGAGTACACCTACACCGGTGAGCAGTTCTCCGACCTGGAAAACACCGACGAAGTGAAACTGGACAGCCGCGGGGTTGTTAACCTACGTGCGTCTCTGACTTCTCCGGCAGAAACCTGGACCGCCGGCGTTTACGTCGAGAACCTGACTGGCGAGGAGTTCTATCACTGGGGTTACGCGGCGGCAGACTATAACCTGCCAGCTACCCAGACAGACCCGTCCCGTGGCCGTGTTGCGGGGGTTAGCCTGGATTACCGCTTCTAACGAGTCTCTTTCATCTCACAGGATGAGCAAAAAAACCGGCGAACTCCGCCGGTTTTTTTGTTAATGGGTCGACAATTTGTGATAAAAAGGCCCTTCAGTTGAAAGGATCAAGCAGTGTCGACAGCAGAACAGAAACGCCGTAAAAATCAGTTGTCACCCCGGCGGGAGCCGGTACAGGCCCGAGCCCGTGAACGGGCCCGGCAGATACTCGATACCACCGGTCGCCTGCTGGAGCAGGTGGGGCTCAACGACCTCACCACTATCCTCATCGCCAAAGAACTGGGTGTATCTGTCGGTTCGGTTTACCACTACTTTCCCAACAAGCACGCGATTCTCTATGCCATGGGCGAGCAGTGGCTGGCCAGCTTGACCGAGCGCCTGGACGAGCTGGCGGCGGCCGACCTGGAAAATCTCAGCCTCAAGGCATTCCTGGATGATTTGGTCTCGCGCTGGGTATCGGTATACCGGGAACAGCGTGGTTTATTGCCGCTGGTGCAGGCCATGTGGGGTATTCCCGAACTCCACGAACTGGATGAGCGCCACGATGAAATGGTGATCAATCATCTGGTGGATATGTTCCGTCGCCTCGGTTTCACCTGTCCTCCGAACGAAACCAACCGGCTTGCCAGGGCTACCCTGGAAACCTGCCACGCCATGATGCTGGTCATCGTGAATCAGCAGGGCGTGCGCTCCGAGCGCACCAGAGAAGATTTGCTGAATATGTTGCTGGTGTTACTTGAGTCCCACCGCAATGATGAAAAGCCCTCCGGGCTGGATGATGTGGAGGCGCCTTGAGGGCGTTGCATGACCATGAGTGAGGCCACTCAAGCGCAGGCAAAACCTACGAATAAGCTCATTATCGCCATTTCCTCGCGGGCCCTGTTCGATTTGCGTGAAAGCCACCAGATCTACGAAGAGCAGGGTGTTGAGGCATTTTCAGCCTACCAGATAGAGCGAGAGAATGACGTCTTGCCCAAGGGGGAAGCCTTTTCCCTGGTGGAGAAATTTCTTCAGATCAACAGCCGACTGGACGGCGAGCCCAGGGTGGAGGTCATCCTCCTGTCGCGCAACAGTGCGGATACCGGGCTGCGTGTTTTCAATTCCATCGAGCATTACGGGCTGAATATCAGCCGCGCTGCCTTCTGTAACGGCGGTAGCCCTTACCGCTATATCGCGCCTTTCGGCTGCCACCTGTTCCTGTCCACCGATGGCAGCGATGTGCGGCGGGCGCTAGAGCAGGGGATTGCTGCGGCGACCCTGATCCCCGGAGGTGCCCGCCAACGCGGCGATGACACCCTGCGATTTGCTTTTGATGGCGATGCAGTGATCTTTTCTGATGAAGCAGAACAGATCTTCAAGCGGGATGGCCTGGCCGCCTTCACGACCGCCGAGCGCGCCTCGGCGCGCCTGCCGTTGCAGGGCGGGCCTTTCAAGGGCTTCCTCGAGGCGCTGCAGCAATTGCAGTCGGAGTTTCGGCCGGAGCAATGCCCGATCAGAACGGCTCTGGTCACCGCCCGTTCGGCCCCTGCACACGAGCGGGTGATACGGACTCTGCGCGCCTGGAATATCCGTATTGACGAATCCATCTTCCTGGGCGGACTGCCAAAGGGGGAGTTTCTGGGCGCATTTGGTGCCGATGTCTTCTTTGACGATCAGCCCAATCACTGTGCGTCTGCGGCCGCGCATGTCGCCACCGGCCATGTTCCCCACGGCGTTGCCAATCTGGAAGAGTGAGACTCGGGTAATTTCTGGCAGGATTGAGAACTATTTTCTGCAATCCATACAGGTTGGCGCGCTTCTCTCCCCGAAAAGTCACTTTTCGTAACCAATTCCTCGCTTTTGAAATGCTGGTGCAGACCCTTATTGGCTCACCAGTCGTTTCGCTGCTATGCTTTTCCCGAATAATGTCACCAAGTTTTTATAACCAACTGCTGGCGCAAAAATGAGCATTGTTGCGTATTAACAGGCCATTGCCAGTTTTCGACAGGGAGAGGCTATGAAGCTGCAGCAGCTGCGCTATATCTGGGAAGTGGCTCACCACGACCTCAATGTATCTGCCACGGCACAAAGTCTGTTCACCTCGCAGCCGGGAATCAGCAAGCAGATCCGGTTGCTTGAGGACGAACTGGGTGTGGAAATTTTTGCGCGCAGTGGCAAGCACCTGACGCGAGTGACGCCAGCGGGTGAGGCCATTTTAAAGACCGCCGGCGAAATCATGCGCAAGGTGGAAAACATCAAGCAGGTGGCGCAGGAGTTCAGCAATGACAAGCGCGGTAGCCTTGCCATTGCCACCACGCATACCCAGGCACGCTACGCGTTACCCACGGTCATCAAGAGCTTTATCGCACGCTATCCGGAAGTGTCCCTGCATATGCATCAGGGGACGCCGATGCAGATCTCTGAGATGGCTGCAGACGGGACGGCAGACTTCGCAATTGCCACCGAAGCCCTGGAGTTGTTCAGTGACCTGGTGATGATGCCGGTGTACCGCTGGAACCGCTGTATTCTCGTGCCTCGCGGCCACGAACTGTGTCAGCTTTCCAAGCTCACGCTGGAGGAGGTCGCCAAGTATCCCATCGTCACTTATGTGTTTGGCTTTACCGGCCGCTCCAAGTTGGACGAAGCGTTTCTGGAAAAAGGATTGTCTCCCAAGGTGGTCTTCACCGCAGCGGATGCGGATGTGATCAAAACCTATGTGCGTCTGGGGTTGGGTATCGGTATTGTCGCAGATATGGCCGCCGTGGAAGATGAAGACAGTGACCTGGTGGCACTGGATGCCAGTGAGCTGTTCGAGTCCAGCGTGACCAAAATCGGGTTCCGCAAAGGGATCTTCCTGCGTGGATTTATGTACGAGTTTATCCAGCAGTTTGCACCGCACCTGACCCGTGAACTGGTGGAGCAGGCTGCGCAGGCCTCGTCACGGGCGGAGGTGGACGAGCTCTTCTCGCATATCGAACTGCCAGTGTACTGAGTCACTTGCCTGAATCCGTGGTTGCAAAAAGCTCGAAACAAAAAGTAAACAATTAAACTAGAAAGCCCGGCAGTTTCAGCCGGGCTTTATGTTTTGGGGTTTACCGAGATGCGCGACGGCTTACCGGTTCAGTACTTCTTTCACGAATTTGAAGTACACCGTATAGACCTCGGGTTCTTTGCCTTCTTCTTCCACAACGAAGAAAGGGGCTCGTTGTACATTGAGGCGCTGCGCCAATTGCATGCCGGCACTCTCCGGATCTCGCTCATCGGCGATGAGCACCTCATCCAGAAATTTTTCCTGATCGTTTTCCTGGAGTTTCTGCTGTACATCGTTGCACTTGGCGCAGAGTGCGCCGTCGGCGAGTATTTTTTTGACCAGGGTAATGCGCATGAAACACGGCCTTATGATTCGCGGCCCGGCATTCGTTACCGGGTAGGAGTGTCTGTCGTTGAGACAATATAGGTTGGCGCGGAATCTAGCAGAGTTGGAAAACCCTTGGAAATACCCAAGGGCGATAGATTTATAACCGGAGCAACTGGCTGCACCAGGCTCATGGGAGGAGGGCGCTGCGGAAGAGGCAGACCGCTGCAAATGGTCAGGAAAACTGCTTTTCCAGGGTTTCCAGGAGTAAACGCACCTTGTGCAGGCACTCGCGGTGTTCGGCTTCCGGGTCGGAGTCGGCCACGATACCGCCACCGGCTGCGCAATGGATGCTGCCATTACTGGCGGTCAGGGTCCGGATCGCGATATTACTATCGGCACGACCACAGCTGCTGATGTAACCAATACTCCCGCAATAAACACCCCTTGGACTCAGCTCCAGCTCGCGTATCACCTCCATGGCCCGTCTTTTGGGGGCACCGGTAATCGAGCCGCCCGGAAAGGTGGCTGCCAGTACGTCAGCAAAACCAAAGTCTTCCGGTATCTGGCCGGTAATGGTGCTCACCAGATGGTGCACATTGGCAAAGCTTTGCAGTTCAAACAACGTCGGAACTCGCACAGTGCCGCGACGGCACACTTTGCCAAAATCGTTGCGCAGCAGGTCCACGATCATCAGGTTTTCGGCGCGGTCTTTACGGCTCGCGGTCAATGCTTGCGCAAGTGCCGTGTCACGCGCCGGATCCTTGCTGCGCGGTGCCGTACCCTTAATCGGCTCCGTCTGCAAAAAGGTGCCGTCCGCGAGAATGAAACGCTCCGGAGACAGGCTTAAAATTTGCCCTTCGGGCAGAGACAGGAATGCGGAAAAGGGCCCTGCAGCCACTTCTCTCAGTGCCAGATAGGCGGAGAGCGGGTTGCCTTCAAAACTGGCGCTAAAGCGCTGGGTAAAGTTGGCCTGGTAAATGTCGCCCGCTTGTATGTATTCGAGAATACGGCGAATTTTCTGCTGGTAGCTTTCCGCCTCAAACTCATGCCGAAATGGAGATCGTAACTGGAAGGCCTCACTACAGCGCGGTGGCTGGCGCCAGTCCAGCGCGCGGAAGCGGGCTTCCAGGTCGCGCTTTTGAATGTCTGTACACGCGGGGTGAAAGACCAGGTGGCTCGCCTGCAGCTGGTGGTCAACGATCAGTGCCCAGGTGTAGAGCCCGAACCGGCCGGCGGGTAGCGGTGTACGGCGTGTGTCTGGGGGAAGGTAGTTGCCGCTGCTGCCCAGTTCGTATCCCGCGTAGCCAATGGCGCCACCGCAAAAGGGCAATTGCTGGTCCACTTCCTGGGGAGCCAGTTCACACAGGAGGTCGTCCAGTGCCTCGAAAGGGGCCGGGTCATCCGCGGAAAGCGTAAGGTTATTGATGGGGTCGGCGCTCAGAATGTCAAAGCGACCACCGCGGGCACTGGGCTGCCCGGAATCCAGCCAAACCGGACAGGGAAGGTCTGCCAGTGCGGCAAAGGCTACACCGGTATTGGTGGAATAGGGCAGGGAGATAATGTGCAAAACGTCAACCAAACTTCCGGCGGGATCCCCGCTCAGGTTTCTTTCGGGCCCCAGGGCTGAAAAGTGCGCCTTTTGGGCGGCGCTACTTTAACCGATTTCTTCCGTTAAATTTAGCTGATTTTGCGTTCTATCCCGGCCTGGGACATCAGGCGGGTGGCCAACTCCTCAACAGAGAGTTCAGTGGCGTCGAGGTAGGGCACTTGTGCCCGCCGCAACATCTGCTCTACCTGGCGCACTTCAAACTCGCATTGCTCCGGAGAGGCGTAACGGCTATTGGCGCGACGTTCCTGTCGAATGCTCATCAGACGTCGCGGGTCGATGGTCAGGCCGAACAGTTTGTGCTGGAACGGGCGAAGTATTTTCGGCAGCGAGGTCGAATCCATGTCCTCTTCGGTAATGGGGTAGTTGGCTGCGCGGAGACCGAATTGCAGGGCCAGATACAAACAGGTGGGGGTCTTACCCGAGCGCGAGACGCCCACCAGAATTACATCGGCACTTTCAAACTCCCGGGTGCGCCGACCGTCGTCGTTATCCATGGCGAAGTGCACTGCGTCGATACGCGCGCTATAGCGGCTGTCGTTGGCGATCCCATGAGAAAGTCCCACCGCCCGCGTGGGGTCCTTGCCAAACAAATTGGCCAACGGCGCCAGGTAGCTTTCGAAAACATCCAGCATCAGGGCCGAGCTCTGGTGTAACTGCTTTCGGATCTGTTCGGAGACGATGGTAGTAATAATGATGGGTTGTAAACCGGACTCGCTAGCGGCCTGCTCAATACGCTGTAACGCCTGATTGACGCGCGCCTCGGAGTCCACATAGGGAAGCGTCACTTGTTCAACCGGCTGATCCCGGAACTGTGCCAGCAGGCTGTGACCGATGCCCTCCACGGTAAGGCCGGTGCCGTCGGAAATAAAAAAAGCGGTGCGTTTTTTATGCGGAGTCGCCTGACCCGGTGGGTTGTTGCCGCCTTGCTCATTCATGATGTTACTTCCTTGCGTATTTACTCTTGCTTATTCACTAAGGGGCTCGCCACGCATGCGGTACGACCTGGCGCAATGGTATATCAGCAGCCGTGTTTTTTCCCAGACGGAATGCTGGCCACAGGCGCTAGTTTCTGCAGTATATTCTGAGTAACAGCGTGGGCGCCGAAGTAAGTTTCACAGATTTTTGTAGGAGAATTACAACAAAAATAGCGCATTTTTAGCGGAGTTTGCGGGGTATTATTTACAAAACCCATCCTTATAATCTGCCGCCAGAAACAGCAGTTGCAGAGGGCAATCCATTGACCACTTACACACTCGATTTCGCGAAGCTGGGCATGGCGGACGTTGACAAAGTCGGCGGTAAAAACGCATCGCTCGGGGAGATGATCTCGTCGCTTTCCGGCGCAGGAGTCAGCGTGCCGGGTGGTTTTGCCACCACCGCAGACGCTTTCCGCGAGTTTTTGGCCAGTGCCCAGCTGGACACCCGAATCGCCGAGCGACTCCAGGGTCTGGACGTGGAAGATGTCACTGCGCTGGCGGCGGCAGGCGAAGAGATCCGCCAGTGGCTGCTGGATACTCCATTCCCCGCGCAGTTGGAAAAAGAGATCCGCGCGGGTTACCAGGCCCTGGGTGGCGGTGAGACCGCCGTTGCTGTTCGCTCCTCTGCCACTGCAGAGGACCTGCCGGACGCTTCCTTCGCTGGCCAGCAGGAGACCTTCCTGAACATCCGCGGTATCGACGCGGTTCTTGAAGCGGTCAAAGAAGTCTTTGCCTCACTCTACAACGATCGCGCCATTGCCTACCGTGTGCACACCGGCTACGCGGATGTGGGCGTGGCCCTGTCTGCCGGTATTCAGCACATGGTGCGCAGTGAGACCGGCGCGTCCGGGGTGATGTTTACCCTGGATACCGAGAGTGGATTCCGCGATGTCATCTTCATCACCGCGGCCTATGGCCTGGGCGAGACGGTGGTTCAGGGCGCGGTAAACCCGGACGAGTTCTACCTCTACAAGCCGGCCCTGGAAGCGGGTCGCCCCGCCATTCTACGTCGCAACCGTGGCAGCAAAGCGATCAAGATGATCTACGACGAGAGCGGCGAATGTGGGCGCTCGGTCAAAACCGTACCGGTACCGGAGCAGGATCGCCTGCGCTTTGCCCTGAGCGACCAAGAGCTGACCGACCTGGCGATCCAGGCCCGTCGTATCGAAGAGCACTACCAGCGTCCCATGGACATTGAATGGGCCAAAGACGGTGACAGCGGCAAGCTGTTTATCGTTCAGGCGCGTCCAGAAACCGTCCGCTCCCGCGATACCGGTACCAGTATCGAGCGCTACAAGCTCCATGAGCGCAGCGACATCCTGTGTGAGGGCCGCGCCATCGGCCAGCGCATCGGCGCCGGCCCGGTACGGGTGCTGGAGTCGGTGGAAGATATGGCCAAGATGCAGGACGGGGAAGTACTGGTCACCGATATGACCGACCCGGACTGGGAGCCGGTGCTCAAGAAGGCCAGTGCCATTGTTACCAACCGCGGTGGGCGGACCTGTCACGCGGCCATTATCGCCCGCGAACTGGGTATTCCCGCGGTGGTTGGCTGTGGTGACGCCACCGAGAAGCTGGCCACCGGAACCCCGGTGACCGTGAGCTGTGCGGAAGGGGACACCGGTTTTGTGATGGCCGGCCAGCTGGATTTCGAGCGCTCTCTCACGGAAGTGAGCGATATGCCGGATCTGCCGTTCAAAATCATGCTCAACGTGGGCAACCCGGATCGTGCGTTTGCCTTCAGCAACCTGCCCAACCAGGGCGTTGGCCTGGCGCGCCTGGAGTTTATTCTCAACCGCATGATCGGTATTCACCCCAAGGCGCTGCTGGAGCTGGATCGCCTGCCGGTAGACCTGCAGAAGAATATCCGCGATCGCATCGGCGGTTACGCCAGCCCGGAAGACTTCATCGTCGAAAAGCTGGTGGAAGGCATTGCCACCCTGGCGGCGGCCTTCGCGCCCAACCGCACGATTGTGCGCTTGTCGGACTTCAAGTCCAACGAATACGCACACCTGGTGGGCGGTCAGATGTACGAGCCCAGTGAAGAAAACCCCATGCTGGGCTTCCGTGGTGCCGCGCGCTATCGCTCCAAGGATTTCCGTCAGTGTTTCGCGCTGGAGTGTAAAGCACTGAAGAAAGTGCGCGACGAAATGGGGCTCACCAATGTCGAGATCATGGTGCCCTTTGTGCGTACGCCGGACGAGGCTCGTCAGGTCATCGAACTGCTGGAAGAGAACGGTCTCAAGCGCGGTGAGAACGGCCTCAAGGTCATCATGATGTGTGAACTGCCGTCCAATGCGTTGCTGGCGGATGAGTTCCTGCAGTACTTCGATGGCTTCTCGATCGGTTCCAACGACCTGACTCAGCTGACCCTGGGGCTGGACCGGGATTCCGGGCTGGTTGCGGAGTTGTTTGACGAGCGCGATCCGGCGGTGAAAATCCTGCTGTCGCAGGCCATTCGCGCCTGTAAAAAGGCCGGCAAATATGTGGGCATCTGTGGCCAGGGCCCGTCTGACCATAAGGACTTTGCCCAGTGGCTGATGGAAGAGGGGATCGATAGCGTGTCTCTTAACCCGGATACCGCAGTGGATACCTGGTTATATCTCGCCAACCAGAAAGTCTGAGGTCAAAAATGCCGGTTAATTGATGCCGGCACGGCTTGACTCTTAAAAAAGCGACCATTTTGGTCGCTTTTTTTATGGGCATAGCAGAAATATTTTTCTACTTTACAGGCACTTTCGATGAACTCATGGTGCCTGGATTGCGGTTCACAACCTTGTGGTTCAACGGGTCAAACCTTAAGGCGATTGCCAATTTCCATAAAAGCGGGCAGACCCCATTGAAATCAATCTAAGCACCTAACCCCCAATCAATAGAATCGAAACAGTCCCTGTCTTTGTGTCCTGCGCTTTTCGGCCATCAGGATGACAATGTGTTTAATCGAGCCAGCTTTTTTCCATTCGCCAGCCTTTTTACACAAGCAGGGGTTACTGATTGAGGTAGTGATAGAGGTGTCAAGATGCAAAGAAGTTCGTCGTACAGACCAAACAACGGCAGTCGAGAATTGATGTCCGTCGCCAGTTCGCCGGGTGGCGGTGGTATGGCGGCGACGATCCATGCATTTAACGGTGGTTTCGAACATCGTATGCGCTGTTCCTGGATGGTGATGCTGGTTCTATTGATTGCCACATTGATGGGCGGGCTCTGGCCGTCCTTTGCCGATGCAAACACCGGTGCCAACTGGTTCGACGATCAAGCGGCCATGAACTCTTCAGGCTCGCCGTCCATCCGTATTAACCTGTCGGAGCAAAAGGCCTACTTCTACAAAGGTGGCCGCCTTGTGGGTGTTTCACTGATTTCATCCGGTAAAAAAGGCTTCAGTACCAGCCCAGGCAAATTCCGTGTGTTGGCAAAACGCCCGAACCACCGCTCGAGTATTTATGGGAGTTATGTCGATCGCAGTACCGGTCGGGTGGTGAAAGCCGACGTGGATACCCGTAAACACCGTCGTCCTTCCGGTACCTATTACCGCGGTGCGAAAATGAATCACTACATTCGTTTCAACGGCGGTATCGGTCTGCATGCGTCCGGACATGTACCGCGCTATCCCGCATCCCACGGCTGTGTACGCATGCCCCCGCATATGGCTCGGAAGTTTTTCCAATATGCCCGCGTCGGTATGCCGGTTTCCGTGAGCTATTAAGAGGTCGTAGCTATTCGATAGCGTGAACACAGGGAAGGGTAAAGAATCGGGCATGGCGATGGCCGGATCATCATTCCCGCATGGATAGCCAACTATTCAGAGTTTCAGATTGCTTGCTCGCAGACGCTTTTGCTTTATTTGGCAAGCCTTGCGCCGGGATTATCCATCAGGGTAATACCCGGCATTTTTATTGTCGGGCTGTGCCGCTTCCTGCCACCGGCTATCATGCCGTTTTGTGTTGTCATCGCAACGTGCAAATTCATCTCCCGTATCTCTCACTACACAGGAGCCTCAATCATGGCCACTTCCGTCATTTCTACCCCTGACCTCTGTGATGAATACCCCGACCTGGTGCAGGTAGTTGAACCCATGTTCATAAATTTCGGGGCCCGGGAGCAATTTGGAGGCGAGATAGTCACCATCAAATGTTTTGAAGATAACTCTCTGGTGCGGGAGCTGGTGGCGGAAGATGGACGGGGGAAAGTGCTGGTTGTAGATGCCGGCGGCTCCATGCGCCGAGCCTGCCTTGGGGACCTGCTGGCGGAAAAAGCCTGCCAGAATGGCTGGGAGGGGATCCTGATGTACGGCTGTATCCGCGATGTGGATGCCATTTCTGAACTAGAGTTAGGAGTACAGGCGCTCGGAAGCCACCCCATGAAGACCGATAAAAAAGGGATCGGTGAACGCAATCTTGCAGTGACTTTTGGCGGCGTCACCTTTAAACCTGGAGAGTATTTGTACGCTGATAATAACGGCGTGATAGTTTCTCCCCAATCACTTATGTAAATTGGTAATAACGGAATCTATTTTATTCGCACTGGTCCTGTTATCTGCGCTTGCGCATGCCATCTGGAATGCGGTGGTCAAGCACAGTGAAGAGGGTTTCCTGCAGCTGGCGATGATTCGCAGTGTTGGCCTGCTCGTAGGCGCGGCGCTGGCGACACAACTACCATTACCCAGCAAAAATGCACTGCCGTTCCTGCTGGGCGGCGCCTTGTTCCAGTACCTGTATTTTTTCCTGCTTTCTCGCTCCTACCGGGCGCTGGATTACGGCACCGCATATCCGATCGCCCGTGGTGTTACGCCGTTGATGGTGGCTTCCGCGGCGCTCCTGTTCCTGGACGAAACCCTGCAGCCCCTACAGATCACCGGCGTATTGCTGGTGACCTGTGGCATTTTCGCGCTCATCATGAAGGAGCTGCGTGTCAGCCGATCCGGGATCCTTTACTCCCTCGGAACCGGTATCGCCATAACCGGCTACACCACCCTCGGGGCAGCGGGGGTCCGGAGTGTACCCAACCCCCTCAGTTTTGTGGCCTGGCTGGAGATCTTGTCCGGCGGCGGTGTCATTTTCGCGGTATTACTCACCCGTCCGCTGAAAGGGTTGGCGTTTGCCCGGACCCATTTTGTGCGGAGTTCATTTTCCGGCGTGCTGGCGTCTGGTGGTTTTGGCATCGCACTTTGGGCCACTTCCATGATGCCGGTGGCGGCCGTTGCTGCGACCCGGGAGGTCAGTATTCTTTTCGCTTCGGTGATCTCGGTGTTACTACTGAACGAACGTTTTTCTGTTCGCCGAATGGTCGCGGCATTGATCATTTTCTGTGGAATTGGCACCCTGGCTCTTGCCTGAGGCCAAATTCCGGTCGCTGTTGCCACACGTTGCAGTCTGTATTTCCGGACTATAGTTGCAGGCAAACATCTCTTTGAACCCTGAATGTACTGCAACGTGATCCTGCGTTGCGCCGCTGTTTTGTGCATCAGGTGCCGTTCGTCATCGTCAGACAAGGATAAATAATGAGTAGCCTGCGCCAGAAGTGGATCACTGCACCGTTATTGAAATGGATCAAGAAAGTTCTGCCTCCCATTTCAGACACCGAACGGGAAGCCATGGAGGCGGGTGAGGTCTGGTGGGACGCGCAATTGCTCTCAGGCAAGCCGGACTGGGATCAGTTACTGAAAATGGGGCCGCCCGAGTTGACCGATGCGGAGCAGGCGTTTCTGGATGGCCCCGTCGAAGAGCTCTGCAAGATGGTAGATGATTGGCAGGTTTCCTATGTCGATCACGATATATCACCGGAGATCTGGGACTTTCTCAAAAAGAACCGCTTCTTTGGCATCATCATTCCTGAAGAATTTGGCGGGCTTGGCTTTTCTCCCACCGCCCACGCGCAGATTGTTACCAAAATTTCCACTCGCAGCACCAGCGTTGGTGTAACGGTAATGGTGCCGAATTCCCTGGGGCCCGGTGAGCTCTTGATGGCCCATGGCACCGAGGCGCAAAAAAGCCACTTTTTGCCGCGACTGGCGGATGGCCGAGAGATTCCCTGCTTTGGCCTCACCAGTCCCGAGGCCGGCTCCGATGCGGCGGCCATGGTGGACAACGGGGTGGTCTGTTACCAGGAATACGAAGGCAAGAAAACACTGGGGATGCGGATCAACTGGCACAAACGCTACATCACTCTTGGACCGGTGGCGACGATTCTTGGCCTCGCTTTCAAACTCTACGATCCGGATCATATTCTCGGCGAGGAAGAGGAGCTGGGCATTACCGTGGCACTGGTGCCCACGGATACGGCCGGGGTAACCATTGGTCAACGCCATCTGCCGGCGATGCAGGCCTTTATGAATGGTCCCAATTGGGGCAAAGACGTGTTTGTTCCCATGGACTGGATCATCGGCGGTCAGGAAAATATAGGCCACGGCTGGCATATGCTGATGAGTGCGCTGGCCGCGGGGCGGGGCATCTCACTGCCATCGCTGTCGACCGGCGGCGCCAAATTGGCGGCACGCACCACCGGCGCCTACGCGCATATCCGCGAGCAGTTTGGTATTCCCATCGGTAAGTTTGAAGGGGTACAGCGCCGCCTGGCTGAGATTGCAGCCATCGCCTATGTGCTCGATTCGGCCCACAAAACCACCACCCGGGCGCTGGATCAGGGGCGCAAGCCGGCCGTGGTCTCGGCGATCATGAAGGCGCATGCGACCCACGGTCTGCGCCAATCCATCAATGACGCCATGGATATTCACGCGGGCAAGGCAATCATGGACGGCCCTTTGAATTATCTGGGCAACGTTTACCGGGCAGTACCGGTCGCGATTACCGTCGAGGGCGCCAATATTCTCACGCGTAGCCTGATGATTTTCGGTCAGGGCGCCATCCGCTGCCATCCCTACCTGCTCAAGGAAATGGAAGCCGCCACCAATCCGGATAATGAGGCGGGGATCAAAGAACTGGATGCGCTGCTGCCCAAACACTTCCTGTTCCAGCTCAAAACCCTCTGTCGTGCTGTTTTTCACGGGTGGACCGGAGGTTTACTTGCCAGTAGCCCGCACGGGGTAGGCGACGCGGCAAAATACTACCGGCAAATGAATCGCTACTCGGCGGTACTCACGCTGGTTACCGAAATCTCACTCATGTCGCTGGGTGGCGAGTTAAAGCGCAAAGAACTGATCTCGTCGCGACTCGGGGATGTGCTGAGCGAGCTCTACCTGATGAGCGCCACCCTCAAGCGTTTTCACGATGATGGCAGCCCGAAGGAGGATCGTCCGCTACTGGAATTTGCCATGCGTGCGGGCTTTCACAACATCGAGGTCAGCCTGATCGAGGTGTTCCACAACTTCCCCATGCGCTTTGTCGGCCAGTTGATGCAGTTTTTGACCATGCCCTGGGGGCATAGCATCCGCTCTGCGTCGGATCGTCAGGCGCGAGCCTGTGCCGAACTGATTATGGCGCCGTCGGAAACCCGGGATCGCCTGACCAGCGGGGTGTTCCCCGGCAACAGTGGCGACGGTATCGATATTGTCGAGCAGGCTTTTTTAAGTAGCCATGAGACCGATGCCATTCGCGAAAAAATGAAGAAGGGTGGCCTGCGTCCGCTAAACCCGGCCACCATTGATAAAGCGGTGGAGAAGAACCTGATCTCTGCAGAGGAAGCGGCCAGGATCAAGGTGACGGCGACTGCCGTGGACAAGGCGATACAGGTGGATCACTTCGACTCACTGAAATAAGCAATCCATCCATGGCGGCTGGCGAAGGTCGGTAACAGCTGGGGAAGAGTCTGCAATGGCACAACTGGAAACATTCAATGCAGTCGTGGATTGCGTTGATGCAGTACTGGAGAAAGTGGGCAAACGCATCGTTCTCGGTTTGCCTCTGGGTATTGGCAAAGCCAACCAGTTTGCCAACGCCCTCTATGCGCGGGCGGAGCAGGATCCTGAGATATCCCTGACCATTTTTACCGCTCTGACACTGGAGCGTCCTGGCGCTGGCAATGAATTGCAGCGGCGTTTTGTGCAGCCATTGCTTGACCGATTGTACGCAGACTATCAGGACCTGGCTTACACCCGGGCGCGCCGCAGGGGGCTGCTGCCAAAAAATATCGAGGTGTGTGAGTTTTTTATCCAACCCGGCAGCTTCTTGAAAGTCCCGTCGGCACAGCAGAGTTATGTCAGCGCCAATTACACCCACGTACCCCGGGATCTGCTTGATCGCGGTGTCAATGTGGTGGCGCAGATGGTGTCGCCGGCCCCGGACGGGAGCGGTGATCTGAGCCTGAGTGGCAATCCGGATCTGACCTTGCCGCTACTGGAATTGGCGCAAGAGCGGGGTTATCCACCCATCACCCTCGTGGGAGAAGTCAATCCGCAGCTGCCGTTCATGGGTGGCGACGCGCGAGTCGCTCCTGCCATGTTCGATTTTTTGCTTGAGGGAGAGGATTTCAATCGCGAAATTTTCCCCGCCCCCAACCCTCCTGTTCGCCTGACGGATTACGCCCTGGCCTTTCATATCGCCGGCCTGGTGAAGGATGGCGGCACCCTGCAGGTGGGTATCGGTGCCCTGGGCGATGCCATTTGCCATGTGTTGCGCCTGCGTCACTGCAGCAACCTGGACTACCGCGACATACTGACGTCCCTGAACCTGGATACTGATAACGCACTGTGCAAATTGCCGCTGGAACTCGGCGTGTTTCAGCGGGGTATATACGGTGCCAGCGAAATGGTACCGGAAGGCTTTTTGCATCTGCGCCGCGCCGGCATCCTGAAACGCGCGGTCTACCCGGATGCGGCCGTGCAGCGAATATTGAATGAAGGCAAAGCCACAGACACCGTTGGCGAAGACCTGTTGATTGCATTGCGGGAAGCCGGTCGCATTCAGTGTCCATTGACGGAAGCGGATACGGCTTTTCTCCAGTCCGCTGGTATTGTGGATCCCAGCTATAGCTGGCGCGGCCACCGTTTTCTCGACGAACACGGTGAGATGGAAGAATGCGACCTGCACAGTAGCGTCGGCCGCAAGAAATTGATGGGTCGCTGTGAGGGGCAAAAACTACCTGGAGGAATCTGGCTGCACGGTGGTTTCTATCTGGGCTCTACGGGCATGTACCGCGCGCTGCGTGCCATGCCGGAGAGTGAGCTGGTTGGCATCAATATGACCGGCATCGACTTCATTAACGAGTTGCAAAAAGGGCACGCCCTTAAAGTTGCCCAGCGGCAACAGGCGCGCTTTGTGAATTCCGCGATGATGGTCACCCTGAACGGCGCGGTAATCTCCGACGGTCTGGAAGACGGCCAGGTCGTCAGTGGGGTTGGTGGCCAATACAATTTTGTTGCTCAGGCGCATGAACTGCCCGGTGGCCGCTCAGTGATTGCTCTCGCCAGTACGCGCATTAGCGATGGCCGAATTCGCAGTAACATTGTGTGGGAGTATCCCCACTGCACCATTCCCCGTCACCTGCGTGACATAGTGGTAACCGAGTACGGCGTTGCCGACCTGCGCGGGAAAACCGACCGCGATGTGATTGTCACCATGCTTGCCATTACGGATTCACGCTTTCAGAAGGAGCTGCTGGAGAAGGCCAGGGCAGCGGGCAAGGTGGAAGCGGAATACGTTATCCCGGAAAATTTTAGCAATAACACCCCGGAACATATCCAGGCGGTGTTCAATCAGGGACATCGGCTGACCCTGTTGCCTTACTACCCTCTGGGTACGGATCTCACCCGGGAGGAAGCGCAACTGGCCATCGGCCTCAAAGCGCTGAAGGAAGAGGGCCGCAAGATCTGGGACTTGTGGCCAGTACTGCGCAAAGGTCTGGTCGCGTGCAAAAGCCGGGCACCGGAGTACAAGGGCGTCCACGACTGCCTGGCTCGCATGGATTTTGAGTACGGTGATACCTTTGAGCACCGACTGGAAGCATATCTAGTTGCCGGGGCGCTGCTGCGATTTGTGGATGGCAACCGACCGCTGGGGGAGGTGGCCGAGCCGTCAGAGCGACGTCCCGATTTCTCCGCCGATGTGTAAATTCAAGACTATTTGAGCTGGCTCGCCTGAATCGCGGTGAGCGCGATGGTGTAGACGATATCGTCTACCAGGGCGCCCCGTGACAGGTCATTGACCGGTTTGCGCATTCCCTGAAGCATGGGCCCAATACTGATCAGGTCAGCACTGCGCTGCACCGCTTTGTAGGTGGTGTTACCGGTGTTGAGGTCGGGGAAAATAAATACCGTTGCGCGCCCGGCGACCGGGCTGCCCGGCGCTTTTTTTTCAGCGACATTTTCCATGATGGCGGCGTCATATTGCAGCGGCCCATCAATCACCAGGTCCGGGCGTTTTTCCTGCGCCAGCTTGGTTGCCTCACGCACTTTTTCCACATCGCTGCCGGTGCCGGACGTCCCGGTGGAATAGCTGATCATGGCGACTCTTGGCTCTATCCCAAAAGCGCTTGCAGAGTCGGCAGATTGAATGGCGATGTCCGCCAGCTCCTCGGCATTGGGGTCGGGGTTGATGGCGCAGTCGCCATACACCAGCACCTGATCCGGCAGCAGCATAAAAAATACCGAAGACACCAGGCTGGCACCGGGAGCCGTTTTAATCAATTGCAGGGCAGGGCGGATGGTATTGGCGGTGGTATGCACCGCACCGGAAACCAGGCCATCCACTTCATCTTCGGCCAGCATCATGGTGCCGAGCACCACATTATCCTGTAGCTGTTCCTTGGCAACGATTTCCGTCAGCCCCTTGCTTTTGCGCAGCTTGACCATGGGCTCGACGTATTTGTTGCGGGCGCTTTTCGGATCAATGATTTCCACTTTGTCGTTGAGCGACAGTCCCTGTTGTTCCGCAACCCGGTGGATTTCCTTGGGGTCGCCCAAGAGTACCGGCCGTGCAATGCCGCGCTCTGCGCAGATGAGCGCTGCTTTTACCGTGCGCGGCTCGTCGCCCTCGGGCAGTACGATGCGTTTGTTGGCGCGGCGGGCGAGCTCAGTCAGGTGGAAGCGGAAGGCGGGGGGCGACAATCGTTTGGGGCGATTGGAATCGCGGCCGAGGGACTCCACCCAGTGGTTGTCCAGGTGACCGGCAATAAAGTCCTGCACCCGTTCGATACGCTCCATATCATCGGTGGGGGTTTCGGTATTGAAGGACTGCAATTGCAGCGCCGTCTGCCAGGTATTGGTATTGACCAGAATTACCGGCAGCCCGGTTTCCATCGCGGGTGCGCAGAGTTTGCGCACCATGGGTTCTATGTAATAACTACCGGTCAACAACAGGCAGCCGATCTTGATGCCGTTCATCGCGGCAAGGCAGGCGGCGACGATCACATCCGGGCGGTCGCCCGAGGTCACCAGCATGGAGCCGGGCTCAAAGCGATAGATCATGTTGCCCAGCGAGCGCGAGCAGAAGGTCACGCTGTGCAAACGCCGGGTATCCAGCTCTCCGTAGTTGATGATTTCCGCCTGGAAATGATCCGCCAGATCCTTCGCCCTTGGTGCCACCAGATCGGCGTTCCACGGAATACAACCGATAATCGGCAATGGACTTTTGCCAAACAGCGAGAGAATTTCCAGATTGCCGCGGCGCACCCTGGGGCCTTCAAACACGCCGGTAATATCTGCACCGGGTGCATCCGGTACCTGCGAGGGCGCGCCTACCTTGTTGACAATACAACCGACAACACGCCCGGCCTTGGCGCCGCCAAAGGTAGCCATGGCCACTTCCAGGCGGTCTTTCAATTGTTGGGTGGAATCCAGATTGGGGCAGACCACCAGCACAATATCTGCATCCAGAGTTTTTGCGATCTGTAGATTGAGTTGGCTGGCAAACTGATTTTCCGCATTGGGTACCAGTCCCTCAACGATGGTGACATCGGCTTTCCTGGCACCCTCCTGGTAGCGCGCGAGTATCTCTTCCAGCAGGTCGGAAAGGTCACCGCGGCCGATCAGTGATTCCACATGGTTCATGCTGAAGGAATCCGGCACTTTCAGGCTGGATGCCTTGCGCAGTATTTCGTTACTGCGATCGCGATTTTTTTCCTGCTTCACACTTTCCGCAATCGGCTTGTAAAAGCTGACGCCGACACCATTGCGCTCCAGGGCGCGCAGTATGCCGATACTGACCGAGGTGATACCTACCCCGACACTGATGGGCACCAGCATAATTGTGCGTGACATGGGTTATTCCTTCGTCATTCCCGGATGCTGGGGTCGTGGTTGGGGGTATCCGGGGGCACCAGTTCCGCCGCATCCCGGGCGATGACCCACTCTTCGTTGGTGGGAATGACCAAAGTGACGGCGGACTGATCGCTTGAGATGGGACCTTCTTCGCCGAAGCGAGCACGGGTGTTGCGCTCGCTGTCGATTTCATAGCCGAGACCTGTGAGATGGGCGAGCACCATTTCACGGATCAGGCTGGAGTTTTCACCGATACCACCGGTAAACACCAGTGCATCCACCTGCGGCAGTATGCCGTGGTAGGCACCGATATATTTCGCCAGCCGGTAACTGAAGATATCCAGCGCCAGTTGCGCGCCACTGTGGCCTTCGGCGGCGGCCTGCTCCAGGGCTCGGCAGTCGTTGCTGAGCTCGGAAATGCCGAGTAAACCGCTTTGCTTGTTGAGCAGGTCGTTGATTTCTTTGAGACAGAAATCCATGCGGCTGCCCAGGTGCATCAGCAGCCCCGGGTCCACATCGCCACTGCGGGTGCCCATTACCAGTCCTTCCAGCGGTGTCAAGCCCATGCTGGTGTCCACGCTGTGGCCATCGCGCACCGCAGTAATCGAGGCGCCGTTGCCCAGGTGTGCGGAAATGATATTGACCTCATTTACCGGCAAATTGAGCAGTTCGGCCGCGCGCTCGGTCACAAAGCGGTGGCTGGTGCCGTGCATTCCGTAGCGGCGGATACCGTGGTCCCGGTAAAGGCTGTAGGGCAGGGCATAGATGAATGCATGGCGGGGCATCGACTGGTGGAAGGCGGTATCGAACACCGCCACCTGGGGCAGTTGGGGGAAGGCCGCTTTGGCCGCTTCGATGCCCAGCAGATGGGCGGGATTATGCAGCGGGGCCAGTGCCACACATGCCTGAATGGCGGCGACCACGGCGTCGTCAATCAGTACCGAGTGTGAGAATTTTTCACCACCGTGTACTACCCGGTGCCCTATGGCAATCAGGCAGTCACGCAAGTCCGCGCGCTCCCCCAGAATGTCCTCTACCAGAAATTGGATCACTTCGGTGTGGCGGGCGTTTTCCGGCAACTTGGCGGTGTGCTTCTGGCCGTCGAGAGTCCAGCTGACGGTCGGCTCTGGCTGTCCGAGGGCATCGCCAATACCCGACAGGGACAGGTCGCCATTGTGGGGGTCGATGATGGCAAATTTGAGCGAGGAGCTTCCGCAATTCAGAACAAGAACTTGGCTGCAAGACGGCATAGGAAACGCTGTTTTGTTGCGGGCTTGCACTAAGCCTAGTTCAAAATAGCGCCAATAAAAAAAGGGCCGCAGAGCGGCCCTTGAAGGGGTGTATAGCGATTCTCAGGGATACGCTTAACCGAACTGGTTCATGGTGTTGTCTTTACCGGCCGCTTTCAGGGCCGCCTCACCGGCGAAGTATTCTTTGTGGTCGTCACCCATGTCGGAACCGGCCATGTTCTGGTGCTTCACGCAGGCGATACCCTGGCGGATTTCCTTGCGCTGTACGCCTTTCACGTAGCCCAGCATGCCTTGCTCGCCGAAGTACTCTTTGGCCAGGTTGTCGGTAGACAGGGCCGCAGTGTGGTAGGTCGGCAGGGTGATCAGGTGGTGGAAGATACCGGCTTCACGGGCAGCGTCAGCCTGGAAGGTACGGATCTTCTCGTCAGCCGCGGCAGACAGTTCAGACTCGTCGTACTCGGCGCTCATCAGGTTGGCGCGATCGTAGGCGGATACGTCCTTGCCTTCTTCTTTCCAGGCATCGAATACCTGCTGGCGGAAATTCAGGGTCCAGTTGAAAGACGGGCTGTTGTTGTACACCAGCTTGGCGTTTGGCACCTGCTTGCGGATCTCATCCATCATGCCGCCGATCTGGCGCACGTGGGGCTTCTCGGTTTCGATCCAGATCAGGTCAGCGCCGTTCTGCAGGGAAGTTACGCTGTCGAGGATACAGCGTGCTTCGCCGGTACCTTTGCGGAACTGGAACAGGTTGGAAGCCAGGCGCTTCGGGCGCAGCAGCTTGCCGCCACGATTGATGACCACATCGCCGTTGGCCAGTGCGGATGCGTCCACTTCTTCGCAGTCCAGGAAGGCGTTGTACTGATCGCCCAGGTCACCGGGCTCTTTGGTAACAGCGATCTGCTTGGTCAGGCCTGCACCCAGGGAGTCGGTACGGGCAACGATCACACCGTTGTCGACACCCAGCTCCAGGAAGGCGTAACGCACGGCGCGGATTTTGGCCAGGAAGTCTTCATGGGGAACGGTTACTTTGCCGTCCTGGTGACCGCACTGCTTCTCATCGGAAACCTGGTTCTCGATCTGGATACAGCAGGCGCCGGCTTCGATCATCTGCTTGGCCATCAGGTAGGTTGCTTCCGCGTTACCAAAGCCCGCATCGATATCGGCAATGATCGGCACCACGTGGGTTTTGTGGTTGTCGATTTTGTTCTGTACCGCCTTCTGTGCAACTTCGTCACCAGCCTCGCGGGCGGCATCCAGCTCGCGGAAGAGGCCACCCAGCTCGCGGGCGTCTGCCTGGCGCAGGAAGGTGTAGAGCTCGCCAATCAGGTGCGCTACTGCCGTTTTCTCGTGCATGGACTGGTCCGGCAGCGGGCCGAACTCACTGCGCAGCGCGGCAACCATCCAGCCGGACAGGTAGAGGTAGCGGCGGTCGGTATTGCCTTCGAAGTGCTTCTTGATGGAAATCATCTTCTGCTGGCCGATAAAACCGTGCCAGCAACCCAGGGACTGGGTGTACTTGGAGGAGTCCTTGTCGTAGTTCTCCATGTCCTTACGCATGATATCGGCGGTGTACTTGGCGATATCCAGGCCAGTTTTGAATTTATTCTGGGCGCGCATGCGGGCCACGGATTCCGGGTTGATGGCATCCCAGGAACTTCCGTTGGCTTCACAGAGCTTGGCGGCCGCTTCGATGTCTTTGGTGTAAGTGGACATGCTGTGTTTCCTCAAAAAGGTGACTGCGAGTAGGTTGTGCGTATCCTAGGAGTGCTGGCATAATTTGGCTAATTTATTGTCATTATTCCCGCTATCCAAAATGTGAATGTGCTGGATGGCGGGTCTGAATAGTGGGTCTGTGATGCGGTTGTTGAATCCATACGCTGACCTGTGTCTGACTTGAACTGCAATGCGGCGCCACCGTCGTTAGAGAGCCCCTGCCCATGAATCTGGAAAGAGCCGATCTCAACCTGCTGGTCTACCTGGATGTCCTGTTGCGCGAGCGCAATGTGACCCGCGCTGCCAATCATCTGGGTCTGTCCCAGCCCGCCATGAGCAACGGTCTCAAGCGTCTGCGGGAACTCTTCGGCGACCCGCTATTGGTGCGTACCCGGGAGGGGATGATGCCCACGGAGCGCGCCATGGAGCTGCAGCCGATGGTGCGGGAAGCCCTGGCCGCCATCGACCAGGTGATCCAGCCGAATCGGGATTTTGCGCCCGCCGATGCCCGCCGCACCTTCCGTATCATGGCCAGTGATTACGCCGAATCCACGTTGATCCCACCGCTGCTGAAGCAGCTGCGCGTGAGTGCTCCCGGTATCAGTCTAGACATCATGACCCCCAGTGATGTGAGCTTCGTGGATGTGGAGCAGGGCAAAGTGGACATGGTGATCAACCGTTTTGATTCCATGCCCCAGAGCTTTCACCAGGCCACCATCTGGAATGACAGCTTTTCCTGCGTACTGCGTGCCGATAACCCCATCCTCCAGGACTACAATCTGGACAGCTATCTGCAGGCCCAGCATATTTGGGTGAGCAAAACCGGTATGGGAGTTGGGGTTGGGGTCAATCCGGAAGACGTGCAGCGCCTGGGCTGGGTGGATGAGGCCATTGGTCGGCTGGGCCAGAAACGGGATATTTCCGTGTTTACCCGCCACTATCAGGTGGCGATGCTACTGGCGGAACAGAGCGACCTGATTGTCACCGTGCCCACACGCCTGGCCCAGCTGGCATCCAGTAATCCGCGGGTAGTACTGCGGGAGCCGCCACTCAAGATCCCTCCGCTGGAGCTGAAAATGGCCTGGAGCCCACTGTTGCAGCAGAGCGCACCCCATCGCTGGATGCGCCGCCTGATTCTCGATGTGGGGCGGCAACTCTGAGCCGATTCACCGGCGACAAGCGGAATTAAATTCATCTAACGAATAGTGAAGATTCCACCTATAAATTAGCGGTATGCCAATTGGCGTGTTTAGAATGCCGCAACTTACCAGTCTAAATTCACCAGAACCATGAGGTCAGACATGACGGAAAGAATCCGTATTGGCGGTCTGCAGATCGCTGCAGAACTGCACGCATTGATTGCGGAAGAGGCAATCCCCGGCACAGGAGTCAGTGCTGATGTGTTCTGGGCGGAATTTGAAAAAATCGTCAATGACCTGGCGCCGGTCAACCGTGCGTTGCTGGAGAAGCGCGATGCCATCCAGGCGCGCATGGACCAGTGGTATAGCGACAACCCCCAGGGTTATCGCGATCTGGGCAAGTACAAGGATTTCCTCAAGGAAATTCATTACCTGGTAGAAGAGCCGGCCGATTTTTCTGCGAAGACGGAAAATGTCGACCCGGAAATTGCCACCATGGCGGGCCCCCAACTGGTGGTGCCGGTGATGAATGCCCGCTACGCCCTGAACGCGGCCAATGCGCGCTGGGGCAGCCTCTACGACGCACTCTACGGCACCGACGTAATCGGTGAAGAGGACGGGGCGGAAAAAGGCGGCGAATACAATCCGGTGCGCGGCAGCAAGGTGATCGATTACGGTCGCGAATTCCTGGATCAGGCCGCGCCCCTCAACGGCACCAGCCATACCGAAGTGCGTGAATACCGTATCAACGGGTCACTGCTGGAAGCCGTATTGCGCAATGGCAAAGTAGCTGCGCTGAAAGACAGTCGCCAGTTCGCCGGTTATCGCGGTGATCAGGAAGCGCCTGAGGCTATCCTGCTGAATCACAATGGCCTGCATTTTGAAATTCAGATCGATAGTACAAGCCACATCGGCAAAGCCGATAAAGCGGGTGTCAAAGACATTCTGCTGGAATCGGCGCTCACCACCATTATGGATTGTGAAGATTCCGTCGCTGCGGTAGACGCAGAAGACAAAGTGGTGGTTTACCGCAATTGGCTCGGCCTGATGAAGGGCGACCTGAAGGAAACCCTGTCCAAGGGCGGCAAGGAAATTGTGCGTACACTGAACCCGGATCGTGAATATGCCGGAGCAGAAGGTGGCAAGCTGACCCTGCCGGGGCGCAGCCTGATGTTCGTGCGCAATGTGGGTCACCTGATGACCAACGATGCCGTTCTGGATAAAGACGGCAATGAAGTACCGGAAGGTATCCTCGACGGTATGATCACCAGCTTGATCGCCATCCACGATCTGCGCGGCAATGGCGATATCAAGAATTCCCGCGCCGGCAGTGTCTATATCGTTAAGCCGAAAATGCACGGGCCGGAAGAGGTGGCATTTGCCAACACGCTGTTCAATCGTATCGAAGATGCCCTGGGTCTTGCGCGCAACACCCTGAAAATGGGCATCATGGATGAAGAGCGCCGCACCACGGTTAACCTCAAAGCCTGTATTGCCGCTGCCAAAGAACGGGTGGTATTCATCAATACCGGTTTCCTGGATCGCACAGGCGACGAGATCCATACCTCCATGCTGGCGGGACCGATGATCCGTAAGGGTGAAATGAAACAGTCCAAGTGGATTGCCGCCTATGAAGACTGGAATGTGGACAGCGGACTGGCGACCGGCCTCAAAGGTCGCGCACAGATCGGTAAAGGTATGTGGGCCATGCCCGATATGATGGCGGCCATGATGCAGGCCAAAATCGGTCACCCAATGGCCGGGGCCAATACGGCGTGGGTACCGTCGCCCACCGCTGCCACCTTGCACGCGCTTCACTACCATAAAGTCGATGTGGCGAAAGTGCAGGAAGAGCTGGCAAAGCACAAACGCGCCAGTCTCGACGACATCCTGACGGTGCCGGTGGCAGACAACCCCCAGTGGAGCGCGGAGGAAATCCAGCGTGAACTGGACAACAACGCCCAGGGTATCCTCGGGTATGTGGTGCGCTGGATTGACCAGGGCGTTGGTTGCTCCAAGGTTCCGGATATCCACGATGTAGGCCTGATGGAAGACCGCGCTACCCTGCGGATTTCCTCGCAGCATATTGCCAACTGGCTGAAGCAGGGTATCTGCACCAGGGCGCAGGTTGAGGAAACCATGCAGCGCATGGCGGCCGTTGTTGACCGCCAGAATGCTGCGGATCCGAGCTACCGGGATATGGCGCCGAATTTCGACGCCAGCATTGCCTTCCAGGCTGCCTGTGAGTTGGTATTTGAAGGCTGTACCCAGCCCAATGGCTACACCGAGCCGGTTCTGCACCGTCGCCGCCGGGAATTCAAGGCCAGCCAGCGATAGCGGTGATAGTCACGAATTTCGCGATTATTGGTTGAAGCCAATGATGGCTCGAGTGTCACCAATGAAAATGAAAAGCCCCGCTTCGCGCGGGGCTTTTTTATGGAGTACAAATTTATGGGCGCCCAAACAACGGAATATTTGTGTAAGCTCAACCAATTCCATGCAATAGAAGCCACCGTTATTCCGCACATTTTCGTATGAAGTACAGCGAACAATCCTATCAACACTATCGTCCTGCAGCTGATAGTGGCAGCCCGCCAGACAAATTACAGCCACTGGCGTCAGAGGTGGCAGTGGGCATCAGTTACAACGGTCTCAACCACGCAGTGATGATGGCGACGCCGGATGATCTGGATGATTTTGCCCTGGGGTTCAGTTTTACCAGCGGAATCATCGAGCAGCGCGAACAGATTCTCGATGTGGAATTAACCCCCGTGGAAGAGGGGGTGCTACTGGAAATCACCCTCAGTCTGCGTGCGCTCAATCGCCTGAAACATCAGCGTCGCAACTTGGCTGGTACCAGCGGCTGTGGTCTCTGTGGGGTGGAAGCTCTGTCACAGGCGCTGTCTATTGACGTGCCTTTACGTGAAGCATCCGCCGATGCGCAGAGCACCCGAAAGCTGAATCCGCCTCTGCCCCCGGTCCATCATTTGGCACAATTGCGCGATCGGTTCCTTTCCGCGCAGCAAGAGCGGCAGTTGCGCGGCGCCATGCACTGCGCCCTGTATGTGGATCAAGCCGGTAATACCCGCCTGTGTCGGGAAGATATCGGCCGACACAATGCGCTCGACAAGCTACTCGGCGCCTGTTTGGCCGAGGGGCTGGATCTTCAGCGGGGTTTTGTCGCCGTCACCAGCCGCTGCAGTCTGGAACTGATCCAGAAATCGGTGCGCGCCAGTGTCGGAACACTCGTCACTCTGTCATCGCCGTCGGATATCAGTGTGCGCTGGGCCAGGCGCTATCGGCTTAACTTAGTGCACCAGCCAAAAGACGATATGCCGCGTATCTACAGTGGTTCCCGTTAATTAGTGTCATCGGCTGATCCGGCAACAAATCGATTCAGGAATGCCCAATGAAAACACCCGTCGACCGCTTTCGCTTCCGCCCCTACCAACGGCCAGCTGCTGGCTGGGGGGCTCTGCGCAGCGTGGCCCACGCCTGGCTCGACAGTCGCCAGCCGTTCAAAAATCTGCGCGCCATGCTGCAGACCAACCAGAACGGCGGTTTCGACTGTCCCGGCTGCGCCTGGGGTGAAGCGCCAAAAGAGGGGCGTATTCGTTTCTGTGAAAACGGTGCCAAGGCGGTGAACTGGGAAGCCTCAGGGCGCGGCGTCGACCGGGAATTTTTCGCCAGCAACGCGTTGCCGGACCTGCTGGCCCAGGACGATTACTGGCTTGAATACCAGGGCCGCCTGACCGAGCCAATGGTTTACGACGGCAGCAGCAATTTCTATCGGCCTATCAGCTGGGAAGATGCGTTTGCCCTGATTGCCGAAGCGCTCAAACAGTTGGCGTCACCGGATCAAGCGGCGTTCTACACCTCCGGTCGTGCCAGTAATGAGGCGGCGTTCCTGTATCAATTATTTGCCCGCAGCTTTGGTACCAACAACCTGCCAGACTGTTCAAACATGTGCCACGAGGCCAGTGGCGTGGCCTTGAAGGCGAGTATTGGCACCGGCAAGGGCACGGTCACCTACGAAGACTTCGATAAGGCGGAAGCCATATTTGTTATAGGCCAGAACCCGGGCACCAATCATCCACGTATGCTGGAGCCGCTCAGTGAAGCCGTTGCGCGCGGGGCGCAGGTGCTGGTATTCAACCCACTGCGAGAGCGCGGGCTGGAGCGATTCCAGGCGCCGCAAAATGCCCTGCAGATGCTCACCGGTGGCGAACTCGCCATGAATACGGATTACTTCCGCCCGTCTCTCGGCGGGGATATGGCGGTCATTCGCGGCATCGCCAAATTCCTGTTCCAGTGGCAGGATGAAGCGGATCAGGCCGGAGAGGCTGGCCCGCTGGATCTTGCGTTCATTCAGGAGCACTGCGCGGACTATGAAGCTTACCGCGCGGTGGTGGAGGCAACGAGCTGGGATGAAATTGTTTCCTACAGTGGACTGGCACTGGATGAGCTGGAGCGCGCCGCACACATCTACAGTCGCAGTAACGCCACCATCATTTGCTGGGCCATGGGCATCACCCAGCACCGCCACTCGGTCGCCACCATTCAGGAAATAACCAACTTGCAGCTGCTGCGTGGCCAGGTCGGCCGGCCCGGCGCTGGCTTGTGCCCGGTGCGTGGTCACAGTAATGTGCAGGGTGATCGCACTATGGGCATTGATGACAACCCCTCGGCACCGTTTCTCGATGCGCTGGAGAAAAGGTTCGAGATGCCGATGCCGCGGGACGCGGGAGTCAATGTGGTCAAGGCGATCGAAGCCATGCTGGAAGGGCGGATCAAAGTGTTTATCGGTCTCGGTGGCAATTTCGCCCAGGCCACGCCAGACACCGAGCGCACCCACAGCGCCTTGCGCAATTGTGATCTCACCGTGCAGATCAGCACCAAGCTCAATCGCAGCCACCTGGTAACGGGCAGGCGCGCATTGATTTTACCCTGTCTAGGGCGCACCGATATCGACATGCAGGCGAGTGGCGCCCAGGCGGTCACCGTGGAAGACTCCTTCAGTATGGTGCATGCCTCATTTGGGCAGTTGAAGCCGCTGTCGAAGGAGATGCGCTCGGAGCCGGCGATTATTGCGGGGATTGCCCAGGCGACCCTGGGAGAAAGACCGGTAGCCTGGTTAAATCTGGTGGAAGAGTACGGGCGTATTCGCGAGCTGGTCGCCGATGTAATCCCGGGGTTTGAGGATTTCAATCGCAAGCTGGAAGCACCCGGCGGCTTTTACCTGCAGAATTCCGCGGGCCTGCGCCAGTGGAAAACAGAAAATGGCAAAGCAAATTTCGTTAGCCACACGCTGCCCGCGCCATTACCGCAAGAAGTGCTCGATAAAATCGGCAAAGAGGGCGCGCGCAAGGCGGATTTGGTGTTGCAGACCCTGCGCTCCCACGACCAGTACAACACCACGGTGTATGGACTAAACGACCGCTATCGCGGCGTAACGGGCAATCGACGCGTGTTGTTCGCGCACAAGGACGATATCCATCGTCTGGGTTTTGCCGACCGTCAGCTGGTGGATATTGTTTCTCTGTGGAGTGACGATGTGGATCGGCGGGTGCAGGGATTTACGCTGATTGAATTTGATATTCCCAAGGGGCAGGCTGCCGCTTACTACCCGGAAGCGAACCCGTTAGTGCCCCTGGAAAGCTACGGCATTGGCAGCTTTACCCCTACCTCCAAGTACATTGCAATCCGCCTGGAACCCAGCGCTGTTCCCCAAAGGATTGTTTAAAGAGCGGTTTTCGCGGTGCCTTTTCAGGGCTACTGTTCACGTTTACCTGGCGGCAGTGCTGGAAAAGTACAGACAAAGCAAGCGCCCGTGGTATCGGGTGCTTCCTGTAATGCGACCGTGGCACCGTGGGCGAAAGCGATTTCTTTCACGATGGCGAGACCCAGCCCGCAGCCTTCACCGGTAATTTTTGAGCGGAAAAACCGTTCAAAAATCTGCGGCCAGTGTTCGCGGGGAATGCCCAGCCCGTCGTCTTTTACCGCAAGTCGAATTTTGTCGCTTTCCCGGATTAGCTCCACCCACACATTGCCGCCTTCCGGCACGTAGAGAATGGCATTTTCCATCAGGTTCCACACCAGCTCCCGCAACAGGAAGTAGTCGCCGGGCACTTTAAATGTGTCCAGAGATTCGCCACTGAAATCCTGGTGCACCTCCACGCTTCGGCCCCGAGCCAGTTCCCGCAGACTTTCCGCGGCCTCGCGTACCACATTGTCCAGCGCGACCGGTTCATTGCGCAGGCCACGACCTGATGCCGTTTCCGCGCGCGCCAGTTTGAGCAGCTGATTATTCAGGTGGGTCATGGCATCGGTGGTCTGGCAGATGCGTTCCAGCGCCTGATGCGCGGTATCCAGGTTCTGTTCCCGCAGTGCCAGCTGCGCCTGTAATTTAATACCAGCCAGCGGCGTTTTCAGCTGGTGCGAAATATTGCCAATAAATTGTTCGCGCGCGCTAAACGCGTCGTCCAACCGTCCCAGCAAACGGTTGGTATTGTCGATTACCGTGTGTACTTCCTTGGGCGCAGCCTGGGTGCTGATGGGGGTCAGGTCCCGGGGTGAGCGATTGGCGAGATCCTGGCTGAGCTTGAGCAGGGGGCGAATCCCGCGACCTAGGGCAAAGGCGACGACCAGCAGTGTCACCACGATCATTGCCGCCTTGGACAGCACCACATCGAGCATCAGTGTGCGAGAGAGTGGGATGCGCTTGTGCAGGGTTTCCGCGACACTCACTACCGCAGTATCAGCGGGGGTATCCGCATTGGCGAGCACCGTGACACTGCGAACCCACTCGCCTTCGATTTGCAAGTTGGTAAAAACCGGTCCCTGTTTCAGGGTATTGATGTTGGCATTGACCCAGGACTCACTCCTGCCGCCGAGCACTTGCCCGTTAAGGGTGGAAACGCGGTAGTAAACTTCATCCAGCTCATCCCATTCGAAAACCTCGATCGCTGCCTCGTCTGCATAGAGCACTAGCTCGCCGTTTTCCCGGCGAACTTCCTGGGCGAGGGAGTAGGCCGAATCCAGTAGCCAGCGGTCAAATACCTGATTGGTCACATGCAGGCCGATGCCGAAGGTAATCATCATCTCGATCAGCAACAGCACAAATAGCGGCCCGCCCACTAGCAGTAGTAGCAGGGAGCGCAAATCAAGGCGGGTGTTCAATCAGCGCTCTCCATCACGTAACCCGCACCGCGCTGGGTGCGAATGGCGAGTCCCGAGTCTTTAAGGCGGCGGCGCAGGCGGTGCACATACACTTCCACCGCGTTATCGCCCACTTCATCGCCCTCGCGACTGAGGCGGTGGGCCAGGCGCGCTTTGGTAACCACCTTGCCGGCACTCAGGGCGAGGATTTCGAGAATTTCGAATTCCCGCGCGGGTAGTTCGAGGCGTTCGCCATTCAGGGACGCGGTGCGCTGGAAGGGGCTCAATTGCAGTGAGCCCAGGGTAACTTCGTCCGTCGAAAGGTTGTGGCTGCGCCTTAGCAGTGCCCGCAGGCGCGCTTCCAGCTCCCGCAGGTCGAAGGGCTTTTCCATGTAATCATCGGCACCCTGGTCCAGGGCGGCGACCTGCTGTTCAACGCCGTCGCGGGCCGTCAATACCAGCACCGGTACACGGCTCTGGCGCGCGCGCACGCGGCGCAGGAGTTCCAGCCCGTCCATATCTGGCAATCCGAGATCGAGAATCATCAGGTCCACATCATTGGCGTGCAACAAGCCTTCGGCGCGCTCGGCATACGGGGCATGCAGCACGGTATAGGCACTCTGCTTGAGAGCCTGCAACAAACCCTCCGCGATCAGTGGGTCATCTTCTACCAGCAAAATATTCATGAAATAGGGGATTCAGTGACGCTTCAGATGAGCGAAAGATACACGATTCCACGGATTTGTACCTGACTCTGCAGACATGCATTTATCGGGTGCAGTGAAAGGTTGCTGAAAGCGACTGCCCGTATTCTGCCGTGCTTCTGTGGCCAGGTCTGGATCAATGTGTCTGGTCACTCTGGTGAATAGTTCCGTCGATCACGATGACTGAAAAGTAGTACAGGAGTTACGGTGATGGATTTGCAGAAATTCAAAAAAGACATTCCCGCGAGTGTCGTGGTGTTTTTTGTCGCGCTGCCACTCTGCCTTGGTGTCGCACTTGCGTCGGGCGCCCCGCTGTTTTCCGGCCTGATTGCCGGTATTGTCGGCGGAATTGTGGTGGGGGCGGTGAGCGGGTCACGGCTCGGTGTTTCGGGTCCGGCAGCAGGCCTCACCGTTATCGTGCTGAGTGCGATTGAAACCCTGGGTTCCTTCGAAATCTTTTTGCTGGCGGTGGTGATCGGTGGCCTGATGCAGATACTGCTCGGATTGCTCCGGGCCGGTATTTTCGGCTATTTCTTTCCCTCGTCCGTGATCAACGGAATGCTGACCGGTATCGGTCTGATCATCGTGCTGAAGCAGATTCCTTATGCCTTCGGCCTGGATGATGGGGCTTCAATGAGCGATGGCCTGTCTGGACTTTGGGCAGGTGTGCACCCCGGGGTGCTGGTGATTTTCGCGCTGTCACTCGCGCTGCTGATAGCCTGGGAAAGCCCGCTGGTAAAAAAATCCCGCTGGCTCAGCATGGTGCCGGGTCCGGTAGTGGCGGTGCTTTCTGCCGTGGTGTTGTACCTGTTGTTTGGCAAGTCTGCGAGCCTGGGGCTGAATGAATCTCACCTTGTGACTGTGCCGGTGGCGACCAGTTTCAATGAGTTTGTTGGCCTGTTTACACTGCCCGATTTTTCACAACTGGCCAATCCGCTGGTGTGGACGGTTGCGGCCACGATTGCCGTCGTTGCGAGTCTGGAAACCCTGCTTAGTGTCGAAGCCATCGACAAGATGGATCCCCTGAAGCGCACCACGCCCACCAATCGTGAACTGGTAGCGCAGGGCGTGGGTAATTCTGTGTCTGGCCTGATCGGCGGCCTGCCAGTGACTCAGGTAATTGTGCGCAGCTCGGTTAACCTGCAGACGGGTGCGCGCTCCAAAGCGTCGACGATTTGCCACGGTCTCTTGTTACTCGTGTGCGTAGCGACACTGCCCACCTGGCTCAATATGATTCCCCTGGGTGTTCTCGCGTCCGTATTGATCCTCACCGGTTACAAGCTGGCCAAGCCGGCGCTGTTCCGCAAGATGTGGGACAGTGGTATGGAGCAGTTTTTGCCGTTTGTTATCACTGTGCTGGGTGTGGTGTTCACGGATCTGTTGACCGGTGTTGGTGTCGGCATGGTGGCCGCGATATTTGCACTGCTGCGACGCAACTATCTCAATTCCCACTTCCTGCATAAAAAACAGGATACGGAAGAGGGTGATCGTATTCGGATCAATATGCAGCTGGCAGAAGAAGTGACTTTCCTCAATAAGGGCGCCATTCGCAAGGAGCTGAGTGAAGTTCCAGACAATGCGCACGTGATTCTCGACAAGCGCAATTGTGTGTATATCAATCACGACGTGGCAGAAACCATCGCTGACTTCATTGAGACTGCGGCTGCCCGCGGGATTGATGTGGACGTGATCGAGCGCAAAAACGTGGTGCCGATCTGGGATGCGAGGGAGTTCAAGGCCGTAGCCTGATAGCTTACTTAGAGGGTTTTCTTAAAAGGCTTTCCTAAGGAGTTTCCCTCGAGCGCTTTCTGCGAGGTTGTGTTGCAAAAAAACAACCTGGCGGAAAGTGAAGACAAAGAGTTAGATCCCCCTTGATTGGATCTGGCTGCATTGGCGGTCAGATCCAATTTTTTTACTTCCGATACCGGATCCTATCGCTACCGAATCCTGCTGCTGCCGAGCCTTGTGTTGGCTCAGCGGTTCCAGTCGTCGATATTTTCACTGGGCTCACTTTCGCTCAGGGTGAGTTCCATACGCACATGGGGGATGTCGGCCTCCATGAATTCCTCCCCGGTCACGGTGAAGCTCGCCTTTTCATAGAAGGGGATCGCGTGTACCTGGGCGTTCAGGTAGGCATTTTTTTGCCCGGAGATACGGGCAAATTTGCAGATGCGCTTGAGCAGTTCCAGCCCGGCGCCGAGTCCGCGGGCTTCCTTCAAAATGGCCATGCGACCGATTTTGCCGCCGCCGGTCAGGCGTCCGGTACCGATTGCCTTGTTGTGGTGGTAAATCAGGAAGTGCTGGGCAGTCTCTTCGTGCTCGTCCCATTCCAGGTCCGGTGGAACCTTCTGCTCTTCCACAAAGACCTTCTGCCGGATATCGCGAATGGTGGCTTTATCAGTCTGCCAGTCGGCCAGGCGCACAAACAGGCTCATGTTTATTCCTCCCAGTCTTCTTCGTCATCCTCATCATCGAGCAGCTCAGGGTAAATCAGACTGCCCTGGGAAACCAGCTGATCCAGCAGGCCGCCATGGGCCATCAGCTCCGGATAGCCGTCTACATCCGATTGGGTGAGGCTGCGGGTGTTGCAGAAGCCCTCGGCGAACAGGAGCGGGGCAGGGAATGCCTCGCCATCGATAAACAGGCTGGCCGGGTCACGGCAAAACGCGCAGCGGGAACCGGGGTTGAGCATCAGTTCGCCCCCCTCGGCGAGATGTTCGCGCCAGTCCTCGGCACTGCCTGCATCCAGCGCTACGGTATCCGGATACTTGGCCTCGGTCATGATGGCTCCGAACCACTGGGCGATATTCTGCGGTTGCTGCAGCCACTCTGCCAGCTGTCGCTGCACACGGCTCACTGTGGCGGTGTCAATTTCTGATGGGTTTGCGGGAAGTGTCAGATCCGCGTCGGTGTAGCGGTAGTGGTCCGGCAAGCCGGCACCGAGTTCTGCTGCCAGGTCTTCCAGCATGGTGCGGGCCGAAGGCGCGCGAAAGCCCACGGAGATGGTGGTGCAGCCACCTTCGGCGATGCCCCAGTGGCTAAATTGTGGCGGCAGATACAGCATATCGCCGGGTTCCAGTAGCCAGTTGGCCTCGGACTCGAAGTCCCGCAGGATATTGAGCTGGGTGCCCTCCACGCGCGGACTGCTGGCATCGGCATTGGGGCCCAGATGCCAGCGGCGATTGCCTTCCGCCTGCAGCAGGAATACATCGTAAAAATCGTAGTGGGGGCCGACACTACCCTGATCGGCAGCGTAGCTGATCATGATGTCGTCCAGGCGCCAGTCGGGAATAAACCGGAAGTGGTCTTTCAATGCGGCAACTTCTGGAATCCACTGGTCAACCGCCTGGATCAACAGTGTCCAGTGGGATTTGGGTAGATTGAAAAAGTCCTGCTCGGTAAAGGGGCCGCAGCGCAGTTGCCAGGGGCCTTCGATTCCCTGTTCTTCGATGAGGCGGGATTCAATCTGCTCCTCCAGCGCCATACCGGCGAGCTCTTCGCCGGATATGGGGGAGGCAAAATCGGGAAAGGCGTTGCGGATCAGCAATGGCTTTTTTTGCCAGTACTCCCGCAAAAAGGTCTCCACCGGGATATCGCCAAGATGGGTCAGCGGTTGAATGGTGTTACGCAAGCCCGACTCCGTCATGGCGACATCTCCGAAAATGTGGATTGAGCGAGGCTCAGATATTGTTTGCCTGGTCGATGGCGTTACCGATGTAGCTGGCCGGCGTCATTTCACGCAGGGACTGCTTGGCGGCTTCCGGCATATCGAGGCCATCGATAAAGGTGGCGAGCGTATCCTTGTTGATACCCTGGCCGCGGGTCAGTGCTTTCAGCTTCTCGTAGGGCTCTTCGATGTTGTAGCGGCGCATGACCGTCTGAATCGGCTCAGCCAGCACTTCCCAGGCGTTGTTAAGGTCTTCCTCGAGACGCGCGCGGTTGATTTCCAGTTTGCCGAGACCTTTCATGGTGGCGGCATAGGCAATCACCGAGTAACCAGCGCCAACGCCCATGTTGCGCAGTACGGTGGAGTCGGTCAGGTCGCGCTGCCAGCGGGAAACCGGCAGCTTTGCCGCCAGGTGCTGGAAGACTGCGTTGGCAATACCCAGGTTACCTTCGGAGTTTTCGAAATCGATGGGGTTGACCTTGTGCGGCATGGTAGAAGAGCCGACTTCACCGGCAACCACTTTCTGCTTGAAATAGCCCAGGGAGATATAGCCCCAGATGTCGCGGTCGAAGTCGATCAGAATGGTGTTGAAGCGCGCAATGGCATCGAACAGCTCGGCGATATAGTCGTGGGGTTCGATCTGGGTAGTGTAGGGGTTCCAGGTCAGTCCCAGTGAAGTGACGAAAGCTTCCGCATTTGCCTGCCAGTCGACATCCGGGTAAGCGGACAGGTGGGCGTTGTAGTTACCCACGGCGCCGTTGATTTTACCCAGCAGTTCCACTTCGTGAATCTGTTGTACCTGACGGCGCAGGCGCGCTACCACGTTGGCCAACTCTTTACCGACGGTAGTCGGGCTAGCGGTCTGACCATGGGTGCGTGACAGCATGGGAACGTCGGCAAAGCTTTTCGCCAGGGTGGCGATTTCATTGACGATCTGGTTCATGGCCGGCAGCAGGACCTGGTCGCGACCTGCGCGCAGCATCAGCGCGTGGGACAGGTTGTTGATGTCCTCGGAAGTGCAGGCAAAGTGGATGAACTCACTCACCGCATTCAGCTGCTCGTCGCCTTTTACTTTTTCCTTAAGGAAATACTCCACCGCCTTCACATCGTGGTTGGTGGTGCGCTCGATTTCCTTGATGCGCTCGGCGTCTTCCAGGGAAAACTCCGCAACAATCTGGTCGAGAATCTGGCTGCTATTGCCGGTGAACGGTTGGACTTCCGCAATCTTTTCGTGACGGGCCAGTTGTTGCAGCCAGCGCACTTCCACTTCCACGCGGGCGCGGATCAGGCCGTATTCACTGAAAATGTCGCGCAACGGGGCGGTTTTGCTTTCGTAGCGTCCATCGATGGGGGAAACCGCGGTAAGGGCGGACAACTCGACAGTCATGGTGTCTCTCCGGTATTGAGCTCTGCCGCTGGTGAAGGAATCCCACAATTGCGGCGGAAAATTGAAAAAATCAGTGTTCCAGTGATTCGTATTTCGCGATCAAGGCGTCCATCGCGGATATCAGTTTCTTGCGTTGAAACAGCAAATGCAGGCGGCGGCCACCCAGCTGCCGCCACAACATGGCGGCGCGCACTCCTGCGAATAGCATGGTGCGAATCTGGTTGGCGATGCGCTGTTGCTGCAGGAAATTGAAATCTCCCAGCACCTGGATGCGGAAGCGGAAGGTACTCAGGGTGTCGCTGTAAATACTTGCGAGATTGGCGTAAACGTTTTCGTGGCCAATGCCGAAGTGGTCCGTTTGCGTCTGTGCCTTTTCCAGCCTGCTGCCGATGATGGACAGCAGGTCCGGTTTCTTCGTCAGCTGACGCTGCAAATAGAGAATGGACAGTACATAGCGCAGGCAGTCGGTGTACTCGGGGTGGGTACGACTAGCCAGTAATTGGCGGGCTGCGCGCAATCCGGGTAAGACTTTTTCGACCCCACCAAACACATCTTCCGTGGTTTCCGGGTTTTGTTGGAAAAGGCTGTAGACCTCGGTTTCCAGTTGCTCCGCCGGCGCGGTACCTGTTTTCGCCAGGCGCTCAACGAGAATTGCCGCCTGGAAAACGCCCGCCAGTGCCAGTGCCTGTTCTCGCCAGCTACTCAAGGGTTGCTCCCTGCTGCCAATTTTTTTCCCTGTGCGTCGAGACCGGCTTCGCCTATCCCGGTTGCCTGATCTATGACCGCGCCACCCAGGCAAACATCCCCCTGATAAATCACGACCGATTGTCCGGGGGTTACGGCCCGCTGGGGCTGGTCGAATGCAATGGTCAGCTGACCATGCTCGCCCACGGTAATCTGACAATCCTGGTCTTCCTGGCGATAGCGGGTCTTCGCCGCAGCCCGGAAAGACTGTGCCGGCGGAGTGCCATTGATCCAGTGCGCCTGGGTAGCGGTGAGCCCCGTGGAGTAGAGCAGGGGGTGGTGCTTGCCCTGGGCAACCAGCAGCACATTGCGCTCCAGGTCTTTACCAACCACATACCAAGGCTGGTCGCCAGCGCCTTTGACGCCGCCGATACCCAACCCCTGGCGTTGGCCAATGGTGTGGTACATAAGACCGCTGTGCTGCCCCATCACTTCGCCTTCCGGCGTCTGCATTTCACCGGGCTGTGCGGGGAGGTATTGCTCCAGGAAGTCCTTGAAGCGCCGCTCACCAATAAAGCAGATACCGGTGCTGTCTTTTTTAGTGGAGGTAATGAAGCCATTTTCTTCGGCTATGCGCCGAACCTCGGGCTTCTCCAGCTCGCCCAGTGGGAACAGCGAGCGGGCAAATTCCGCTTCACCCACCGCGTGCAGGAAGTAGCTCTGGTCTTTGTTGCCGTCGAGTCCTTTCAGCAGGTAGGTGCGGCCGTCTTCATCCCGGCGGCGGGCATAGTGACCGGTGGCAATGGCGTCAGCGCCAAGCATTTCCGCGTACTGCAGAAACACTTTGAATTTGATTTCCCGGTTACACAGGATATCCGGGTTGGGTGTACGGCCCGCCTTGTACTCTGCGAGAAAGTACTCGAATACGTTGTCCCAGTACTCCGCAGCGAAGTTGGCCGTGTGCAATTTGATACCCAGGCGGGCGCACACGGACTCCGCATCGGCCAGGTCCTGCCGTGCGGTGCAATATTCAGTGCCGTCATCCTCATCCCAGTTCTTCATGAACAGGCCTTCCACCTGATACCCCTGTTGCATCAGGAGTAGGGCGGCCACGGAGGAGTCTACGCCACCCGACATGCCTACGATGACACACTTGACGTCGTCCGGGGCGTGAATGCTGGAGTCGCTAGAGGTTTGCTGCACAGGCAAGTCCGAATCTGACATGAATACCGGGGGTTACAGTGAGGCGCCAGTGCGGTATTTCAACCGCAGTGGGGCAAAATTGGGGGCGCATTTTACCTGTGAATCCCCTTTGTGACCAATGGGGGGTTAAACGGGCCCTATTTTCAATGCGAGGGCTTTGGCGCCAATACTCTTTTAACAGCCTAGTCGCTGCGTGTGACATCGGCGGTTTTGCGGACCTAGCGTGGCCGGCGTCGCGCCGGGGTGCGCCGTTTCCCGGGTGTCTTTCCATTGGCTCCATTGGCGGTTCTGCCGCTGGGATTTCTGGCGCTGGAGCTTTCGCCAGTTCTGGAGTGGGGCTTTTTTGCACTCCCACCACGGGGTTTCCCGCGACTAGCGGGTCTCTTCGCGGGTCTCTCTATAGAGGTTGCCCGGGGGGACTCTACCTCCAGGGTGCGCGTTTCTCCAGGGCCCAGCTCGCCCAGGTCCCAATCACCAATTTTGCGGCGAACCAGTCGCAATGTAGGGAAGCCGACAGCCGCCGTCATCCTGCGAACCTGGCGGTTGCGGCCCTCGCGGATGGTCAGTTCGATCCACGAAGTGGGAATCGATTTCCGTTCACGGATCGGCGGCTGGCGGGGCCACAAATCCGGCTCGGCGATGCGGCGGGCCTCGGCGGGTGCGGTCACGCCATCTTTAAGGGAAACCCCTTTCTGCAGCTGCCACAAGGCTTCCGCCGTTACCTCGCCTTCGACCTGGGCCCAGTACACCTTCGGCAACTTGTTGCGGGGGTGCGCAATCTGGTGTTGCAGCTGGCCATCGTCGGTCAGTAACAGCAGGCCTTCTGAATCAAAGTCCAGTCGGCCGGCCGCATAAACCCCGGGGACCTTTATATAGTCCGCCAGTGTAGGGCGGCCTTCGGAGTCGGTAAATTGGCAGAGTACCCCATAGGGCTTATTGAACAGGATCAGGTGGCTCATGGTGCTGTTTGAAATGACGACTACTGCCTTAGTTGTAATGAAACTACAAAAATGGGCGGATGCTGATATAATCCCGCCGATTTTTAGCCAGCCCTGCGACTGCAACGGCGCAAGCAATGGGCGGCAACCATGACCGGCGGTGGATATTCGGCGCATTATGCCGGTTTTCCGCCCACAAAGCCGGACGTTTAGTCAAAGAGTTACGGGAGTCAACTTAATGGGTCATATCCAAGTGCCGGCCAACGGCCAAAAAGTCACAGTCAATGCAGACGGTTCTCTGAACGTACCAAACAGCCCGATCATTCCGTTCATCGAAGGTGACGGTATCGGTGTGGATATCACCCCGGTAATGCGCAAAGTGATCGACGCTGCGGTCAGCAAGGCGTACAGCGGCGAGAAGGCCATCGAGTGGATGGAAATCTACTGTGGCGAAAAAGCGGCTGAAACCTACAGCGGCGACTGGTTCCCGGCTGAAACCCTGGAAGCCATCAAAGAATACGTTGTCAGCATCAAAGGCCCTCTGACCACTCCAGTAGGCGGCGGCTTCCGCTCCCTGAACGTTGCCCTGCGCCAGGAGCTGGATCTGTACGTATGTCAGCGCCCAGTGCGCTGGTTCAGCGGTGTACCTTCTCCGGTTAAAGAGCCGAACAAGGTAGACATGGTGATCTTCCGTGAAAACTCCGAAGACATCTACGCCGGTATCGAGTGGAAAGCCGGTACTGACGAAGCCAACAAGGTTGTTAAGTTCCTGCAGGAAGAAATGGGTGTTAAGAAGATCCGCTTCCCGCAGAACGTAGGTATCGGTGTTAAGCCGGTTTCTGAAGAGGGCACCAAGCGCCTGGTGCGTAAAGCCCTGCAGTACACCATCGATCAGGACCGCGACTCCCTGACCCTGGTGCACAAAGGCAACATCATGAAGTTCACCGAAGGTGCCTTCGCCGACTGGGGCTACGAAATTGCCCGCGAAGAGTTCGGCGCTCAGCTGATCGACGGCGGCCCCTGGTGCAGCTTCAAAAACCCGAACACCGGCAAGGAAATCGTGGTTAAGGATGTGATCGCCGACGCCATGCTGCAGCAGATCCTGCTGCGTCCGGCCGAATACGACGTAATCGCCACTCTGAACCTGAACGGCGACTACCTGTCTGACGCCCTGGCTGCCCAGGTAGGCGGTATTGGTATCGCACCGGGTGCCAACCTGTCTGACGAAGTGGCTCTGTTCGAAGCTACCCACGGTACTGCACCGAAGTACGCTGGCCAGGATAAAGTGAACCCGGGTTCCCTGATCCTGTCCGCAGAAATGATGCTGCGTCACCTGGGCTGGAACGAAGCCGCTGAGCTGGTTGTTAAAGGTGTGGAAGGTGCGATCGAAGCCAAGACCGTTACCTATGACTTCGAGCGTCTGATGGATGGTGCAGAACTGAAGTCCTGCTCCGAGTTCGGTGAGGAAGTTATCAAGCACATGGCTTGATCCTCAGCGAATGAAAAAAACCCGCACCGAAAGGTGCGGGGTTTTTTTTGTCTTTTTTAAGCGCTGGACGAGAGCCTGAGGTTCCAGTTGCCGGATCGGCAAGGTCCCGTGGCTGGCACGTGTGTGCCACTGGCGGTGCGCAGGAAAGTATGTGATCTGTCGCCGGGTTGTGGCGTCATCACCTTGGGGTTATAGCTGGCATTGGCTACCGGGAGCCGAGCGCCCGGTAAGCGCAATGCGAGGTTGCGAGCCGTTAGCCGAGGGCGTCTTCGGTTTCTTTTTCTCGCATGGACTGAGCCTGCGGCGCAGGACTGGAGGCCCGTGGGGCTTCCGTCGTCGGCAGACTGATGTTGGCAGCGTGGTAGCCTTTATCACCCTGAATAATATCGAACTGAACCTGTTGGCCGGCTTTCAGGGTGCGATACCCTTCCATTTGAATTGCCGAATAATGTGCGAACAGATCCTCTCCACCCTCATCAGCCAGAATAAATCCATATCCCTTGGCATTATTGAACCACTTAACGGTACCGGTAGGCATGGCGAAATCCCTCTAAATTGCCGGGGCGACTGCTGGCCGCCAAAAATTGTATTAATTATTGTTATCGCGCTTCATGCGCTTGTTGCTATGCACAAAATCATTTGTACAACGTTTTGCGAGTGCCTTAAACCGCGTTGGCGCGGTTAATACCTCTTGTAGCCAAGACCCCAGCCCTTGTCAAGTGAATCAGCCTGGGCGGACTGTGCCCGGAGGGGTTTGCGGTTACAATGGCCGTTCGCAATTTTCACCGCAGAAGCTGAACCCGACCAAAATGGGCGCACGAGTCGAGACTCAGGCTTGCTACCAATAATGGGGGCGCCAGCACTGTGAACTGATTCCGCAATTCTGATTGACTGGCACTATGGGAAAATCACAAATCATTAAACTACACTCGAACGAAGGCGAGGGTGGTGACGATCACTACTTTCACGGTGCGGAGGGTGGCACCGCACTGGCCGAGGCCAAGCCTCGACTCAAGCGACCGCCAATGTACAAAGTGGTCATGCTCAATGACGACTACACGCCCATGGAGTTTGTGGTTGAGGCGCTGGAGCTTTTCTTTTATGTGAATCGTGAGCGCGCCACGCAACTGATGTTACAGGTGCACACTAAGGGAAAAGCCATCTGTGGTGTCTATACTCGAGATATAGCGGAAACAAAGGCCGCACAGGTAAATCAGTTCGCAAGAGATCACGAGCATCCGCTGTTGTGTGAGATCGAGGCGGACGAACAGGATGAACACGGCGAAGAGGGGTAAAGCAACTGTTCCAGCGCCTGCAGTATCAGCTCCAGGTGCGATTTTCCGGCCGGTTATCCGGCGCCGCAACTCAGGAATACCGGGCGTTTGCCAAAAAAGCCCGGATGACATTGGCCAGTAAGGTTTGAGGTTTAGATGCTCAGCAAGGATTTAGAGGTAACGCTCAATCTAGCGTTCAAAGGTGCACGGGCGAAACGCCACGAGTTCATGACCGTAGAGCACCTGCTGCTGGCGCTGCTGGACAACGAATCAGCGGCTGATGTCCTACATGCCTGTGGTGCAGACCTGAGTGCATTGCGCCGGGAGTTGCTCGAGTTTGTGGACTCAACCACACCACTTATTCCCGAAAATGACACCGAGCGGGAAACCCAGCCCACCCTCGGCTTTCAGCGCGTGTTGCAGCGGGCAGTTTTTCACGTCCAGTCCTCCGGTAAAAAAGAGGTGACCGGTGCGAATGTACTGGTCGCAATATTCTGTGAACAGGAAAGCCAGGCGGTTTATTACCTCAAGCAGCAGAGTGTTGCCCGTATTGATGTCGTGAATTACATCACCCACGGCATCTCTCGTGTCAGCTCTGGCGGCAACAACACCCACAACAACCCCGATCCCTCTCCCGAGCAGGTGGACGAAGATCTCGGCGCAGCTTCCGAGTCCGGTGGCTCTGATCCGCTGGAAAGCTATTCCACAAACCTTAACCAGGAAGCCATTCTCGGTCGTATCGATCCCTTGGTGGGTCGCGCGCCAGAAGTAGAGCGCGTTACCCAGATTCTGGCTCGCCGGCGCAAAAACAATCCGCTGCTGGTGGGCGAGTCCGGCGTTGGTAAAACGGCCATCGCCGAAGGCCTGGCGCGACGCATTGTGGACGGCGAAGTGCCCGAGCCGCTGAAAGAAAGCACAATTTACTCCCTTGATCTCGGCTCACTGCTTGCCGGTACCAAATACCGCGGTGACTTTGAAAAACGGTTCAAGGCGCTGCTGGCGGAGCTCAAGAAGCGTGAACATGCGGTGCTGTTCATTGATGAAATCCACACCATTATCGGTGCCGGTGCTGCCTCCGGTGGTGTCATGGATGCATCCAACCTGCTGAAGCCGCTGCTTTCTAGCGGTCAGCTCCGCTGCATAGGTTCCACCACCTTTAACGAATATCGCGGCATTTTTGAGAAAGATCGTGCCTTATCACGCCGATTCCAGAAAATTGACGTGCATGAGCCCTCCGTGGAGGAGACAGTTCAGATTCTGCAGGGACTCAAGACCTGCTTTGAAGACCACCACAAGGTGCGTTTTACCGACTCTGCACTGGAAGCGGCCGCGCAGCTGGCCAATCGCCATATCACCGAACGGTTCCTGCCAGACAAAGCCATTGATGTAATTGATGAGGCCGGTGCCTACCAGGCGCTACAACCGCCAGAGCAGCGTAAAGACACCATTTCTGTCACCGAGATTGAAAATGTGGTGGCAAAAATGGCACGGATTCCGGCCAAGAGCGTTTCCGCTTCCGATAAGGCGGCCCTGGCCAAGCTTGATGACAATCTCAAAATGGTGGTGTTCGGACAGGATCAGGCCATTGAGGCACTCAGCACCTCCATCAAGCTCTCCCGTGCTGGCCTTGGCGCGGAAGAAAAGCCCATAGGATCCTTCCTGTTCGCGGGCCCCACCGGTGTCGGCAAGACCGAGCTCTGTCGCCAACTGGCTCAGGTGATGGGTATAGAGCTGATTCGTTTTGACATGTCTGAGTACATGGAGCGCCACACGGTTTCACGCCTGATTGGTGCACCTCCCGGCTATGTCGGCTTTGACCAGGGAGGCCTGCTTACGGACGCTGTGACCAAGCATCCCCACAGTGTCGTGCTGCTTGATGAAATTGAAAAAGCGCACCCGGAAGTCTTCAACCTGTTACTGCAGGTCATGGACCACGGCACACTGACGGATAACAACGGCCGCAAGGCGGATTTCCGCAACGTTATCGTGATCATGACGACCAACGCCGGTGCCGAAGTAATGAGCCGCCGCTCCATTGGCTTCGCCAATCAGGATCACAGCAGTGATGGAATGGAGGAGATCAAGAAAATGTTCACTCCGGAATTCCGTAACCGGCTCGACAGCATCATCCAGTTCGGTGCACTGGATCTTGAGGTGGTCAAAACGGTGGTGGACAAATTTGTTGTGGAGCTGCAGGCGCAGCTGGACGAATCCAGGGTCACCCTCGAAGTCGATAGCGAAGCGCGGGAATGGCTCGCTGTGAATGGTTACGATGAGAAGATGGGCGCGCGCCCGATGGCTCGCCTGATTCGCGAGAAGCTGCGCAAACCGCTGGCGGAAGCCGTACTCTTTGGTGAGTTGTCGGAGGAGGGTGGTAAAGTGGAAGTCACCGTTGAAGACGACCAGCTGAAAATCAGGACGGCGGTACCGGCTCTTCACTAAACCTGCGATGACTAAAGGCTAAAGAGCCACTAGCCGCAACGAAAAAAGCCACCGTATGGTGGCTTTTTTATGTGCCGCGCCTGCGGAGCAGGGCGCTGAGCACAATGGCCGACCGAGGCCGGCTGGCAATTTAGCGGGCGCGGTAAGTAATTCGGCCCTTGCTCAGGTCATAGGGTGTCAATTCAACCTTAACCTTATCGCCCGTTAAGATGCGGATGTAGTTTTTGCGCATCTTGCCGGAAATGTGTGCGATTACCACATGTCCATTTTCGAGTTTCACGCGGAATGTGGTATTTGGCAGGGTGTCGATGACCTCGCCTTCCATTTCAATGTAATCGTCTTTTGCCATGCGGCGCAGCAACCTTTGAGTAATTTGTACTAGCTTTTCCGCCTTAAAATTCGGCCCATTCAAGTGAACGATTTCAGTTCAAGGGGGACCCAGCGGTACGACGGGCGTGCATTTTGCACGAAAAGTGATGACAGGCCAAGCGAAACCACGCCTTACCGTGAGACTTGTGTTCAGGACACCTGTATGACCGTCGGCCGGTATTAAATACAAGAACCTAACCGGATTAGGCGACCGGCTGGTTTCCCCTGAGGATACTGCCGGACTGGAGCTCCGGCACCTTGTTACTGACCGGTACCTTGTTGCTGGAAAGTTTAGTCGGATTTCAGGGACCAGCGGTTGTTCTGAAGGATTTCCAAAGGCTGGAACTGGCTCTTGTAGGCCATCTTTTGGCACTGGGCTATCCAGTAGCCCAGGTAAAGGCTGGGGAGCCCAAGGCGGCGAGCCCATTCAATTTGATACAGCACGGAATAGCTGCCGAGACTGCGCTTGATTTCGTCAGGATCGTAAAAGGTGTAAATCGCAGAAACGCCGGTACTCAGCACATCGGTAACGGCCGTGGCAATCAGGCGCCCCCGCGCACGAAACTCCAGATAGCGCGTGCTACCCCAGGCGTTGTTCAGAAAACTGCGGAACTGGTCGCGACTGGGCGGGTACATTTCCCCATCGCCATGGCGTTGCTCTATATAGCGCGCGTACAGCCCGTAATGTTCATCGGTATCGATGTCTTTCAGGTGAAATACATCCAGGTCGCGGTTCCGGCGCCAGCAGCGTCGCTGGTTGCGATTCGGAATGAATAAGTCCACCGGCACCCTGGCGGGAATGCACGCCTGGCAGTGTGTGCACTGCGGGCGATACAGGTAATTGCCGCTGCGCCGAAAGCCCATTTCTGACAAACGGCTATAGAGGCGCTGGTCAACGGGGGTTTGTGGATCCACGAAAACGGTCGTGGCTTCCTGGTCATCCAGGTAGCCGCAAGGGTGGGGCAGGGTGGCCAGTAGTCGCACCGAATCCAGCTGGGAGAACTGGCTCATGACTTGGTGAACCTGATGTGAAATTTGCCGGTATGCGGCTCTACACCCCGATCGCGGATGGAAGCAGGGTAGGCCGGTCGGCGGGTCGTTCTATTCACGATATCAATGGCTCCACGCATTTCTCAGGTCAACTGCTCTCGGAGGATCAAACCAGAGGGTAATTTGCGGTCACAAAAAATACAAATGGACGCCTCAGATACTGTGCGCGACTTTACGAGAAGTTCACATCGATTCGAATAGCTCCGGCGATGGACTGCTGGGCCAGAGGTGAGGAAACTCGGGTTCCTGTGTGCCTTCCGTGTCAGCTGAGTTAGCTGAATCACCGAGGCCGGTACGCAGTAGCGATTCAAAGTCAGCCCGCGACATTTCCTCGGCACCAAGACTGGCCAGGTGTGGGTTGCTCACCTGGCAGTCGATCAGCTGACCACCCCAGTGTGCCACCTGCCGTACCAGATAGGCGAATGCCACTTTTGACGCATCGGTTGCGCGGTGAAACATGGATTCACCGAAGAACACTTTGCCGATGGCAAGCCCGTAAAGTCCGCCCACCAGCTCCCCATTGGACCAGGTTTCGACCGAGTGCGCGTACCCCAGCTGGTGCATATCAAGATATGCCTCACGCATATCGTCGGTAATCCAGGTGCCGGACTCGCTTGCCCGGGGCGCGGCGCAGCCGTCGAGTACTGCCTCAAATGCTTGATCAAAGGTTACCTGGTAGCGCGCCTGCCGAATCACCTTGCGCAGGCTGCGGCTGAATACAAGAGATTGTGGTCGAACCACGCAGCGAGGGGAGGGAGACCACCAGAGAATTGGCTGGTCGTCCGAAAACCAGGGGAAAATTCCTTTCCTATAGGCCGCCAGGAGCCATTCTGGCGTGAGGTCGCCGCCAACAGCGAGTAAGCCGTTTGGATCATCCAGGGCCTTGCTGGTTTCCGGAAATGCAATATTGTCCGGGTCGAGCAGGGTAAGGATCTCATCGGTGCTACTGGTCAAAACTGCGCCTCAATGTCGTTGTTCGAGACTGGTGGTTCGAAATTGATTGCTCAAAGTTGATTACTGGAGAGCGGGGCAGAATAACAGATAGGCAGAGGCCGGGTGGCTCACCAAAAAAACAGGCGGCACAAGGCCGCCTGCTTTCGTCACGCAATGCTCACGCGAGCATTGGCGGTCTTCTTACTGGGCGTCGAGGAAGCGCTCAGCATCCAGAGCGGCCATACAGCCGGTGCCGGCAGACGTTACTGCCTGACGGTAAATGTGGTCGGAGACATCACCCGCGGCAAATACACCCGGGATGGAAGTCTGGGTGGCGTTGCCGTGCAAGCCGCTTTCCACAACGATATAGCCACCGTTCATTTCCAGCTGACCTTCAAAGATGTCGGTATTGGGCTTGTGGCCGATGGCAATAAATACACCGGAAACCTCAACTTCTTTAGTAGAGCCGTCCTGTACATTCTTCAGGCGCACACCGGTAACCCCGTTATCGTCACCCAGCACCTCATCGAGGGTGTGGTGCCAGCAGAGATTGATGTTGCCGTTTTCGGCTTTTTCCAGCAGGCGATCCTGCAGGATTTTTTCCGCGCGCAGGCTGTCGCGGCGGTGTACCAGGGTCACTTCGCTAGCGATGTTTGACAGATACAGCGCTTCTTCCACGGCGGTATTACCACCACCGACCACAACGACTTTCTGGTCGCGGTAGAAGAATCCGTCGCAGGTCGCGCAGGCACTGACGCCACGTCCCTGGAAGGCTTCTTCAGAGGGCAGGCCAAGGTACTGCGCGGAAGCGCCGGTGCAGATGATCAGGGCATCGCAGGTGTAGGTCTCGTTCCCTTTCAGGGTGAAGGGGCGCTGCTTGAGGTCTACTTCGTGGATGTGGTCGAAGATGATGTTGGTGTCGAAACGCTCAGCGTGCTGCTGCATCTGAACCATCAGGTCCGGGCCCTGAAGGTCGTGTACGCCACCCGGCCAGTTTTCGACTTCGGTGGTGGTGGTCAGCTGGCCGCCTTGCTGCATTCCGGTAATCACTACCGGATTCAGGTTGGCGCGAGCCGCGTAAATGGCAGCGGTGTAGCCGGCAGGGCCGGAGCCGAGAATGATCAGACGGTGATGGTTGCTCATGACTGGACTCACAATACTTCGAATTTTAAGGCGTCAATGGATGAAACGGTGTCTAAGGCAGCCTAAGAAATGCAGCGGCATAGACTGCCAGTGTCAAAATTGCGGGCAATGATAGGGGAAAGCCTCTAATGCTTCCAAATAGTTTGGGCTTATTTATCTGATTGCACCCTTTTATAGGCTCATCAAATGACTGGGAGGGTTCGCCGCCATATATGCGGCAAGGTCAAGGGTGTTCAGGCCCACGTGAGATTCTTCTACAGACTTCTACAAATTGCGTGAATTAGTGCCTGTAAGTATTTGTTTTAAATAATAAAATCTAAAGTTAAAGTGTTTTCTAAGCTGTGCTCGCGGTAGCAATTGCCCCAAGGCTGTAGTACACAGAAGCTTTGGCGCTGTGAGCGCCCATATAATCCTGATAAATCCCGTGATGATCGAGGTAAGCCATTGAAGGCTGAAAGTGATAGTGAATCCGCAGGTAGCATCCCGGATTCCCTGATTGCGCGAATTTTGCGCGAAGGTGCCCTTATCGCACTGCTGGCTGGCGCGTTGCTGGCGGGTATAAGCCTGCTCAGCTATAGCCCCCAGGACCCCGGCTGGTCGCACACCGGGCACGGTAGTGGCATCAACAATGCGATTGGCCCCACTGGCGCCTGGGTTGCCGACGTGTTTCTGTCGCTGCTGGGCTGGATGGCGTACCTGTTCCCGATTCTGATTGGTTGGCGAGCCTTCCGCATATTGCGGGATAAAAACGCCCGCTTTCACGGTCCCTTATTCGCGCTGCGCGTTGGCGGCCTGATTGTGCTGCTGCTGTCGGGCGCCGCTCTGGCTACCTTGTGTTTTAGCGAATCCCACCAACCGTTGCCATTTTCCAATGGCGGCATCATCGGCGCATCGATATCCAATTTTATGGAGACCGGGCTCGGCTACGTGGGCGCCACGATTCTGTTGCTCGCGATGTTTGCCATTGGGGTTACCGTCTTCACCGGCATGTCCTGGCTCAAGTTGTTTGAGGATATTGGCCGCAGCGTGCTGTTTGTATTCGGCTGGCTGGCCAGCCGAATGGCGCATGCGCGGCAAGAGCGGGAAGAGAAACGGGTGGCACGGGAGGCCATCGTGGTTCGCAAGGCGGCGGTAGAAGAGGAAAAGCAGCGCACCGCCAAACGGATACCGCCAAAAATCGAACCGGCCGCGCCGCCGGTCAAGCAGAGCCCGCGAGCCAGCAAAGAGAAGCAGGGCGAGCTGTTCAAGGGGCCGGTAACCGGCACACTGCCGCCGCTGTCACTACTGGATTCACCGGATACCAACAAGAAAGCTGGTTTCTCCCGCGAAGCGCTGGAGGCCCTGTCACGCCTGCTGGAATTGAAACTCAAGGACTTCGGGGTAGTGGCGGAAGTGGTCTCGGTTCTGCCGGGGCCGGTAGTGACCCGCTTTGAGATACAGCCCGCTCCCGGGGTAAAAGTCAGCCGTATCACCAATCTCGCCAAAGACCTGGCCCGCTCCCTGGCGGTCATCAGTGTGCGGGTGGTGGAGGTGATTCCTGGCAAATCGGTGGTGGGTATTGAGATACCCAATGAAAATCGCCAGATGGTGCGCCTCTCCGAGGTTTTGGGTGCAGAGGTGTATGAAAAGGCCGGCTCAGCGCTGACCCTGGCGCTGGGCCACGATATCGCCGGGCAGCCGGTGGTGGCGGATCTCGCGAAGATGCCGCACCTGCTGGTGGCCGGTACTACGGGTTCCGGTAAGTCCGTGGGCATCAATGTGATGTTGCTCAGCCTGCTGTACAAATCCACCCCGGACGAAGTGCGGCTGATTCTGGTGGACCCGAAAATGCTGGAGCTCTCGGTTTACGAGGGAATCCCGCACCTCCTGACGCCGGTCATCACTGACATGAACGACGCGGCCAATGGCCTGCGCTGGTGTGTTGGCGAGATGGAACGACGCTACAAACTGATGGCCGCCATGGGTGTGCGCAACCTGGCCGGCTTCAACCGCAAGATTAAGGATGCGATTGCGGCTGGTGAACCGCTGGTAGACCCGATTTGGCAGCCAGACCCCATGTCCAGCGTTCCGGAGGCTGAACAGACCGCACCGCACCTCAAGCCGTTACCGGCGGTAGTTGTGGTTATCGACGAATTTGCCGACATGATGATGATCGTTGGCAAGAAGGTTGAGCAGCTGATCGCCCGTATCGCGCAAAAGGCGCGGGCGGCGGGGATTCACCTGCTACTGGCGACCCAGCGGCCCTCTGTGGATGTGATTACCGGCCTGATCAAAGCGAACGTACCAACCCGCATGGCCTTCCAGGTTTCTTCCAAAGTCGATTCTCGCACCATTTTGGATCAGGGGGGCGCAGAACAGCTGCTCGGGCACGGCGATATGCTATACCTGCCGCCGGGTACGGCGGTCCCCATAAGGGTGCACGGTGCCTTTGTGGATGACCATGAGGTGCACCAGGTTGTGGCAGACTGGTGTCGCCGCGGCGAGCCAGAGTACATTGACGGCATTGTCGACGATGCCAATAACAGTATTCCGGTACCGGGAATGGCGACTGAGGGCGGGGAAGACGACCCGGAAGCGGATGCCCTCTACGACGAGGCTGTGGCATTTGTGACCAAATCGCGCAAAGCCTCCATTTCCTCCGTGCAGCGCCAGCTGCGCATCGGCTACAATCGCGCCGCCCGCATGATCGAGGCCATGGAAGCCGCCGGCGTGGTATCGCCACAGCAGGCCAATGGCAACCGCGAAGTCCTGGCGCCGCCGCCGGCGTAAAACTTTTCGTCGCAATTGCACCCGGTTCAGGCCGGGTTCACTTGCCGCCGACTAGGCTTTAAGGACATTCCCGAACAGTTTACGGAAGGCCACTATGAAACGAATTCTGAGCACAATCTGTGTTGCCCTGAGTATCGGCTTCGGTGCAAACGGGGCCTCGGCAGACGCCAGTGATGAACTCAGTCGACTGCTGCAGCCACTGGGCTCCATCTCCGGTAATTTCCGCCAGACACTCAAGGACCAGAAGGGAAAAACCCTGCAGAAAAGCAGCGGGAATTTTTCCGTCGAGCGCCCGGGGAAGTTGCGCTGGCAGACCGGTGAGCCCTTCCCGCAGCTACTGGTAACCGACAACAAGAAGCTTTGGCTGTACGATCCGGATCTGGAGCAGGTCACCATTCGTCCGGTCGACAATCGCATGAAGGAAACTCCAGCACTGCTGCTGGGCGGTAAAGTCGAAGATATCCGCGGCTCTTTCAGCGTGGAAAACAAGAAGGGTGCTTACTACCTGACCCCGAAAAGAGCGTCAGCGCCGTTCAAGTCCATGGTGATTCGCTTTGACGGCAAGGGCCTGCCTTCTGCCATGACCGTACGCGATGGCATGGGTCAGACCACCGATATCCAGTTCAATGGCCTGAAGGCCAACCCGAAACTGTCCAATTCCATTTTCCGCTTCAAGCCACCGAAGGGCACCGACATCATCCGCGATGAATGACCTTTTCCAGTCGCCTCCCCTGCACCAACCACTGGCCGCGCGTATGCGGCCGCAAACTCTGGCCCACTATGTGGGCCAGACGCATTTATTGGGGCAGGGTAAACCCCTGCGCGAGGCGGTAGAGCGGGGCCAGCTGCATTCCATGGTGCTCTGGGGGCCGCCCGGAGTGGGGAAAACCACCTTTGCGCGGCTATTGGCCGAAGAGTGTGATGTCCGCTTTGCCACGCTCTCCGCGGTGCTCGCGGGCGTCAAGGAAATTCGCCAGGCAGTCGCCGAAGCGGAGCAGCACAGCGCCCAGTTCGGGCGCGGCACCATCCTGTTCGTGGATGAGGTTCACCGCTTTAACAAGGCGCAACAGGATGCCTTCCTGCCTTATGTGGAAGAGGGCACGGTTACCTTTGTCGGTGCCACCACCGAAAATCCGTCCTTTGAATTGAACAACGCGCTCTTGTCCCGCTGCCGGGTCTACCTGTTACGCAGCCTCAGTCAGGAAGAGCTGACTGGCTTGCTGAATCGGGCGCTGCAGGAGGACGAGGAGTTACGCGCGCGCAATATCCAGATGACCCCGGCGGTGCTCGACAAAATTACCCTGAGTGCTGACGGCGATGCCCGCAGTGCCCTGAATCTGTTGGAAATCGCCTGTGACCTGTCGCGGGAAGAGGGTGGCCAGCAGGTCATTGATGAGGCGGTGCTGGCGGAGGTGCTGACCGCGGATGTGCGCCGCTTCGACAAGGGCGGAGACTACTTTTACGACCAGATTTCCGCACTGCACAAGTCCGTGCGCGGCTCCGACCCGGATGCCGCGCTCTACTGGTTTGCGCGCATGATTGATGGCGGCTGCGACCCGCTTTATGTGGCGCGCCGCGTGGTGCGCATGGCCAGTGAAGACATTGGCAATGCCGACCCCAGAGCCCTGGAAATCGCCCTCAACGCCTGGGATGTCCAGGAGCGGCTGGGCAGCCCGGAAGGGGAGCTGGCGATTGCGCAGGCGGTGGCTTACCTCGCTGTCGCGGCGAAAAGTAACGCGGTTTACAGTGCCTACAAGCGCGTACTGGCGGATATCCGCCGGGAGCCCAGCTACGAGGTTCCCATTCACCTGCGCAATGCCCCAACCAAACTGGCAAAAGAGATGGCGCACGGCGCCGAGTACCGCTATGCCCACGACGAGCCAGACGGCTTCGCCGCTGGAGAGTGTTACCTGCCCGAGGCGATTGCCGGGCGACGCTATTACCACCCGGTCAATCGCGGCCTGGAAAGCAAAATCGAGGAGAAGCTTAAGCGTCTGCAGGCGCTCAACCTTCAAAGCCCGATACAGCGCTATCCGCAAAAATAACCGGATTCCGACCTGGCAGTTCTCTGGAGTGTCGAAAAAACGCTATGATCGCCATTTTTCGGCGATTAAAAAATCGATAGGGAGCTCCTGATGCAGTGGATTGCGATTGCCCTGGGTGGTGCCGTAGGCGCGATTCTGCGGCATCTGATCGGTTTGTGGAGCTTCCCGGTTTTTGAGGGCCGGATTCCCCTCGGCACCTTTATCGTCAACGTTACCGGCTCACTGTTGATCGGTATTGCTTACGTAATGATCGTTGAGCGCGGCATGCTCGGGCACGAGTGGCGGCTACTGATCATGACCGGCCTGTTCGGGGCGCTCACCACCTTTTCGACCTTCTCGCTGGAAACTGTGCTGTTGTGGCACAATGGCCAGCCTTTAATAGCGCTGGCCTATGTCGTGGCCAGCTTTCTGGTGTGTCTGGCTGCGACCGCAGCGGCCATCACACTGGGACTGAAATATCTGTAACGCGGTAATCAAAACACCATGCTCGATCCAAAACTGATTCGTAACCAACTCGACGACGTTGCAGCGGCGCTGACCAAGCGCGGTGTGCAGCTGGACACAGCCAAACTGGAGCAGCTCGAAGAGCAGCGCAAGGAACTGCAGACCCGCACTGAGTCCCTGCAGAATGAGCGCAACAGCAAGTCCAAGAATATCGGCCGGGCCAAAGCCGCCGGTGAAGACATTGCACCGTTGCTGAAAGAGGTCGAATCCCTGGGTGGACAGCTGTCAGAAGCCAAGCAGGCCCTGTCTGAGTTGCAGCAACAGCTGGATGATATTCTGCTGGCCATCCCCAACATCCCGGATGCGTCGGTGCCAGAAGGCAAAGACGAAGACGACAACGTCGAAGTGCGTACCTGGGGTTCACCGCGCAAATTCGACTTTGAAGTGCGCGACCACGTGGATCTGGGTGCGGCCCTGAATGGTCTGGATTTTGAAGTGGCCACCAAGCTGACCGGTTCCCGCTTCGCGGTAATGAGCGGAGAAGTGGCCCGCCTGCATCGCGCATTGGCACAGTTCATGCTTGATCTTCACGTAGAAGAGCACGGCTATAAAGAAGCCAATGTGCCGGTGATAGTAAATAGCGATTCCCTGTTCGGTACCTCACAGCTGCCCAAGTTTGCCGAGGACCTGTTCAAGCTGGAGGATGAGCGTGGTTTCTACCTCATCCCCACCGCAGAAGTACCGTTGACCAATTTGTACCGCGACGAAATCGTCGAGGACGCCAGTTCTCTGCCGCACAAATTTGCCAGCCATACCAACTGCTTTCGCTCTGAAGCCGGCTCCCACGGGCGCGACACCCGCGGCATGATTCGGCAGCACCAGTTCGAAAAAGTGGAACTGGTGTGGTTTGCCCGCCCGGATCAATCCAGTGACGCGCTCGAACAGCTCACCAGTCATGCAGAAAATGTTCTGCAGAAACTGAACCTGCCATACCGCACCGTGGTGCTGTGTGGTGGCGATATGGGTTTCGGGGCAACCAAAACCTATGACCTGGAAGTGTGGATTCCGTCTCAGGATAAATACCGGGAAATTTCTTCCTGCTCTCTGATGGGCGACTTCCAGGCCCGGCGTATGAAGGCTCGCTGGCGCAACCCCGAAACGGGCAAGCCGGAACTGCTGCACACCCTGAATGGGTCCGGGCTGGCAGTGGGCCGTACGCTGATCGCGGTACTGGAAAACTATCAACAGGCCGATGGTAGTGTCGAGGTGCCGGAAGTACTGCGTCCTTATATGCGGGGCGCGACCAAGATCGGCTAGCAGTATGGAATAGAACCTTGCGTTACCTGCCTCTCGCTTTTGATTTGAAAAATCGCCCCTGCCTGATTGTCGGGGGCGGCTCCATCGCCACGCGCAAAGCGCGCTTGCTCAATAAAGCGGAGGCCCGCCTGCTGGTCGTGGCTCCGGATATCACCGATGAACTGCGCCAGCTGGTTCTCGCCAGTGGTGGCGAGTACATCGTCGGCACTTACCGCAGCGAGCTGCTGGAAAATGTCGAGATGGTGGTTGCCGCCACCGCCGACAGCGCCGTCAATGCGCAGGTATCTGCCGATGCCCGCGCCCGGCGCCTGCCGGTAAACGTGGTGGATTCACCGGCGCACTGTACCTTTACCTTTCCCTCCATTGTTGAGCGCGGCCCGGTGGCCATTGGTATTTCCAGTGGCGGCTCTGCACCGGTTCTGACACGCATGTTGCGCGCGCAGATCGAGACGTTGCTGTCGCCCGGCCTCGGACTGATCGCCGAGCTGGCTGGACGTATGCGCGACAAGGTGAAAGCAGCTTTGCCGGAAGCCCAGCGCAAAGACTTCTGGCACTGGGTGTTCAACGGTCCCATTGTCGGCCAGGTTGAGCGAGGGCATAAAGCCGAAGCCGAAGCGTCGCTGCTGCAAGAACTTCAGCGTTGGGAGCAAAAACCTGCCGCCAGTGGTGAGGTGTATCTGGTAGGGGGCGGCCCCGGCGACCCGGATCTGCTCACTTTCCGAGCCTTGCGCCTGATGCAACAAGCGGACGTCGTGTTGTACGACCGGCTTGTATCGAGCGAGGTGCTGGAACTGGTGCGCCGGGATGCCGAGCGCATTTACGTGGGCAAGATGAAGCAGTTCCACTCTGTTCCCCAGGACGACATCAATCAGTTGCTGGTGGACCTGGCGAAAGAAGGTAAGAAGGTTCTGCGGCTGAAGGGTGGGGATCCCTTTGTCTTCGGGCGCGGCGGTGAAGAAATCGACAAACTTGCGGAAGCTGGGATTCCTTTCCAGGTGGTACCTGGCATTACCGCAGCCATTGGCTGTTCCGCTTACTCCGGGATTCCGCTGACACACCGGGACCACGCACAATCCGTGCGCTTTATCACTGGGCACCTCAAGCAGGGTGACCTGGTATTGCCCTGGGACGAATTGATTACCAAAAACCAGACGCTGGTGTTCTACATGGGACTTACCGGCCTGCCCACCATCTCCGAAAAACTGGTGGCCAATGGTATGGACCCCGACACACCGGCAGCACTGGTGGAGAAGGGCACTACCCGCGACCAGCGGGTGATTGTAGGCACTATCGCGACCCTGCCAGAACTGGCCGAAACCCACAAAGTGGAAGCGCCAGCGCTCACGATTATTGGCGGTGTCGTTACCTTGCGCGAAAGCCTGGGCTGGTATCAGTAGGGCATCTTCGCACCGTTAAATTCCCACTTCTGATACCCAGAACCAACCACTCGTAAACCTCTATCTATACTGAAGGAGATGTTTGCGAGTGGTGGATATATGTTCTGGATGTTGCTCCGCTTCTATTGCACCCTTCTGGTGCGTAGCTTTGCGCCCCGCGAAAATGAAATTGCGCTGCCTGATGAAGGTGACAGCCACCTGCGCCGCTATTCCCGCCGTTACCGTATTAAACGGGGCTGGGTGAAGAATCTCTGGATTGGCGCATCGCTGCTGATGATCTGCTTTCCTCTGCTGCCCTTTATTGTCGGGCTGGGATTGCTTACCTCATTTCTGTCTTTTGCGATTCTTGACGAAACGGCCTGAGATTTCGTCGCCAATATTCTTCCGGGGTCAGTGACCGACCACAGAAAAAGGGTGACCGAGGTCACCCAAAGCTTACAGGTATGAAACTTTTAACGGCTCAGGTCACGCCAGTTGCGAGAGTCGTTCCCGCGCCGCACTCAGTGCACCATTTCTCGACTCATCACCCATCGCCAAACCTTCGGCGTAGATAAATTCCACTTCGTTTATGCCGATAAATCCAAGGAACTGGCGGATGAAATTCGTTTGCGCATGGTCCTCGCCATACAGCCCCCCACGGGTGATCACCACGTAGGCACGTTTGCCGGTCAGTAAACCCTGCGGACCGTTCTCGGTGTATTGGAAGGTCACCCCGGCGCGCGCGATATGGTCAAAGTAGGCGTGAAGGCTCGACGGCACACTGAAGTTGTACATCGGAATGCCGAATACCAGCGTGTCCGCCTCTCTGATTTCTTCAATCAGGGTGTTGGAAAAGTCGACCACGTCCTGCTGTTCCGGCGTGCGCTCGGCAGGGTCACTATTGAGGGCCTGAAAGCGCTCCAGATCCAGATGCGGCACCGGACTGGCGGCCAGATTGCGGGAAACAATCTCACCGCCGGGATTCGCGGTGAGCCACTGGTCGGCAAATTGATTGGCCAGCTGGGTGGATTGCCCATCGTTCTGAAACAGGCTGGTCTGAATTTTGAGAAGTTTTCTGGTGTGTTTGGTCATTTGTGTGCCTCCAATGGGCTGCTGATAACCCGATGACTTCATTGAAGCATTGATGGATTAGATAAAAAATTATAAAAATATGCTCAAATCTATCTAGAAATCCGATATATGGCAGTTCAGTCAGATTCGATAAGCACCCAAACCCCGAGAATCAGCCTCGAGCAATGGCGCTGCCTGGTTGCGCTGGTAGAGGCCGGCGGATACGCGCAGGCCGCGGATCGGCTGCACAAGAGCCAGTCGTCTGTGAGTTACGCGATTCAGAAGCTGGAATCGACGCTCGGGATGAAGGCCTTTGCTATCGAGGGGCGAAAAGCCGTACTGACGAGCACCGGCCAGATGCTGTACGCCCGCGCCAAACAGCTTCTGAATGACGCATCGGATATCGAGCGCGACGCCCACAAAGCCTCTGCCGGCTGGGAGTCACAGATTGGTATCGCCGTTGAAGTACTGTTTCCTACCTGGCTACTGCTAAATTGCCTGGATCAATTCGGCCGGGAAAGTCCGCAAACCCGTATCGAACTCTATGAAACGGTGCTCGGGGGCGCCCCGGAAGCCTTACAGGACGGGCGGGTCGAACTCGCGATATCGCCCCATGTCCCCCAGGGCTATTCGGGTGAACCCCTGGCGCGACAGGTCCGCATCATCCCGGTCGCGCATCCGGAGCACCCCCTGCATCAACTCGGCCGTGAGCTGACGGTTCGGGATTTACGCAGCCACCGCCACCTGGTTGTGCGGGACTCCAGCTCTACCCGTAACCGCAGCGCGACAACGGTAGAGGTTGCACAGCGCTGGACGGTGACCAATATGGCGACGTCAATCGGCGCAGCCTGCCGCGGCTATGGCTTTGCCTGGCTACCCGAGGAAAAGATTCGCAAGGAGCTGTCGGAAGGCACACTGAAACCACTACCGCTCCGTGGCGGCAGCGAACGTTATTTGCAGATGTATTTGATCTTCGCCGATCAGGAGTCACCCGGGCCAGGCGCGAAGCGGTTGGCGCAGATTATCCGTGACGAGATGGAGGCGGGTTGCCGCGCTGCCCAGTGCGACGCTTAGCCTGGATGCACGGAATACGATGAACAAAAAAGGCGCTCGATTGAGCGCCTTTCCTATCGACCTTATTTATCGGCAGGAATAAAAATTACTGCAGGGTCAGTGTGTAGGTCACCGCCTGTTCCTTCATTGGCGAAGGATTACCCTGCACCCAGTCCAGATGGCCATTGCCGAAGAAAGGGGAGAGCGGGTGGGCGCTCTGACCTGTCGCCATATGGAAAATACCCGATTCCTCATGGCCGGGTGCCACCACCATGCGCTCGGAAGCACCATTGGTGGAAGACTGGAACCTGGGCATGTGGGAGTCACCGGGCAGGTGGTCTGCGGGCATGGCGGTAAACCAGTTGACCGCACTCACCGCTCGTCCCAGCGGGTGTTGAATTTTTGCCGCATTCTGAACACCCCAGGTCTGCTGCTCCAGATCCAACCCGCCCTCAGCCATATCTTCGAGAACGCGATCCAGTGCGGCCAGCTTCAGCGCTTCCCAGGATTCGAATTCCGGGTTAAGCAGGTGTGCCGGCTCATTGGCGAGCATTTCCCATGCCGGATATTCCACCTGGCGGTTTACACGGCCAAATTTAAACTCCGGATCATAACGGCGCATGTAGGTGAGTACCGGTGCCGTAGACAGATCAATAAAGCGCAGGCGGAAGTTGCGCACGATGCGGTAGCCGACGGAGTCAGCACTCGCGCGACCGCCCCAATCGATGACCTGCTCACGTATCGCATCGTAGCCATCAACCCCATCGAGTAATGTGGCGAGCTGTTCCTGCCAGCGGCTGAGGAATACCGCGCGATCGTCCAGCTGAATATCCAGCAAGTCTTGCTCAGTGAACGTCTCGCGAGCGAACAGATCGTCGCGAATCTGTTGTTGACGGGCGCCGAGGGCATAACCGCCGTCACCCATTACTCGGAGGTATTCCCCGTCCATGGTGCGGGAATTTGCCGTCCAGATCCGGTGGGATGGCGGGTTGTACACCTGGGGCTGCTCTGCGGCACTCAGGTATCCGTCCCAGTAGGCGGAGCCATCTGCCCAGCTAACCGAACGGCTGCCATCAAGCCCGACACGGCGGGGAATTGGGCCAGCAACAGTCCAGCCGATATTGCCCTGACTGTCGCCGATCACGAAGTTCTGGTGGGGAATACCCAGTTCAGGTGCCAGATCCATCGCTTCGCGGGTGCTGGAAACCGTTTCCAATTTCAGGATGTTCATATTCGCGCCACGCAGGTCGTGGGCGACCCAGCGGTAGGCGAGGGGGTTACCCTTATGGTCTTCTGCGACAACCGGGCCCCAGATGGTTTTGCGAATCTCCACGCTGGCAGCCGGCTTTCCACTAATGGCAATCTCCTCCTCGACAATGTCGAAGTCCCGCCAGCCTTCCGGCGTACGGTATTGGTTGCCATCTTCGGATAACTCCAGGGGAATCAGGTCACCCCAATCCGCCGTGGTATTTGTGAAGCCCCAGGCTACTTTTCCGTTGCTGCCAGCCACGATAATCGGGCCGCCAGGGAGGGTGGCGCCACGCATTTCAAAATCCGTACCCGGCACCTTCCAGCCCGCACGGAACCAGATATTGGGTACCGTAATCGCGAGGTGCATATCGTCGGCAACAATGGCGCCGCCGTGCTCGGTCAGGGCACCACCCACAACCCAGTTGTTACTGCCGAAGATCATGTCTTCGCTTTCCATCTTCTGGTAAGCCATTGGCTCACCATCTTCTACCAGCGCGGCAATGTTGGTCGCGGGAAGCGCGACAGCTTCGCGCGCGTCACCGATTAACGGCGCATCCCAGATGCCGCCCTTGGGTACGAAAAACGCATAAAGATCGTCTGGCAGCAACTCCGCCAGCGCGTTGTCGCGCAACTCAAAATTACCGGTGGTGCTTTGCAGGGTCATGTACATGCTGAAAATGGTCAGCAAGCTATCGGCGGTGTCCCAAGCGCGAGGCTCCTGGCGGAGCAGGGCGTATTCCCAGGGGGCGGCGCCCAGCTGCGACAAGCCGTAGTTAACCCCGTTGGCGTAGTGCTTGAGAATCTGCTGCTGGTCCTGGGGCATGGCCGCAATGTTGCGCTTGGCCCGCTCCCGGAACTGATGGCGACGTACTTCCTGATCGTGCTCCAGGGCCGCTTCACCTACCAGCTCCGACAGTTCGCCGGCGGAATTGCGTCGCAGCAGATCCATCTGGAAGAAACGCTCCTGGGCGTGCAGAAACCCGAGTGCAAAGGCACTGTCGTTGCGGGTCTCGGCGGTAATAAAGGCCACGCCCTGGGCATCGCGCTCGATGCGAACTGGGCGCTCCAGTTGGCCCGTTTGCAGCTCCCCTTCGAGCAGGGGAAGGCTCTGTCGCAGCCAAAGCCAGGTGGCGATCGCAACTAGCGATAAGAGGACAGTGGTGGCAATGAGCGCTTTCACAATACGCCTTGGCCAGGGGGTGCTTTTGATCATCGCAGAATCTCTCGGGTAAAAAGCAAAATCGTTATTTTAGGACTTCGAGGACTAACGTACCGGTGTCAACCCGGTAAGAGTGTACCAGTGCTGACCGGGGGAATAATGGTTACCGAAGGACTTAGTCTGGTCACAATATCGCTGTTTTGGTTGAATAAAATGCCAACGTGGCGCACTAGTTCACATTTCGCGTTACGAAAACTGACCAGTCACAAGAAAAAGGTCACCACAAGCTTTTCTTAGGACACTAGTACCCGTAAGATGGCCGAACATAACTATCCAAAATGACCATTTTCCATCACGCTTTTCATATAACTAAAACGCGAGGACGCGATGATGTACAACGCCGACCAGTCCGGTAAAAACCGGTCCTTCACCCTGTCCACTCTCTCTGCTGCCATTGCCTTTACCGCACTGAGCGGTGCTGCTTCTGCGGCGGAGATTGAAGAAGTTGTGGTAACCGCACAGAAGCGTGCGGAAAACCTGCAAGACGTTCCAATTGCCATTTCTGCTTTCACCGGCGACAGCATGAAGGCCATGGGCGTAAAAAACCTGACCGACCTGGGTAAATTTACCCCGGGCGTTGAAATGAACAACGATACCCCGCTGCAGCCTACCTACAGCGTGCGCGGTATCGAAACCGGTGACTTCACCGTGGGTTCTGACCCTGCGGTAGCCGTTTACGTTGACGGCGTTTACACCGGTCGTGGCGCAGGCGCTGAAGTGCCGCTGGCAGATATCGAGCGTGTCGAGGTACTCAAAGGCCCGCAGGGAACCCTGTTCGGCCGTAACGCTACTGGCGGCGCCATCCATATCATTTCCAAGAAGCCGCAGGCAGACGACACCACCGAATTGAACCTGACCGCAGGTAATTATGGCCGTCAGTCCACCGACCTGCTGCTCAATCGCCAGCTGACCGATAACCTGTACGGTCGCTTCACTGCGTCGACCAACCGCCGCGATTCTTTTGCCGATAACAAGGCTGGAGATTTCGAAGTTGGCAACATTGACACCCAGACTTACCGTGCCTCTTTGCTGTGGGAGCCTACCGCGGATACCGAGGTTCTGTGGCGTGCTGAGTACGGCGTAATGGATCAGGGTAGCGCACTGCGTACCTCCATCGTTCCGTCTCTGCAGGCGGAAGCCGGTGGCACTGACGTGTTTGGTGACTACGCGCTGGACACCCCGACCATTGAAGATCGTGATTCCTGGGGTACCTCTGTCTCCGTGGTGCACGATTTTGAAAACGTGACCTTCACCTCCATCACTGCTTACCGCGGCTTTGAAGCCCACCTGCAGCAGGACGAGGACGGCACCGCGAACCCGGATTACATGTTTGGCTCTGCCAACTTCGACGATCAGACCCAGTTCTCTCAAGAATTCCGTCTGAACGGCGCCACCGACACGCTGAAGTGGACTCTGGGTGCTTCTTACTCTCGCGAAGAGCTGGAACACACCACCGACGCTTACTTCACTGCTGGCTCTCTGGAATCTTTCGCCGTCTACGAGGGCGTAAAAGCGCAGGTAGAAGCACTGGGTCTGGATCTGACCACCACGCAGGTGGAAGACATGGCTTACCAGCAGCGCCAGGCAATGATCGCTGGCGGTCTGGAAGGTGCGGCTGTTGCGACCTTCGTATACGACCTGATGGTGCAATCTGGACAAGCGGACGCGCTGCTGCAACAAATGGGCTCACCAGTGCCTGCGAGCATGCTGAACCGTGAGCAGATGGCCGCTCAGTTGATGGCCGGCATCACCCCCTGGGTAATGGCCGACACCCCCTGGACCGAATCTGTACTGAACAAGGGCGACTATCGCTCAGCGGCGATCTACGGTGACGCCACCTGGAGCCTGACTGACAAGTTGGACCTGACCGTCGGCGCGCGTTACACCGCCGATGAGAAAGACTTCTCCATCGTCAGCTCTTACCAGAACACACTGCCACTGGCACTGGCCGGCGGCATGGTCGATATCATGGGGCCGGATGGTAGCGTCATTGGTCAGCTGCCGATTCCAAGCATCCCGGTTGGCGCCATCCCTGCACCGCGTTTCGGTATGGCATTTAACAACAATGGCGTTGCTGACCTGAATCAGGATCTGAGCGACTCCTGGAGTGACCTGTCTGGCCGTCTGGTTCTGGATTACCGCTGGAACGACGACGTGATGACCTTCATCTCCGTGGCTGACGGCTTCAAAGCTGGTGGTTTCAACAGCTTCAGTGCAGCACCGGGCATCGATCCGTCCTTCGACCAGGAAGGTGTTACCAACCTCGAAATTGGCCTGAAGAGCAGCCTGTTCGACAATGCCGTGCGCTTCAACGCATCTGTGTTCGCGTATGACTACAAGAACCTGCAGCAGCTGGACCTGGTAGGCGCGCCTATCCCCAACTACTACCTGCGTAATGCCGATGCCGAAGGGCAGGGTGCTGAGTTTGAAGTCCAGTGGGCCGCCACCGATAACCTGTTTATCGCTGGTAACTACTCTTTCCTGGATACCGAGTACACCCGTTACCAGATCATCGAATCCATCGGTGAGACAGAGGAAACCCATTCTCGCGTAGGTCAGCCCCGCGTTGGCACCCCGGAGAACAAGTTCAACATCATGGCGGAATACACCTGGGATCTGACCAGTGGTAGTAACGTTGTGCTGCGTGGCGACTACAACTGGACCGACGAACGTGTTGGCTCCATCAGCGACCCGGCCCGGGTTATCCCGGACTACCAGCTGATGAACCTGCGCGCCGGCTGGAACAGCGCTTCCGATCGTTACTCTGCGGCCCTGTGGGTGCAGAACGTAACCGACGAAGAAATCGCTGGCGGCTACGGCGGTACCGGTGCAGCCATTGGTGCCAGCCCTGCATGGCGCTTTATGCCGCGCATGTACGGTGCAGACTTCACCGTGCGCTTCTGATCACAGATATTGTGACAGACAACAAAAGGGTCGGCTTCGCCGGCCCTTTTTTGTGCCCGAGGGAAATGTAAGGAAAATTCGTGGCGCGGATTCCTTCGCCTGCACCGGCATTGTCATGGGAATTCGCCACAATGGTTGTATGATCAATAACAGTCACCGCCGTCGACCGAGCTAAGGGATGAGTCTGATAACAGAAGCTGGTTCATCAGTATCGCAAAGCACTGGATCTGAGCACTTGGGGCAAGACGAGGCTCGGGAGCTTTCCCTGGATGAGCGAGCCGCACTACTCAGCCACTTCCAGCAGGTACGGAGCGAAACCGAAGGTCTCACCGACCCGCTGACGGCGGAAGATATGCAACTGCAGTCCATGCCCGATGCCAGCCCCACAAAATGGCACCTCGCGCATACCAGCTGGTTTTTTGAAACCTTCATTTTGCGTCAATATCTCCCCGATTATTACGTCTACGATCCCGCCTACCACCAACTGTTCAATTCCTACTACAACTCTCTCGGCAAGCCTTTTGCCCGCCCCCAAAGAGGGCTACTTTCTCGTCCGTCCATCGAACAGGTCTATGCCTACCGGGCGCAGGTCGATCGGGCCGTGGAGCAGTGGCTGACAGAGGAAGATGTCACGGCAGGCCATGCCCAACTGCTGGAACTCGGAATCCACCATGAGCAGCAACATCAGGAATTACTGCTCACGGATATCAAACACGCACTTTCCATGAATCCGCTGGCACCAGCCTACCGGGAAGATCTCGCGTGGGACAGTGAAGGAGCAGATACCGCTGCACCGCTGCGATGGTTGCAGGTGCCCGAGGACAACTACACCCTAGGGTGTGATGGAGAGTTTTTCAGTTACGACAACGAAGGCCCGGCGCACCAGCGTTTTCAGCAGGCTTTTCGTATCGCATCTCGTCTTGCCACCAACGGGGAATATCTTGAGTTCCTGCAGGACGGCGGCTATGAAGAACCTCGCCTGTGGCTATCCGATGGCTGGAGCCATGTGCAACAAGCCTGGCAAGAGCGGCGACAACAGGGTGACGCCCTGCAGGCACCACTGTATTGGCGGGAAATTGACGGGGAATGGTTTGAATTTACCCTGGCGGGATTGCAGCCACTCGACTTGCAGGCACCAGTCTGTCACCTCAATTTCTACGAGGCCGATGCCTTCGCCAGCTGGGCGGGCCAGCGACTACCGACAGAGTTTGAGTGGGAAATTGCCGCCTGGCTGCACTGTCAGAAGAATGCGGCACAACAGGCAAAAATGCTTGAAAACCGAAGTTTTCAGCCACTGACCGAGACAGATAGCGATGGCAATTTACAACTCCTGGGCAACGCCTGGCAGTGGACCTCCAGCGCCTATCAACCTTATCCGGGCTACAAAGCCAGCACAGATGCGGTCGGCGAATACAACGGCAAATTCATGTGCAACCAGATGGTTCTGCGGGGCGGCTCCTGCGTGACACCGCGCAGCCATATCCGAATCAGTTACCGCAATTTCTTCTATCCTCACCAAGCCTGGCAATTTTCCGGGATTCGACTGGCGGGAGACATATAGTGAATTTGGCAGCGACCGTGGCAGACAAAGCAGGGAAGGCATGGCATCAAGCGTCCACTCAATTGGACCAGCAGCGACAACAGTTCGCACAAGATGTAGTGGCAGGGCTGTCTGCCCGGCAGAAAACACTGCCGTGTAAATATTTGTATGACGAAGCCGGCTCCAAGTTATTTGAGGCGATTTGCGAACTTGACGACTACTACCTTACCCGTACCGAAGGGCAAATTTTCGAGTACCGATTACCAGAGATAGCGCAGGCCCTGGGGCCGGAGGTCGTATTACTGGAACCAGGGGCAGGCAACTGTGAAAAGGCCGAGCCGCTGCTCGCCGCCATGTCCGAGCCAGTAGCCTATTACCCCCTGGATATATCCCCGGAAATCCTTCTTGCGGCCCAGCGCAGGATTCAAGGGCAGCTACCGCAATTGGAAGTCGTACCGGTGATTGGCGATTTCACCGATCCGGCGGCCTGGGACTCCCTGCCAAAGAGTCACTATCGCAAGGTCCTGTTTTTCCCCGGGTCAACCATTGGCAATTTCACGCCTGAAAAAGCCCGCGAGCTGCTGTGTCAATTTTCCGCACAATTGTCCAGCGGCGATGGCCTGCTGATAGGCGCGGATTTGGTAAAAGATTCTGTGGTATTGGAGCGGGCCTATCACGACAGCAACCACGTTACGGAAGCCTTCAATAAAAACCTACTGCACCGTATTAATAGTGAACTGCAGGGCAATTTTGATATCGATGCGTTTGCGCACCGGGCTTTCTATCACAGCTTGCGCCAGCGCGTGGAAATGCATCTGGTGAGCCTGGCGGCGCAGAGCGTCGAAGTGGCGGGCACACAGTTTCATTTTACCGAAGGTGAAACCATCCATACCGAGAACAGCCATAAATACACCTTACCTGGACTGCAGGCACTGCTGCAGGAAACAGGCTTTAACACCAAGCAATACTGGACGGACAATAATCATCACTATGCGATTTTCTATGCCGAAGTACCTTGACCTGAGGGTGAGTGCCTCATTGTTTTTTAAAGCCGCCGTTTTTGCGTTTATGGCCTACGGACTTTCCGCCTGCAGCACCAGCGGCAGCGCGCCCGGAGGTACAAACGGCAGTGGCGATCAGCCCAGTCACAAAGAGGACATGGTCGTATACAAGTCGCCGTTTTGCCTCTGCTGTAAAGACTGGATCACGCACCTGCAGCAGAATGCGATTAACGTCGGCAGCGAAAACGGCCTGGATACTGCCAGTGTCAAACAGAAGTGGGGGGTGCCGCCCAGCATGCAGGGATGCCACACCGGTGTATGGCGTAACCAGTATGTTTTTGAAGGGCATGTACCCGCGCGTCTGATTCGGAAATTCCTGTCCGATCCACCCAAAGACAGTATCGGGCTGGCCGTCCCGGGTATGCCTCAAGGAAGCCCGGGCATGTACCGGGGTGGGGATTTCGAGCCTTATGTCGTCTACCTGATCATGACGGGTGGAGAATACCGTTTTTATGAAAAAGTAACTTCGCCGGAACCTGCCGGTAAATCCGTTTAGTCCTCTGGTAACTTACCGGCCACAAGGTTAGGCTTTCGGCCCTTCACCGCATTCATCGCGGTTATTTTCAGCAAGGGCCGTTTTACATTGAGTCACACTGCTTTCGATACCGGCAAAGAGAAGAGCCTGATCAATCATTTTCAACCTGGGATAGGCCTCGGAAACTGCCATCTGCAGACCATTTTCTCTCGCTATCACCGGCCCAGGCCCTGGATTCGTACCCAGCTCCAATGGTTTACCACCCCGGATCAGGACCGCCTGGCCCTGCATACCCCCACGCCTCTTTGCGATAACCGGGAAAGGCCGATTGTCCTGATACTGCATGGGTTGGAAGGTTCTGTAGAATCTCCCTACGTACAGGGCCTGATGCAGGTATTGATGGGTACCAAATTTCAGGTCGCAGTAATGCACTTTCGCGGTTGCGGCGGCATTCCTAACCAGTTGCCTCGGGCCTACCACAGTGGCGACAGCGAAGACCCCCGATGGCTCGCGACCCAATTACGCGAGCATTATCCCAACACACCGTTGATGGCCGTAGGCTATTCCTTGGGCGGTAACGTCTTGTTGAAATGGCTGGGGGAAGACGGGGAGGGCAGCCCGCTGAGCGCAGCGGTATCCGTTTCAGCCCCATTGGACCTTCACCTTTCCAGTCGCAGAATGAACCTGGGCTTTTCCAAGGTTTACCAGCGCCACCTGCTTACAAGCCTGAAGGAAAGCCTGGGACGTAAAGCGCAGGATCCAGCGCTGGCCAAGGCCATGCCTCCGCTGAATCAAGCGCGCTATTTCAGCAATTTTCGCAACTTCGATGACCACTTTACGGCCCCACTGCATGGGTTTCAGGGCGTAGACGACTATTACACGAGGGCGTCGAGCCGCCCCTTCCTGAAGAATATCGCACGTCCAACCCTGCTTATTCACGCAATGGATGACCCATTTGTCTGTCCGGATGCGGTTCCCGGTTCCAGCGAGGTAAGCCCAAGTGTTCAGCTCGCCATCAGCAAGCGGGGAGGGCATGTGGGTTTTGTGAGCGGCAGTTTGTGGCGACCAGAATACTGGCTCGAGTCTGCTATTCCTGACTTCCTGGGCCAGATACAAGGCAAATAATCTCCGCGGCAGGCCCGCATCTTGCAGATCGATTACTTTGAAGCGTCTGGATCCAGATCTGACGTATCGCCAGATACAGTGGAGAGACCATGAGGCAAATGGTAGGAACGAGGGAGATTGAGATGGAAGCCCGAGATCACCAGCTCAGCATGAGCGTTTTGATGACGCCAGACATGGCCAACTTTTCCGGCAAGGTACACGGTGGTGAACTGCTGTCTTATCTGGACAAAGTGGCCTATGCCTGTGCCAGCCGTTTTGCCGGCTGCTATGTGGTTACACTGACTGTAGACCGCGTGCTATTTAGGGAGTCGATCAACGTGGGGGAACTGGTGACTTTCCTCGCGTCCGTAAACTACACGGGCAATACCTCAATGGAAATCGGTATCAAGGTGGTTACCGAAGACATTCGCAAGCGGACCACCAGGCACACTAATAGCTGCTATTTCACGATGGTTGCACTGGGAGAAGATGGACGCCCCATTCCTGTGCCCAAGTTTGAACCCATCACATTAATCGAAAAGCGCCGCTTCGAAGCGGCTATTTTGCGCCGCAAGTTGCAGAGAGGGCAGGAAGAGGCGCACATGGAGATCAAGAAAAAGGTGGAGCAGGAACTGGGCGGCGACCTCCGCGAACTTGCCTAGCGCCGGACGCGAACTGCGATAGAGCAAAAATTGGGGTCAGCCTTTCCAGCTGGGCGTAAGGCCGCACCTGGCAAGAATCATTTCGGCTACAAAACGGCCGATACGCTCAATGTCAGTATCGTCGTACTCACCTTTGTTCAGAAGCTTGAGGATCTGGGATTCAAAATCTCCGTAGTGCTGGCTGGATGACCAAATCATGAACAACAAATACTCCGGATCCACCGGCTGTATTTTTCCCTGCGCAATCCAACTATTAATCACTTCAACCTTGTGCCGGAACCATTTGCGCATGTTGCCGCGTATGTATTCATCCAAATACGGCGCTCCGGCAATGATTTCCGTAGCAAAAAGCTTGGAGGGTAGTGGGTTTTCACAGGACTGCCGCACCTTGTTCAAGATGTAAGATTCCAGTGCATCCCGGGGATCATCGTCTTCGGTTACTTCAAAACTGCGGTTCCACTCGCTAATGATTTCCTCAAGTACCGCCGCGTACAGTAGAGATTTACTCTTGAAGTAGTAGTGGATATTGGCTTTGGGGAGACCAGCCTGATTGGCAATGGACATCATACTGGCGCCTTTGTAGCCATACTGGGCAAAGATTATCTTTGCCGCCTCTAAGATGTCCTTGTAATTCTGCTCCCGAATTTTACCCACTTTGTATTTCTTATCTGCCTCCAGTGAAGCTTTTACATCCTCAATCTTCACATCCGTCCCCTGTGAAACCAGCCAATGCGTGGCGTGAGCGCTGCCATTTGCGACGTTATCGGATAAATCCGATCTGTACGGTCAAATTATTTATTCAAATAGACCTGAATATACGAACAGCAAAAGAAAGTCATCATTGTTCAACAAAAACGCACCCTCAAAACTGTTGTCCGATCGGACAGCTTTCTGTATTATTTTTCTGGTTGATCATTTTCCTATTAGGCGCGCATCCAATTGGCGCCCAACAATAAAGAGTGAAGTACCTAGTCGAAAATCTCTAAGGGAGATTTCCGGGTAGGTATTTATGTGGGTCTCATAAAGCGAATACTCAATTTATGAGGATCAACATGAAAATGATGAAAAAATCCCTGGCTGCGCTTTCCTTGGTAACTTTGGCAAGTGGTGCCCAGGCTGAAATTACCTGGAGCAATACATCTGTAACCCTGTTATCTGCAAATGAATACCTGAATCCATTTAGTGGCGAAGACGGTAGTGGCAGCGTACTGACATTTGCCAATGCCGCGTCCTATAACTGGGGAAAAAGCTTCTTTTTTGTCGATCGCTTCAAGACCGATGATAAAGAAACGCTCGAAGATAGTTCCTACGGCGAGCTGAATGTGGATTTCAGCCTGACCGGTGGTAAAGGATTCGAGGCAGGTTTGATCAAGGATGTCTATGTGGCAACGACTTGGGAGTATGCAGCGTCGCCCAATGTGGACAATCTACTGATCGGCTCCTCTGTACGCTGGCGCCTGCCGGGGTATGCATGGATAGACACTGGTCTTTACGTTCGTGATAACGGCAAAAACAAGTACGGTGTGGAAGAAGATACCAGTTACCATTTTGCCAGTGCCTGGGGCATTCCGTTTTCCCTGGGTGACACGAAAATGAGTCTGGAAGGGTTCATTGACCTGCAAACCTCTACGGAAACCAATTTTGGTCAGGATGTGCCGATGAAAATCGTGCTACAACCGAAATTGAAGCTGGATATGGGGGGAATCTTCGGCAATCCCGGTACTTTCTTCGCAGGCCTGGAATACGACTACCGCAAGAATATGTACGGGGTAGACGGCCAGGATCAAAAGAACCCTCAGCTGTTTGTCGAATTTAGTCTTTAATTAAGCATTACCCCGGCCACTGGCCGGGGTTTTTGTTAGTGGTGAGGATAGAAGAAATATCAGAGCGCGCCAGAAGCAGGTAGTGAAGGGAGGGGATGAGATAGGATAGGAGTAGGGCGCATAATACGCGCCCCGGTTAGATCAGCCCTTGGAGTCTGCGAAGTTCGCGTTAATTCGAAGCTTCAAGTAATCCGCCGCACTGATCGGCGCATAGCGTTTCTGGGGACCTTGAATCATCATGTCTTTATTCGCCTGGCAGAAGTAGGCCATGCTGTAACGAGAATGCTGTCCTTCTTCCGGACGCGGCATCCTCACACGGTGCAATGTGGACTTGAGCTCATCGTCACTCCAGCGCATCAACATATCGCCAATGTTACAGGTGATAACGCCATTTTGCGGAATTACGGGATACCAAACGAGCTGGTTGCGCGCGTCTTTGCCACCGCAAACCTGTAGTCCTCCCTGATTTTCCTGCTGAAACACCATCGTTAGGCAGTCAAAATCCGTGTGCGCACCAGCGCGCCAGCTTTTTCCGTCGAGTTGTTCCGGATTATCGATCGGCAGATAGTGCAGCAGACGCAAGGTATTCTGGTATTCAGCCGATTCCGGATGGTGCGCCCGGGTGAAGAAATCCCGGTCGAACCCCAGGCGCTCAGCAAAGCAGGACAGGACCTGCATTCCCAATTTCCAACACTGCCGTTCAAAATCCAGCATATCGCTATGGAAGTTGGGTAGCACCTCGTCTGAGGGCCAAAGTCTGGTCATATTGGGCAGGGTGATCTGGTAGGACTCCTTACGGTCAGCAACCCCCGTAGAAGGGCGTACCTGAGCCATGTATTCCCATCCAGCATTTGTCCCGTCTTTGAGCGGATATTGCTGCTTCTCGCCCGTGTCGAGTGCGAAGAATTCTTCGGAAAGGCGAAACGTTTTCTGTATGTGTTGCAGCGGGATACCGTGATTCGAAAGCTGGAAAAAGCCAACTTCAGTGGCCGCTTGCCATAAGGCTTCGGTAATTTCCTCACGGCGTTGTTCAAAATCGGACAGGTCGATTAACGGGATAATACTGCTTTCGGCTTCCTCCCCTAATCCGCCGAGTGTTGATTCAAACTTGAGTTCATCCAGTGCATATTGCACGTTACTGGTTGTCATTGTGGTCTCCATAAAAGTTGCGACCGTTCGGCCGCGATTGCTAATGGAGCAATGCCTGGTTCCTGTTGGGATACCTGCCGCTTCTACTCCTGATTACCCGTCACTGAACTGCACATGGCAACGGGAAAGCCAGTATCTGGCTTACACGCGCTGATCCTTCGGTAGACTCCAGCTAAAGAAGCGCTTTTGAATCCACTGCACCAGCTTGAACAGTGCCAAACTGACCGCAGACAAAAATATGAGAGAGGAAAACGCCTGCGGCACTTTAAAGAAGGATGTCGAGAACTGGATGAAATATCCCAGCCCTTTTTCCGCGGCGACAAATTCCGCAACGACTGCACCGATGATGGAGAGCGTAATGGCGACTTTCATACCACTGAAGATATGCGGCGTGGCGTAGGGCAGGCGTATCTGCAGTATCTCCTTGCGACGACCGGCCCGGAGTGAGCGGGATAGCTCGATCAGCTCACTTGGGGTTTCCAGCATGCCCGTCGTCATGGCCACCACAAGCGGGAAGAAGGTAATCAGGCAGGTAATGGTAAGTCGCGGGGCGTCCCCGGTTCCGAAGATCACAATAATCAGGGGCGCTACCGCTACCACAGGGGTCGACTGAATAATGACCAAAAGCGGATACAGTGTCTTGGTCATATAGCGAGAGCAGACCATAGCGACCGCCAGGGGAAAGCTGATCAGCATCGAGAGGCCAAAACCCAATACCGCAACACGCAATGTCGCCCACAGATGATCCAGCCAACGAGCGGAATCCACTTCGTAAAAGGCATTTATTATTCGACTGGGCGAGGGCAGTAGATAATCGGGTATCGACAGTGTGCGACAGAGAATTTCCCAGAGAGGGACAATGCTGAGCAGCGTCACCATAGGCAGCAACTGCTTGAGACGTTGTGGATTCATGATTGTCTGAGTCATAGGTTTACTACTTTTGCGATAGATGGCGCGGGGGCGGCGTCACGGGGCTGGTAGATATATCGACGGATTTCATCGGTATAACGACCGAAGCGACTGTCCTGAATGGTTGCCGTGGAACGGGGACGCGGCAGGTCGATGGCTATTTCACCGCTGATGGTTCCGGGTCTCTCGCTCATGATCAGCACACGGTCTGCAAGTAGCACCGCTTCTGAGATGGAGTGGGTAATAAACAGAACGGCTTTCGGTCGCTCGTGCCAAATTTTCAGCAGATCAAAACCCATCTCCTCACGAGTCAGGGCATCAAGCGCCGAGAAAGGCTCGTCCATAATTAGAATTTCAGGGTCGAGAAGTAGCGCGCGGACGATACCAACACGCTGTTGCATACCGCCAGAGAGCTCATCGGGCATGCGTTCGGCAAATTCCGACAGTCCTGCCATCGCGAGCAGTTCATCCGCTCGCCGTTTATCCACTGTTTTTACGGCCCCGTGCTTATGTCGTATGGGAAACAAGACATTCTCTTTCACGCTGAGCCATGGTAACAGCGTGGGCTTTTGAAATACGATCCCGGTTTCATCCCGCGGTCCTTCGACTTCTTTGCCGAACATTTCCACGGCACCTTCGGATGGGATCAGAAGACCGGTGAGGAGTCGCAACAGGGTAGACTTGCCACAACCGGAAGGTCCAACTACGGCAACAAATTCATGCTTACTGATATCAAAGTTCACATCGTGCAATGCCTTGATGGCCTTGCCTTCATCGCTAATGTAAGTATGCCCAACGCCTTTCAAGGTTACGTAAGGATTCATTTTTTTCTCCAGTAGGGCCGGGCACTCGCACCCGGCTCGCGCTCTTTATTTCGTCCTTAGTAGCCAGCTCAGTCCAGCAGTTGTCGACTCACTGCCGCTTCCGGGTCCAGCGCCGCAGCGTCCAAGCCTTTTGCTTTGGCGACGATCTGCCAGGTTTTTTCCAGGCGTTTTGCTTCCAGAGCACCAAGTCCATCTTTTGCGCTGATGTCGTTGTACACCAGTGATTTGATGGATTTGATGGTCTCGGCAGCAATTAATGCATCGACTTCGGGTACCGCTGTGTGCACAGCAGCACCACTCTCTTCCGGGTTAGCCCAGGTATAGTCCATGGATTTTTTATAGGCGCGTACAAAGCGCTTGGCTACGTCCGGTCGCTCGTCAATAAAGGTTTCACTGGCGATCAGAGATGATGAGTAGATTGAAAGGCCGGCGCTATACCAGGGAATAACCTTGATCGACTTGCCCGCGCCTTCTGCTTGCGCCCGGTATTTCGGGATGTCCGTTACCCAGGCAATGATGGCATCGGTAGCGCCGTTCACCAGCATAGGATTCAGTGCGCCAGGATCCGCCTTAATGAGCTTCACGCTGTCTTCGGGAAGGCCGCTCATATCCAGCAGCAGTGGCAGGAACATATTGGAGGAAGTGAACGGGGAGGAGGCGAGGCGCTTGCCGTCTATGTCCGCTACCCCGTTGATACCGCTATCCTCCAGGGTGAAAAACGCGTGGGGCGCATCGCTGAAAACGGTCATCACCGCTTTGACTTCCACATTGCTTTCCGCGCGGGCGGCGAGCAGGGCGCCGATATCTGCAAGGCCAACATCGGATCGGCCGGTAGCCAGCTTGGTAATGGCGTCAGTGCTGCCTCGACCCTGGGCGATCTCGACTTCCAGCCCCTCGTCAGCAAAGAACCCCTTGGCAATACCAACGTAAACGGCCGCTTTATCCCCGCCCGGCAGCCAATCCAGTTGAAAAGTGACTTTATCGGCAGCCCACAGCGCCGGTGAGCACAGCAGCAAAACAAAACCCGCAAGGGTCTTCGAAAAGTTGAGTAGACGCATGATCTGTCTCCATATCAATGTATTTGATTGGGGCCGACGTGATACGTGCGATTAAGGTGGGCAAACTGCTGCGACAGACCTGCGGACAGATTTAGTGGTAGGTATTGGGTCTCACCGCAACAAGCTTCCTGATAGCAGCAGCTACCCGGTTCTTGAATCACGCCGTGAGCAATGACCGGGTAGAGTATCTCAAACCGCGAGGCTTACCTGTCCGCTTATACTCAACGCTAAAGTGCGCACAATTGACTTAGCAAATGCTGTGCCACTAATATTTATTGACCGATACGACAGTAATTTGTGGGTTTTTCAGGATATTGTTCGGTTTTGATTATCTTGCGATGCTCACTATCGGTGCACACAGAGGTAGGGCGCCGCGAATTGGTGCGCTAGCTAGTGCGAAAATGATGCGCAGGTGAAGCTTGTGAAAATGGTATCCCGCGTGATCAAGAATGGTGCGCGGCCATAGTCAATTTTTGATACTAAATTGTCGATACATGGCCTCCGTCACAGCATCAATCGTAATAACATCGGACAGAGTAGAAGCGGTCGGGTCGTTCCTGGACATTGCTCTTGGTCTGTAATTGTCCAAGGAATTTAGACGTGGATTATCTGATCAAAAATGCAGAAGCGGTTCATGCTCCCCAGTCCGGGAATGTGACCGACCTTAGAATTACCAATGGCTACATTGCAGAACTGGGCCGGGATCTCGCTCCAGCACCCGGCGAAACGCTAATCGATGCCCGTCAATGTGTTGTACTGCCGGGGCTCGTCAACACCCACCACCACCTTGCCCAGTCTGTACTGAAAGGCGTGCCCGAAGGCTTGAATCAGGGACTAGGGGAGTGGTTGGCATCGGTTCCTTACCGCTTCTGGCCACACTTCACTCCCCGGCTGATGTATCTCGCCGCGACATTGGGATTGTCTGAATTGCTGCGCTCGGGAGGAACCACCTGCGCAGACCACCATTACCTTTACCATGCCGGCGTTACCGAGGAACTGGAGGATGCGGTGTGGCAAGCGGCGGAGGATCTGGGTATCCGTCTCGTGCTATGTCGCGGCGGTGCAACCGTCTCCGGTTCACATAAAGGCATGGCGCGGGCCGGTATTCGCCCCGAAAATATCGATACCATGCTCGAGCGTATCGACGCTAGCCGCAGCCGCTATCATCAGCCACACTCCAATGCCATGCGCAAGCTGGTCGTCGCGCCAACCAGTTTGATTCACTCGAGTAGGGCAGAGGACCTACGCGCACTCGCGGCCTACGCCCGCGAACATGACTTGCGACTACATTCCCACCTTCTCGAAGTCCCTTTCGACGAATCCCAGGCCCAGGCGCTGCATGGCTGTTCTGCCGTCGAGTATGCCGCCCGTTGCGACTGGTTAGGGCCCGATGTCTGGTTTGCACATCTGGTACAGGCCACGACGGCAGATATCGAGCAACTGGCCGCAACCGGTACCGGAATCAGCCATTGCCCAACCTCCAATTGCCGTCTTGGCAGCGGCATTGCGCCAGTGACCGCAATGGATAAGGCCGGCATGCCGGTATCACTGGGGGTTGATGGCTCTGCATCTTCTGAGTCTGCCTCCATGATTCAGGAGGCAAATCTGTCCTGGTTGCTGCACCGGGCCGTACATGGACCTGACGCCACAACACTGGAACGCTGCCTGGATTGGTCGAGCGTAAACGGCGCCAGATTGCTGGGTTTGGACAATACAGGTGAATTGGCGATTGGCCGCGCAGCGGATCTGGTGGTCTACGATCTGGCGCATTACCGATACAACGGAGTGCATGCGCGCACGTTAGCTCCAGTGATGGCCGGCGAACCTGTAAAAGTGAAAGCAAGCTTCGTACACGGCCGCCAAGTTGTCGATAACGGCGAAGTAGTTGGCCTCGATCAGGCGCAAGTTGCCAGCGAATTGAGCCGTGAAATGCTGCAGTTATTGAAGCGTGCCAGCTGACGTTGGTGCTAGCGCGTAAACGAGTGGCATACCTGGTTGTATTAATTGGTGCATGTTCTGGTGCACTTGAATTCTCAAGCCCCGAACAGGGGCATCTTGCTTCTTCGCAACGTTATTGATGTCTCTAGAAGTTAGAGACGAGAAGCGGGATTTTCTAATCCTGCACTCAGATCGCGCGGCTTCGCCACAAATCAATCTATGCCGTGCGAACAGAAATTTTTCGCGATATTTACTGGCCGGACGGGCAGGATTTATCGATGTCAGCGAAGTTCTCTAGAGAAGTTCTTTGCAGAACTGGGTTACCGACCAAAGAGCTGTTGAAGGATAACGGTCAGCCGGAGTCATCGTGGGCATCCACATCCAAAAAGCCTCACTCTCACCATTAAATACACGATTTAACAATGTATGCCGTTTCGAAAAGTGTTGCATTCTAACTTCGCAGCTAAAGCTCAAATATCCTGAGCTTATCCCGCTTAGAAACAGTCTTTATTAACTGCTCGTATGTTGCACTAAGAATTCCAATGTCTGTTGCAAATTTGGCTATTTGACGAAGTTGAGAGAAATGTTGCGTAACAACTCGCTAACTTATTGATTTCTATGAACAAGTTCGGCTCGGATGTTTAAGCATGGCTGTAGGCTTCAGCCAATGCCAATCGCAACGCCCGCTCACAGCGCATCACCGTCGCTAAGACAGAAGGGTAGAACTGGCTATCACGAGTCTACGGCACTTACAACTCCAGATCTCCCACTCGGGTAGGCATGCACCTGGGCTTGAATCCGTTGGCGTGGCCTCTATGCCCCCCTGAGCGCTTGTAGGCGGCGGCACCCAGGTACTCTATCAGCATCAGCTCGCTATGCAGCACTTCGAACGCTGACCCTAGGTCATCAAATCCCTGCTCGGACAGGATTTCAGCCATAGCGGTAATTGCGGTATTCTCATTGTCGCAAGTCACGGTTATTTCCTTTAGGGTTTTACTTTGTTTGTCGACAATCAGTCTAACGGTGGCCTGCTCCTAAATCATTGTGCAGGCGAATTTACAGAATGGATGGTGCACTACCCAATACGTTCTGAGCGCACAGTTATTAAAGCATTGTGTGGTTTTATGGAAGTATTTGCATGCTATTAATTTGTTGGCGCAACTGCCTCCTGAAGAATAGCGAAATAGTGATATTTGAACAGGCTCGATTGGGGTAAATGTTAGCCGGGGGCATGTTATTTTTTCTGGATAGTTCGCTTTGCGGAAGAGAAAATGTTCCTCTGATTTCTTTCGATATGCCCCTCCTGAAAAGATTGCAATTTGATTCGAACTCATATGTTCTTTGGATAAATAGCAGTCATAATTTAATGCCGATTTTGATTCTAATTTACTACACCACGAATCTAAGGATTTTATTGAGTGATGCTTGATAAGGAAAAAATAAAAAACATCCTTCGTAAGTCTCCGGGGCTTACTGGAAGACAAATTTCGAAGATTCTTGGAGTCGAAGATAAGTCTGCATTAAATAAAATTCTCTACGCAAATTCTGACGGGCTAATACAGAAGGGGTGGAAATGGTATGTACCTGATGAATGCCATATTTTTGACTTGACTGGAAAGTCGAATTGGGTTAGTGAGCATGACTTTGAGAATAGCCTGAAGATAGCTGGATGTTTGCTATCCTCGGAAGAGGATAGGTGTGTAATACGATTCCCTAAAAATTGTAAAATACTTTTAATTGCTGGGGCCAGAGTAATTGCTCTGGCAAACCAAGCCGCCTATCTAGGTAAGTCTATCGAACTGGACTTTACAAATTGTCAAAGTACAAAGAACTACCTTGATCGACTGGGATTCTTCGATCACTTGAATTCCGATGTTGCAGTATTGCCAGCGAGACCTGCCGGTTCTAAAGCGAAACAGTATCGAGGTAACAGTGAAAGTTTGGTTGAAATTGCTTCAATCAATTTGGAAAAATTTGACTATTCCTTACCTAAAAATCTCACCAAACGCTTTGCCTTTCACGCAGGTGAAAACTATTACCAATCTGCCTTTACTATCTTTTCGGAGTTGATTGGCAATGTACAGGAGCATAGTGAGACTCCCACGCCTGGCTTTGTCGCACTGCAGCTATATAAGGGTAAGCGACGTCATATCCAAACAGTGATTTCTGATAGCGGACTTAGCATAGCCTTGACGCTAAAGCGCAATTTGCAAATGCACTATCCAAACCTTTTCAAGGAGCTTGAACTGTCAAGCGTTGACGCGGATATTTACTTGGTTTCACGGGCATTGACACAAGGGGGCCTAAGTCAGTTCGGCTCCCATCCTGATGAAGCGGCCAGAGGATTGGGTCTTAAGCGGACGCAAAGCCATGCCGCCAAGTACAATGCGATCGTAGTTGTGCGACAGCCAGAGTTCGAGTTGAAAATTAAATATAGAGATGGGGAGCTAGTCGACATTTCTCAGAAAAAAGGACTATGTCGGATCGATGGAACTCAAGTTTGCTTTGATTTTTACCTAGACTAAGATTAGTATGTTCTCCTTAAATTAATCCTGTTAAGCAGAACCGTATGTTAGTTAAACTGCTCGAACTTACAGATAATAATGACCATCCATTCGGCAATATATTAGGCCGAGAAGTGTTTAAGCGGCTGCAATGTGTTGTAGATATGAATCCTCTAAGCAAGTCGTTTGAAATATCTCTGGAGGGTATTGTGGCAACGGACTCTTCCTTTCCGCGAGAGAGCGTTATCGCATTATCAAAGCAGCTTCGTGGCGAAAAGTGGTTTTACATTACTCACGTCAGCTCCTTGGATCTCATTGATAACTGGGACTATGCGGCTATTGCCAAGCAACAGTCTTTGGTACTGATATCGGATAAAGAAACTCGGGTCATAGGGCCAGATGCAAAAACATCCACTAGAGAGCTGTTGAACTTTGTATTGAGCCAAGAAGGAGCAAGTACCGCGAATGTTGCTAAAGCTCTAGGAATCTCAGTGCAGAATGCAAGTACCAGGCTAAAAAACCTTACAAATCAAGGGCTTATCATGAGGCGTGAGGTCTCTTCACCAACCGGTGGGATTGAGTTTCTTTATGCTGGACCTCAATTTTCTGGTTAAACAGGTTGATTTAAGGGGATGTTGGGTATAGAGTCTATCGCATGGGTACGGGATACCCATTTTTAATGCTCTCAGGTTAAACTGCTTTATTTAAGGAGATTCAAAATGGCTACAAATCCCCCCAAAGGTGATGGTCGTCGCAATGGTGCCGTACGCGATCGCTCTCAAACTCGGACTACTAGTGGTCACTGGGTAAAACGGGACGCTAGTACCGGGCGTTTTATGGATGTTAAGACCTCTGACAAGACACCGTTTAAGGGTGTCCGGAAAGAGAAGTAACAATGGCGATGTGTGCTGGAGTGAGACGAGATGGGGCACGCTGTTCAATCCTATGTTCCGGTGGCCACAAATACTGCAAGCATCATCTGTCACAAGGAACATGGGAGAAAGCAGCCAGCTTCGGCACCGGCGCTCTATTGGGCCAACTAATTGCTCCAGGATTGGGGGCGGCGCTCGTTGGTGGTGCATCCTACTTGTTGGGAAAAAATATCATCGGAGAAACAGTAATGTTTACGAAAAGAAGAGTATTTGTGAGTTTCGACTTTGATGAAGACCGAGCCTTGAAAGATTTCATCATCCAGCAAGCGAGAAACCCTGATTCACCATTTAATGTAATTGATCATAGTTTGAAAGAAGCTGCTCCTGAGCGGTCCTGGAAAGATAAGGCACGGTCAGCAATCAAACGATCCGATATCGTACTTGTTATGGTCGGCCCAAAAACTTATAGAGCCCCAGGTGTCTTGGCTGAGGTATCGATGGCCAGGGAGGAGCGTATCCCTATAGTTCAGGTTATTGGCTATAAAAATGGGGCGTACACGCCAGTTCCCGATGCCGGAAGGTTGTATCGTTGGAATTGGGAAAATCTAAAAAATTTATTGGGGTGATGTCATTGGTTTCTATTGAGAACTTCATTAAGAAATTTTCTCGTGAGATTGACGAAAATAATGCAGCTATTTTTGCGGGAGCAGGGCTGTCAGTTGGTGCTGGGTTCGTAAACTGGTCTGATTTACTGCGAGAAATAGCTGAAGAATTGAATTTGGATGTCGATAAAGAGACTGATTTAGTATCGCTAGCCCAATACCATCTAAATGATAGAGGCGCGAATCGAGATGGGTTGAATCGGGCGATAATCGATCATTTTTTGAATGAAAATTCTGTAACAGAGAACCACCGTATTTTAGCTAGATTACCAATAGCGACATACTGGACAACAAATTATGACTGTCTAATCGAAAGGGCTTTGAGCGAGGCCGGAAAGATCCCAGATGTTAAGCACGCGAAGGCTGATCTTCCACGAACAATTCGTAATCGTGATGCGGTCGTATATAAAATGCATGGCGATGCCCAGTACCCTAACGATGCAGTTATAGCTAAAGATGACTATCAAACTTACATGCAAAAGAGGGGGCCGTTTGTCACTGCTTTAGCTGGTGAGTTGGTTTCTAAAACATTCTTATTTCTAGGCTTCAGTTTTAGTGATCCAAATTTAGATCATGTCTTAGGTCGGATACGGTCAGAGGTAGGTATATGTCAGAGAACTCATTACTGCATACTTAGAAAAGAGCAGCAACAAGAGTCAGATAGCCCCGGTGATTTCGAGTATCGACAGATAAAACAGAACCATTTTGTTAATGATCTTAAGCACCGATATAACATCCAGACTGTTTTGATAGACTCATATGATCAAGTTACAGAAATACTCAAGAAAATTGAATGTGTTCATAAGCGAAAAACTATTTTCATTAGTGGTGCAGCAGACGACTATTCACCATGGAGCGACGCTGATGCGATGAATTTATGTGCGGATATTTCAGCATTGGTAGTGCAAAAAGGTTTTCGTATAGTTAACGGTCTCGGCCTGGGCGTCGGTAGCGCGATTGTAGAAGGTGCATTACGAGAAATATACAGAAACCAAAGAGGAAAGTTGACTGATCAACTGCAAATTCGTCCTTTCCCACAGTCAGACGACGCTAAAAAAATATGGCGGCGATACAGAGAAGATATGTTGGATTACTCTGGAGTGGCGATATTTATCTTTGGGAACAAAGCCATTGAAAATGGTTTGGCTAGTTCAGCTGGCATGAGGGAAGAGTTTGACATCTCTTTGGCGAAAGGTGTTTTGCCCCTTCCGCTAGGTTTCACGGGAAGCATTTCCGAGGAGTTGTGGCGTGAAGTTGTGTCTAATTTCGAAAATATTTTTCCGAAAAACCTTAAAAATATTAAACCTTACCTGTTGTCCTTAGGGGACAAGACAAGGTTAGATAAAGATCATTTGAAAACTCTTGAGAGTATATTGAATAATTTATAGGTCCTTTAATGGCATTCTTCACAAAAGACGAAGTACGGCAAGCTGCCCGCGCGAAGGTAAATAATAGTTACAAAATCAATGCCAAAGCTATTTTGGAGTCAGAGATAAGATCTGCGACTTCCTACGATAGCTTTGATGTCTTTCTATCTCACTCCTCAAAAGATGCTGAATTAGTTTTGGGCGTAAAGGAAATTCTCACGCGTAAAGGAATCAAAGTATACGTTGACTGGCAAGACGATCCTCAGGCCAATCGGGAGAGCGTATCTGCTGAGACCGCTGAACTTTTGCGCGCTAGAATGAAGCAGTCGAAGTCTTTGATTTTTCTCGCTACGGACAACGCTTCAGGATCAAAATGGATGCCTTGGGAGCTGGGCTACTTTGATGGGTTTAGTGGCGGCTCAGTTGCAGTATTACCTGTTTTAGACTATGCCTCTTCATCTTTTAGAGGGCAAGAGTACCTAGGGCTATACCCAACTGTTGATAAAGGCCAATATTCCAATGGCCAACCTGAAACCTTTGTTAGAAAGCCGGGTGCATGGTTAACTCTCGATTCGTTTCGAAAAGGAAATACTTCTTGGAACAGCTATAGATAATTTGTTGTATTTCAGACTTTCTCTACCGGGTGGCGGTGTTTCAGAAAGCTTTCTGTCAGTTCAGGTTCAGTTTACAAGCTTTTAAATCTCGGCCTTTAGGTAATCCTTGACGCAATACTTCGGAATTCGACGTGGCATCGGATTCACAAAAATACTATTACACTTAATTCTTCGGTTGACTGGTCGAAATCGACTCATTTTTCACTTTTTCAAGGCTATCTATAGCGTGCTCGAGCTGTCAGCAAGGACTGAATACTGCCCCCTATCGGACAAAAAATTTCGAAGTACACTTGCCCACTGCGCCCAAATCACTATTCGGTCGTTGTGGCTAGTGAGCGGATTGCGCCAGCAGTGAGTTGGTACTTCAATTGATAGTTCTTTAACGATATCGAAAGAAAAATCGCGTAAAGCTCAATACTTCGTTGATTTATATGGACTAGTCTAGGTGCATGGTTGACGCATGACACTTAAATGGGTGATGGACTGATTTCGGGTAAATCGCTCGTCTCTTGATCCCTAATCCATGGATTTTATTAGCTATTCTTCTATGGGGTTTGACCAGAATTGGGCATTTGGATGGTCCACGGGAGCGAGAGTGTGACTAGTCAAATACAAATACTGCGATCTTTACCAGTAATAAGCCTGCTGGAAAAAGTATCGTCCGAGAGCTGGACGACACGCAATCGGCGCTGGCGCAATCCTATGTAGCCTGTACCAATATTTCTGGTCACTTCCCACAGAAACTGCTAGAGATAAGTGGAGCCGACCTAGGTGCTCATGGCGCTCCATCTTTCCGGGTGCAGGTTTCGTTAGAATTGGCGATGGTACGATTTGAGGTTGAGAGCTGGGGGATGGGGTAGTTGAGGGCGTTTGATCCTGGAAAGCGCTTCATAACATGTAACGAGCGCTTGCCGATATCGCTCACCGGCTCCTTAAGTGTCCCGCCGCAAGCCTTTACCTGACCACATTGGCCTTCATGGTATACCAGTGTCAATGGCTACTCATTTTGAACCACCTTCGGCCAATGACATTGACCGCACCCAGTGCGGTAGAACCGGTAGTTTTCTGCTTCAGTCGACAGCTCTCTCCTCCCAGCATGAAGATATGTTAGTGGTGGATGACCGGGTTGCTGATGGGCACCGCCACGTTGTAGTCGTGTAAGAATCCTCCCCAGGCAGTGAAGTCTTTGTTGGTGGTCTCAGGATGATTGAGCGGTACTCGTACAGCTTGTTGATCAACTGGAGCAGGTTGCAGCGGGCCTGGCGTGTCATCGCTGTTCATCAATGATGAGTACGTCTTATTTACCCAGTTGGGTAAGCCGCTTTTTCAGCTCGCCCTTCATCTCCGCCAGTTCCAGGTCTTCGATCAACGCTAGCGCGGTGCGGAACAGGACTTTGTAGTCGGCCTAGACCGCTTTCTGGCCGCTGCCAATGGCCAAGTGGGTCTTGCCCGCGCCGGGCGATCCAATGAACACGAGATTCTCCCGCTGGTCAATAAAGCCGAAGTCCAGCAGTGCATTCGCCTGGCGCTTGGTCATGCTGGTTTGGCGACGGTAGTCGAAGCTTTCCAGTGGTTTCTCGGCCAGACGCTGAGCAAAGACTAGGTAGGACAGCTCCTGGCTTTCCGCTTCGGCGAGCAGATTCTGCAGGGACCGGTACTGCGCGGTGGTGAGATCAAGCTGGCTCATGGGTCACCTCCTGGCCGCTGGGTCGGTTAAATTGGACCTAGGTACTCAGCCACTGGTGTCAGCTGGCTGTCTCGCGGTGAGCTGCGGGTGTTACAACAACACCTACGGCGATCCCGGGCGTCCGGTGCGTGGGCCTTCAGCGGGTCATGGGCGCCTGTCAATTGGTCTTTGTAGATCCGCGGCGAGGCGCTTTGAGCGGCTCGCAGGGGTCCGAGGCCTAGCCTGTTGGTAGCAATCCGCCGATGGCGGCTTTCTGGTCGGCGATGCGCTGGGCTAGGTCGCGGTAGTGATTGTTGTTCTTGATGATGCGGCCCTTTTCCCGGCAGAGGGTATGGTGGGCGATCTATTCCCCGGTTTCCAGGTCGTGGAGTTGATATCATCAAAAATATGAGATGACTATATTGTGTTTATATGGTAGGACTGCGCAATGCCCTCTGTCGACGTCTAGTGGAACCAGAAAGTCTTCAGGTTTGATCGAGAACAGTCAATATTTGCCCATCAATACTCACCTTCGCTTTAACTAAGAAGTATTTAACGATGTGAAAACCGGCGATCAGCTGACCGGGTATTTACAGAAGAAAAGTTGCTTTATCAAACTCACTTCTGCGTCACATAATGTCTAAATTGCCATAAATTGGCGCGCATAACTGCACTGATGCTGGCTTCTTTTATATATAGTACCGCTGAACGTCATAAAACAGGGATGTCAATATGGTTATACTGCGTAGTTTACGTCTAATAGCATATGTTATTCTTTTAAGTTCATTTTCATTTTTCGCTATTTCACAAGAAAGTATTCCTGATTCAGATTCGAAATCAGTTCATTCAATTACGAAAGAAGCTATCGGTAAGTCAAAGAAGAAAATTACTAGAGAAGACCTAACTCAGCTAAGTGAACGAGGAAAGCTAACAGTAACAAAATCTAAAAAGAGACTACGTTCAATCTATCATCTAGATGGAATTAACATACAAATAGTCAGCGAATCGAAAGATGGCGATATTATTGATCTAAGTTTCAAAGTTGGATCTCTGGTTGTTGACTTTAGTTACGGGGTTAGTACGAACGACTTCTCCATAAATGGTTATGGTACATCACTGACATCCGTAGAAAAGGTGGCATTTCAGTCCCTGTCCTATAAGTTAGACTCTGAAGGTTGGGCGAAAAGCCGAAACTTGCAAAAGCAGTTGATATATAAAGCTACAGGATGGCTGTCAGGTACACCCGTAGGGGAACCGATCAGCGAAATATCAGGAAAGATTCAAATTGATGCGAGCGCATCAACGGGTAACGGAGAAGCTAAAGATGATGCTAGTAATGATTATGCTAAAAGTGAAGTAATTGATGAAATAATATATCCGAGTGCGCCTTGTGAAAATCCAGATTCAGCTTTAGCGCCGAGTGCTAGCTGTCCACCGCCTCCCCCTCCATGCTACAACCTCTCAGATAATGACAATGTGACATATTTTACATGTGGATGGGCTTATAGAACTACTTCACATGACGCATGTCCTTCGCATGGCTTGAGAAGTTATACGCACCTAATTGGATGTACGACACAAAATGACTGTGTTGGTCGGTGTGGTCCGGGATGTGGCGGGACTGATGGTACTGGGGTTTACTCCCAAGATTGCGCTGATCACGATATGTGCTGTGATGTGCACGGGCATTGTTTAAGCGCAGTGGGAAATCTTTGCAGCGATGAGTGGCGAGAAGCCGCAGACGATTTTTTGTCGTTTTCCAACTGTCATGACTGTTTGAATCCCGAGCCTCCAGTTTGTGGAGGATCTCTTGCTTCCACTACAACGCTATTGTTGGGGGATGGAACGAATGGTATTCAAATTAGCGAACTCAATTTTGATCTTTATAGATCAAAAATCAATCCTGGCAAACCGACATTTGTTGAAGAGTGGGGCATCTTGGAAAAAACCGGGATGGGTAAGTTAGCTTTAAAGGGAGCATCTACTGAACAGTTTTCAGATAAGCTCGACTCAATATATGGCTCTCTTGAGTTCGAAATGACGGGCGCTGAGAGAGAGGTGCTAATAATAGAGGCTGCTGATGGAGCACACGACCCTTCAATGATGGGGCGGCTTCCGACAATTAGATTTGAGGAGAAATTTCCACCTGGTTTGCTTAAGAAAAGTGAGTCCATTTGGTTTCGCTCTGAAATAGATGAAAACGGAGCTGTTGAGAGCGTGCAAATTTTGAATGAGAAATTTAGCGATTCTAGGAAATTAAAAGAGGCTATTTCTAACGGAGTAGGTAGTTCGATATCATCTGCTATGCCTCATCGCATGGTTGTTTTCGGAAGAGCTGAGGCTGCCGATCGGGGTTACATCAAGTCTGATGAAAGTCTTGTTTTGGTCCCTCAGTGTTGTGGTGGCGGTGGTGGGTGTAGTTCAGATCCCAATATTCAGTGCCCATGACATTAGGTTTTTAGTGTTAAGGGGCTGTATAAGTGAAATCTTATTTATTGAAGACTTTTCTGGTCGCATTTATTGGGTTCAACGTAGTTGGTTGTGGAACAATAGTTAGGACTGGATTTGATAACACCCCGAATCCTTGTAAAAAAGAATTAAGCTATGTTTTCGGAGGTGTAAAACTGGATAGCATGCATATATGTACAGCCGCTGCTTCACACTCAAATTTTCGTAAAATAATTATACCGTTTGCTCTGGTTGATTTACCACTCAGCGCCATAGCAGATACTGTTATACTTCCATATTCTGCATATTTAGACCACAGAACAGATAGTGAGTGCGCAATGAAAGGTAAGTAGATTTTGCAGCCCGATAACCCGTGAGGTTATCGGGTTAGTAGTTAGGGAAATTCTGAATAAAACCGTGAATTGGATTAGTTCAGACCAGATCTGACACATCTCCTTGAGAAGAAGGGGTTTGAACGAATCTTGGACAAAGTGTGGATTGCTTCATTCTGTGGTTCGGCTTGTATACTGGCTTGATCACCAGCTCGGGTATACGGGAAAATCATGAGTCAGGATGGGGTGTGCCGCCGGCTGGATGCCGAACTGCGATCTCAACTCAGCACTCAAATCATCGCTCTTTTCACCCACTGGGAGTTGCCTAAGTCTCAGCAATACACCCTGCTTGGCCTTCTCCTGGATAGGCCTGTGATCCCGGAAGGGCTCCGTCAGGGAGAGCCCTTGGCGGATGACACCGATACGCTAGACCGGGTGCGGATTCTTCTCCGAACACACAAAAGCCTACGGATACTTTTTCCAAGAAATCAGGATCTAGCGTACTGTTGGATGTCCACACCGAACAGGGCCTTCCGTAACCATTCTCCGGTGGAGGTTGTTGAACAGCGCGGCATGCTAGGTCTCCACCAAGTCCGACCCTATCGACACAGGCAGGTAGGGCATTGTAGTGGGCTACCAACAGAAGCACCTGATTGCACATCAGATACTCCTATTTCGCGTAGCTGTTATGTGCCCCAAATTGAAAATACGTCTTAATGGCAAGCCAACTTTCGGGCTCATTGTGGGTATAGCGGGGTGCACCGGTGTCTTACCGGTAATAATTCCGCTCATATTTGTTGTCCACTTGTTGATAGGTGGATACCTAAATTACACGGCGGAATTAGGTTGGGACCGCAGGTGTACCGGATGGCTACCTTGAAAACTCACTAACGCATATCAAAGCCAACTGCTCGCCTCCCTCGCCACGATAGGTGTCCAAAAAGTAGCAGTTGCCCACGGAGACTGGCCTGGGTACGAAATTGTGGCCAAGGTAGAGTGCATCGATGCCGCTGATCTGAAATGGGGCAAGCGCTTCCGGTTGGGCATGGTCAATTGTGTCCAGGTGCTCCAGGAATAATCGTTTGTATTCGGCCAAAGTACGCTTTACATTGCCCAGGCCGAGCAGATGCCTATACAGCTGGCTCGCTAGGGAACGATCCCACAAGAACTGCTCCGCAGCGCTAGCCATTCGCTCGTCGTTTTCGAGTGATATGTCTGCTGACCAGGCCTCTTCGATAGCGGTTAAGGCGAGCTGAGTCCGTGGCCAGCTACCGCCGATAACATTGGCGTGGACTAGCCCGATACACTGGCGGCCGGTATCCAGCTCAATGGCCCAAGGCCAGCGTCTGACCTGGCTCACTAAGTGCTGCCTCTGAGCCCGCGGCAGCATGTAGAACCATTCACCGCCGTTAGCGCGATGCCTGGCAGCGGTCTCGGGGTTCTCGAACCCGGCGATCATCATCGCTTCATGATTGCCAGCAACACTGAAAAAGGTTTGTTGATCAATCATTGCGAGGAGGGCTTCGCTATCCGGACCTCGGTCGACCAGATCCCCAAGAAAGAACAGGCGGTCAAGAGATGTGTCGAAGGTGACCTCCTGCAATTGCGTAAGCAGTTGCTGCAAGTGGCCGTGCACATCGCCGACGACAAAGTCCCGACCCGTAAGATTCCTGTCAATTTTGAGAAATAGACTCATGAGAAATTCGCGCGGTTGATTGAAGGCTGAGAGTTTCCGCTTTCGATACCTCTCAAACGAGCGACACTGAGACGAATAATGACAGTTTACCGCATTGATATGTCGTAGTTGAGGTTATCAATAGCTTTTGGCCAACTGTGGCGATAACCGTTTGCGAATGAAATTTCCAGATATGTTTATTGATCTCAAGTAGTTTCTTGATAAGTCTGAATCTTGGTATGTGGCGTCAATCGGCAGTTCCAAATCTTGCCTTTTGTCGTTAACTCTTACCGTCGAGTAGACAACCTCCGGCTCTTGAGGGGAAAAGCTGATAGTTCCCGATTTCTGACTATTTACATTTGATCTGGGCAGAATCTCGACTGAACTTACTTGGTCATGATTTTTTGAAAGAAATGATTTTATAGTGGCGGTATTTGGGATGTCACTTTCAATTCTTTCTGCGTAATCCATTAGCGTTGGTTCTGCGGGAAAATACATATACCCAATTTCATTAGGGCCGCCACCGGAACGCAGAATTCTGCCAAGGATTTGGCGGAAGTACAGTTCGGTTTTTACTCGGGTTAAATGACAGCATACCTGAAGGCGGGGGATATTCGTTCCTTCACTGATCATGCCAACCGATATGATCCATTTCCTATCTGATTTCTTGAAGTTGTGGATCGTAGATATGGAATTTTCATTTTTGTGCGTTACGATATCGGCATGTTCACCTAATTCACCAGCAAGAATTGCATGTATCTTCTCGGCATGGGCAATTGATGTGGCGACTATTAATCCACCAGAATTAGGCTTTTTCGTCCGTAATGAATCCAATTTCTGATTGGCTTGATTCAAGCAGTAGAGAATTAGGTCTCGGCTTTCCAATAGCTCCTGATAGGTGCAGTCAGATTCGGTAAGCAAACTTCTGAAAGATCGATACAGTTTACTATCATCGTCGCGCTGAAACTGAACTTGATTGTTGTCAATAGCAATCATAACTGGCGTTCGGCACACACTATCTAATATCGCTTCATTGAGGCCGTATTGGTAATCACAGTGAACCATATGATTTTCATCGCAATAGTTTGCCAGGACTACGGGTAGTAGGTCTGATCGCCAGGGCGTTCCGGTGAGTGCCAATGTATAAGATGCGCGTCCTTGTATATGGGTGATAATTTTTTCACCCCAGGCGTTTGAGTACTCAATACTGTTGCCCGCGCAATGATGGATCTCATCAAAGATTACGAAGACTCTGTATTGCTCAAAAAGGGCCCAAAATCGCTCTCCGAGATTACGCAATGACTGGTATGTCAGCGAAGATCCGGAAGACCCAAGCAATCCGTCAATGCGATTGCCGGTAATTTGCTCCAACTCATATCTAAAATCCTCAGCCACTACAACAGAAGGAGAAAAGCAAATTACTAAGTCTATTAGATTTGAGTCAAATAATTGATTGGCTAGGGTGGATGCCATTACTGTTTTCCCTGCACCAGGAGTTGCTAGACACATGAAATGTGTTTTTCCCGTACTGTAATACTCAAGCGCTTGTGATATGCACTCGGACTGCCATTTTCGTAATTGCATTGATTAAGATCGCTTTACTTCAGCGAGTACGGCCTCGATAGCCTTGACTCGTCCCTGCGTTCTAGAAAATTGATCACGCGCACGATCGTAGAGCACTTGGATTTGGCTCCTTTTCTCCGGCGCTGTTTTACTTAGCTCTTCATACTCTTCGACTTCCCCGATCGCCTCCAAAAGCTCGATTTTGTATTCATGTAACTTTCCCTCAAGTATCGCGAGAAAGCTTTCATTTGGGGCGTTGGGCTCTTGTGTCGATAAAGGAGCAACGCGCGCCACAGAGAAGATTCGATAGAAATCTTCAGTAAGTTGATACTGCTTAGCTCTGCCGGATGTTGAGGAGGTGCCCACAATTAACTGATCGCCTTCCAGGGCTTTGACCGCCCGGGCAACAATCTGGCTTGCCGCGCGCTTGGTGGGGCTGGTGCAGCGAGGAGACGCAAAGTAGGCCTGAGTAAGCGCAGGACAAGTGAAACTGTCAAACTTTCCCGAAACCAGCAAGTCGAGTAGTTCCGGCTTAATTTTCGATGGAGTCATGGGGGAGCGCAATCGAGTAGAACATAAATATACAGCTTGGAGGTGGCGCTTAGGATTCCTAAGTATACCGGATGCCCATATACTTAGACAATCTAAGTCCCTGAGAACTCGAAGATGCTTATATTTTGCCCAACTCTTCTCCCATCCCGTTGCGTCTGCTCCAAGCGCGCACCGCGAAAGGCATCAGCCAGAAGGAGCTGGGCATCCGCTTGGGTATTGAGCCTGGCTCGGCCAGTAGTCGCATGACGCATTATGAAAAGGGGCGTCATAGCCCTGATTACCAAATGCTCAAAAGAATCGGCAAAGAGCTGGGTGTGCCCGTAGCGTACTTTTTCTGTGAGTCGGATGTCTTGGCGGAGCTGATTTGTAAAATCGATAAGCTTTCTAAAAAGCGGCAACTAGAGCTTCTTAGGCAGTTAAATGCATCACCAAGCCACGTAGAGTGATCTCTTCGGCCCGGCGAGGGAAGGGGATCCAGCTAGCCTTAATTGTTCAAAATGTAGCTATTTGATCGGAACCGGGTTGCTTCATTTATTCTGGCAGATTGTGAATAGGCTTTCTCGTCGAGATGTTTTGTTCGATGCGCTGTTGTGAGAACGGATCCGCAGCATCGACATACCGCATTGCCGATTGAACATCCTTCCACCCCACATATTCCATCAACGTTTTCGTATCCCAGCCATTAGCATTTGCCCAATTTGCAAATCCACGGCGCAACGAGTGGCTGCTGACATTCTTGTGGTGCAATCCCGCTTGCTCAATCATGTGTCGAAGTAGGGGGGATATGCTGTTTGAGGCAAGTTCAGTTTCAGAAAGGTGTCCCCAGCGGTTAATGGCTCGAAATACGGGCCCCTCGGCGATATCTGCATTCTTTATCCATTCTTCGTAAGCCGACACCGGGCATAGGTGGCTCAACGCCGGCACCTTGAGTTCACGACCGAGGCTTTGTCTGTCACCTTTGCTTCTCGGGAGATAGATCGTCATTCCTTCTCCTGGTCTAACTGTCACCAACTCCACCCGTAGCCGACAAATCTCATCGCTGCGGAATCCACGCCAGAACCCCAGCAGAAGCAGGGCGCGGTTGCGAGCGTGCACGATGGAGGCCTTTCTGTCACCTTTTTCCACTGCAATGGATAGCGCCAACTCTAGCTGGCCGGCAATAGTAGTCAGCTCCTCTAACTGTATCGGGCGTGCACGCTTTTCTCTGGTCGGGTGTAGCTCCCTAATACCCTTGAGTACTTTTTTTACTATCGGTGCCTTGGTTGGATCTGGAAAGCCTTGATCTCGATGCCATTGGGCCAGGCCTGAAAGGCGTAACTTCAGCGTATTGATGGCCAGTGTTTCAGCGTGATCTGCCAGATACCGAGCGACACTATCTGCTGTTGCTGGCAGGAATCCGCCCCAGCTGACTTCAAAGTGTTGAACTGCTGCCTGGTAGCTGCGTCGCGTGTTTTCACGGGTAGCCGCGTGAATATATTGGTCGATGTTGCTCATGCGATTCTTGTCCGCGCCCTGGGTTGAGTTGCCAGGTGGATGTTGGAGTGAAAGAGGGTTTCGTACCGGCTGAGGTTAGTTTATGACAAATATGGCAGCTAACAATGGATAATTCATTATTATCTATTTTTAGATGTGATAAATAATTGCCAGCCATTAATCATCATTTTAGTATGTATATACATAGTACATACCACAGTACGAAATAATAGGAGTAGGCAAATGGCTCGCGCAGGAATCAATAAGGTCCTTGTTCAGCAGGCTCGCGATACCGTGCTGGCTCGGGGTGAGAATCCTTCGCTGGATGCGATACGTATAGAACTCGGTAATACCGGGTCCAAGACCACCATCCACCGCTACCTCAAGGAGATTGAAGAGGCTGAAGGAGCCCGGTTAGATGATGGGCACCTGCTCAGCAAAACACTTCAGGAAATGGTGGCTCGCCTAGCCCATCAATTGCGAGAGGAAGCCAGGGAGTTGGTTTCTGATGCCGAAAAGCGGCACCAAGACCGGGAGATACACTGGAGGCGTGAGAATGAAAGCCTGCAGGCCGCGCTGAAAACCAGCAATGAAAAGGCCGAAGTGCTTGAGCAACGACTTGCAGACACACGTGTATCGTTTGACGAAAAGACGTCTGAACTCCAATCTGAGTGTCTTAGGTCGGAACGACTGCAACAGCAGGTTGAGGATCTTAAGGTGCGCCTCGCAGATAAGGGCGCCCATCTGAAGTCACTGGAGGACAACCATCAGCACGCGCGAGATGCTCTCGAACACTACCGCCAGGCCAGCAAAGAACAGCGAGATCAAGATATCCGCCACCACGAACAGCAGGTACAGCAACTTCAGGCGGAGCAGCGTCAGCTCAATCAAACGATCATCGTGAAACAGGGAGAATTGACACAGCTTAACAAGGACAATGCTCGCCTGGCCACTGAGCTGGCCGCAGCGCGCAAACAGGCAGGTGGCCAGGAGGATTCTCTGCGGCTGTCAGAACAGCGGTTTACTTCAATGCAAGAACAGCTGAACCAAGTCAACGCTCAGCTGACACTCAAAACACATGAGTGCGATGTGCTTAAGAAACAGCTGAATCGAACACAGTTGGAGCTGAAAGAAAATATGCAAAAACAAACAGCATTGGATATTTCTCTTGCCGAGGCCCGGATCAGTTTGGGCCACTTCAAAGCGATCGCAGAGGCTAAAGCCGACGCTCACAGCTGATGTGGAGAAGCTGGCGGACGCGACGCGAAGTCCTCTGGAGGTCGAAAAGTGTCTTGTTTCCTTGCTTTCCGGGCACAAGCTGAAACTGAAGCGGGACAAAGGAAAATTTCCAGAAGCCGTGATCAACCTTCAAAAGGTCATTGATGCGAGCATGCTCATCATCCACATCGAGCAACTCTTGATGGAGATGGACCGGGAAACCGATTTCAGCCGGCACATCATCCCAGTGCAGCAACACCACGCCAGGAAGCAGAAAATTTTCAGAATCCGATTGACACTTAATATACGAGACTAGCGAAGTCAATTCGTGCGCTGGATTATAGTATGCCAAGTAATTAGTGTTTGGGCTTGCCTTCTCCTTACGGCAAGCTCCTGGAGTGCCCTTCACTGACCACGACTTAGGATAGGAAGATGGTTGAGAGCAAAAAGGTGTTTTCCCTGCACGGCGCCTCCTGTGCCAGCTGCGTGAACAAGATTGAAACGGCGTTGAACCAAGTGCCAGGTGTGATACAGGCGAGGGTCAACCTGGCCGAGAAAACTACCTCAGTATGGGGCCACGTTGATGAGGATGCCTGTGTGTTGGCGATCGAGCAAGCCGGCTACGGCGCTGAGCTGGCGACTGTCAGTGATCGTGAGCTGCGCGAGCAGCAACGCGAGGCGGACCAAAAACATTACCGAGACTTACTGTGGCGCGCAGGGCTGGCTCTGGCCCTAGGACTGCCGCTAATGGCCTGGGGGCTGATCACCGGCGAGATGTCAGTGCATGCGCCGGCGCAACAGATTGCCTGGGGACTTGTGGGGTTTGCCACTCTTGCGGTGCTCATATATTGCGGCGGTCACTTCTTCACCGGTGCTTGGAAGGCTTTTCGCCACCACAATGCAAGTATGGACACGTTGATCGCACTGGGCACCGGCACAGCCTGGCTGTTTTCCATGCTAGTGGTAGTGGCGCCGCAGCTGCTGCCGGAGATGGCACGCCACGTGTATTTCGAAGCCAGTGCCATGATCATCGGACTGATCAACCTGGGTCAGGCACTGGAGGTGCGAGCCCGAGGCCGCACCAGCGCGGCAGTTGAAAAACTACTGCAACTTCAAGAAGTCAGTGCGCGAGTGCTGCGCAACGATGAAGAGGTGGATGTGCCGGTGGATGAGGTACAGCTGGGCGACCGGTTGCGGGTGCGCCCTGGGGAGAAGATTCCGGTGGACGGCACAGTGCTTGAGGGCAGCAGCCTGGTGGACGAGTCCATGCTCACTGGTGAACCGGTACCGGTGAAGAAGGCACAGGGCGATTTCCTCTCCGCCGGCACCCTAAACAAGAATGGCAGCCTGCTGTTCACTGCGGAAAAAGTCGGCTCCGAGACCCGACTGGCACAGATCATTGAGATGGTGAAGAACGCGCAGAACTCACGCGTCCCGATAGCCCGGCTGGCGGACAGGATTTCCGCGGTCTTCGTGCCGGTAGTGATGGTGATCGCCGTGCTGGCGGCACTGGTCTGGTTTAACTGGGGGCCGGAGCCCAAGGTCGCGCATATGCTTGTGGTGGCCACCTCAGTGTTGATTATCGCTTGCCCTTGCGCACTGGGGTTGGCCACACCCATGTCGGTAATGGTCGGCGTTGGTAAGGGTGCAGAACACGGCGTGCTGGTACGTAACGGGAAGGCTCTGCAGCAGGCGAGTAAACTGACCACGCTGGTGGTAGACAAGACCGGCACACTGACCGAGGGCGCCCCCAAAGTTACCGACCTCGAAACTGAAGGCGACAAAGACGAGTTGCTGCGCCTCGTGGCTAGTTTGGAGCAGGCCTCGGAACACCCGCTAGCGGAGGCCATAGTGGATGCGGCGCAAGAGCGGGGTATACGCCTGAGCACGGTGCAGCACTTTGAGGCCATTATTGCGCACGGCGTGCGCGGAGAGGTGGATGGTCACAAGCTGCTGCTCGGTAACCGCAAACTGATGCTGCGCGAAAATGTTGATGTCGACCATTGGCAGGCGGCCGTCGAAGCACTGGCTGGCAAGGGACGCACCGCCATGTATGCGGCGATCGACGGCAGGGCTGCCGGCCTGATCGCGGTGGCGGATCCGCTACGCTCAGACGCAAGATCCGCCATTCAGCGCTTGAAAAACCTCGGCCTTGAAATCCAGATGCTCACCGGTGATAACGGAGCCACAGCAGATGCGGTGGCGACGCAGTTGGGCATAGACTGCGTGCATGCGGAACTGCTGCCAGAGGACAAAGAGAACATTGTCGCCGATCTGCAGGCGAAGGGCGGGCACGTAGGTATGGCCGGTGATGGCATCAACGATGCTCCGGCGCTGGCGCGTGCGGAAGTCGGCTTTGCGATTGGTGCGGGCACCGACGTAGCCATCGAGACCGCCGACGTTACACTGATGCGTTCATCGCTGCACGGCGTGGCTGACGCGATCGAGCTTTCGCGAGCGACGTTACGCAACATTAAACAGAACCTGTTTGGTGCCTTTATCTATAACATCCTAGGTATTCCTATCGCCGCTGGACTTTTGTATCCGATCACTGGAAGCCTGCTGAGCCCGGTAATCGCTGGTGCGGCCATGGCGCTCTCGTCAGTGACCGTGGTCAGCAATGCTAACCGGCTGCGCCTATTCAAACCTTCGGAGGTAAACGCATGAATTTGTTGATCAATCTGCTGGGTTTGGCACTGATCGTTGGCATCGTCTGGTGGTTCTGGTTGAGTAAAAGGGCGGCGCCGGCGGCCGTGGCTCCCGCCGCATCCGTGATTATGGTCAAGGATGGGGTCTATGAGCCGGAGCGAATTCAAGTACCCGTCCATGAGGAAACTACGTTGCACTTCCTTCGAGAGGATCCTAGCCCCTGTGCCGAATATGTGGTGTTCGCAGATCTGGATGTAAACGCGCAGCTAGCGGTTGGCGAGGAGACCGAGGTAAAACTGCCGGCGATGGAAGCGGGGGAATACCCCTTTACCTGTCAGATGCAGATGTACCGCGGGACTTTGGTGGTGGCATAGAGGGTATTCTGGTGTAGGCGAAGGTCTAGGTCATGGGCTGCTCCTACAGCTTTTGCAGCAGCGGTCCACGACCGCGAAAAAAACCTTCTTCTTATTTACTGGACCAGTGCACATGCACGATCTTCCCGTCGTCGCCCATGCGAGTGAGTCCCATGGTTTCCAGTCAGGAAAACAGTGTCGGATCTAAATCCGCGAGCGGCTCAGCGCTGTGTGCCATGGCGGGCGCACAGCGCTGAGCAGGATACAGAATCCTGATGTGTGAATGGATTTGAACTGTTCTTGCAGTTCAATTTTTCCTGTCAGTGATGACCTGAATCTTCTTCATCGCGTGCAGTAATGATCTGGTATTGCTGTGGCGTCAAGTCAGGCAGCTTCTGCAAAAATGCCACCATAGCCCAGATGCGCCCGTCGTCGTGCGTGGGGCCCCAGGCGGGCATACCGGAGGCCTTGATGCCGTGCTTGATGATCCAGAATTGTTGGCGCACGTGTTGTTGTGGATCGCCGCTTCCCGGCTTGGTAAGGTCAGGCGGTGCCGGGTAGAGGCCGAGACTGAAATCGCTTTCTGTTACTCCCGGCTTCAGGTGGCAGCCCGCACACATGTCGTTGTAGTCGGCGCCGCCTGAAAGCAGCAGTTCCGGGTCCTTGAGCTCCGGGAGCTGCACGTTCCGTGACGCGCGGGCGATGGACTTCTCGCGCAGAGTCTCCAGCAGCCAGTGGGTCACTCTAGTGTGTGGTTCGTCGGCTCCCATGGGGTAGGTTCCTGAGTAGACGAACGCGATTAGTCCACCAGTGGCAATCAAGGCAATGAACAACAGTGATTTTATTGCTTTCAAAATATTTCTCCAGAAAACAGGGGCTGCAGCCCCCATTCCCTATTTCTCCTGCTGTTCCTGGGCGGTACCGCGAGTGTGGCCTTCGTTGTGTTCGGCATGCTCCCCGTGACTCTCTTTATGGTCAGTGTGCTCCTTTTGCTTCATCTGCCCCGCGCACCTTTTCATCATCGCCTGCATGACAACAGGATCATTGGCATCCATTGTCGAGTGGTCCATGTCTTTCATCGACGCACAGTTGGCTTTTTCTACATTTTCCTTGTGCATACTAGGGTCGTGGGCCTGAGCGGTGCTCGCGGCGATTAGGGAGAGCGCGCATAGTAGTTTGTTGAAAGTTTTCATGAATATCTCCAAGGTTTTCTAAATGGGCCGCGTTCCATTATCCAAACTTGAGTTTGGCAATTATAAGCGGGCGGTCCGCGGCTCTTTATAGTGCGATAAATTGCAAGTCCCGATTACCCGACTAGAACCATGCGTGCAACCCGATTACCCAGGTTGTTTCACTAGTGGCTTCGCCGTCATCGCGGGCGAAGTCCGCGGTGTTACCGAATTTCTTCTCGTAATTGACACCAATATAAGGCGCAAACTGTGGAGTGAATTCGTAGCGTAAGCGTAGGCCGGCTTCAACGTCGGAAAGTCCGGACCCAGTATGGGTTTCAGGTGTGTTCTGGCCGAAGAAATTCACTTCAATTTCCGGACTTAAAATCCACTGCTGAGTGAATAGGAGCTCGTACTCGGCCTCCACACGTAGGGCGGTCTCCCCGTCTTCGCCGACAAACAGCGATGTGTCGACCTCGAAGAAGTAGGGCGCGAGCCCGTTCAGGGCAAGGACGCCCCAGTTGCGACTGTCGCTTTCCAGTTCGAAGTCGTGGCGCACGCCCATCTGGATATCCCAGTAGGGGGCAATGGCGCGGCTGTACAGTGCCTGCAATTCGGCTTTTTCCGTTTCGCCTTCCGCCCGTTCGACTTCCGTCTTGAACCATGCCTTGTGCTTGTCGCCGCCGAACCACACGCTGCCTTCCAGCGCGCTGCCATCGTCCTCGCGTGCCTCCAGCTGGTCGATGGTGACCTTGGTCAGTAGCACCTCGTGGTCCATCACGTGATCGGGTTCGTTGGGGGCGTGACGGAGGTTTGGTGCAGCGGCTGCGCTGGCCTCTTGCGGTGCCGGATAGCCGTGCCCCATGTGCTGATGGGCCGCGTGTTCATCGTCCTGCATCGAATGGGTGTGCTGTGTGTGCGATTCTTCCGCGGCGTGCGCCAGTGGCGCCGCCAGGGTTAATGCCAGTAGGGTTTTTCTGTTCATTTGCATTGTCCTCATACCACTCTTACTTCGCGGAACATGCCGGGCATGTGGTACAGCAGGTGGCAGTGGTAGGCCCAGCGGCCGTAGGCATCGGCAGTCACCAGATAACTGATTTTGGAGCCCGGTTGCACAATGATTGTGTGCTTGCGCGGGATGTACTCGCTGTCGCCGGTTTCCAGTTCACTCCACATGCCGTGCAGGTGAATGGGGTGCGTCATCATGGTGTCGTTCACCAGGGTGATGCGAATACGCTCGCCGTATTTCAGCATCAGGGGCTCGGCATCGTTGAACTTGATTCCGTCCATCGACCACATGTAGCGGTGCATATTGCCGGTGAGATGCAGTTGAAGTTCACGGGTGGGCTCGCGCCTGTCGATAGTGGGGGTAAGGTTGCGGATATCCGCATAGGTAAGTACTCGGCGACCGTAACGGGTGTCGTGATCGCGCAGTCCGATACCTGGATCATTCAGTCCGTTGCCGGGCATCTCTGAGCGCATATCCACGCCGTAGCGGTATTCGCTGGGCAGGTGCACGATGGGGCTGTTGCTACCGTGTCCGGCGCGGCCCAGGCCATCGGTAAACCAGACGCCCTGCATGCCGCCGAGCTCGGGGCGTCCACCGTTCAGGCTGTACTGCCCGGCGTTACCGGATTGCATGCCGGCGTGCTGGGAGTGATCCATGCCGCTCATGCTGCCCATATCGTGGCCACTGTGGTCCATGCCACCCATGTCGTGGTCTCTGTGGTCCATGCCATCCATGCTGCCCATGTCGTGGCTGCTGTGGTCCGTGCCGCTCATGTTACCCATGTCGTGACCGCTGTGGTCCATGCCGCCCATGCCGCTCATATTGTGGCCGGAATGATCCATGCCCATATCGCGGTGGGTGAGAACCGGGGCGTAATCCATCGCAGGAACTTCGGCGCGAAGCTCCGGGTGCGGAGTCAGGGTGCCGCGGGCAAAACCACTGCGGTCAATAGTCTGGGCGAAGAGGGTATAGGCGCGGTCGTCTACCGGCTCAACCACGACATCGTAGGTTTCCGCTACGCCGATACGGAACTCATCCACGGTAACCGGCTCGATGTTCTGGCCGTCGCTCGCCACCACCGTCATTTTCAGACCCGGAATCCGGATATCGAAAATCGACATGGCGGAACCATTGATAAAGCGCAGGCGCACCTTCTCCCCGCGTTTGAACTGCGCCATCCAGTTTCCATCCGGGGTCTGGCCGTTCATCAGGTAGGTGTAGGTGTAACCGGTGACGTCGGAGATGTCGCGATCGGACATACGCATCTCGTTCCACATCTTGCGGTCTTGCCAGGTCTGGGCGACCCCTTTCTGACGGATTTCATCCCACAGATCGCCGGCGGTACGGCGTCGGCGATTGTAGTAGTGCCCCTCTTTTTTGAGCTTGGCGTAAATGTCGTGTGGCGACTCGTCGCTCCAGTCGGAGAGCATCACCACGTAATCGCGATCGCAGGCGACCGGGTCGGGCTCTGCCGGGTCGATGACTATGGATGCGTAATGCCCCTGCTGTTCCTGGAAGTCCGAGTGGCTGTGGTACCAGTAGGTGCCGCTCTGATTAACGTCAAACTGATAGGTAAAGGTTTCACCCGGGCGGATGCCGTTGAAGCTGAGCCCGGGCACACCATCCATACCTGTGGGCAGGATGATGCCATGCCAGTGGATCGAGGTGTCGTGGGCTAGATGGTTCGTTACATTGAGGGTGACGGTTTCTCCCTCTTTCCAGCGCAATATGGGGCCGGGCACCGAGCCATTGATTGCGACCGCGGTGCGTTCGCGGCCAGTGAAATTCACCGGCTGATAATTTACGTGCAGATTAAACTGGTTGCCGCGCAACGTTTGTGGCACCGGATTGGCTCGGGTTGCAGCACTGTTGGCGCCCGCGGGCATGCCCATCAGCGCCGCGCCGGCGGCAACGCCAGTGACAAAGCGACGCCGGGACAGGGCCGGCAGCGTAATCTGGGGTTCTCGGTTTCTGTTCATGAGTACCTCAGTGTTTTTGTTCAAAATGATCGATATTCGCGTATACCGCGGTGCTGCCATCTTTATTGAGTTGGAGCACCTGGTAGGGAGTGAAGCGGTCGCCCACTTCCATTCCGGGGCTGCCGAGTGGCATGGCGGGTACCGCCAAGCCACGGGAACCAGCGGGCGGGTTTTGCAGGAACTGCCTAATCAGCTTTGCCGGGATATGCCCTTCGAAAACATAGCCGCTCGACGACACACTGGTGTGGCAGGATTGGAACTCCGCGGCAATTTGGTACTTGTCCTTGACGGCATTCAGGTCCGAAACATTCTGCGCGTCGACTTCGAAGGCGTTGGCGGCGGCATGTTCCACCCACAATTTGCAGCAACCGCAAGTGGCGCTTTTATAGGTAACTAATGTTGACGCGATAGGGGCGATGGCCGTGGAGGCTGCATCGGCACTGTTTTTGCCTAAATCGTGATCGGCTTTGGCACAAGCGGTCAGTATAAGCAGCGCAGAAATTGCGAGGCTTCGAAGAAAGAAGTTCTGTTTCATGAATTATGTCCACCTTTTTTTCGTCGCGTTTACGCGGCGATGTTGTACTCCAGTTTCGGCTATGAGATTGGGTACAACAGCAAAACACATGAGATAACAAAGCGTGGAGCCCTGTTATTACGACAGTGTGTAATGAAGAGAAGTGCGCCAAACGGCGTGCGGGGATCCGCGGGTCAGGCAGGCTGGGGCGGTTTGATAAGCGACTCGGGTTCGGCAGATGAGGCGAGATCCCGGTAAGTCACATGCAGAGCGGTTCGAGGAATGGAGATACTAACCGTTTCCACTGGCGGCAACACAGTGGTGCAGTGGCTGGGACAACAAGTACAGCTGGTATTGCAAGGTTCGCCAGTGGTGTTCACACCAGCTTTGGAGGATTCTGCACAGTGATCGGCGCTACTGACTGACGGAGCAGTGTGCATGTCTCCGCAATGAGCGGATACTTGCGGATTATCCACTGGTACATGGTGAGCCGCTTCGCCATCGACACCGGTATTTATGAACGCGGCTTTGGCCATTGATGGTGCAGACATTTCCGCGCACGACTGTGCGGCCGCCTGTCCGAAGACAGACAGCAACATGAGCGTTGCCATGATCCGTGCGATAAGTCTTTGCATGTCAGCCGTGTGTTTGTTGGAGCCAGAAGGTTAGACGGTGTTTGGCTCTATGGCAAGTCGACAACGGCGCGCACCGAAAGGTTTCCGGTGCGCGCCGTTTATCCTGTTAATTGCCGAAATCATCAAACGCGATCTGCTCTTCACGCACGCCGAGTTGCTTCAGCATGGCGATGCTTGCGCGCAGCATGGCGGGTGGCCCGCACAGATAAAATTCGCAATTGCCGACGTCCGCATACTGGCGCAGGTAACTGTCCGCGGCGATATCGCTGATAAAGCCTGTCGCACCATCCCACGTATCTTGCGGACGCGGGTCCGACAGGCCCAGCTGCCACTGGAAGTTGTCGTGCTGCTGTGCCAGTTCATCGAACAGTTCTGCGTAAAACACCTCGCGCAGATTGCGCGCCCCATACCAGAATCGCATTGGCCGCTGGGTGCCGTGATTGCGTAACTGGTCGACAATCATCGAGCGCAGCGGCGCCATACCCGCACCGCCGCCGATCAGGATGATTTCGCGCTCGCTGTCCTGTACATGGAAGCTGCCAAATGGGCCACTCAACTGCACCTGATCGCCCGGCTGGAGATTGAACATGTAGCTGGAGCCGGCACCTGCGGGCAGGGTTTCCAGTCCCGCGGGCGGGGGCTGTATCCGCACATTGAGCAGAACGGAATCATTGCCACTCGCATCGGTGCTTTCCTGCGGTGCATTGGCCATGGAATAGGAACGGCGCAGAGGTGATGCGTGACTGCTGCCGGCGGCGCCGAGCCAGGGCTGCCAGTCGTCGCTGTACTGTGTGTCGAGTGGCATGTCGGCGAGGCGCAACTGGTGCGGCGGAATCTCCACCTGCACAAAGCCTCCGGCGCGGAAACCGAAGGGGCGTTGATCTTGCAGCGTCAGGCGGATCTCCTTGATGAAAGGCGTCAGGAAGCGGGTCTCCTGGACCTCGGCGGTGAAGGCTCCGGCCTGCAACACAGCGTCATCCAGTATCAGGCGCGTGGCAGCGACGGCCCTTTGTTGGCAGGCGAGGCGCTGGCCAGCGGCCAATTGCGCCGCGGACAGCAGGGCTTTCTCCCCGCTGGTGATCGGCGCGTCGGCGTCGAGCTGCACCTGGCACAGGCCGCAGCTGCCACCGCCGCCACAGTTGGAAGGCAGCTGCACGCCACTGGCGGCGAGACCGTCGAACAGGTTGACGCCGCTCGGCAATGCCAGCTCCTGCACAGGGGTGGCCGCCTGATCGAGCAGGGTTACTGCCACTTTGCTGCCGCGCAGTTTCGCCAGCAGGTTGAAGTCGTGGCGGGAGAAGCTGGAGAACAACATCACACAGCCGGAAATGGACAGCAGCAGGGCGCCGATACCGAAGATCACAACGAACGGATTGTTGAAATCCTGGCGTTCGGTGTAATCCATGATGTGCAGCATCCAGAAAATATCGAACAGCCGCCAGGTGTCGTTGCGGCGCTCGAGTACGCGGCCGTCCGCCGCCGAGATATACAGGCTGGTATTGCCTTCGTCCGCGATATCGACACGCCATACGGGCCCATCGTGACGGCGGGACTCCATGTTCGGCTGCGACAGACGCTGCGGGGCACCGATCAGGTTGTCGTCACCGGCGTAGTCGTGCGCTGCAATGGTGGCCGCCATCGCCGCGTCAATCACTAGCGGGTTGCCGCTGCGGGCATCGCGCAATTCAATGCCTGCAGTGGTCTGTACCCGGTATACCGGACGGTCAAAGCCCGGCTGCAGGCGAATATCGACTACGGCACTACCGGCGTCGTGATACAGGCCGGCGATTTCTGCGTGGGCGCGCAGAGGCTCTCTCTGGGAAAGGGGCGCTGCCTCGTGGCGCTCGGCCAGATGGCGGCCGCTGACCACACTGGAGTCGAGCAGTGCGAAGGCGAGGCCGCTGGCCAGCCACAGTGCCAGCTGAACGCCAATGACCAGGCTCAGCCATTTGTGTGCGATCTTGATGAAATTCATTGTGCACCTCCCGCTGCGGCCGCGTTGTCGGACCTTTTTTCCCTGCGCGCAAAGCTGTAGAACAGCAGGATCAGGCCGGCCAGTACACCGGTCAGGCTCACGAGGGTGACGATCAGCAGCAGCGGGTTGTGGATATCGGCCCGCTCCTCGTAATCCATGATGTGCAGCATCCAGAAGAAATCGAACGCGCGCCAGTAATTGTGGCGGCGGGTGACCAGCGCTCCAGTATCCGGGTCAACATAGAAACTGGTGCCATAGCGGTCGTCAAAGTTGACCCGCCACAGGGGCAGAGCGCGGGATTGCAGCTCGGTGGGCGGGTTTTCGGTGATCAGTTCGACGGAGACCGCAGGCAGGCTGCCGGCGTAATAGTGCTCCGCTAACGTGCGCGCGCGGTCGCCGTCGATGGGGGACACTTGGCGGCCGCTGCGGGCGTCGATCAGGTGTGCGCCCTCGCCGGTATTTACCACATAGTAAGGGTTACCCTGCAACGCCTTGAGCTGGATGGATTTCACCCAGCTATAGCGCGCTAGTAACGCCTGGGTGGGCGCCAGTGTGCCCTGTTCCGTTGGCAGCGGCTCGCGCAGGTTCTTGACCAAGTGATCGCCGTGGATAAAGTCCAGGTCCATCACCACCATGTAGACGCCGCTCAGGGTCCACAACAGGGCCTGGACGCCGACAAACAGAAACAGCCACTTGTGGACTTTTCTGGAAAGGGATGCCGTTTGCATTGCTTTTATTCTCGGGTGTTTTCTCAGATACAGCTGGTGAGAAAATGCACAGCTGGCGGGAGTGTACCTCCCGCCGCTGTGAATGTCTCAGGTGACTCAGTCGAACCGGTAGGTCATACGCAGGTAGCTGCGCATGCCGGCCAGATCGTAGGTCATGGTGTCGGTGTTGCCGTCGGTCCAGCTGGCTACCCGCGGTGCTTCCTGGTCGAACAGATTGTCGATACCCATGCTCATTCGCAGCGCGTCGTTCATGTCGTAGCTGAACTGCACGTTGTGGTAGAAGATGTTGGGCATGCTGGAGCCGATACCGCTGTCCGCGTTGAAGTCATCCCCCTCACCGATCATGCGTACCGAGTAGGTGCTGCTCCACTGATTACCGCGGGTGGTCAGTGACGCATTGGCACGCCAGTGCGGATAGCCGCCGTTGCCGCTGCCGATAAAGCCGTCGAGTACGAAGGGTTCGTCGCCATCGAACGCGGTGGTTTCGTACTCCTTCAGATAGGACGCCTTGAAGTCAGCCGTGTGCGACAGGCCAAACATGTCGAAGTCGTACAGGGCGCCGAAGTCGATACCCTGCATCACTTCGTTGCCGGTGTTGAACTTCTGAGTGGACAGGTAGTTCACATCACCGTTGACCGGGTTGCGGGTGTGCTGGTCCGGTGCACAGAAGGCATGGTTCAGGTTGGCGGAGTCGTAACACATGGCCAGCTTGGTGGAACCGGATACCTCGCGGATGGCGTCGTCGATTTCGATATCGAAGTAATCGACGGTCAGTGACAGGCCGTCCAGTGGCTGCAGGACTACACCGAGGGTAAACGACTCGGCACTCTCGGGTGTCAGGTCCGGGTTGCCACCGCGGTCGGTGAGAATGGTAGTGCCGAGCTGCGTGTAGTTCAGCGGTACCCCGGCTGCCTGACAGTTTTGGTAGCGGTTGCTGGACGGATCCAGGGAGGCGTAGCCGGAACAGGGGTCAGTGGTGGTGAGGTTGCCCTCGGATACGCCGCCGAAAAGCTCCGGTACATTGGGCACACGGAAGGCGGTGGTCATGGTGCCGCGCACTTTCAGCATGTCGTTGACCTGCCAGTTGAGGCCCGCCTTGTAGGTGTCCTCCCCCTCGAACAGGTCGTAGTCCGAGTAGCGCAGGGCCAGGTCGAGTTCCAGGGACTGCACCAGTGGCAGATTAGCCAAAACCGGTACCAGTACTTCGGCGTAAATCTCCCGTGCTTCGGTGGAGCCGGAAATCGGATCCTCCTGGTTGCCCAGCGCATAGCCCGCCTGCACCAGGGAGTCTGGCTGGCGCCAACCGCGGTCTTCACGCCACTCGACACCGGCGGCCATACCTACCCTGCCCGCGGGGAGTTCGAATAGGGAGCCGTTGATGTTGGCGCTCACGCTTTTCTGCTCGTTGCCGCCGGTGCCCTCCTGGTTGAACACGATGTAGTCGAGTACGTCACTGGTCACATTACCGTAGCCCAGGTAGTCGCCGCAGGGAATTCCGTTCATGCCGCACATACTGGGATCGAGGGTCTCGCCCACACGCTGCATGTTGATGTTGTTGCCGATGGCATCTGTGGCGGTATTGCGACCCCAATTCAAGGCTACGTCATAGCCCCAGTTGTCGTTGAGGTCGCCCTCGATACCGGTGACCATGCGCCAAGTATCCACCTCCTGGTAAAAGTTGCGCGGGCCGTTTTCTAGCAGGCGACGGCTCTCGAGTACAAAGTCACTACCGGTGGGGTTGGTGGGGTGGTCGGCGCTGTAGGCAAGGCTGCTCAGGCTTGCCGGAGAGGCTGGCTGCATGGACTGCCGATTGGTGTACATCAACTCGGTAAACAGGGTCGCGGACTCCGAGATTTCAAAGTTGCCCAGAGTGGTAAAGCTGAAGCGCTCGATCGGCTGCACCGCATTGAAGTAAGGGTTGTAGTTGAAGCCGTGCTTCTGCCCGTCGTAGGGCTCGTAAAAATCGCCGTCGCCATTGGGGTCCTGATTGAAGTTGACCCGGGTAGGCTCGGTCAGCACGGTGCCATCGGCCAGTACCGCGCCCGCGGGCAGGGTAGTGCGGCCGCCGATGGTGGAGGAACTGCCGCTGCACTCGCTGTTACTGTCCAGCGGGCAGGGCACGCGGTCGACCAGCGGGGAGGCCTCATTGTTCTGGTAACTCATATTGACCATCAGGTTGCCGCGATCGCCGGACACGCCCCAGGTCAGGTCGAGCACGGTTTCCTCGCCATCACCGAGGGCGGTCTGGCCGTACTTGCCCTCGATTTCTAGGCCGTCGAACTCCTTTTTGGTGATCAGATTGATGACACCGGCAACGGCGTCGGCGCCGTAGGTAGCGGAAGCACCGTCTTTCAGGACTTCGACGCTGGAGATGAGGGACATCGGGATCATGGACAGGTCGACGCTGCTGTTGGCGCCGGTACCGCCGTTGACCACCCGGCGGCCGTTGACCATGACCAGGGTGCGATTGATGCCCAGGCCACGCAGGTTGATCTGCGGCGTGCCCCAGCCGTTGGATGTCCAGTAGGCGCTGGTCTGGTTGCCGCCGAAGCCGGCTGCCGCAGGCAGGGACTGCAGCAGGTTTTCCAGCGAGCTAATGCCGGTGGCTTCGATACTCGCTTCGTTGAGTACCGTTACTGGTCCTACGCCCTCGATATCTTTGCGCTTTATCCGGGTACCGGTGACATTCACTTCTTCAATTTGCGTCTGTGTTGTTTCCCCGGCCTGTTGGGCCGACGCCATGTGGGTATAACCCGCGGCCACAGTGGCAAGGGCGATGAACAGCGGGGTTCTGGTCAGTCTGAAGCTTGTTGAATTCATGTTGTTGTCCTTCTCTGGGAGACTTTCGTTATCGTCGCGTCCGCTGTAGCGATGCGCTATTTGGCGTAAAGCGTCGCGGAGGCTGATGTAGATCGTGTCGACAAACGGGAGTATTCGAGGCGCGACAGTTGGGCGCTCATGCGTATGACCCGGGCATTTATTCCGGGCGCACTGATCCCGTGTCAGAGAAGAATCGGTGGGCGCAGTGTGGTTTCGGGCAGCGGGGTGCTGTGGGAAATGTTGTAAAGCGTGATGCTGGTGATGACGGGGCGGGCAGGCTCTGTGTATTCCGCCGCGGGAATGGCACTGGCGCAGTGGCCGGGGCAACAGCTGCAGGCCTGCTCACAGTTATTTGCCGGTGAAGACTCCGCGGCCTCTGTGTCACCTCCCTGGTGACAGTGATGTTGGTGAGCGCCCTCGGCGCACTGTTCAATCCGGGCCGATGCAGTGGTCAGATTGTGCTCTCCGCTTCCCGCCTCCCGGGATCCGCAGGGCGCCGCAAACGCCTGACCGTTCAAGGTCAGCGTCAATAACAGCAGCAGTATGCGGGTCAGGTCAAAGGACATGGGCGTCAGAGACTTATGTGTTATTTCATCTGATTGCCTTCGAGATTAAGTGGAATCACTTGTATGTACAAGTTGTCCGCACCGAAGTGAGGGGCCGGGAGGGGGAGTGGTTAAATGAAAATGACGACACATCTAATATGGCTCGCCCAAATTACCCGGCTTTCGAGGACGTTCTTCCTAAGGAATAGTTAATTTTTGGTTGGGCTTGGCTATTTGGAGCCTCTGAACGGGCCACCTGCTCGCAGCACTGATCTCAATCAATGCCGCGGTGGATGTCCGCATTACCCTTTTCGATAAGCGCCACATGCAGTTGCGTGGTATCCGGTAGCGGGTGCATGGCGTAGTAGAGAAGCCCGGGGGCGTCCCCGTCGGCCAGGGTTTCGTCGAAAGAGACACCCATTTACAGGTGGTAGCCCTCCAGGTTGATCCGGCCCTGCCCTTAGGAGATACCAGTGCCGCGGGGCAGGGCAAGGTGCAGAAGCTGTCTGAGCTCGATCTCGGCGAGCTGCCCGCATTCCCACCAATGCCAGCGAGCTGGATCGGCGCTCGATGGGCGTATCTGGCGGTAGTAATAGATCTCTTTGCACGTAAGCCAGTTGGTTGGGCGCTAACGATGGCCTATGAATCACGAGGACAACCTGAAGGTATCGTGTTTCCCTCGGACCAGGGATGCCAGTACACAAGCCTCGCATTCCGACAGCTGCTGTGGCGCAACAGAATGACACATAGTCTGAGCCGCCGCGGAAACTGCTAGGACAACGCACCGACTGAGCGCTTCTTCCTGAGTCTCAATACAGAGTGGGTGCCGGAAACCGGCTACAAGTCCTTCCCTGCGGCTAAACAGAGAATCACAAGTAACATCATTGGCCATTACAGCCAGATACGACCCCACCAGAAAAACGATGGTATGCCGCCGAATATGGTGGAAGAAAAATATTGGAATGCTCAGAGTTCAGTGGCGTAAAAGAGTTGACCACTACAGGCAGGCAGTCCATCGCCGAAGCCCGAACTAGTCTGGTCCATTTCGAAGCAGCTGCAGAAGCACAACGTGACTTCCCTGCGGGGCGTCAATCGGGTGATAAGTCCAGGAAGGTCTATAGGTGGGCGATGTCGCACTCAGTTGAGGAGGCTGGCAGTGGTCCACTATCCTTTGCTTTGCCAACCCAAAACTATGATTGACATGCCGAGCAATGCAACGCCGGCGCCTATCCAGTCGAAGGCGGACAGCTTTACTCCATCTACGACTCGAAGCCAGACCAGCGCAGTAGCCACATAGATGCCACCATAGGCTGCGTAGACGCGACCACTCGCGACCGGGTGTAATGTGAGCAACCAAACGAAGATTGCCAGACTCATCGCTGCCGGAATCAGCAGCCACACTGACCCGCCTTTCCGCAGCCAAAGGTAGGGCAGAAAGCAGCCGACGATCTCTGCGAGGGCTGTTACTACGTAAATTCCCGTTGTTTTCAGAATCAAGATCGATAGCTCCACTGTTGATTGACCTCAAAAAAAAGGTTGGCCGCGTCGTCTGCCGGGAGTATCTATTATGATGACATATGTCGTCTTAGGTCTAATTAATGTGCTCCCATCCCAACGGTGGGAAATGGGGTGTCGGAGAACTTTTTGCTAGCACCTTTATGATGATCCTGAACTTCCATCACTCCTCGAGTTTGCTTGCTCCACTTTTTCAGCGGTTTAATGCAGTGTCCCTTGTAAACCCGTGTCTAATGGTTCGTTCAGAGTGCAGCCTGTCAGTCGCGGGGTTGTTTAGGAACTACTCCCCCATTGCTGAAGCGCTAGATGTGATTGATCGCTGGATCCTGAGTATAAAAAAACGCCCGGAAAATGGAGTTGTGAAGAATCGTCCTAGTGACGCTAGTGATATGTGTTTTGACAAAGACGGAGTTGTCATCGCATCAGGTATGGACGTATGGAACCGTGCTTCCGGTAGTCAACCCACTGGCGAGTGTAGAAAGAAATATCCTGTTTATAGCAATTCACGACAAGTCGCAGGCGCACCGCTGTCAGACAGTATTTTTAAATGCACGCTGCAGTCGATCGATACTGCGTTAAATGAAGGGCTATATGGCCAGTTAACTACAGATGTACTTGAACGCCTGAGGGTGATGAAGAGAGTGTTCCCAAGCGGTATTTGTGACTATACGGCACCCGATGTAGGGCGCCCAAAGGAGATTTTGGTCGACAAGCATGTCCCTGTCACTATCGCGGGGAGACTAATAGAGCCTGATTACCGCGATTCCCGTGAAATTGCCGCTGAAAATGAGAGTAACGAAGAACCATAGCGTTATATATTTATACGCTTTTAGGGGATCAAAGCTGGGCTGCTGGCTATCGATTGGCACATCGCTGCTTGCTCAATAGACGCTGTTACGGGAACACTAAAGGCGTAATAGTGTAGAAATCTCATTTACATTTTTTCACAGACTGACTGTTACTGTGCGAAGTCTCTGATTTGGTTTCGTTCAGACCAAATCTGACACACCTCCTTGAAAAGAAGGGGTTTACCGGTTTTGATGAAGGTGCGTAAACCCGAAGTCAAAACCAAGGATAAACCCCATGATCCATACTAACGATCGCATCATTAAACACAAGACCGGGCTGCTTAATCTGGCGGCAGAGCTTGGTAACATCTCCAAAGTCTGTAAGATGCTCGGTGTGTCTCGAGACACTTTCTACCGGTACAAAGAGGCAGTTTCCATTGGTGGAGTTGATGCACTGCTGGAGAATAACTGATGGGTACCAAATCACAAGAATCGTGTTGATTCCGCTATCGAGAAAGCGGTGCTGGCATATGCCGTTGCGGAACCCGCTCATGGCCTGGTGCGGGCGTCCAATGAGCTGCGCAAACGCGGTGTATTTTCTCACCGAGCGGGGTTCGCAGTATCTGGCTAAGACGCGACTTGGCCAACTTCAAACTTCGCTTGAAAGCGCTGGAAGCCAAAGTTGGCGAGGAGGGTCTGATCCTAACGGAGTCCCTGATGCAGGCGCTAGAACGCTAACGTACTGATGACAAATCCTGCGGAGAGATCGAAACCCAGCATCCGGGCTACCTGGGATCGCAAGACACCTTCTACGTCGGGACATTCAAGGGTGTTGGCCGTGTATATCAGCAGACCTACGTGGACACCTACGCAAAGGTGGCGCACTGCAAGCTGTACACGACCAAGACGCCAATCACGGCTACGGACCTGTTGAATGATCGGGTGCTGCCGTTCAATGCAGCTCAAAAGCTGCCTGTACTACGCACCCTGACCGATCGTGGTACCGAGCACTGCGGTAAGCTGGAGCAGCACGATTACTAATTGTACTTGAGCGTGAATGAAATCGAGCATACGAAAACGAAGCCGCCATCCACAGGCCAACGGCACTTGCGAGCGTTTCCACAAAACGATTCTGCAAGAATTCTACTAGCCATCGTTGCGGCACAGGATATACGGGTCAGTCGAGGTACTACAGGAAGATCTGGACGAATGGTTGGCGTATTATAATAATGAGCGCACGCACCAAGGCAAGATGAGCTGCGGCCAAACACCGATGCAAACGCTCGAGGATGGCAAAAAGATCTGGATGGAAAAGTTCGTAAACTGAACTTGACCTGACAGAGCACCTTCTGGAAAACCGATAAGTGTGAGATCAAGTCTGAACTACTACAGATAAACGCATATATCAGTACTGCACCCTTTATCGGTGCATTAACCTCAACCCGTTAAATACTACCAACAGGCTGGTCCCCATGTCGGCAAAAACGGCCATCCACATGGACGCCAGTCCGGCAAATGCGAGCGCCAAGAATACGGCTTTGATCCCCAATGCCATTACGATGTTCTGTCGTAGAATACGCGAAGTACTACGAGACAACCGAATAAAGGTGGCGATCTTGCTTAGGTTGTCATCCATTAGTGCGACGTCGGCTGTTTCTATTGCGGTATCTGTGCCCGCAACACCCATCGCAAAGCCGATGTCGGCACGAGCGAGTGCCGGTGCATCGTTAATTCCATCGCCGACCATGCCGGTATGGTTTTGCTCGGTCAGAACTTCAATTTCTCGGAGCTTGTCCTCTGGCAACAAATTGCCCTCAGCACGGTCAATGCCCACCTGTTTGGCAATGGCCCTCGCCGTATGTGGGTTGTCACCAGTCAACATCAGGGTTTTTACGCCCAAATCATGCAGCTCTGCTATCGCTTCGCGACTGGTGTCTTTAACTGTGTCAGCCACGGCGAATAGTGCCAGGACACCGGCTTTACCCACCAGCATGATGACCGTTTTACCTTGGGACTCCAGGTTGTTTAGGCGTTGCTCCAATTCCCTCGAGCACACCCCTAGCTCTTCTACAAGTCGATGGTTCCCGAGGTGTAAATCCTCGCCATCGATTTCGCCCTTGACGCCGCGACCCGCTAATGCTGAAAACGCTTTTACTTGACGCAGTGCGATGCTGTCGTCTTGTGCCGCTTGGGCTACCGCCATGGATACTGGGTGATCGGAGCGCGCGGCCAGGCTAGCCGCGAGTGAGCGTACTGTATTGACGTCATTGTTGGCCCAAGGTTCGAAGTCGGTTTGTGCGGGCTTGCCGCGAGTGATGGTGCCTGTTTTATCCAGTGCCAACCAGCGCAGGCGTCGACCATCCTCGAGGTAAACGCCACCCTTGATCAGGATGCCGTGCCGGGCCGCAGCCGCGAGTCCGCTGACGATGGTAACCGGCGTGGCAATCACCAGTGCGCATGGGCAGGCGATAACCAGTAATACCAAGGCTCGGTAGACCCACTCTAGCCAGGCGCCACCGAATAGCAGGGGTGGCAGCACTGCTGTTGCCAGAGCGACCACGAAAACTAATGGTGTATACCAGCGCGCAAATGAGTCTACGAAACGCTGGGTCGGCGCTCGGCTACCTTGAGCGGCTTCTACTGCGTGAATTATCCGCGCAAGTGTAGAGTTATCGGCCGCAGCCGTGACCCGATATTCAAGCCCACTGGACTCATTGATACTGCCGGCAAACAACGAATCACCTGGGGCCTTGTCCACTGGTAAGCTTTCGCCGGTGATTGGGGCCTGATTTACAGCGGATAGGCCTTCAATGACTTCGCCGTCGAGGGCGATTCGCTCGCCTGGTCGCACACGCACGCGGCTGCCGATATCAACCTGTTTTGCGCTTATTTCCTCCCAGCGTCCGTCGTCCATTTGCACGGTTGCTGTTTCCGGAGCCAGGGCCAATAGTTCACGGATCGCGTTGCGCGCCCGATCCAGGGATTTGGCTTCGATCAGTTCCGCTAGGGTGAAGAGCACCATCACCATCGCGGCCTCTGGCCAATGGCCAATCAAGAGGGCACCGGTCACTGCAATGGACATCAGTGCATTCATGTTCAGGTTGCGATTCTTGAGCGCTATCCAACCTTTCTTGTAGGTTTTCAGGCCTCCACCTGCAATGGCCGTGAGGGCTAGCAGCATCACGAGCCAGTTGTTGCCTCCTTGCTGCCAATAAACCACTTCTGAGGCCAGAGCGGCAGCAGCAGCAACCCCGAGCACCCACCAGTTGGCGGTTGCAGGTGGTGGCGCGGTATCCCTGTCGACGGCATTCGCTAACCGTGCATCCAGGTCCAATGTCCCCAGCACCGCAAGTAGCTCACCTTGCATTCCCTTGGCATGGTGCACTTGTAGCGTACGCTGAACCAGATTGAAGTCGAGGTGGTAGATTCCCTCCATGCCAGACAGCTTGCTACGGATCAGAGCCTCCTCGGTCGGGCAGTCCATTTTGGTAATCGACAGGTTTGTCGTCTCAACGTCTTTGTCCGGCCTAGAGTAGGACTTCTGAGTCAGCTCTTCGGTTGATTTTGTGCCGCTACAACAATTGTCTGATTCGGGCCTATTCATGTGCGTCTCGATAGCCAATGGGTACTACTGGGATTAGAATCCCTATAGCCACTATAGAGTCAAGAGGGTAGTCATGAGTTATAAGATCGGAGAGGCGGCGAGGCTGGCGGGGTGTAAGGTAGAGACTGTGCGTTACTACGAGCAGATGGGGTTGTTACCCGCGCCAGCACGCTCTGAGGGGAATTTTCGGCTATATAGTGATTCCCAAGTGGAGCAGCTGAGCTTCATCCGTCATTGCCGGTCCCTCGATATGTCGCTGGAAAATATTCGCGAGTTACTTCAGTTTCGCGAGATGCCCAGCAAAAGCTGTGCCGGGATTAACCAGTTGATTGACGAGCACATCGACTGTGTGGAATCTCGAATGGATGCGCTACAGCAACTGCGGCAACAGCTTCGGAACCTGCGGAACCGATGCTCAGGAGAGCGGTCCATAGAGTCCTGTAAAATTCTGCATGGATTGACCGGGTGTCCCTGTCATTCAACGGAGGCGGGATAATCGAAATTGGAATTTATCCTTACATGTTGTTAAATTGTCGCTAACCACAAGATAACCACAGATTTTCTGCAATGAACTACGCTCGTGTCTGCTTTCTACTGATCGCACTGCTGGTCTTCCAGACCGCAGTAGCGTTCTATGATAGCCATGAAGCGTTGCAGGATATTGCTACGCACGTACCGCCTCATCACCTGGACGCTCAAGAGGAAGTGACGTTTACTCCCAAACGACAAAACGTAGACGTTGAGTTGGGATCTGGTTCACATCCAGGTGGACCGGACTTTTGTCACCACTGCTGTCATTGCCATGGTGTTGGTGTGTTAGGTCTTCTTGGTCAAGTATCGCGCTTTGTCGTTGTTCGCAGCATCGCTTTGCGTGAAACAATTAACCCTTCTTTCCCCTCTGGTTATTTTTCCTCACTTTTTCGCCCTCCCAAAGCCTGAGTTACGCCCTGAATCCGCGCACGCCTTGTAGTTTGGCGGGCGCGTACTTTTCATGACATAACTTGGGAATACCCTATGTTGTTTATTTTTACGCATGTCGTTCGTGCGTACTTTCGGCTTGCTGTGATTTTATCATTGCTGCCGTTTTTGTGGACGCCACTTGCGCAGGCCCAGGGGGCTGAGCAATTACCCCAGATCACCTTGGCGGAAGCGATTGACCGCACGCTTTCTCAAAACCCAGAGTTGGCGATTTACCGCCTTCGTGAACAAGCACTTGCCGGTAAGGTAGCAACTGCAGCTCTACGGCCACCTGTAGGCCTTGGGGCTGAACTTGAAAACTTTGCTGGCGAAGGCGGTGCTGATAACGCGGAGCTCACGGTATCACTTTCATCTGTCATCGAATTGGGCGGCAAGAGTTCAGCGCGAGTCGGTGCGGTGTATGCCCAGCAGGATCTGTTACTGGCCGAGGAGCAGGCTACAGCGCTCGATCTGTTGGGGAGCGTAATCCGTCGCTATGTCGAGGTATTGGCAGCACAACAGCGGCTGGCATTGGCTCGGGAGTCGGCAGCACTTGCTGACGACACCCTTGAAACCGTCGATCGTCGTGTAAAAGCTGCAGCATCGCCAAAAGCCGAGAGTCTAAGAGCCCGGGCCGCGGTTTCCCGTGCTCGCCTAGCGATTGATTCGGAAGAACGGCTGGTTAAATACCATAAATTGGCGCTGGCCTCTTTGTGGGGTGGCGATGCTACTTCCTTCCGCCTGGACTCCAATGAGCTCTACCGTTTTCCGGCATCTGATAGCTTTGCGGTGCTCTTCAGCCGCGCCCAACAAAATCCAGCCATCGCCCGTTTCGCTTCCGAGGAGCGGCTGCAAGATGCAGAGCTGCGTTTAGCCGAGGCGCAATCAAGCCTGGATGTTGGTTGGTCTGCTGGCATTCGGCACTCCCGTGAAATCGGTGAGACCACATTGGTCGCCGGGTTTGAGTTACCTCTATTTCCTGCGCGCCGGAACGCCGGCGCTATCACGACGGCTATCGCAGAACGAGAGCGCGTTGCGGTAGAGCGAGAAGCTGCGCTACTGCGGCTGAAGAGCCGGCTGTTTCGTGCGGTCAGCGGGCGTGAACAGGCATTGACGACAGTAGAGACGCTGAGGGGTGAGGTTATCCCAACTTTGCGCGATGCCCTGGCAGAAGTGGAGCGTGCTTACCGTCGTGGCCGTTACTCCTACTTGGAGTGGGCGTCCGCGCGTGAGGAGTTGATAGGAGCCCGTCAGGCTGAAATTGAAGCAGCTAGCGCTGCGCTGCGCTTTGGCGCTGAAATAGAACAAATGACCGCCGCACCGCTATTGTCTGCGGGCGCTGAGCCAACCAAATGAAAAAGATTTGAACACCCATGAAATACAGAAATAAATTGCGAAGCATATTCGCAGCAGTGCCATTGGCTGCGCTACTGGCGTGTACGGCCGCTCTCGTGGTGCCCACTTTGGTCGTCGCCTCCGCTGAAGAAGAACACGGAGAAGAGCACGGCGAGCATGAGGAAGAAAGGGGGCCAAACGGGGGGCGCCTGCTAGAGGAGGGCGACCTCGAAGTGGAGTTACTGATATCTGAGCGCGGCGGGACAGCAGAACTCCGAGCCTGGATTAGTGAACGTGGAAAGGCACTCACGAAAGCAGGCGATGCGCGACTGGCTGTCGAGTTAACGCGGCTGGGTGGCAAGGTAGATCGTTTCAATTTTGCACCAGCAGATGGCTTCTGGCTTGGCAAAGGCGCAGTGGAGGAACCGCACTCGTTCGATGTAAAGGTTTTGCTGGCGCGGAATGCTGAACGTGCTGAGTGGCACTATGAATCGTACGAGGGGCGGGTGGAGATTGCCTCCGAGATGGCCGCCAAAGTAGGCATAAAAACGGCAGCTACCGGTCCAGGGGAAATTAGCCAATCGCTCACCCTGTACGGAAAAACTGCACTGGCGCACGGCAGCTTGAGTCACGTCCGCGCACGGTTTCCGGGGCCAATCAAAACAGTTTCGGCGGAGATCGGCGATCGGGTACGCAAGGGGCAGAAGCTGGCTGAAGTAGAGTCCAATGATAGTCTTCAAGTCTACCCGATAACGTCACCCATCGATGGGTTGGTCATCGACAAGCAGGCTAGCAGTGGTGAATACAGTGGGGAGCGAGAGCTGTTCACAATTGCCAATTATGATCAGTTGTGGGCGGAGCTACGGCTGTTTCCTTCGCAGCGTGGTCAGGTTGCCCGCGGCCAAAAGGTCACCTTGCAAGCCGACGGTCAAGTCGTGGACACGCAGGTAGCGAATCTGGTCCCGGGCACTCCGGGTCAGCCGTTCGTTCTGGTTAGGACGCCTATCGACAACCGAAAAATCAGCTGGCCACCTGATTTGATGCTAGAAGGTCAGGTGCTTGTTGATCATGTAAGGGTGCCGCTGCTTGTGGAGAGTCGCGCTCTGCAGCCTCTGGGGGATGGCATGGTTGTCTTTGTGAAGGTTGGCGATAGCTACGAAGCCCGACCGGTAGAGCTGGGGCGCTCAGATGGGCGTGTAACTGAGGTGTTGAGTGGATTGGAGGTAGGGCAGCGCTACGTCACTGCCAATAGCTACCTGATCAAAGCCGACATCGAAAAATCTGGCGCGGCCCACGCTCACTGAAGGAAATCATTCATGATTGAAGCAATACTGCGTTTCTCAATTGAGCGACGTTATCTAATGCTCTCCCTGGTGCTGCTACTTATTGGCGCCGGAGTCTGGAGTTACCAAACATTACCGATTGATGCAGTGCCAGATATCACCAATGTCCAGGTGCAAATCAATACGGAGGCACCCGGTTACTCGCCACTTGAGGCGGAACAACGTATTACATATCCGGTTGAGACCGCTTTAGCAGGCCTACCTAATTTGTCTTATACGCGCTCACTTTCCCGCTACGGACTGTCGCAGGTGACGGTGGTTTTCGAAGAGGGCACAGACATCTATTTTGCCCGCAATTTGATTGATGCACGACTCGGCTCGATCAAGGGAGCGCTTCCGCCCGGAATGGAACCGGAAATGGGACCCATTGCCACCGGGCTCGGCGAAATTTTTATGTACACGGTAGAGGCATTACCTGGTGCAACACAGGAGGATGGGAGCCCCCTGGATGCAACAGCCTTGAGAGAAATACAAGACTGGATCATTAAGCCACAGCTCGCGCTTGTACCGGGTGTCATTGAGATTAACACGATCGGTGGCTACGACAAGCAGTACCACGTGATGCCAAACCCTCGCAAGATACTCGCCTTTGGTTTGACCATGGATGATGTCATCGAGGCGTTGAGGCGCAACAACGATAACCGTGGTGCAGGATTCGTCGAGACGAATGGCCGTCGCCTGCTGGTGCGCTCTCCGGGCCAGCTTCAGGATATCGCTGATATCGAGAATGTTGTGGTGGCTAACCGAGATGGGGTACCGGTCAAAATTTCCGATATTGCCGAAGTCGCCATTGGGAAGGAACTTCGGACAGGCGCCGCTACACGAGATGGCAAGGAAACCGTACTTGGTACGGCAATGATGCTCGTTGGTGAGAATTCTCGAGCTGTTGCTCAGGACGTGGCAGCAGCCATAGAGAGAATCAAACCCTCACTTCCCGAAGGTGTACGCCTGGAGGCCGTTTACGATCGCACGACCCTGGTGGACAAAGCCATACGCACAGTGCAAAAGAACCTGGTAGAAGGCGCTTTACTGGTCATCGCTGTATTGTTCCTTTTGCTGGGAAACCTACGCGCCGCATTCATTACAGCCGCGGTGATTCCACTCTCTATGCTAGCCACAATTGCTGGTATGGTGAAAACGGGCGTATCCGCGAATTTAATGAGCCTGGGAGCGTTGGACTTTGGCCTGATTGTCGACGGCGCAGTAATTATTGTTGAAAACGCTATTCGCCGACTATCGGAGGCACAGCGTCGCAATGGCGCCATCCTGCCCCTCCAGGAGCGCTTGGAGCTTGTATTCCATGCGACTAACGAGGTCATACGCCCCAGCCTGTTTGGCGTGCTGATCATTACTGTGGTCTATATCCCGCTATTTTCACTTACCGGTGTGGAAGGAAAAATGTTCCACCCGATGGCGGCCACGGTGGTAATGGCATTGCTGGCGGCACTTGTGTTGGCACTGACCGTGGTTCCGGCAGCGGTAGCAGTCTTCCTGAGTGGCAAGATCAGTGAAAAAGAAAATCCACTGATTGTAGCGGCTAAATCTCTATATCGACCACTACTGCTGACCGCAATGCGTGTGCGTTGGCTGGTACTGTCCGCAGCCGCGGGGCTGGTTATCGTCTGTGCCTGGCTGGCCACCACGCTGGGGTCAGAATTTATTCCACAGCTTAACGAAGGTGATATTGCCCTTCATGCAATGCGAATTCCTGGCACCAGCCTTGAGCAGTCATTGGAAATGCAGGAATCCCTGGAGCAGCGCATTAAAGCCTTTCCGCAGGTAGACAAAGTGTTTGCCAAAACCGGTACCCCAGAGGTGGCTACCGATCCTATGCCGCCCAATGTAGCTGACAATTTTGTGATTCTGAAACCGCGTGATGAGTGGCCCAATCCCGACAAGCCCCGCGATGAACTTATCGAGGAAATCGAAGCTGCATTGAGCGAGCTTCCAGGCAATAACTACGAGTTTACGCAACCTATTGAGATGCGCTTCAACGAGCTGATTTCCGGAGTGCGTGCAGATCTGGGTATTAAAGTGTTTGGCGACGACCTGGATCAGCTGGTGGTATCCGCGAATGAAATACTGAACGTATTGCAGGGCATAGAAGGCGCTGCCGACGCTCGGGTAGAACAAGTTGAGGGGCTGCCAGTAATGTCGGTCATGCCCAAGCGAATCCAGCTTGCTCGTTACGGACTCGATCTGCAGACATTGCAGGATCTGGTCGCTACTGCGGTCGGTGGCGAAAACGCGGGTTTAATTTACGAGGGCGACCGACGCTTTCAGTTGGTGGTGCGCTTGCCAGAACATATACGACGCGATCTGGATCGCCTCGGTGAGCTGCCAGTGCCACTTCCAGCGGGCGGCTTTGTGCCGCTCATGGAGGTCGCCGATCTGGCAATGGCGCCAGCTCCCAATCAGATTAGCCGTGAGAACGGCAAGCGCCGGGTGGTGGTGACTGCGAATGTGCGAGATCGCGACTTAGGATCTTTTGTCACAGAGGTAAAGCAACGGGTGAGCAATGAAGTCCAGTTGCCCGCTGGATACTGGCTGAAATACGGTGGAACTTTTGAGCAACTGGAATCCGCCAGCCGCCGCCTATCGATCGTAGTTCCGGTGACCCTGCTAATTATTCTAGGATTGCTGGTGACAGCCTTCGGCTCTTTGCGGGATGCGCTCATTATCTTCACGGGCGTGCCGTTGGCATTGACCGGTGGTGTACTGGCGCTTTGGTTACGAGATATGCCACTTTCGATTTCGGCCGGGGTAGGTTTCATCGCTCTTTCCGGTGTGGCCGTGCTTAATGGCTTAGTGATGCTGTCGTTTATTCGTGAGCTATGGCGGGAGCGGGGTGACCTTGTGTCATCGATCATTGACGGTGCCATGATACGGTTACGACCCGTGCTCATGACTGCATTGGTCGCCAGTTTGGGGTTTGTACCAATGGCGCTGAATACAGGTACTGGTGCGGAAGTTCAACGCCCGTTGGCGACCGTAGTAATTGGTGGAATTATCTCTTCTACGCTTCTAACGTTACTCGTGTTGCCTTTGCTCTATCGAATAGTGCATGGCGAGGACCGACCTCTAACAGCGCGTACCGAAGAAATAAACCCCGATATTGTTTGACATTGTGTAGCGGAGGAAGCTTTTTACTGCGCATGCTTTAAAATATATGAGGGTCTAGCGCAAATAATACTGGGCTGGCCTTCTTTCTTTTTAGTTTTATTTCAATCTCAAACTCCCGTTCATTTACATCGCTCGCTACACTCGGGATCTCATTGACTAACGGGCTGGTTTGGTATCATCCACTGGCATTCCTACTCGCATCGACCAATCTCGTAATTGAGCTCGAAATTGTACCTGCCAATTTCCTGAGTCAGAAGTTTGCGGCTCAAGAACACTTGCGCGGGATTTATCGGATACTGCTTATGTCGTTGATTGTGCGGTTCACTTGCAATGCAATATGGCCTTAAATTCATAGAGCGAAGAAAACAGAGGTGAATGATTGTGCTGAGAGTGAGCCAACAATCTGGAAAGAGCTGGACCATATCGGCAAGCGCTACCATCCACCTCGAAACCCGTCCTGCAAATTCGCGCGGTAGGAAGTCAGCTTTGATACCTAATTGAATCGAAAATGAGTGGCATCGTGCTCGCGACATCGCTCAACTGTGTTACGCCCCCAAGTCTCCTGCAAAGTCCCGTGATAGATGCCGCTAATTCTTCCTTCTTAGGAGCAGCATCGTTTACATACCTGATGGGTGCCGGCGGTGGTCAGGATACAACCAACAACCTTTCTAATAACTCTCTATCGGACAACGACATCCTGAAGTTCCTGCCCGAAATTTGTCTCAGGGCGTTCGTGTAACGAGGGAATACCCGCTACCCCTGCAAATTTCATATACGCTTTCGTATTCGACATAGCATGCTAAGGCCAGTAGAATGGGTAACCAACTAAAAACCCGGACTTCGTCTTCAGGCTTTACTCATGGCAACTCCAAAACCCGTCGCTTTGTACTCAGCCTATAGCGACCTCAAGAACTTCGACTTTCGCGACTATCCAGATCTCAACGAATTCCTCGAATCCGGCGAATCCTGGTGGATGTCTCATTGGCGCTGGGGTCAAGAGTTCCTGAGTTATACGGGCCGAAATAAGTCCGAGCACACCTTTACACGCTTTCGCAATGAAACCGAGCGCTTTCTGTTATGGGTATTCCTATTCAAAGGCACACCCATGGAACGATTACGCAAGGCCGATATCCTCGAGTACGCGGATTTTTGCTGGCAGCCACCAGTATCTTGGATCTGCCTGGCAAACCACGAAAAGTTTCTGTTTAACAATGGCCGGTACGTACAGAATCCGTCCTGGGCTCCATTCAAGCTCAAGCTGCCCAAAAACAGCGAGTCCTCAGATTCCAAACCAGATAAGAAGAAATACAAACCCTCGCAGGAGACCTTAGCTTCCATCTTCACTGGGATTATTGCTTTCTATAAGTATTTAATGAACGAGGAACATCTATATGGCAATCCTGCACAAATTGCTAAGCCAGATTGTCGCCATTTCATTAAAGATGCCCAAGTAAAAGAAGCTCGCAGGCTTACCGAAGTCCAGTGGCAATATGTGTTTGATGTAGCACTGGCCATGGCCGACGAAGACCCTATCTATGAACGAAGTCTGTTTATTATTTGTGCGCTGAAGACCTTGTTTCTGCGAATTTCAGAACTTTCTGAACGTCCTCAGTGGACACCTATCATGAGCCACTTTTGGCAAGATTCGGATGGAAACTGGTGGCTAAAAATCTTCGGTAAAGGCCGAAAATTGCGAGACACAACGGTCCCCGACAGCTTTATTCCATTCCTTAAACGCTACCGCGCTTATAGAGGTCTAAGTCCGTTGCCGGCTTCAAGAGAGAATCACCCTCTCGTAGAGAAAATTCGAGGGCAAGGCGGCATGACATCCCGTCAGCTTACTCGGGTCGTTCAACAAGTTTTCGACCGTGCCTATAACGAAATGCGTCAGGCTGAGGGTGACGATAGCGCGCATAAGTTAAAAGAAGCATCTACACACTGGCTGAGACATACAGGAGCGAGTATGGAAATTGAGCGCGGCCGCGCCTTAAAGGACTTATCTGAGGATTTAGGGCACTCCAGTATGGCCACAACCGATACTGTTTATGTCCACACAGAAAGCAAAGTTCGGGCTAAAAGCGGGAAGCAACGCGGCGTGAAGTGATGCTGATCCCTGTACTTGCCACTTCAAGAACTGAAATTTAATTTCTTTATATTTCAATTTGTTTGATAGATCAGCGGAAAAAGATAAGCGTATTCCGCTGGATCTCCAGCATACAAAAACAGCAACAAATTGGCTTATTGTGATTTATTCCAGGGAATCGTGGTTGCCATTCTCCACCCCCGGCAGTGCTTGCATTTCTGCTAGTTGAAGCCTGGTATTTTCCCATGCTGGGAAGAACTTACGCCATGCTGCCAAACCTCCTATTTCACCAACTGCAAGAAGCATGGCTTTATGGGATGCAATGAGTAAGTCACGCTCTGATTTTAGTGCCTCAATTTCTTGTGTTAAATGAGCCACTCGCGCCTGTAGGTTAGAACGAGACTGCTTGTCGGTTTTTTCAATAAGTGCCTTAAGTTCAGCTTGGCGTGCGCAGTATCGATCGAATACTGCCTTACGATCGGGCTGACGGGTAATATCGCTAGCGTGTTTGAAAGGACTGTCTTTATCTCGAGCTACCGAGCGGGCGGTAATTCGAATGTTGTCGTTAAGCATGCGTTGGAGGATCGCTTCAAGCGCTTGAATCTTCTGAATCTTCACTCAGGCCTCCTGGTCTTGGGAGCATCAATTACGCTGGTACCGTACTTATTCTCTACGGCGCTGTATAGGTCTTTGCCGTCTGGGAAAGGATGCTCCAGCGGAGCTGTTTCAATAATTTTCTCAAGGCTTTCCAGTCGGGACTGGGCGTGCTTTAACTGGTTTTGCCACCCAATATTTCTGTGGGCTATTGGTTTGGCCTCAATGACATTTACTACGTCAACCATACGCTGCTTCAATTTTTCTAGCCGCTGTTGTTCTTCTGGTATGCCCGAACGGGTCAGATGGCGGCAATCGTAGCATTCAAGATGCTTGGGGCAAGGGTCAATGGTAAAGCTATTTACACAAAATCCAAAAGGGGTTGCATGTAGGCCGTCGGCCTCGGCAGAGAGATACTTAAAAGCCTCGTCATCTCCCATTTCTTCCTGAATCTTGAGAAACTCATCTACGATCGGGCCGCGAATTCTTTTTGCCATAATCATCTGTAGGGTTTCTTGAGCTCTAGGAGCCATAGAGTCGGCGCCTTTAGGTAGGTCGATGTGCGCAAGATCTTCCGCCAAGCTACGATGATCATATATGTAGCTTTGGGCGACGCTTCGCCGATTAAATCGCTTGGTAATAATTGTGTCAGCCACGCCGAGTCGGAAGAGCTCCGCATTTTGGAGGTGACGGAGTGAATGCGTGTTCAGCCTGAGAGATCGATCTTCGTCGGAATGGCCATAGCGGGAAAAAATGTTGTTCGCTTGTGCTCCTAGTTGCAAATGCAGGTCTGCGGTAGAGGCGCGCCCGACAGAAAAATACCTATTCACGTCCAGTATCCCTCCAGATCGCTCTTCGACAATGGCACGAATAGGCATCAAAAACATTAGTGCTTCAGGGCTCAGCCGGCCACCTTCATTTATTAAAAAACTTTTCGTTTCAGGTAGTTTCGTAGGCATACTGGATCTTATTAGAGATTCGGCATCACTCACATGAATAAACGCGTTCTTCCAGTCGATATTCCCAGTGAACGGCTCACCGCTTTCCCTCCGGATCGTAACTGGGAGGCGATTAAAGTATTTCGCGCAATTTTTAGATACACCGCTTATAGAAATTTCACGGATCTGATACTCGCGTATTTTATCTAGGTAAGACGGGTCAAATGTTTCTTTGTATTTGCTGACTAAGTTCTGGGGTAGTGATGAGTTGGATATCGAGAGGGCACCGGATAATCGGCTATATATATCCCATGCGGGAGCCAGTGCGTCAGGTAGGAGCTCTGGCAGTAGCCGTCCAGTTGCAACCTGCAATCGCAATTTTTCTCGTAGGGGTTTAGTGAGTCTTTCCGCTTCACTCAAAGTTTCTAGTACTACGTCTTCGAATATAAGAGGCACATTTTGAATACTTTCGAAAAGAGTTACTCCCATCACATTTACATCGACAGCTTGTTTCTCCGCAAAATGCCTAATGTATAGAGAGCGAGCAATACCTCCTTTTTCGGCCAGGACTTCACGATCCCCCGTTAAATGTTCGACCCAACGACACCAGTCAACAGGAAGCAATACATTCTCGCCAACCCGAAATCCACTGATGATGGCAAGTTTTATTTGCAAAAACCGAATCGAATCCACAAACGTATTGGGTTTTTCAGTAAAAACAATACGAACCAACTCCCAAAATGCTTTCTCTTCTGGAAGTTTAGCTGAGCCTTTTCGTTCAGAAAGTTCGAATCTAACCTTGCTGGTGTTTCTGTAATTATTGTTACCTTGCTTTAGTTCTGAAACATTAATAGCGGAGTCTTCTTGGCCTTCGTATGCAGTACAAAACTTCTCTAAAGGCGATCGGTTAGAAATGTGTAAACTATCAATCAACGTTCGAATAACCATGATGATATTAGCGGCGACTTTACCCGACGACCCAAGTAAAAGCGCGACGTTATATGCACTTTGTACCGTTTTAGGAGTAAGTTCCCAGGGTGCTTCGCTCCCAGCGCAGGTAGCTATTATTCTTAACGATCTTCCGATATTTACTAGTGCATGGTTTGGTTTGTTCCGCTTGATGAGGAGCTCGTTAAGCAAGGCAGCTTGGTAAAAATCGCGCCAATGGTCTGACATCGGTCCTGGTGAAATTGATGATTCACCCCCCACCCCACAAAGGAAATTAAAGATTTTTAAAGCCTTTGCATCATTCCCTAATGTCGAAAGCCAGAAGTAAGGTGGCGTTGCTAACCCGCAAATATCGGCCAAATCCCATCGCTCGGATTTCGGTACTCTCCCCTCAAGATCGAATGATAAATCCCAGCGAAGATCTTTAGATTTTGCTAGAGACTTTCCTTTATTAACGAATTTTCGATAGAAATTGTTCATTCCAGGTTACCAAGAATCGTAATGTTACTTGATCTTATCTCTTGCGCAATTTGCAATGCCGCCTCAAACATCCGTCTTAATTGGGTATAGGCAGGGCTTTCTTCATTGAAGCGAGACGAGTTAGCGAACTCTTTGACAACCGGCCGCAAACTATCTACTACCGACTCATGCACGGTCGCGTCCGATAATGGCAGGAATTTCCTGCATGTATAACAACTCATAACAGGGTTTTTCGAGCACATTGACTGTCCAATAGAGCAACTCCCGATACCAGAAATAGGGACACCATGAGGGATCCCACCTATTTGCTCGTCTGGAGGGCGGCGCAGGAGGCTATTTTTATCAATAGTTCGAGTTCTAGCTACTTCTGCAACAGCGGAATAGACACTAGATATAGCAAGAGCCTGATTAACTCGCTCTGCTTGTGTTGGCGAGGTATCAAAGTAGACGTTGGCTGACAGTGTGGTAGCGTGCCCCATGAACTCAGATAGCGCAATGTGAGATATTCCGGCGTCCGCCAAGCGCTGTGCTGAAGTGTGCCGTAAATCAGTAGGACTCCAGCGTGTACCGGTAATTTTTTCAGCAAGATCTCTTAGTGTTACCGACAGTCTCTTCGGAGGGAGATCGAAATATTTGTCTGTCGACTTAGTGCTCCCAGCTTTGTTTTGAAGGCGCCGAGCAGTGTACTCGATAAAAATTGGGCACCATTCGTATTTCACTCGCCGGGTTACCCTACGTTGTGCCTCACTGCCCCTTTGTTTGAGTAGAGGTATTGACAAATGTACCGTGCCATTTTCATATAAGCGGACATCAGTTGTCTTAATGCGCGCGATTTGCCCCGGCCTACACCCATATTGATGAGCAATGATCAATATACAAGCGTCTCGAAGCTGCCTAGTTTTTTGACTCGCTGGCGCCGTTCCGACGGAGTCAGTAAGCTCATCTAAATAATCTATCAGCAATGACTGATGATCCAGGGGCAGAAAACACTCGCCCGATCGCACGTTTTTATAGATGTCGCGGGCGGGTGATTTTAATTGTGTGACATAAGGCCGCATTTCTGGCCGCCAGAATCCGGCGGACAAATTGCAAAGCGAATGAATCATTGTTCGAAGGCTGAGCGCGTAACCCCACGTCTGAGATGGTTGCACCTCATTAATCCAAAGATCACGAAATTCTTCCGGACGTAATATTAACGCCTTAAGGAAATGTTCGGAATTTTTCAAAACCCCATTGCATACGGATGTTGCCCCAGAAGGGTCTAATCTCGAAAAAACATCTACTGCAACGTGCTTAAATATGGACTTCAGATCATAAGTAAGATCTTTGAATTCAAGGCGAACTTTCTCGCCATCAAACTGAATTTCCCAGCGATCAGAATACTCGGGGCCTTGGATCGAATGGAATTGTTCATAAAAATCATCGTAATATCGAAATGAACTGGGCAACCGTCCCAATTCAGTCGCAATGACTGCAATTTTATCAGTAAATTCTGATGTCGAATGGATCACAGCTCTTTCCCTGAAATCGATCTGAGAGTCGCAAGCAGACGGTCGTAGTTTTCGTCCCACATATCTGCAGAATTCGACTCAAAATATGCTCGAGCGTAATGTCGTGGCATTGATGAAGCGGGTGACCATCCAAAAAACACCCGAAGCTTTTCGATTGCGACATCAAGATCGTCGCCAAGTAAAATATATCGACCTAATCGGTTTACTGCGCACGTATGTCGAAGGTCGTGTGCGCAAACGCCTGACAAACTTCGTGCTGCCAATGCATTCTTCGCTGAAGGTGACAAGTTTTTAGTAACCACTTCAAATACACGGTGAATTGATCGAAGGGAGAGTGGTTTATCTTGTTGTGAGCCAAACAAATAACCATGTGTTGTACCACGGCGGTAGTTGGCCAGAAAAATGTCCGAAACTAAAACGATTTCCTCACTAAGTGGTAACTGGCGCCGGGAGTGGGCGGTCTTCAGGCTAGGGGCATTGAAGCGACTATCCTCATCATCATAGGGGTTTTCGGCAATGTTCAACCAGTATTTTTCGCCTCCAGTGTCGACATCAAAATCAGACTTGATAGCGTCCGCTGGCAGAATAGCAATCTCACCACGTCGCAGGCCAAGGTGCAGCATCAGGAGAAAAATCAGGAAATTCCGCCACTTCAGCGCTTCATTTCGAAATGGGTTCCGTGAGGATGTCGGGGAGAAAATTTCATAGACTTCCTCTACTACCGCTACAGGTAATGCTCGAATAGGAGCTGGGGGTTTTGGTCGCGTAGGTGTCACCAAGGAATACAAGCGATCAAGTCTTATTAACCGGCTATGGATTTTTTCATAATCGTTCGCAGATGAAGCACTGAGGTGGCGCATAATATCGCGTACGAATGATTTCGCTGAATCCCATGTACGGTTGTTATTGATCTCACGTAGGTGTCCGTCATTTCTGAGGCTAGCTAGAAAACTACTCAGCGCCGATTCGAGCGCGGGCATATCTAGTTCAGAGAGCATTCGATCCAGAGCTCCTGATCCGTAGAGTCGATCAGTTACCTGATAGAACTTTTCCACGGCATAAAGATAATGGCCTCGCGTTGTGGAACCTATTTGAGCTTTCAAGACATCAGCCCACACAGTTGCCCAGAATCTAGGTAGGCCTAGCTCATCGACCAGTAGCCAACCTTTGGTCGACTTAGGAATATAGGACGTTCGAAGTTTAATGCATGCCATAGGCGGTGATGCTAGAGACCAAGACCAGGCGTTGGCAAGTGTTAGATTATATATCTACTAGGAGATATTCAGGTGCTGAACAATTAGAATGCAACACTTCTAAAACGGCATTCACTTAACATAATCTATATTATGCGCACAATTGTATGGCACGCTATGATTGTAGAGGGTCAGCTTCCGCTTCGCTAAAATCAACGGATTACATCAAATAGTTCCCCATATGGCTTCAGTACTCGAACAAGAACACAGCCTGATTCTCGCGCTCTATGGCTCATTGACCAATCGCAGCGGCTTTCATGCATTCCTTGAAGCACAAATCTGTGAAAGCCTCGCCAACGGCCAGGATATCCAGACGATCGCCGATTTCAGGGGACGCAGTGTGGCCACAGTGCGAAATCAACTGAAGAAAATCTTCGAAAAAACCGGCTGTACTCGCCAGGGAGAGTTGATCAGCCGAATTCTCTCCGCATTGTTGCGCTAAGCGGTAAAACACTTTGTTCAGGCTCCATTTGTCAATATTTGGCGAACGGAGCCTTACTTGCACTCACGCCAGCTCAGCGGAATCGACGATATGGACACCCGGTGGGGCCCGGAGTGCTGCATCCAGCAGCGCGCCCGCGATCTTCTCCGCCGGGTTAATACGCCAACGTCGCGGCAATATGGGCCCGGTAACCTTGAGAAGTACCGTCGCCAGACGCTCACCGAAACGAAACTCATCACGCTGCCCGCCAATCAATCCCGGACGCACAAAGGTCAAGGATTCGAACCCAACGCCTTGCAGCGCATGTTCAACCTTTCCCTTGGTTCGGTTATAGAAAAAGCGCGAGTCCGGATCAGCCCCGACGGCAGAATTGAGTGCATAAGTTGGTGTGCCGTACAGTCTGGCGAAGTGCGCAACCGCCAATGGGTAGTCGTGATCCACCTTGAATAATGCTTCACGAGAAGCCGCTTTGCGCATCGTAGTACCGAGGGTGCAGATCACCGCGTCTGCCTCCCACCAGCCCTCTTGCCCTGATAGCTGATCGAAGTCCACGATGGGCGCATGTAATTTAGGGTGTGCGTTTAACGAGGGGTATACGGTTAACGGGCGCCTCACCGGGGCGACCACGGACACAACCTGCGGGTTACTTAATGCTTGCCGTATCACTTCTTTGCCGACCAGGCCCGTTGCACCGACCAACAGAAGGCGTTTGTGAGTTTGATTCTCCGGCACGTTACTGGTCATGTTTGCGAATTCTTTCACTGACGTGGAGATTCTCTGATGGGGATGCGCCAGATGAAGGAGTCATATTGAGAAAATGCACAGTGTGATCCTCCTGCCATGAATAGAATGGATTCCAACGTAATCGCAATTGCGCGGCAGCGCTGATACGCAAAGCACCGCGTTCGCCGCGCAGAGCCAAGCCACCCAATTGAATTCCGGGCCCCTTACCCTCGGGGCGCCCGCCGTAAATGCTGTCGTCTGGCGGAAAAGGCAAGGCGACATGGGAGAGAGAATAGATATTCTTCGGCCAGCGCAGGCCCAGCGACTCTTGAAGATGGCCGCCCTGCTCTCCTTCTGGCCAGTGGCGAGCGACGACATCCGCAGAACCTCTGCCAGCGTTGGTTACCATGGTCAGGGTGTAGTTGCGGTGCGGAGCCTGCTGAATCGCGGCGAGCATCCGGTCTGGTTTCCATGTCAGAAGCGGCTCTATTTGCACCTGGCGATTGATGTCGAAGAGCACCAGTTGATGCCCGCCTTCTGGCAGCAGGTTGTAGAGATGCTCCACCACGGCGGTCGCCTCTACCGTGGCGTCAACCACCGATGCAAACGAGAGGATGGGAGGCATGTCACCGAGCGCACGCTCTTTGGAAAGCGCTCTGACACGCTTTTTGATCTCCCTGGTAATCTCGTGAGAAAGCGCAGCGGCATTGATGGCAAAGGATCCGTATTTGAAGGGCTCGTATTCCAGCGAATGCACGCTATCCCAGGCTACCTTGTCCATCCCCAGGAAATGCCCAACCCGGGCCTGCCATACCGCCAGTGCCGCCACCGGTGAGATACCGATTTCCGGGGATAACAGCACAAGCTTCTCAACCCGCGGTAATTCGGGGTTGTCCAGCGTGCTAAGCGCGTAGTGGATCCCAAGTGCCGCGCCATTGGAATAGCCGACGATGTAGATGGGGCGCCCTTCTCCGGTTTCCGCCAGATGGCGCATTGCGAGCTTGACGGCCGCCGCCATATCTTGCCAGCTGACGGTGGTCAGCCCGGACGGCGCTGTTCCGTGCCCCGGGATTCGAAGCCCCAGCACCGTGGCGCCGGATTCGTGGAACCGCTGCCCCAGGTGACGAAGGCTATAGGGAGCATCGGTGAGTCCGTGCAACAGCAATACCATTGCGTGGGGATTGTTCCGCTCCAACAGGAAACTGCGATTCCAGTTGGGCGACCAGCGTGCGGGGTCCGCCAAACTGCCCCTCTGGTAGCGATTGAAACTGCTCTCAGTGGCCGGGGCCGTTTTCGCGTAAATTTCTCGGTCAAGTTGCGCAAACAATCGGTCTTCCAGCGCCAAGTATTCCGTGAAGCTGGCTACTTGTGTCTCCTCGGTGAACTCCTCATCCAGCTCGGTCGTCAGCCAGATCGGCAGCTCTGGGCCACGGTTTAAATAGACGATGTAGCCTGTCACAAGCAGCAGCAGGCTTGTGGCAACACTGGCGAGCAGTAGCCGAACGGTGGCGGGCAGCATGCGAAATGGGTTTCGTAGAGGTTTCAGGTGCGCGCTCCCCATAGGTGAAGTGTGACGTCCGTCATAAGCCGCTCGTCCGCCTGTTGCTGTCGCGCGAAAATATTGTCATTGAATTCATGGTGTTAGCCCTTTGGGACGTATGTTCCCATTAGCGATTCCGCTAGGATGCGCCCTCATTTTCTCGGGGGAGATTACCATGTCAATTGGACAGAAAATATTTAACGCCATCGAACTGTTTTCCGCGGAAGCGCCGCATTTCCAACGTTTTATCGCCGCACTCAAGGATACACTGATCGAAAACGGCGCTGCGCCCAAAATGGCAGAGCGCACCGCAGAGGTAACGGCTGATGCGCTGTCCCAGGAGTCTGCCGGTGACCATCACCTGGGAATGGCGCAGCTGATCGCGTTTCATCCGGAGCTGTTGGAAACCATGGGTAGTGACCTGCCAACGATCAGTGCCATGCACAAATATATGTCCTTCTATCTCAGCTTTGCCGATGATGCTGCTGCGGTCAGTATCAACTGACCACCATCACGGGGTTTTGACAGACTCTGCGACTACCGGTGGATTTCCGCGCCCTTGTATTACACCTAACGGCTGTTTAACATCCAGCCTCGGTTTGCCGCGGTGACTGGCTAAACTGATTTATCCCTCCTGATTTTTCACCGAGCGTCCTGGGTTTTTCATGTTGATCGAGCTGTACCATAAGTTTGCGGACAACAAGCTGGTGTTGAGCCTGCTGCTCATTGCCACGGTAATTCTATTGCGCTTCCTGCTGACGCTTCTATTCAAGAAGTCCGGCTGGGCGCGTCAGGATGTTCGGCGCCGAATTCACATGGTGCATAACTTCAGCAACCTGCTGATGGTGATCAGTCTTTTTGCAATCTGGGTTTCTGAATTACGGGATTTTGCGCTGTCGATCGCAGCGTTTTCGGTGGCCATTGTCATTGCGCTTCGGGATGTAGTCGCCTGCCTTGTGGGAGGGCTCTACCAGGCCAGTATGCGCTCTTTCACCATTGGCGACTGGGTGCGGATTGGTGATCAGTTTGGCGAGGTCATCGACAACAACTGGCTGAGCACCACCCTGCTGGAAATTGATCCGCACGGCCTCGGTAACGGGTATACCGGTACCACCCTGTATGTGCCCAACAACGTGTTCTTCACCCAACCGGTAAAAAACCTGAATTTCATGCGCCGCTACATTGAGCATACCTTTGCCATCGTGCGTGAGAACAAGGGCGATAATCCATTCGCCATCAAGCCCTACATCACCGAGCGCGTACTGGAGCACTGTGAATCCTTCAAGGATGTGGCCGAACGCTACTGCAAATTGATCGAGAGTCGTATGGGCGTTGATCTGGCTGGCACCGAGCCGAAAATCAAGTTCAGCACCAGCGAACTTGGACACGACGTATTGACGATCACCCTGTTCTGCCCTCGTGAAGAGGCGACGAATATCGAACAGAAGGTTACCGAGGACTTCTACCTGTTCTGGTATGGGGCCAAGGCTGGCCCTGCAGGTGGCGCTTTAGAGTCAGTCGAAGCACCCGTTTAAGCTCAAGAGTCTAGATCGGAGCTGCCACGTGTGGCTCCATCTTTCCCGTCCGCCTCAGATGCTGTCTTCGCGTAGCCTTTCGACAGCTGGCGCAAGGTGCGCATCTGATCGCCGAAATTGCGACAGCCACGACACATCAGCAGATGCAATTTCAGCTGGAGTTTTTCACCCCCGTGTAATGGTCGCTCCAGCTGTTCCGAGAGCAATCGAGAGGCTTGTTTGCAGTTCATCATGCCGTGGATTCTCCTCTCGATCTTGCTGCGGACGTTTCAAACCAGCTGTTCTCCAGGCATTCACGCAAGCGCAACCTGGCGCGGTACAGAATCACATGAAGGTTACTGGTAGACAGCGCCAACTGACTGCAGATTTCCTCGGATTCCAGCTCGATAAATTCCCGCATCATAAACACCCGCGCCTGCTTTTCCGGCAAGCCATTCAAGCAGGCATCAAATACTCGCCAGAAGTGGTCGCTCTGCACGCCCCCCTGCGGGCCATTCCAGCTGGTCGGACGCTCTGCCCGGTGCCAGTGACCATTGGTCTTAAACAGGGCATCCATAAATTGTTGCTCCCGCTGCTCCTCGTCGCCGAGCTGACTGGAGGCAATAACCCGCTGACGGTAGCGCAGGGCATCGGCAATTTTGAATTTGAGAATCGAGAAGACCCAGGTATTCAGGGCCGACTGGCGGGCAAAGGACTCGATATTTTTCAGCGCCCCGGCTAGCGCTTCCTGCACCGCATCTTCCGCTTGATCGTCATCGCGCAGCTGCAGGCGCGCAAATTTGAGCATCTGAGCACGTAATTCCGCCAGAAACTGCGGATCAACCAGCTGTTCTTCTACGGTGGCGCCAGAGGGACCAGAAACAGCGGCGTCACGCTCGACACCGGAGCTTCCCTCCTCCACGAAACTGTCACTGCCCTCTGAATCACTCATATTATTGCCGTTTTCTATACTTGCTCGTTATTAGTCGCGGTTCAGGCCGCATACTTACAGACTCCAATGAAAAGGTATAGAGCGCCCTTACCGAACTACGGCTGCAACGCAGTGTCCTGTGTCTGCACTGCGCGTTCCAGCTGCACCAGTTGACCTTTCAGCTCCGCCTTTTCCTGAAGCGCCTGTTGGTGTTCCATACGCAGTGACGTCAAGTTCTCGCGCAACCGCTTAATCTCGATTTCCAGTTTACTGCACGCTTGGCGCTGCAGCTCGGACTCCCGGGTACAGGCCGCATTGCTGCTCGACAGACCGGCAACCTGATCTCTCAGCTGCGCGATTTCCGCGGCACTTTCCTGCAATTTAATCGCCTGCGCGTTATGGTGCTGCCGCATTGAGTCAAGTTCCGCGCGCTCGGCAGTGAGCGCCTGTTGCGCCAGCTGCAGTTCTGAAGCCTGCGCTGCGCTGCGAGAACCCAGCTCCGCAAACTGCTGTTCACGTTCATCAAGGCGTCGCCCGGCAACGGATAGCTGCTCATTCAGATGGGCGATCTGCCCGTTCAGTTGCGCGGTGCTCTGGCGAAACTGGTCCCGCTCCTGCTGGCGATCATCGGCGATTCGCTGCTGAAAAAACTCGAAGTGCTCTCTTACCGTACGATTCTCCTGCTTGAGTTCATCGACGCTATTGCGGAGTTCGGCAATCCGCACGCCCGCCTCCTCCCGCTGAAATTCACTTTTAGCCAGAGCTGCTCGCGATTCATCCAGAGATTTGTGTAATTCCCGATTGCTTTCTTCAGAACTACCCAGCTTTTGTTCCAGCTCCTGCAGGCTGGCGCTACGCTCCGCGAGAACTACTCGCGCCTGCACAAGTTCTGCCCGCACAAGTTCCAGCGCTTCCTCGGATTCTTCACGTACGGTATCTATTCTGCGATCAGCATCGTCTTGAATACGCTGTTGCAGACCCTTTAACGCATCCACCAGATCTTTCGGCAGACCGCCAATTTCACTTTGGGCATTGCCCGTTTCCGCTTTCCAGCGCTTCAGCAAGGGCGCAATCGTGCTTTTGCTACCGGTACCCAGCTCCTCCCGCACGCGATCGACGGTTGGCTCTTCGCCGCGCTGCTTGATGGTGTCTGCTGCCTGGACGATATCGAAATAGTTGACGCCTGTACGTGCCATTTTGGTTCCTTGTCGGCCGAACTGGCCGATTCCTTTATTCTCGGTTTCGGTTAATTTCGTACTGTATTACATGTTACGTAATAATACATAATTCTTTCTTTTTTGCTTACCTTTTAACATCGAATTTCTAACCAACGATAATTAAACTTATCGTGGGTTATGTTTTCTTAGTGTGAGAAAATACCCGCCTCACCAGTACAGAATCCAACTTTTGGACACGACCCTGGATATGGAAAAGTCTCCTCTCGAACTGCCAAGCCTCGAATCGCCAAGCCTCGAATCGCCAAGCCTTGAATCCGCCCGACTCGATACGCCGGAACCCCGCAAACAACTGCCCAGGGAAACCGTGCAGGCGTACCTGAATGCCGCCACCTCAGAAAGCACCCGCAAGGCATACCGTTCCGCAATCCGGCAATTCGAAAAGTGGGGCGGACGACTACCGACGGACAGCGAAACCTTGACCCAATACCTACTTGGCCGGGCGCAAACACTGAATCCACGGACTCTTGATTTACACCTGACCGCTATCGGGCAGTGGCACCACTATCAGGGCATCGCAAACCCGGCCCAGGAACCGCTGGTGCAGAAGACCATGAATGGCATCCGCCGCCTTCACGCCAAGCCCAAACAAAAGGCAAAGGCCCTGCGACTGGAGCACATCGCGCAAATGGCAAACTACCTGCGCGCACGCACGGACAGCAGGAAAAAGTATCGGGACCTGGCATTGATCTTGGTCGGCTTCTTTGGAGCATTTCGACGCAGCGAGCTGGTCGCGATTCGGGTTGAAGATCTGATATGGGAGGAGGATGGCCTGATTGTGCATTTGCCGCGATCAAAGACAGACCAGACGGGCCAGGGCATGCAGCGCGCCCTCCCCTTCGGCAACAAATCGGTGTGCCCGGCATCCGCCCTCAGAGATTGGTTGGCGGCAGCCAATATTACGGAAGGACCCGTATTCTGTGCGGTAAACCGCTGGGATCAGGTTCAGCGCAAGCCACTCAACCCAGGCGCAATCAATCAGCTACTGAAGCAACTGGGCGCTGAGTGTGGCTTTGACTTTATTGGCAACCTGAGCAGCCACAGCTTCCGCCGAGGGCTATCCACCTCCGCGGCACGTGAAAAGGTAGATTTTGAATTGATCAAAAAGCAAGGCGGCTGGAAGAGTGATGCAACGGTGTGGGAGTACATCGAAGAGGGGCAGCGGCTGACCGACAATGCCGCAACCGCGCTAATGGAAAAAATGGCCGCAATCAGCGCTGATCCTGCCGGGCCGGTCGATGACGACCAGCATCAAAGCTAAAGAGTGTGGCAACTACCGCATAACCTGAAAATCAGACAAGGAAACTGGCCAGGAAAATCACAACCCCGTAAACAGCGACACCGGCCAACACCGGCCACCCCAGAGATCTGGTTTTCTGCCAGACCACCATCGTTACCAGTACTCCGAATACTGTCGCCAGGCCCGACGCCAAACTGAGCTTGCTCGGCACCAGTGACACGCCAAACATGGCCGCGATCATAAGCGGCCCGAGCACACTGAGCCAGGTTGGCATGGCCTCCAGGGTATTCTTGGTGCTGCGCCGCAGCAGATGGCGCCGCATCCAAACCAGAGGAAGTGCGCGCATCAGGTAGGTCCCGATCGCCGCGGCAATCAATGCTGCCCAGAGTTCAGCCCCCATTCCAGCCCCCAGTCCACTCGCTAGTCCAGTGTCCACTCTACTTCTCTCTTATATTGCTACTTGAGCGCGCCTAACCCGAAAAAGACCACAGCGCCGGCAATCGCGGCAACCGGAATTGCCGCATTCGTCATGCCATTCAGTGAAAAGACCAGCGCAACCACCACCGTGCTACCGAGCGCAAGCGACCACAGCCGGGAGGTAAACCGAGGTGCCAACAGCACCAGGAAAAGCGCCGGCAAGGCAAATGGCATCACCTCGGCAAATAACGGCCACTGTTGTGTCAATTCCTTACCCGCTACAGCCCCAAGCGCCGTGCCACCAATCCAGCTGAACCAGGCCAGCAAGCTACTACCGAAGAACCAGCCAATTCGCGCGTCCGGGGCAAGTTGCGGCAAGCGCGTATGCGCCAGAGCGAAGATTTGATCCGTAAGTCCGTGCATCAACCAGGGCCACCAGCGGCTACCGGTCAGCCAGGGAACCAGATTGGGCCCATAAATGACATGGCGCGCGTTAATCAGCAGCGTCATCACCACCACAAACCACAGGGGAGCACCGGAGGCGACCATGGCGACAAACAGGAACTGGGATGCACCGGCGTATATCAGCACGGAGATGGCAACGGCTTCCCAGCTACTGAATCCGGACTGGACCGCAATAAGCCCAAAAGAAATCGCCACTGGAATATAGCCACCCAGCAAAGGAACGGATTCGCGTACCCCCATCAGCCAAGGGCGATTGTTGCTAGTCTCAGCCTGCAAGCTCACGGCGTTTCTTCTCCGCGAGCAGCGTAAACGATCGTAACCAGCAGCGTGGCCCAGGCATCTCCGGTTCGATAGAGGTGAGGATGATCGGCCGGGAAACTATGACTCTCACCCGGGCCCAGTAGTCTGGTATCACCCTCGAGTCCGGCTTCCAGCACACCACTGATGACCATTACCGACTCTCTCGCGCCAGGAGTATGCGTCTCGGCAACACGCAGGGTCTGCGGAGCACATGACATCCAGTAGGCGTCGACTTGGGGGTTGTCGCCGCCACGGTCGATCAGCCGCACCTGTACTCCTTCATCTTCTACCGGTGATGTCATTGGCTCGACCAGCTGACTGAAGGGCACCTCCAGCTGCACAGCAATACGCCAAATAGTATCGAGGGTAGGATTTCCATTGCCCTGCTCCAGGCGAGACAGGTTTGACTTGGCAATGCCGGCTGCCGCCGCGAGCTGTGAGAGCGAGATACCGCGAGCCATCCTCAGGTTCTGAAGATGTCGCCCCAGGGTATCGAGAGAGAGTTTGTCCACCTGCAGTTCCCGCAGTCGTTCGATATAAGGAACGCTTTATAACGGAATCGTTCCATAAATGGAACACCTCGCACACGAAATAAGAGATTCACCGGCGCAACGCTTCTGTACACCAGCCGCTTACCCCAATTCATCGCCGCTAACTTCTCGGGTTTAGCGGCTCACCCAACCGCTGGAAGGCGAGTTGGAGCTTGCCATTATTCGCTATATACCCAAATATATAACGACTCCGGAAGCGACGTTAAATGGGGGCTTGGGTGAGGATTTTGGTGCAGGGATCGGGCTTTAGGGGCGCAACAGTGCGCGCATTACTTCTTTTATGGTTGCTCTCCCCGACAATGACGCGGGCGGACGAGTTGATCATCGCGGTAGCCTCAAATTTCACCGCGCCCATGCGTGATATTGCCAAACAATTTGAGCAAGACAGCGGTCACAAGGTGACGCTGGCATTTGGTTCTTCCGGGAAAATCTTCGCCCAGATCAGCCATGGGGCACCCTACCAGGCATTTTTTTCTGCCGACCAGGCGAAGCCTGCGCAGTTAATAGAACGGAAACTCGCTGACGCCGACAGCCGTTACACCTATGCCGAAGGCAAGCTGGCACTATGGTCCATTAAGCCCGGGTTTGTGGGCGCTGACGGAGAAGTGCTCAAGGGCAACGAATACAACAAGCTTGCACTGGCCAACCCCAAGCTAGCCCCATACGGCGCGGCAGCGCTGGAAGTGCTGCAACATCTCGAACTGGAAGAGCTAACCCGTGCGCGCTGGGTGCAGGGAGAAAATATCTCCCAGACCTATCAGTTTGTGGCGAGCGGCAATGCAGATTTGGGGCTGGTAGCGCTGTCGCAGATTCTCAAGCAAGGCCACATCGCCGAAGGTTCCGCGTGGATCCCTCCTTCCAAGCTTTACAAGCCGATCCGACAGGACGCGGTCATTCTCAAGGGCGCCGCTGGTATACCGGCGCTACAGGAATTCTGGCGATTTATACAAAGCCCCGAGGTGCACGCAATCATTCGCGCCTACGGTTACAGCACCCCCTCACAAGCCGGGGATGAACATGTTGAGTGACGCCGACCTCGCAGCCATCGGGTTAACACTGCGGCTTGCCACAACCGTTACGATTTTGCTGTTGCTACTCGGTACTCCACTGGCACTGTGGCTTGCAAAAACCCGTTCTCTCTTTAAAGGCCCGGTAAGCGCACTGGTGGCGCTACCGTTAGTATTGCCGCCAACGGTACTCGGTTTTTATCTGCTCATTTTTATGGGCCCGTCTGGCCCCATGGGACAATTCACCGAGATGCTCGGACTGGGCACCCTGCCCTTTACCTTCTGGGGATTGGTCGTGGCCTCACTGCTCTACTCATTGCCGTTTGTGGTACAGCCCATTCAGAATGCCATTGAGGCGCAGGGAACACGGCCCGATGAAGTGGCTGCAACATTGGGAGCCAGCCCGTGGAACCGCTTTTGGCATGTGACCCTCCCCCTGGCCAAACCCGGCATTCTTACCGCGTCGGTACTCGGGTTTGCTCACACTGTCGGTGAATTCGGCGTGGTTCTGATGATCGGCGGTAATATTCCCGGAGAGACCCGCGTGGTCTCCGTCCAGATTTACGACCACGTCGAAGCGCTGGAATACACCCAGGCCCACTGGCTGTCGGCGGCGATGATCGTATTTTCCTTTGTGGTGTTGCTGGCACTGTATCTGCTCCAGCAGCGCAAGTCGGCTCTGGGGGTGCGCTATGGCGTTTGAGCGCGGTAAAGACACCCGGTCAGTCGAAGGAATTACCGGACACTTCTATCTACCTATGCCGAGCCAGGCGAATAACCGGCAATTTTCCCTGGATGTTCAGCTGGCGTTACCAGGACGTGGTGTTACCGGCATCTTTGGCCCTTCAGGCTCCGGTAAAACCACCCTGCTCCGCTGCATTGCCGGACTGCAACCCTGTGAAAATGGCAGCCTCTCTGTCAATGGCGCACAGTGGCAGTCGGTTCACAAGCCGCAAAAGGCACTGGCGGTGCACAAGCGGCCGCTCGGATATGTGTTTCAGCAACCGAGTCTGTTTCCGCATCTGACCGCAGCAGGTAATCTGGCGTTTGCGCGCAAACGTGCTTGGGAAAACGTAACGATTGCGGAGTACGAGCAGGTGAACGCACTGATGGGTATTGAGCATTTGCTGAACCAATACCCGGCCGCACTTTCCGGTGGCGAACAACAACGTGTCGCTATCGCCCGTGCGCTAATGGTGAAACCGCGCCTGCTGCTGATGGATGAACCCCTCGCTTCGCTGGATCAGATGCGAAAGCGGGACATATTGCCCTACCTGGAGAAACTGCACCGAACACTGGACATACCCGTTCTTTATGTCAGCCACTCGGTGGATGAGATTGCCCGCCTGGCAGATCACCTGCTGTTAATGGAAAACGGAAAAATCCTGAATGAAGGACCGGCAACGGAAATCCTGTCGCGGACAGACTTCCCGGTGCAACTCGGGGACGACTTGGGCGTATTGGTGCAAGCGAAAATTGCCGAGCGCAACAGTGAATGGCACTTGGCGCGGGCGCAATTTGACGGCGGCAATTTGTGGTTGCGGGATAGTGGGGAAGCGATTGGTGAGGACATTCGTGTGCGCATTCTGGCGCGCGATATCAGCCTGACGCTTGAGCAAGATACCCGGACCAGCATCCTCAACCGTGTGTCAGTTCGGGTACAGGAAATCAGTGCAGATCGCGATCCGGCGATGGTGCTGCTGCGCTTGAAACCCATCACCAACGCAACTCCGGCGACCTTAGAACCTCACGCAATCACTGAAACCCGCCTGATTGCACGTATTACCCGCCGATCGCTGCAACAATTGGCCATCCATGCCGGCAGCGAAGTCTGGGCGCAGATCAAGTCTGTTGCGATTGTCCGATAACCAGTAACAAGGCGATTACTCGACCATCAGGATCACACTGGAGGATTTGAACAGCGCACTAGCTTCATCTCCCTCCGCCAGTGCCAGTTCCTTAACACTTTCGTTGGTAATGATGGCGCCAATGGTTTTGCCATTTCCAAGCGCCAGCGAAACATCACTGTTCACCGCACCCTGTTCGATGCGACGCACGGTGCCGCGCAACTGATTGCGCGCACTGGTTTTCAGTCCCGATTCTTTTGCGAGAATCACCCAGGACGCCTTTACCAGGGCAATTGCAGTGGCCCCCACCTCTAATCCAAGGGCGGTGATGCTGTCATTGGTTATGATTGCTACCAGTGGTTGTTCCGCGCCGATATCCAAAATGACTTCTGCATTTACCGCCCCGGGTTTGACCGCAATGACCGAACCCCGAAACTGATTGCGCGCGCTGGTTTTCATGGTGCCTGCCCCTGCAAATTCCGCGATATCCGCAAACTCCCGCACTTTGCGCCCGACGCGCTCTAGAAACAGTGCGTGCTCCGCTTCCAGTGCGGTAAACCCCTTGAGAACCTTCTCCCCCATCTGCGTAAGCGCGGTTCCACCGCCCTGGGAGCCACCGGCGCTGCGTACCACCAGCGGCGCGCTGGCCAGATTGTTCATGGCATCAATACGATCCCAGGCAGTTTTATAGCTGATGCCAACGGATTTTGCTGCGGCGGAAATGGAGCCGCACTCGGCAATCGCCCGCAGCAGTTGCGCCTGTTGCGCAGCAAACGACGGCTTGCCGTCGCGACCCAGCGTGAGGCTTCCCTGTAGCTGAGAATGCGGTTGAGAGCCTGATTGCGAGTCCGGTTGAGAATCCGACCGAGAGATTTCTTGCTTCTTTTTCATTGCCGCAGTCTAGCGGTTTTGGTCGGTGAAATTCCAGAAACAAAAAAGGCCGGGTTGCTTACGCATTACCCGGCCAAGGTTTACAGACTGGTTAAATGGGATCAGGCGGGCTCTGTCTGCTTTTCAGACTTTTCGGCCTCAATACCCAGCTTGCCCATGAATTCTTCGTCCGCGTTTTGCGCGGTCTTTTTCCCGAACAACTTCTGCACCACCACGAAGAACAGTGGGATAAAGAAGATACCCAGCAAAGTACCCACGATCATGCCCCCGAGTACACCGGTACCGATGGCTTGCTGGGCACCGGAGCCGGCGCCGGACGCAATTGCCAGGGGCAGCACGCCCAAGCCAAACGCCAGCGAGGTCATGATGATCGGACGCAGACGGTCGCGCACTGCATGCATGGTGGCTTCAATCAGCTCCATACCCGCTTCCAGGTTCTGCTTGGCAAACTCCACGATCAAAATGGCGTTCTTACTGGTCAGACCCACGGTGGTGAGCATGGCAACCTGGAAATAGATGTCACGCTCGAAACCGCGCAGGTTACTCGCCACAATCGCACCGAGAATACCCAGCGGAGCAACCAGCAGTACCGCGGTCGGCACCGTCCAGCTCTCGTAAAGCGCGGCCAGACACAGGAATACGATCAGTACCGACAATACGTACAACAGCGTGGTCTGTGAGCCGGCCTGCTGCTCTTGATAAGACAGCGCGGTCCACTCCAGTCCGAAGCCTTCCGGCAACTGGCTTACCAGGCGCTCCATTTCTGCCATGGCATCACCAGAGCTTACGCCGGGTGCGCCCTGCCCCTGAATCTGCACCGCCGGTACACCGTTGTAGCGTTCCAGGCGCGGGGAGCCGTAGTCCCAGTCAAAGGTGGCGAAAGACGATACCGGAACCATCTCACCGTTGCTGTTGCGCACGGACCACAGGCGGAAGTCTTCCGGGTTCATCCGGAAAGGTGCGTCGGCCTGCATGTACACACGCTTGATACGGCCGCGATCGATAAAGTCATCGATGTACTGACCGCCCCAGGCAACGCCAAGGGTGCTGTTGATATCGCCAATGGATACACCAAGCGACGCGGCTTTCGCGTTGTTCACCTTCAGTTTGAACTGCGGCGTATCTTCCTGGCCGTTCGGACGCACGCCGGCTAAAAGCGGGCTCTGTGCAGCCATACCCAGCAGTTGATTACGTGCATTGGTCAGCGCTTCATGCCCCAGATTGGCATTGTCCTGCAGGTACATCGCAAAACCGGCAGAGGTACCCAGCTCCGGCAGAGCCGGCGGCGAGAAAGCGTAGGCAATGGCATCCTTGATCTGGCTCAGCGCGCCCATGCCACGCATGGCAACCGCACCCGCCTGCTCGGAATCCTCCTCGCGCTTGTCCCAATCCGTCAGCTTGATAAATGCCATGGCATTGTTTTGGCCACTACCGGCGAAGCTGAAGCCCTGTACCGAAAATACAGATTCTACCAGTTCGGATTCATTATCGAGGAAGTGGTTTTCCAGCTTCTCGACTGACTCCATGGTGCGCTCCTGGGTGGCACCAACGGGTGTTTGTACCAGCGAGAAGAGCACACCCTGATCCTCTTCCGGCAGGAAGGAACTGGGCGAACGCACGAACAGGAACACCATGACCGCGCTCAGCAGTACAAAGAGCACCATAAAGCGGCCGCTGCGGGCGAGAATACCGCGCACGCCACGCTGGTAAGAGGCCGCGCTGCGATCAAAATTGCGGTTGAACCAACCGAAGAAACCTTTCTTACTGCCGTGATCACCGGGCTTCAGCATGGTGGCGCAAAGCGCAGGTGTCAGTACGATCGCAACAATCACCGAGAAGGTCATGGCGGCAACAATGGTGGCGGAGAACTGGCGATAAATAATGCCGGTAGAACCGTCCATAAACGCCATAGGCACGAACACCGCCGACAGCACCACCCCGATACCGATCAGCGCACCGGTAATTTGCTTCATGGATTTCTTGGTGGCTTCCTTGGGCGAGAGCTTTTCCTCGTGCATCACCCGCTCAACGTTCTCCACCACCACGATGGCATCATCCACCAGCAGGCCGATGGCGAGAACCATGGCGAACATGGTGAGCATATTCACCGAGAAGCCGAGAACTGAAAGCACCCCAAAGGTACCGAGCAATACTACGGGCACGGCAATGGTGGGAATGATGGTGGCGCGCAGGTTCTGCAGGAACAACAGCATCACCAGGAACACCAGGATGACCGCTTCCACCAGCGTCTGGATCACGCCCTTGATCGACACTTCCACAAACGGCGTGGTATCGAAAGGAATCACCGTTTTCAGACCAGCGGGGAAATTCGAGTTAAGTTCCGCCAGTTTCTCTTTGACGGCCGCCGCGGTTTCCAGCGCGTTTGCACCGGTAGCCAGGGAGATCGCCACACCGGTGGCCGGCGCACGGTTGTAACGGGTCAGGAAGTCGTAGCTCTCGGTACCCATTTCCACACGCGCGACATCCCCCAGCTTCAATACTGAGCCATCCGGGTTTGCCCGCAGTACCACGTTGCGGAATTCTTCCGGTGTCTGCATACGGCTTTGCGCGGTGATGCTGGCCGTCAGCTGCTGACCGTCCACCGCCGGTGTGCCGCCGAGGCTGCCAATGGCTACCTGGGAGTTCTGGTTGCGCACGGATGCCATGATGTCGGACGGCGTCAGCTTGTATGCGTCAAGCTTGTTCGGGTCCAGCCAGATACGCATGGCGTACTTGGAACCAAATACCTGAATACTGCCCACGCCGGGCACCCGGCTGAGTGGGTCCACCAAGTTGGATACCACGTAGTCCGCGATATCCTCTTTTTTCATGCTGCCGTCGGTCGAAACAAAGCCCGCAACCATCAGGAAGCCGGCGCGGCCTTTACCCACGGTCAGGCCCTGGCGCTGTACGATTTCAGGCAACAGCGGCATAGCCAGCTGCAGCTTGTTCTGTACCTGTACCTGGGCAATATCCGGGTCGGTACCGTTGGCAAACGTCAGAGTCACTTCCGCAGTACCAATGGACTGACTGGTGGCAGACATATACAGCAGACCGTCGAGGCCCTTCATATTCTGCTCGATCACCTGGGTCACCGAGTCCTCGATGACTTTGGCCGAGGCACCGGGATAAGCACCAGAAATGGAAACCACTGGCGGCGCGATATCCGGGTAGCGCTCTACCGGTAACTTGCTGATCGCGAGACTGCCGAACAGCATCACGACGATGGCGATCACCCACGCAAAAATCGGGCGATCGATAAAGAAACCTGCCATTTCAATTACCCCTTGCTGGCGTCGCTCTGCGCGCTATCTGCGGTTTCATTTTTCGGCGCCGGCAAGTCTACCGGTGCAGGCGCAGCGGCCTCACCGGCGTTCACTACCACACCTGGGCGAACCTTCTGCAGGCCTTCAACAATCACGCGATCACCAGCCTTCAGGCCACTCTCGACCAGCCAGCTGGCACCCACAGTTTGAGAGACCTGTACCGGGCGTACTTCCACGGTATTGCCTTCACCAACCACCATCGCGGTGGTGTTGCCCTTGGGGTCGCGCGCGATGCCTTGCTGCGGCACCAGTACGGCATTTTCACGCTGCCCACTGCCTACGGACGCGCGCACATACATTCCCGGCAACAGCGCATGGTCCGGATTGGGCACCACTACGCGCAGGCGAACACTGCCCGTCGTCGGGTCGACACTCACCTCAGAGAATTCGAGTTTGCCAGCGTGGGGATAGGGACTGCCGTCTTCGAGAAGAATGGAGACCGGCAGGTCGTCGGTGTTCTCCATGGTGCCCGCTGCCAGCGCCTTGCGCAGGTTCAGCAATTCGCTGACTGACTGGGTCAAATCCACATAAATCGGGTCCAGCTGCTGGATCGTCGCCAGCGGCGCTGCCTGATTGGCATTCACCAGAGCGCCCTGAGTCACCGAGGAAATTCCGATACGACCGCTGATCGGCGCACTGATTCGGGCGAACTCCAGCGTTACCTTGCTGCGTTGCACCGCCGCTTTTGCTGCGGCCACATCCGCTTTCGCCTGCTGCAGTGAGGCAACCGCGGTATCGTTGTCCTGCTTGCTCACTGCACCGGTCTTTACCAGCTCTTGGGTTCGGCCGGCCTGGAGTTTTGCCACATTCAGTGCCGCCTGCGCCCGCTCCAGCGAGGCCTTGGCACTGTCGTAGTCGGCCTGATAGCGGGCGTCATCCAGCTGATACAGCGCTGCGCCAGCTTCAACAAGACCGCCCTCTTTAAACAATTGTCCCTTGACGATGCCATCCACCTGCGGGCGCACTTCCGCCACCTTGAAGGGATTGGTTCGCCCGGGCAGCTGACGCGTCAGGGTAACCGGCTCACTCGCCAGGGTGACGACGGTGACCTGCGGCGTATGCCCTTGCATGGCTTGCTGCTTTTCCCCGCAGGCTGACAGCAGCGCTACGGCAAGCAACAGGCTGCCGGAGATCAACGACTTCTTTTTCTGCAACATGACGACCTCGTGATTGCGTCCATACTGGCGCCGAAATACGGGCACCAAGGGAAGTGGAATCCTGGTTGAAAGATGCCGCTCACGACGAACTCCCCCGGAGCGGCGATTCCCAACTGACCGTGACAGGCTGACTGATAGACCCGGTCAATAAAGAAACAGATGGACCAGACAAACGTGACTTATCTGGCGAATACCGACAATTTAAATACATGCATGAATGAATATCAACTATTTATTCACGCGTGCATATGAATTATCATTTCGGCAGAGCAACCGGCGGTACACAGAAAATCTCGCGTGTCAAAGCCGATGAGCCCGATACCCTCAGATATCCTCAAAAGTGGGCCGGGCGACCAACCAGCATGCTCGTGCGAGGCTTCAATTCGCACGATGTCGCATATTCAGGATCGGATTTCATGGCCAAACGCAGAAAAGAAGACGCACTGGAAACTCGTGAACGCATACTCGATGCCGCTATCGAAGTCTTCGACCGCCGTGGCGTGTCACGCCCCTCCCTGACTGAAATTGCGGAGCTTGCGGGCGTGACCCGCGGCGCCGTTTACGGTCACTTCCAGAATAAGGCCGACCTGTTCAGCGCCCTGGCCGACCGAATCCAGCTACCGGACGAATCCCTCTGCCAGGCGCCAATGGAAGGCTGCACTGATCCTCTGGGCGAGCTCCGCAAGCGCTGGATGTTTATGTACCGGGAAGTGATGAACAATGTGCAGTGGCGCAGGATCTTTGCGATTATTTTTCTCCGTTGTGAATGGGTGCCGGAAAACGGTGAAATCAATGAACGTTGTGCTGAGGGGCACGCGGATGCCAATTCTCGGCTTCGCAACCTGCTTGAAACCGCCGTCACCGTTGGTCAGTTGCCGCAAGACCTGGATGTACCGGTAGCGGTGCCGGTCGTACACGCCGGAATTGTCGGCCTGCTACAGGAGTGGCTGATGAACCCGGATGCGTTCGATATTGCCGAGGTCGGCGCCCGCCACGTGGAAGCCATGTTGGAGATGCTGCAGACCTCCCGATTCCTTAGAAAAGTCACCGATACGACTCAATCGTCAACTGTCGCGGTTTAGTCGGGTCATTTTGGCCATTTGGACGGCCATTGGTCCGAGATTTTTCGCTTCAACTGAGCGCAATCGACACTCAATTAGTCGAAATCGAGTGAAAATAGTGAAGTCGAGAGGAAATCCGGGCCCCGAATTGACGGTTTTGTGAGCAAACCCCCATCTTCACGGGGCAATTGACGGAAAAATCATCCTGCAAATTACCGCAATCTGCGCACCATTGGCCTCGTACAAGAAGCAATTCATGCCTTTCGGAGCTTTCAGCCTTTATACTTGTCCTAAGCTATAAGTCGCCACTGCTCCGGAGATCCATGTCCGGCCCTATTTGACAGTGGGACGCCTTGAAGTAGGACGTATAAAGAGACTCCATATGCTTAGCAATCGAATAGCCGCTCTGATTTCCGGCCTTTCAATCTCCTTCCTGGTCCTCATCTCGCCGGCCAGTCTGGCAGACGTCGAAGATCTTAAACCCCACGAAGACCAGGGCGGCACCGCCCGTGAGATCGTCAGCAAGCTCGAAATGCTGCATTACAACAAGCTCAAAGTGGGCGATGAAATGTCCACCGGGCTGTGGGACGAATACATCGACAGTCTCGACCCCACCAAGAGCTACTTTCTGTCCTCTGATATCAGCGAGTTTCGCCAGTGGCGTACCAAGCTCGACGACGACCTGAAGGCAGGCAACGTGGATCGCGGCTTCGAGATCTACAACCGCTACCGCATGCGGGTTTCCGACCGGCTCAACAACATCCTCTCCCAGCTCGACGGCGGCCTGCCGAAGTTCGACTTCAGCAAAGAAGAGTCTCTTGAGCTGGATCGGGAAAAGAGCGACTGGCCCCAGTCCATCAGCGCTGCCGATGACCTCTGGCGCAAGCGTCTCAAGTCCAGTGTGCTGAACCTGCGACTGACCGACAAAAGCGACGAGGAAATCGCCGACCTGCTGCAGCGCCGTTATAAGGGTCAGCTCAAGCGCCTCGGCCAGCAGAATTCCGACGATGTTTTCGAGCTCTACATGAACTCCCTGACCCGTCTGTACGACCCACACAGCAACTACCTCTCTCCGCGCTCGCTGGAAAACTTCAATATGAGCATGTCGCTGTCGCTGGAAGGTATCGGCGCGGTGCTGCAGATGGAAGATGAGTACACCAAGGTTGCACGCCTGGTCGCAGGCGGTCCCGCCGACCGTACTGGCAAAGTGAAGCCCAACGACAAAATCGTTGCCGTGGGCCAGGACAAAGAAGGTGAGATGGTCGACGTCGTCGGCTGGCGCCTGGACGATGTTGTGGACCTGATCCGCGGCTCGGCCGGCACCTATGTGCGCCTTGAAACCATTCCCACTGGTGGCGACGGCACCCATCGCACCATCACTATCCAGCGCAGCAAAGTGAAACTGGAAGACCAGGCGGCCAAAAAAGCCACCTTCGAGTTTTCCGATGGTGAGCAAAGCTACAAAATCGGTGTAATCAATCTGCCTACCTTCTACATCGATTTCGAGGCCTATCGCCGCCGCGACCCCAACTACAAGAGCACCACCCGGGATGTGGCGCGCCTGCTGGACGAGCTGCAGAAAGAAGGCGTCGATGGCGTGATTCTGGATCTGCGTAACAACGGTGGCGGCTCCCTGCAGGAAGCTACCATGTTGACCGACCTGTTCATCGACCAGGGGCCGGTGGTTCAGATTCGTCATGCCAATGAGCAGATTTCCCGTCACAACCGCTCGCGCTCCCGCGCCATGTACCGCGGTCCGTTGATGGTACTGATCAATCGACTGTCCGCTTCCGCGTCCGAGATTTTTGCCGGTGCGATTCAGGACTACAACCGCGGCCTTGTGGTCGGTAATCAGTCGTTCGGTAAAGGCACCGTACAGACCATGGCACCGCTGAAAGAAGGCCAGCTGAAAATTACCCAGTCCAAGTTCTACCGGGTTTCCGGCGACAGCACCCAGCACGCAGGGGTATCCCCTGATATCAGCATGCCGCAGCTGATCGATAGCGAGAGCGTGGGTGAAAGCGCTTATGACACCGCCCTGCCCTGGGATCGTATCCACGCGGTACGCCACGCCAAATACTTCAATCTGAAAGAACTGGTACCGGAGCTTTCCCGTAAACACGAGAAGCGCACTTCCGTTGACCCGGACTTTGTATTCCTGCGCGAGCAGTTCAAATACCAGACCGACCGCGCCAACAAGAAGTTTGTATCGCTGAACGAGCAAGCCCGAATCCAGGAGCGAGAAGACCTGAACCAGGAAGTTCTGGCGATGGAAAACAAGCGCCGGGCAGCCAAGGGACTGGAGCCCTACGAGAGCTTTGAAGCACTCGAAAAAAGCGAGTCGGAAGATACTGAAACAGTAGGTGGCCCTACCGAAATCACACTGGAAGATGATCCGGTACTGAATGAAGCGGGCTTTATCATGGCGGACTTTGTCGGCCTAAAAAAGCACAAAAGCGCCCCTCAGGTAGCTAATTTCGATTAGCGAACCTGCGCCATAAAACGAGCTGGCCGGGCATGTTTGCCCAATAAAAGAAGCCGGTAACACACCATATCGCCAAAGCCCACGACCCTTGTGGGCTTTGGCTTTTATCATTTCCGGGGAGGGAAAATGAAAGTTGTATCCTTTAACGTAAACAGCATCCGCGCTCGTTTGCACCAGCTGGAAGCACTGGTACAGACCCAGTCGCCGGACATCATTGGCCTGCAGGAAACCAAAGTCACCGACGAGGACTTCCCGGAAGACGTGGTGCGCGACCTGGGTTATGAAGTGATTTACTTCGGCCAGAAGACCCACTACGGCGTCGCCCTGCTCTCCCGCTATCCCTTCCTGAAAAAACAATACGGTTACCCCACCGATGCAGAAGACGCTCAGCGTCGCCTGGTGGCAGGCCAGTTTGATATCGGCGCGGCACAACCACTGACTGTGATCAACGGTTACTTCCCGCAAGGGGAAAACCGCGATCACCCGATCAAGTTTCCCGCCAAGCAGAAGTACTACGCTGACCTGGACAATTACCTGAACAGTGAGTGCGACAAGAATGCACCGGTACTGGTAATCGGCGATGTGAATGTTTCGCCGACCGACCTGGACATCGGCATCGGTGAACCCAATCGCAAACGCTGGCTGCGAGATGGCAAATGTAGCTTCCTGCCAGAAGAGCGCGAGTGGCTGGAGAAAATCCAGAACTGGGGGCTGGTGGATACCTTCCGCGCCCAGAACCCGGAAACCAATGATCTGTTCAGCTGGTTTGATTACCGCAGCAAAGGCTTCGACCGCGAGCCCCGCCGCGGCCTGCGTATTGACCTGATCCTGGCGAGCCAGTCATTGGCAGACAACTGTATCGCTACCGGTATCGACTACGATATTCGCGGTATGGAGCGGCCTTCTGACCACGCGCCGGTATGGGCTGAGTTCAAGGTCTGATCCGCCCTTTCAAGAGCACGGGACTTACCTGTGCTCTTGCCTCCATCTCAATATCTTGTCCTGGCGCTCTGTCCTAGCGCGCCCTCTAACGCCCTCTACAAGCACCCTCCCTCACTCACTCACTCACCTAACAAAACAGTTGAAACTTCACCTATTCAATTTTTCGCACATCTGATATTTCATATATCTGAATTTTCATATATGGTTGCCCAGCATCCTGAGATGAGGCCCAGCGTGAACCCAGTTTCGATCTACAAATGTCTCGCCGATGACACCCGGCTTCGATGCCTGCTACTGATCGCCAGCGAAGATGAACTCTGCGTATGCGAATTGATGGCGGCGCTGAACGAAAGCCAACCGAAAATCTCGCGGCATTTAGCGCAGCTGCGCCAGTGTGACCTGCTTGTGGACCGGCGACAGGGCCAGTGGGTTTTCTATCGCCTGAACCCGTCGTTACCATCCTGGGTAAAACAGGTACTGGAGACCACATTGGACGCGAATCCGGGCTTTATCGCACCAAATGCAACGGCCCTCACACAAATGCAAAGCCGCCCTACTCGGGATGGCCTTTGCGGCTAACGCCACCCCCGATTCAATACGCAAAATCTAAAGGAATGACCAATCCGTGAAACTGCTGTTTATCTGCACCCATAACCGCTGCCGCAGTATTTTGAGTGAAGCGGTTACCAATCACGCTGCCAGTGGTCGACTGGAGGCGCGCAGTGCCGGCAGCCAGCCTTCTGGAGTCGTGCACCCTCTATCACTGAAATACCTCCAGGCACGAGGTATCGCGACCACAGGTTTGCACAGTAAATCCTGGGACGATCTGGAAGACTGGAAGCCGGATGCTGTCATCACCGTCTGCGACAGTGCTGCCGGCGAGGCCTGCCCAATCTGGCTGGGCGATACAGTGAAAGTCCACTGGGGGCTCTCCGACCCATCCAAACTCGAAGCCAGTGACGATGAAGTGGCCGCGGCCTTTAATGAGACAATCGATATTATCGAGACTCGAGTCGCTCGCATGCTGGAAGAAAATTTGGATCAAAAGTTTGGCTCGGAACTGCTTGAGGCCCTGCTGAAATTGACTCAGGAGCAATAAGCATGGGGATCTTCGAACGCTATCTCTCGGTTTGGGTGGCGCTGAGTATTTTCGCCGGCCTGTTGCTTGGCAACCTTGCCCCGGGCCTGTTTCAAGCCATCGCGGGAATGGAAATTGCCCACATCAACCTGCCAATTGCAGTATTCATCTGGGTAATGATTTTTCCGATGATGGTCCAGGTGGACTTCTCGTCCATTCGCCATGTGGGAGACAAGCCGAAGGGCCTGGCGCTGACCCTGGTCGTCAACTGGTTGATCAAACCCTTCACCATGGCTGCCCTCGGCTGGCTATTTTTCCGGGTGCTGTTCGCCGATCTGGTGGATCCTCAAACCGCATCTGAATACATCGCCGGTATGATTCTCTTGGGCGTTGCGCCCTGTACCGCTATGGTCTTTGTCTGGAGCCAGCTGACTCGTGGCGATGCCAACTACACCCTGGTACAGGTATCGGTGAACGATGTAATCATGGTGTTTGCGTTTGCCCCGATTGCCGCCCTGCTCCTCGGGGTCAGCAATATCACGGTACCCTGGGATACGCTGGTGATCTCCGTTGTACTCTATGTCCTGCTGCCGCTTGTCGCTGGAGTTCTGACACGGCGAGTCCTGGACTCGGCCAATGACCACGAGAAACTGAACGACTTTCTGCATAAGGCAAAACCCTTCTCCGTGGCCGGTCTGCTGGCAACCGTCGTTCTGCTGTTCGGCTTCCAGGCAGAAACAATCATTGCGAATCCACTGGCCATCGTACTGATTGCCATACCGCTGCTGATCCAGACCTACGGTATTTTTGCCATCAGTTATGCCGCAGCGCACCGGATGCAATTGCCCCATAAGATCGCAGCGCCCGCCTGCATGATTGGCACTTCTAATTTTTTCGAACTGGCCGTAGCGGTAGCCATCTCCCTGTTTGGACTGCACTCCGGTGCCGCGCTGGCCACGGTGGTTGGCGTGCTGGTAGAAGTTCCGGTCATGCTATCACTGGTCGCTTTTTCAAATCGCACCCGCCACTGGTTTGGCGCGGAAGCTTGAATCCTGAGGCAACCAAGATGGACGACAAGATGGACGACCTGTTAAATATTCAACCGGACTGTTTTCAAGACACCAATCTCGGTCAATTGCAGTCGCCGATCCTTGAGAGCAAGCCCAAGATATTGCTGCTCTACGGATCCCTGCGCCAGCGCTCCTTTAGTCGCCTTGCGGCGAAGGAATCACAACGGATACTGGAGTCACTCGGCGCGGAGACTCGAATATTCAATCCTTCCGGCCTGCCATTACCGGACGATACCGATGCCGAGCACCCCAAGGTACAGGAGCTGAGAGCGCTGGCAAACTGGTGTGATGGGATGGTGTGGTCGTCGCCAGAGCGGCACGGTGCCATGACCGGGATTATGAAAGCGCAGATTGACTGGATTCCCCTCGCCCTGGAAGGCGTTAGACCGACTCAGGGTAAAACCCTCGCCGTGATGCAGGTCTGTGGCGGCTCGCAGTCTTTCAATGCCGTTAATCAGATGCGGATACTTGGGCGCTGGATGCGCATGGTCACGATTCCCAACCAGTCTTCCGTACCCAAAGCCTGGCTCGAGTTTGACGACAACGATCGCATGAAGCCTTCATCTTTCTACGACCGGATTGTAGACGTGATGGAGGAACTGATGAAATTCACCTACCTGCTGAAAGACAAGCGGGACTACTTTACCGACCGCTATTCCGAACGCAAAGAAACCAGTGAGGAATTCCGCAAGCGTATCGATCAGCGGTCGATGTAAAGATGTAAACCATTGGGAAGTATCGCCAGATATGGATACTTCCCCCTCTTTCAGCCCACATCAGCCACCAATCAGCCACCAATCAGCCACCAATCAGCCGTCTTTCAAGGCGGCAGTGAGCACCGCCGCCAGTCGGATTCCTCCCTGGCGCAAACGCAATTCAACCACTGGCTTGTTCACCTGGTAGTAGGCTTCTCCGATTACCTTCTGGTCAGTATAGGCATTGCGATGCGCCAGCCGGTGGGATTCCTCTGCCCAGCTTTCCGGTGTCCCCGGAGCCATAGCGGCCAGATCCTTCCTGCTCAATTGATCAACCTGGGCACCGGCAAAATCCTGCCAATCTCCCAGAAAGCCTGCCGGCAAATAAGTGTCCCAGAGCGCGTGCAAGTTGGTTTCGAATCCGTAGAAGGTGCGCTTCGCATCATTCCCGCCGCGATCTTCCCGCAACCCCGTGTGCATTGGCTGATGCAGATCCTCAATAAAATGCACCAGGAAGAGTAACGCTTCTGCACGCTCACTCTCACGCAGGTTCTTATCCGACAGCTGCTGGCGATAGTGGTGGATTGCTTCGATGATGCACCCCTGTGAAGGGCAGTCCTGAGATTTATTGTATCCCTCCCAGGTTGTAGGCAGGTTGATATAGTGGAGCGGCGCCGCCCAGTTGTAGTTTTCGTTACTGCGAATTCGATCTGCCCAGGTGCCGGCTTCCGCAAGTGACGACTCCCCTTTCACCGCAAGTAACGCAACCACTGTACGCTGGGTATCCGCATCCAGTAATCGCCAGGCAATTTCTCCCGTTGCCCGATGCGCGTCAGCACCCCAGCCAAACCCCGGCAGTGGCAACGCCACAGTCAGAACCAGAGCCATAGCGAATAGCGCTTTTCGAATAAGGTTTTGCATGGTTTCCCCGGTATCGATAACAGGTGAACGGTAAGTAAAGAAACCAACACGGATTATTTATCGTGCGTTTCAAAAGTGGGGCAACCTTACGGAGGATTTATTACAGTTTCGGTGCTCTCCATGAAACTCCTATCGGAGTAACCATTTTGCGATATCTCTGAAATTTTCCCGTCATGCCACTGCAATGGCATTTCGGAAGAATGGGCGCGCCGTCATACGGCAAGACCAATTTGAGATACACACAGGAACTGGCCGCTCGGTTCAATACAGATTTGTCGAATACCGACACGTTGATTGAGCGGATTTTCGAACAGCAGGCGCGAGACCCGCTCGAAGTCCAGTCGCAACCAAGGCCTTTCTCGGCCTAAATGGAGAGTTTCATGAAACACAGCTTTTTTCCCCGAGCCCTGTTATCGGCCGCGGTGATCACCGCCCTGGGCATTGCGCCCTCGGTTATGGCTCAGCAAACCACCTCGTCCATCCGCGGTATTGTGACCAGCGAAGATGGAAAGCCGGTGGAAAATGCCACGCTAACCATCATTCACCAGCCCTCCAACAGCCGCAGTGTTATCCAGAGTAACAATAGTGGCCGCTTCAGCGTTTCCGGCCTGCGGGTGGGTGGCCCCTATAGCGTACAGGTCCAGTCCGATTCCGGTGAAGAAGTGCTGAAAGGCATTTACCTCAGCCTCGGCAATGCCCTGGACCTGCCCATTGATCTGGACAGCGATCGTCTTGAAGTCAACGCCGTTGAAGAGGTTGTCGTTACCGCGGAAGCGCAGGTTTATGCGAATCGCGGTTCCAGCAGTATTTTTGGTGAAGACCAGATTAACAATCTAGCCACCTTCAGCCGCGACCTCAAAGAGATAGTGCGCGCCAATCCGCTCGCCGTTGTCAGCCCGGACGGCAATGAACTGAGCATCGCCGGCACCAACCCCAAGTACAACTCCCTGACCATCGACGGTGTGGGCATCAACGATACCTTCGGCCTGCAGTCCAACGGTTATCCCACCAATCGCCCGCCGATTTCCCTGGGCGCGGTTGAGCAGATATCTATTTCTTATGCACCGTTTGATGCGCGTATGGGCAAGTTCACCGGCGGCAATATCAATGCGGTAACCAAGTCCGGCACCAATGAATTCCACGGCAGCGCCTACATGGAGTCTGTACCCTGGAGTGGAACCGCCAAGGACGACAAACTGCCTGCCGATGGCGCTGTGACCGAGTACGATATCGACAGTGAGGCGGAAACCTATGGTGCGACCTTCAGCGGCGCCATGATTCAGGACCAGCTGTTTTTCTTCTCCTCCTATGAAAAATGGGAGGAAGATGTTGCCTTCAATTACAACCTGAACACACTGGAGAACCACGACGTTACGCCACAGGAGCTGCAGCGCGTACTGGGGATCATGCAGGACGTATACGGCCTGAGCGATTCCGTAGGCTCAGCCCCCCGCCCCGACAGCGATGAGAAATTCCTGGTAAAAGTGGACTGGAACATTGGCGACAACCACCGCGCCGACTTTACCTACAGCAATCAGGAATCCCGCTCTGCACGCAACTATACCGATAGTGACAGCACCCTGAACCTGTCTTCCAACCTGTGGACTCTGGCTCAGGATACAAATTACTACACCGGCCACCTTTTCTCCGACTGGAGCGATGTGTTCAGCACGGAAGTCAATCTGTCCTACAAGGAATACGAGCAAGCCTCTCTGACTAACTCCAACTGGGGTGAAATCAATGTAAGAACAGCCAACGGCACCATCGTTGCCGGCCAGGATGAAAACCGTCATGCCAACGTGCTTGCAAATGAAGTCTGGAACTTCGGCGTACACGGTACCTATATGGCCAATGAGGTCCAGTATCGCTTCGGTGCAGAGCTTGAAGATACCTGGAACTACAACCTTTATGGTCGTCACGCTGCCGGTACCTTTTCATTCGATAGCATTGACGATCTGGAAAATCGCGAAATCGCCAGTTACCAGTACAGCAATGCCTATACCAACGACATTCAGGACATTGCCTACGATGTAAACGGCCAGACCTACTCCCTGTATGCCGACGCCACCCTGGAGCCCTTTGCGGGTTTTGAGTTGGTTGCCGGCCTGCGCTATGAAATGCTGAGCGTGGAAGATTCCCCTAACCGCAACAGCAACTTCGAAGACACCTACGGCTACGCCAACACCGAAAACCTGGATGGCCGCGACATTCTGTTACCGCGGGTTGGATTCAACTGGGATCTGCGTGAAGACCTGACAGTGCGCGGCGGTGTCGGGCGATTCAGTGGTGGTATGCCACTGGTCTGGGTGTCCAACGCCTATACCAATGACGGCGCTACCAAAGATTCCTTTTACACAACGGGCCTGGACAGCAACTCGGTCGACCCTGCTGGTATTCCCCAGGTCGCACTGGACGCCCTGGCACCCGGTGCCGGCAGCACTAACAGTATCGACCCGGACTTCGAGCTGCCTTCCGACTGGCGCTACCAGATCGCGGCAGACTATATGTTTACAGTGCCAGGACTCGGCGACGACTTCACCTGGAGCACCGAGCTGACCTACGTGGACCGGGAGAACTCTGTTTACTGGCGCGACCTCTCCCGTGTAGACAGCGGTGAGCGCGTCGGTGACCGCATTATCTGGGATAACGTTTATGCCGGCACCGAATTCGAAGATAACTACGATCTGGAGCTGACCAACGTCGACAACAGTGGCCGCAGCATTATCTGGTCCACCGCCCTGGACAAGGCATTCAGCAATGGGGTTTCTCTCAACCTGTCCTATACCCATCAGGACATTACGGAAGTAAACCCGGGCACCAGCTCCACGGCCGAGTCCAACTATCAGTACGAGGTGGTTGAAAATCGCAACGTACCACTGGAAGGCACCGCCTACTACGAAATCGAACACCGCCTGGTATTGAACCTGGGTTACCGCAAGGAGTTCATCCAGGGCTACGAAACCAACTTCAACCTGTTCGTCGAGCGCCGTTCCGGGCGTCCCTTCTCCTGGACCCTGGACTCCTATCGGGATGCCGCTTTTGGTGACCAGACCAATTTCGACGATTCCGATGTATACCTGGCATACATTCCGTCCGGTGCTGACGACCCCAATATGGATTTCGACAATGGCCTGAGCTACGCCGAGATCATGGAAATGGTGCGCGCGGCCGGTGTCGAAGGAGCTGCTGGGGGATTCGTGGAGAAGTATTCTGACAATATGCCTTGGGTAACCACCATGGATCTGGCCATTACCCAGGAAGTTCCCGGGTTTATGCCGGAGCATCGGGGGCTGGTCTACCTGACCGTCGACAACTTTGCCAACCTGCTCAACGATGACTGGGGCAAAGTGTACGATCTGGAGTTCCCGCAACAGAAACTGTTCGATTTCACGGTCAATGAAAACGGACAGTACATTTATAACGAGCCTTTCGGCGGTCTGAACAGTAAGAGCTACGCGCGCTTCCAGACTGCGGAATCTACCTGGCGAGTAAAACTGGGCCTGAAATACGATTTCTGATTCGGCTTTTACTCAGGATAAAAAAATGGCCTGTCTGAGACAGGCCATTTTTACTTACACCTCTAGTTGAGGCTCTGATTCGGACTTATTCCGGCTTACTCACCCAGCCAACGCTCCAGGGCTTCCGACAGACTGTCCTTACTGAGGGGCTTGGTCAGGAAGTCATCCATTCCTGCCGCCAGACAACGCCCTTCAAACTGCTCCTCAGTGGTGCTGGTCAGGGCAATGATCGGCAGGCGGTCATCCGGGGAATACTCACTCTCCCAAAGACGCAACTGTTCGATAATTTCAGCGCTGTGCGCGGTGTTCTGCTGGCAGTCGACCAACAGCAGGTCATAGTTGTTATCCGGCATCAATGCCAGTGCGGATTCTATCGAAGGCACGACTTCCACTTGATAACCGAGGGTCTGCAGCATCTCTTCGGTCACCCCCTGGTGCTGACGAGACTCCTCGATCAGCAACAGCTTTCGCTTGCGGTTGCTTTCCGCATTGGCGCACACGACACGACGGTTGCTTTTCTTGAGTCCGCCGAAGAGACGCAATACCAGCGCATCATGAAATTCCTTACGGGTGACCGGTCTAGGTAAATACTGTGCTTCTGGCTCGGCTGCCGCCAGTGCCGCAAATTCCAGTTTGTGACCATAACCACCGAGACACAGTAGCGGAAACTTCAGCGGGTCGGCTCGCGACGATGTGATTACCTGAGTCACTCCCCCGATGAGGCGGGAATCCCCCATTGCCGGCGCCAGAATAACCAGCTGCCCACGGTCCATCGCCTGCATCAGCTCGTCCGCGGGCTCGGTGCTGCCGTCATCCCAGTGCTTGCAAGTGACGTTCATCGCGAATGACTGCAGCATCTGGGCAATGCCATTTACGAATAGCCCTTTCTGGTGCAGCAGTAATACATCGGTATCCTGCAGCCGTCGATCCGGGTTCAGGTAAACCCGCTGATTGGGCTCTATCTCAAATTTGATCACCGCCTGATAGCGGTTGCCGTCGTCCGACGAGTGCAACTGCAGATATCCACCCATGGCCTCGGCCAGCCCCTTGGCAATGTTCAGGCTAAGACCAGTGGTTACCTGTGTCGTGTTCATTCTGGAGAAAGCACCAAAGAGTTCGGACTCATCCGGAAGGATTTCACCGCGACCATTATCCAGGAGCTTGAGCGTCAGTTGCCCTTCATCGCTACTGATCTGCTCGAACGTAGCTTCACCCCAGAGCTCACCGGTCTGGGCAATGATGGTGGCGGAGTCCACCAGGTTACGGATCAACTGTGCGGTCTTGCGGTTATCGCCCGTGACCATAACCGGCAAGTCTTCACTGATCTGGAAGTTGAACTCCAGGCGCTGGCGCTGAGCCGTGCGCGCAGCGAACTTGAACGCCTTCTCCATGGTGCGGACAAGGTTGAAGGGGGCGCGTCGCAATTGGATATCTTTGCGGGCAACGCGGGTGAACATTCCCACGTTATCGACCAGCTTTAACTGCTGATTGCTGGCATTTTTGGCCAGCTTGATCCACTCGCGTTGGCGCTCCGACAGGCGATCGCCTTCCAGCAACGCCAGTGCGCCGAGGGAATCGGACAGCTGGCTGCGAAACTCCTGGCCTACATTGGCCAGAAATTCATTGGTTACTTCTACGGCCGCTTCCGAATGCTTGCGCGCAGCGGCCAGATTGCTGGCTTTCTGCTGTAGCGCCTGCATCGCCGCCACCCGGTCCCAGTAATTTTCGGATTCCCGTCGCGCCTGGTGTGCCATCAACCAGACAAACGCCAGGGTCAGTGCACCGTAGATAGCGCCGATGATGTCGGTAGACAGGAACCCCTGAAGCGCAGCGGGCACCAGTGAGCCAGCGAGAAACCAGGTAAGAAAACGGTGATAAGGGGAAAAAACGGACGCAATACTGGCGCAAAAAACAACAGTGTAAAGCCAGAGAAATTGCGTAGCCGGAGAAAAGCCCAGCAGGAAAGCGTGGCTCAGCAATATGGCGCCCCACCAGATGGCACCGATCGTCGAGGCAAGAAAATAGCGATGCCGCCAGCGTTTGGGGCCCGTGGCGTAGATTTGCTCGAAACGGAATACGTAATAGCCACGAATCAGAGTTACCAGTACGAGGCCGATGGCCAGTACCAGTATCAGCTTTGGCGAATTGGTACGTAATTCGCCGATGGCTACCGCGACGGCAAAGGCAACCAGCGAAAACAGCATCCCGCGGCGACTGTACTTGGCAATACGGGTATCGGTATTGCGACAGACCCGGCGATCTTTCTGTACTTTCAGCTCGGGGTGATCAAATAACGGCATAAGACGAATCCGGCGAATGCTCCATATGTTCGAAATTGGCATCCCAATTTGGAAGGAGCCGCAACGGTTTTACTGACCCAACCCCATGACTTCAACCAGCACGGTTTTGATCACAAAGCCCAGCAAGCCTAGCCCAAGGGCGGTAAACAGAATGAAAGTACCGAACCGACCAGCTTTGGACTCTTTGGCCAGATTCCAAACAATAAACATCATGAAAAGAATCAGACCACCGATACCGAAGAATAAAGAATACTCTTCAAACAGCTCAAAGCTCATGGCACAACATTTCCGCAGTTGGTTCCCAGAAGCCCAGCAGATGGGGGACGCATAGCAGCAGACCGCGAACCGGATACTGCCCAATGCTTACCGGGAAAACACCCGATAACCCCGCCCTGAGGGCCGATGAAAATTTGGCGCGTATTGTATAGGAGGTATTGGTACGAAACCACGAGTTAGCGCTGCCGTTTGCCAGATCAACGGCGGCGAATAGTAGGCGAGCCAGATGAAACACCTTTAGCCCGTGCTGGGCTTGATCTCCAAGGATGGACGAATCAGGACAAAATAACGCCAGTGACGGCCTAGCGGCAGCTAGGCGCCCTGATAATAGTCACTGTCATTGATACGTGTGCCGCATTTGATCCGACGCACTTCGCGGTCCCGGTAGCGACTGTCGTGCCAGCACCTGGGCAGGGACTCCCCGGACAGGAATTGCAAACTGGATTTATCGAACACCTCGGGGTCCTGTACCTCCTCGCCCCAGAGGTGGCGCCCCACCACCGTAAGCTCGTATGGGTTCGCGAGAGTGACGATATCGGCAACCTCAATCAGGTGCTTGGATCCGGAATCTCTTAACAACATTATCAGCCCCTGTTTTCTCTCTAGCTAACTATTTGATCGCTAAAAGTATAGAGAGAAACAGCGCCATTCCTGAGGGAATTTGTCGCTCAAGGAGAGAGCGCAGACAGGGTGAGCCGGTCGAACCCACACGCAAATAAAACCACTAAATCGAAAGATTTATCAAAATATGAAGATAAATGGCCCGAAAATCAGAATGCTAGATCAATTTTGGGTCTGGAATATGTGAAAGCTTTAAAGTCGAGGGAACCTCGCCCCACATCAGTGAGGCTCGGTAGCACGATGTGGCGCCACCCTTTTTTATGGCAGCGCTATCACTCGTAGGTTGCCTAGGTCAGCACTAAAAATTAGCGCTCCAGGGTCAGCCGGACGGAAACCATGCCCTCTTCGCCCAGTGCGTCCACACTGACCGTGCGAATGACAAAACGCTGCTGCAGGAGCGTGTTCAACCAGGGCTGCAGATCCTGATAGCGGACCTCATCAATCCAGAGACGGATGCGACCGCTGCCCTCCGGCTCAAAGCGCTTAATGGTGACTTGATGATTGTTGGCAGCCGCTGTGACCCTCTGCAACAAGGTGCCTTGCGCCTGGGACTGGCCGCCACTGGAACGCTGGATACGCTCCAACTGTGGCCTCTGTTTCTCTATCCAGCTGACCAACTCACGGGACTGCTCCGCTTCACTACGGGCCGTCTCAAAAAAAGACTGGGTGGGCTTGAACAGTCCAAACACAATGATCATTACCCCCAGGAACAACCCGAGCAGCCCCAGGGCCCGCTGGTCATTGGGAGGTAGCGCAGCCCACTTGTGGCGCCATTGTTCAATTGTCTGCTTCATATTGGTTATTGGCTTGGCACTGTTATTGTCGATGCCTGGCAAGGCAACTGTCGATCCTGCTTTCATCATTTATTTCAACCGGATACGCCCGGATACACCCTCTTCCAGTTCATTGGCCGCCAATAGCTCGGCCTTGTACTGGCTGCTGCTGAGCTTGCCGACCACTTCGTCTAGCTGGCCAAGATTGGCCGCCCTCAGCTGCAATACCAGCTCGCCGCGATTGCCATCAAAACGAAGGGACTGCAGTTTGAGATCCCCCGGTTTACCGGTACTCCAGACCTTACTCAACTGCTGCAACTGACCGGCAAACTCACCGCCACCACCGGAGGCTTGATTGAGATAACCGGTGACCTGGCGCCGCAAGTCTGCACTCGGGGTATCCCCGGGAAAAATTTCGGTGAACAGGTTACGCGCAGTGTCGTCCGCCTTGCTGGCCTGCAGGCTGTAATAGGTCCCAGCCCCCAGAAAAAACAGTAACTGGAGCGCAAAGCAGGCGGCCACGGCGATCGCCGGCTTTTTCCACCAGGGACCCTGAGCGCTATGCAGTGACACCTGGTATTCACCACTGAGCAAATTGCCTGGCACTTGCGAGGGTACGGCCTTCAGCAGCCCTGCAATCGGGTCTCCGGTAGCGCAATCCACGCTACCCAGTTGCTGGAATGTCGCCAACTCAAGATCCGTCGGCTCACCCAGCAGGCGCAGGCTGGGAGCCTCTCCCTCACTCGCTGCCACGATCGGCTCGGCGTCGTCACCGGTGTCCTCTGGGGCAAACAGGCTTTCCGCCACAACGCCTGCCAGCGGCCGGTTTACCGTGAGGCCCCGGCCCGCCGCCTGCCAGAAATGCGCGCGATCACGCTCCAACCAGAGTGCCGACTGGCCGGGAGTCGCTGACATAGCGAGTAATCGGTATTCGGGAATAGCCGCTATCACGGGCCACTGGAGGCGCTCAATCTGGCTTTTGAGGGCGCTGAGCTTGTCCGAGGCAACGGCCATGACACTACAGAGGTCGCCAAGGACCGGCTCGCAGACAAAATGCAGGTCTTCCACATCTTCCGCGAGCTGCTCTTCCACCATATAACCAACGGCGCTACTTTGCCGGCGTGCTGCACGCGGTACCGTTTCAAGCCCATTCCAGACCCAGCCGCCCGGCAGCAAAATCAGGGCTCGCTGTCCTTCGTCAAACGTCAGGGCCTCAGCCGTCACATCGCTCGCTGACGGATCCAACGGAGTGCCCCGCTGGTCGGCAGTGTCCAGAGTGAAACCCTGCTGCTCGCCACTCTCCGCCGCAAAGGCACGACGAAACTGGTCATCGACGGAAACTGTTTGCCACCCGTTCTCGGTCCAGCACTGTACGACAACGCCATTGGGCGCCACTGCATGTTCGCCATCGAGCGACCCGGCTCCAGCCTCTCGCAGCCGCAATAATTTCAGTTCCTGGCTCAATTATTCCCCCAGTAATTCCTGCAAAAACTGCCCGGAAAATTCGCGCCTTTGGCGCTGTATAACTTTTACACTGCCGGTGGTGGTGTCGAGCTTCAGAACCGACTCCCAGTATTGCCGATGCTCCAGGCCCAGCTGCACCGCGATATGCGCAACATAATACGCGCTGTTGAAATCCAGTTCTCCCCCGCCGGTGATACTGAAAGCGCTCAGGTCCGCCATCTGGGTAAATACGGTTCCGGACTCTCGCTGGTTGATTAACCCCGGGATATTTGCCGACGGGAACATGGCCGCGAGCAACTGCTCTGAGGCTGTGTTCACGTTGACCTTGGTTCCCGATTCGGGCAGTGCGCATAGCTCCGGCGCAATCAACTGCCACTCTTCCGGTTCAATACCCTGTACCGCACTCAATTCAGATTCGTCAGTAATGAAAGTATCCGGGGTGCGGTAAGCCAGCTCCAGACCGAGATAACCCGTATCTTCCGTGCCCGATGCCAGGGGTGTATCGCCAGGATCGAGCCAGTCTTCAATCGCGAGCGCAAGGTCCGCGCGGGCACCGAGATTGCGCACCAATCGCTGTAGCACCGCGGCGTCGCCGGTGCCTTTGGCCGCAGAGCCCGAAGTTCGACCGAGGGTTAAATTATTTACATTAAAACAGGACTGTAAGTCTTTGATTTGTATGCGGATCTTACCGTTATCCGGATTGAATTCCGTAAGTCGCTGTGCCCAGGGTTCCAGCAGGTTATCGCTGGCAGTACCGGCGGTGCGATCCTCTTCGAAATCCTTCTCCAAAGCGATGATCGCCCAAGCCTCAGCGCCGTGAACGAATTCCGCCAACTGGGTATTGGCCAGGATGGCACTGGTACGGGATATGGCCAGGCGATTGCGGGTCACCGCATGGGTGACCGCGGCGATCGCAATGACCATCACCAGCAGTACCGTAATCAGCGCGACACCGCGCTGGCGCTTCAGGCTTAAGGGGGTCATTGCCTGCCCTCACCGTCGCGGCCGTTGCCATCGCCAGATCCGTCATTCTCTCGGCCCGAGTCACTGCCCGAATCATCACGTGAGTCACCGCCGCCAGCGTCGCTGCCGTCGGAATCCCCGTTGTCGTCGCCCGCCTGTTCGTCATCGTCCCTGCCGTTGCCGCCACCAGAGCCGCCCGACCCGGTACCTGCGACCACGGTATATTCGGGGAGCTGAAAAACGCGGAGCATTTCACCCCCGGTTCTGGTGACCAGCCTGACCTCGATCGCTTTCGGCAAGCGCAAATCCACGGCGCCGGGCGTCGTCATGGAAGACGCCGGAGGCCACTGCGACAGCCATGCCTCGGTATCCCGATCAAAATAGCGCAGGCTGAGATCCATAACGCCGTCGAGAATGGGTTCAGCTACTGGCTCTGAATCTGGACCGCGGTCCAGAATTCGCCAGCGACTGCGCAGCAACAATGCTGTGTCATCGTCGACTTCCGGCTGGTAGCGTTCCCGCTCCTCTTCCTCCGGGTAGCCAATGCCGTAGTGCAAACGCTGCAGGTTACCGCGGGGCTCCCCGGTCAGATTGGCGGCGCCAAGACGTGTAAATTCAAATTCATTACTGCCCCCCTGAAAGGCCGGCTCGTAGCCGCTATACCCGTTTTTGATTGGGCGAACCGTTAGCTGGCGCAGGTCGTCATCCAATCGGTACATGGCCATCGACAGGCGGCGCAGTTCATCCGCGCGTGCGGTCAGCACCCGGTCTGTGGTGAAAAAGGTTTCCAGTAGGGAGTAGGAACCGATACCGATGATAGAAACGATCACCAGTACAACGATGACTTCAATCAGGGTAAAGCCCTGTGACGGGCGCAGTGGCGGCTTTCGCACTTGTTGCTTCACGGCCCCGTACCTCCGGAGCTGGAACTGGACGCCGCCGCAATGGATTGCGCTACCCAGGAGTCGATGGTCAGTATTGGCGGTTTTTCAGGCCAACCAACCTGCACGATGATATGCCGCATGCGCGGTTCACTGGTGCTTTTGACTTCCGCCGAGACTTGCCACTCGCGCCCGGCCAGCAGAACCTTCTCGTTTTTTTTGCCCAGGGGCGGCCAATCAGTGCGCAAGCGAATTTCCGCAAGCGCCTGCTGGGCCACCCAGTTGGCCGTGAGGCGCTCTTCCAGTGCCGTCTGCTGGCGTACGCTGTCCTGTAGGGTTTTGAGGACACTGGCGGCAATCACCCCGAAAATGACCAGGGCGACCATCACCTCAACCAGGGTGAAGCCGCGCTGGCCACGAGCGCCGGTGACTGCTGACTCAGTAATCATCGGCATCCCACTCAAGCTCCATGCCGTGCAAAGTACTGTAGGAAATGATGGCGCCACGGCCTATATCGCCGCTTTTCAAAAGGAATAAGGCAATTTCCACCGGTAACACTTCACCGCTGGAAAGCGCGGCAAACTGGGGAAGTACTTCGTCATCCTTGCCCTTCTTGCCAACCTTACTGTCCTTACGACTGCCGCCGAACGTCGTATCTTTGCTGTTGGCACCGGGAAGTTCGGTTTGCGAGAGGATTTCGAGCCGCATATTTACGGGCAGCTCGTGGGCACTGAAGCGTCGGGCATTGGCAGCATTCGGGGTCGCCGAAAAATCAATCGGCTGCCATTTCATCGTCGATGTGTCATAACGCACAACCTGATAGCTGTTTTCCTCAAAAACAACACCGTAGTGCGCCTTATCGATCAACGCGCGATCGGCAACCAGCTGCAAAAGATTGCCGAGCCGCTGAACTTCCCCGGTCCAATGACGGGTGTCCGTATTTCCCAGGGAAAGCGTCGCCATACCCGCCAGCGAGGCGATGATCACCATCACCACCAGCAGTTCGATCAGGGTAAATCCCCTTTGGCGGCGGGCTGTGACGCGCATGAGGCTTCCCGTCAGCCTCAGAGTTCTGAGGCAAACAGGTCGGCGGCCTCGCCTTCACCACCGGGCTTGCCATCCGCTCCGAGGCTGAACAGGTCGTAAGCGCCAGCGCTGCCCGGGCTGATGTACTGGTAGAGATTACCCCAAGGATCCTTGGCTTCACGCTTCAGGTAGGGCTCGTTCCAGTTTTTGGCTTCCGGGAAACCGGAAGGCTTGGTTACCAGAGCCTGCAGCCCCTGCTCGGAGCTGGGGTAGACAAAGTTGTCCATGCGGTACATGTCCAGCGCCGTTTCAATGGTCCGCAGGTCGGACTTGGCCGCTTTAATGCGGGCTTCACCGGTTTTACCGAGAATACTCGGAACCACCATGGCGCCCAGCACGCCAAGAATCACGATCACAACCATGATTTCGATCAGGGTAAACCCCTGACTCTTGCGCAGATTTTTCATTCCTCACCTCGCGAGTTCAAACGTAAAACATTGTCCACTAATTGACCGTGCTGAACAATTTATCAACCAACCAACTGGTTCATATTCATGATCGGCATCATGATGGCCATCACAATAAACAGCACTATAGCCGCCATGACCAGTAGCATGATGGGCTCAAACAGACTCACGAAGGCGGTCACCGCCCCCTGCAGGTCCTGCTCCTGATTTTCCGCTGCCCGCACCAGCATCTGGTCGAGCGTGCCAGAAGATTCACCACTGGCGATCATATAGATCATCATTGGAGGAAAATATTCCACATCCTCCAGGGCGCGGCGAAGACTGCCGCCCTCCCGTACGAATTTCTGCGCAACCTGAAGCCGCGCTTTCAAATAGTCGTTGCTCATTACGCCACTGGCAATGCCCATCGCCTGCACCAACGGCACACTGCTGCCCGTCAGGATCGCCAGCGTACCCACGTAGCGCGCGCTCTGCCCGCCCCTCACCAGCCAGCCAATGACCGGCATCTCCAGCAGTCGGTGATGGTAGCGGTAACGGAAACCGTCACGGCGCAATAACAGCATCCAGCCAACCACTAGCAGCACAAGGACCGGGGGAATCAGCCAGCCCCAGGCGGAAATGAAATCACTGAGGGAAACCAGAATTCGGGTAGCGAGTGGCAACTGCTGGCCGGTTCCAGTAAAGACTTCGATGACGTCTGGGACGACGTAGACCATCAGGCCGGTAACCACCAGCACACAGATCACCACCAGAACCAGCGGGTATATCAGGGCCAACTGAACCTTCTGCCGGAACTGTTGCTGGCTCTCGGTGTAGTCGCCAAGACGCTCAAGTACCTCGTCCAGATGTCCGGAGTGCTCCCCCGCCTCTACGGTGGCGCGATAAAGCTTGGGAAACGCCCGCGGAAAGCTCCCCAGGGCCTGGGCGAAACTGTGGCCTTCCAGCACCTTGGCGCGCACAGCCAGCACGATACGCCGCACCTTCTGATTGCGGGACTGGTTGGCTATCGCACTGAGGGTTTCTTCCAGGGGGATGCCGGCCCGCAACAGGGTCGCAATCTGACGGGTAAGAAGGGCCAGGGGCTTGATACCCAGCCCCGGGCTACCGGAGAGCAGGCTGGCACCGCCAGCAGCTGAGGTTTCTGCAGCCGCGCTCACTTCCAGGGGAATCAACCCTTTGGCGCGCAACTGCTGGCGCGCGGCTTTGGCACTGTCGGCTTCCAGCGTGCCACGATTTTTGCGGCCGCCGCTGTTGAGGGCGGTGTACTCGAAAGCACCCATCTCAGGACTCCTGGGTTACCCGCAGTACTTCTTCCAGTGAAGTGATTCCGGCCAGTACTTTGGCCATGCCATCGTCGCGGATGCTGGGCCCCAACTTGCGGGCCTCTTGAACCAGCGCGCTCTCAGAGGCGCGGTCGTGCATCATTTGCCGTAGCTTCTCATTCACTGGCACTAATTCATAGATACCTATACGACCGAGATAACCACTGTGGTTGCATTTGTCACAGCCGCCAGGGCCGTAGATGGTACCCGGTGCCCCCTCTTCCAGCCCAAGCATCCTGCGCTCGAACGCATCCGCTTCGTGTGGCTGGCGACAATCAGGGCACAGCACCCGCACCAGGCGCTGTGCCAGTACGCCGATAATGCTCGAAGACAGCAGGAAGGGCTCAATCCCCATATCTACCAGTCGGGTAACCGCACCCAACGCGGTATTGGTGTGCAGGGTGGAAAGCACCAGGTGACCGGTCAAACTCGCCTGAATGGCAATCTGCATGGTTTCCAGGTCGCGAATCTCACCGACCATCACCACATCGGGATCCTGGCGCAAAATGGCGCGCAAACCGCGGGCAAAGGTCATGTCCGCTTTGGTATTCACCTGGGTCTGCCCAACGCCCTCCAGGTTGTATTCCACCGGGTCTTCCACGGTGAGAATGTTCTTTTCGCGGTTATTGATGCTTGAGAGGCCCGCGTACAAGGTGGTGGTTTTACCGGAGCCGGTAGGGCCCGTAACCAGCAAGATACCGTGGGGCCGCCCGAGAAGCTCAGTAATGACCCGCAGATCCCGGTCTGCCATCCCCAGCTGACGCATATCCATCTTGCCCGCCTGCTTGTCCAGCAGACGCATGACCACCCGCTCTCCGGCAGACGATGGCATGGTTGAAACACGCACATCCACCTCGCGGCCACCCATCAGCAGGGAAATACGGCCGTCTTGGGGGACCCGCTTCTCCGCGATGTCCATTTTCGCCATTACCTTGATCCGCGACACCAGTAGCGGTGCCAGTGCACGGCGCGGCTGCAACACTTCCCGCAGTACGCCATCCACTCGGAAGCGTACGACCAGGCGCTTTTCAAAGGTTTCAATATGAATATCCGAAGCGCCCTGCTTGAGGGATTCGGCAAAAATGGCATTGATCAGACGGACGATAGGCGCATCGTCCTCTTGCTCCAAAAGGTCTTCTGTTTCCGGCAGTGAATCAGCGACTGCAGCCAGATCCAGGTCGTCCCCTAACCCTTCAACGTCGGAAAGATTACCGCCTTCGCGGTTTTCGTATTGCCGCTGCAACGACTGCTGGAAATCGTCGGCGTCTACCGCTGCGATCCCGAGCGGCAATTCACACAGGCGCTGAACTTCTGCGAGCACAGTGGGATTCAGTGGCGCCACGTACTGGCATACCGGGGTGCCATCCACCTCTGCCAGCAATACCTGGTGGCGCTTGGCAAAGGCGTAAGGTAGTCGCTTGAGCGTGACTTCTGTCATCACTTGACCGCCTCAGGCTCCAGCGGAAGAGTCTCTTCCTGTTGTTGCGCACTGGCAGGCGGCGGCAGTAGATCCGGCAGGATTTCACCGCGGTTCCAGTCCCAGATGTTACTGGTATTGTCGCGCAATCTGAGCTGACGCTCCTGCATCGCGCGGTAACGGCGACGGGTTTCTTCATAGCCTGCAATCTGAGTGCTCAGAATTTTCGGACGCAGGAATACCATCAGGTTGGTCTTATCCACCGACTTGTCGGAATTGCGGAACAGACGACCAATACCCGGGATGTCGCCGAGCAAGGGGACTTTTTCGTTGATTTCCGTCACTTTGTCTTCGATCAGGCCACCCAACACCAGGATGGCGCCGTCATCGATCAGTACCTTAGTGCGGATTTCGCGCTTGCTGGTCACAATATCCGAGGCTGCGGAACTGGCAACCGGCAGCACGTTTTCAACCTTCTGTTCAATTTCCAGGGTGACGGAATTGTTGTTATTGACCCGGGGAATTACCTTGAGGGTGGTGCCCACGTCCTGCCGCTGGATGGTGGTGAAAGGATCGTTGTTACTACCGGACAGCAATTGCTCACCGGTAATGAAGGGTACGTTCTGACCAACCAGAATCTCGGCCTCTTCATTGTCCAGGGCCATGATGGTTGGTGTAGAGAGAATATTCGCGTTGTTTTCATTCGCCAGCGCATTGATCGCAACACGCACATCCGTGCCGCTGAGGAAACCGAGGTTCAGGCCCTGGCGGACCAGATTCGCCGGATCCAGCGAGAACGGATTGACCTCGGACAGCACATTGCCGTCGGCATCAATAATCGGGGTTTCCGCAAAATCGTTCTGGAAGCCCGCGAAAACATCGTCATCGTTACCGGCAATCCATTTGACCCCGAGCTTGTTGCCCGTGCCTTCGGTCACTTCGACGATGATGGCCTCAATCAGGACCTGCGCGCGGCGCACATCAAGTTTGGCAATGACGCCTTTCATGGTATCCAGCAACGAGGGCGGCGCGGTCAATACCAGTGCATTCAGTTCTTCATTAACCTGGATGCTGACTTCAACATCCGCGACCTGCTGATCTTTTTCGGTTTTCTGGATACTGCCGCTCATCCCTTCAAGAATAGGCTTCAAGTCGGCAGCACTGGCGTACTGCACGTAAACCACGGCGGTATTACCCTCACCGGTCAACGGCTGGTCAAGGCGCTGAATCACTTTTTTGAGCTGGGTGCGGGTTACCGGGTCACCGGTCAGCAGAATACTGTTGGAGCGTTCATCCACGGCGATGCGTAGCGGCTGTACATCGTTGCCCGCCTGTTTGCCGCCACCCTGAAGCAACTCATTGATGACCTGCTTGACCTCTTTCGCAGAGGCAAATTCCAGCGGAACCAACTCGATATCAATGGCACCCGCGCGATCGAGCTGCTTGATCAGGCGTACGATCTGCTCAATGTTTGCCGAGCGATCCGCCACAATCAGGGTATTGGTGTCGGCGTAGGCAGCCAGGTGGCCGGTTTGAGGAATCAGCGGACGCAGCATCGCAATCAGCTGTGCCGCGGAGATGTTTTCGACCTTTACCGTACGCACCACCAGCGCTTCGCCAGGTGCTCGGGTCGTCTCATCAACAACGGGGATTGCCTGCTGTTTCGCAAGGGCATCCGGGACCACTTTCCAGGCATCCCCCTGCTCCACCAGACTGAAACCGTTCACCTGCAGCACCGACATAAACACGTCGAACGCCTGTTCATGGGTCATGGGGTCACCGGCAACGACGGTCACCTTGCCCTTAACATTGGGGTGAACAATGATATTTTTGCCAGTGAAGTCCGCAGCCCAATTGATCAGGTCACGGATATCGGCGTTATCCAGTGAAAGGGTTACCCTTTCCACGGGAGACTGAGCCAGCACCGAAAACGACAACAAAAAACCCAAGGCGACTGCAACTAGCCGTCGGTGAAACAAGCTCATCATTATAATTCTGACTCTGATTCTTATGTGTTCAGTAAGTTATTGGTCTTCAAAAACAGCTGCTACCCAAAAAACAGCCGTTGCCTACTTTAGCGAGTGTCCCGCCCCCCTTGGCGCTCACGGGCCATTTCACGCAGTTGCTCCAGGCGCTCCTTGATGGATTGCTGTCGATCCGCGCGGTCGCTGGTTGCATTGGCACTGATGACCTTGGCAGCCTCGCGCGCGTAGTTAGCGTACTGTTTGGGAACTGTCGGACGCCCATCGGCATCGGGGTAGGTCAATTTCTCCATCTGACCGTTACGGCGTAGGATAATATGGTCAACCTCGACAGAATAGACCTCAGCGCCACCAGGCAGTGACTGTCCTACGTAAAAACGTTCTGCAGGCTTACCCCGCTCAGCGACCAGGGCGCTGGCATGGTCACTCAGGCTGCTGCTGAGCACACCGGACAACACCAGATTCAGCTGGGTAATGGGAATGTTGGCCAGATCCAGATCCGGCTCCGCCTCACTCTTCACTTCTGCGACACCAAAAAATGCCGTAGCGGGCAAAGACTCGGCGGTATTCGCACTTACAGGCCGCGCATTGCGCTCAACCAGCAGCCCGCTACCCGACTCTGAGGGCATTACCAGATGCCCGTATGCCATCAGATTGACGGCCAGCCAACCACCCACAACCGCAAAGGTGGCGAAAAGACTATGCCGTGCGGTGCTGCTACCCGCAGCGCCAGGGGCCTGCAGAGCAGATGAAATTGTGCGCTTTACCAAAGACATGACTAAACCCGTCTCGGCTGTACCACAGACAGCTTGTTTCTCTTAATTGGCGCCTATTCTCTAGGCTTGCCTCCCGAAAGGCAATGTTATGGGGCGTAAAGACCAAAAATTAGCCAACCATTCCCCTGAATCTAGTACTCAAATACCAATTAAACCGCGGATTATGAAGTTTCCACCAAAGAAAAAGGCGGCTTTCGCCGCCCTTTTCCCAGTCAGAGTATATGTACCAACTATTACAGTTTGGTTTCCAACTCTGGCACCGCATCAAACAAATCGGCTACCAGGCCGTAATCAGCCACCGAGAAGATCGGCGCCTCTTCATCTTTGTTGATGGCCACAATCACCTTGGAGTCCTTCATACCCGCCAGGTGCTGAATGGCGCCGGAAATACCCACTGCGATATAGAGGTCCGGAGCAACGATTTTGCCGGTCTGACCAACCTGCATATCATTGGGCACAAAACCGGCGTCTACCGCTGCGCGGGAGGCGCCAACTGCAGCACCCAGCTTGTCTGCCACCTTGTTCAGCAGCTCAAAGTTTTCGCCGTTCTGCATGCCGCGGCCACCAGAGATCACAACACGAGCAGCGGTCAGCTCCGGACGGTCGGAAACGGCCAGCTCTTCACCGACAAACTTGGAAACACCCGCGTCATCCACCAGCTCCACGGTTTCAACAGTTGCGCTTCCACCTTCTGCAGCCACTGGGTCAAATGCCGTGGTACGCACAGACGCAACCTTGATGGCGTCAGAGCTCTGCACGGTAGCAATCACGTTGCCCGCATAAATAGGACGCTTGAAGGTATCGGGACCTTCCACCGCAATGATGTCGGAAATAGGCTGAACATCCAGCAGCGCAGCTGCGCGCGGCAGCATATTCTTGCCGGTGGTGGTTGCCGGGGCCAGCACATGGCTGTAGTTTTTGCCCAGATCGGCGACCAGCTTGGCGACATTTTCTGCCAGCTGGTGTTCATAAGCGGCGTTATCAGCCACCAAAACCTTGTTAACGCCTTCTACTTTGGCCGCTGCTTCACCAACGGCACCACAGCCGCTGCCGGCAACCAGAACATCGATATCACCACCGATGGCTTTGGCCGCTGCGACTGTATTCAGGGTTGCGCCTTTCAGCTCGGCGTTATCGTGCTCTGCAATTACAAGAATGCTCATCAGATTACTTTCGCCTCGCTTTTCAGTTTTTCTACCAGTTCCGCTACATCGGCAACCTTGACGCCTGCCTGGCGCTCGGCCGGCGGCTCAACTTTCAGGGTTTTGGTGCGCGGGGCGATGTCCACACCCAGTTCGTCCGGGTTGGTCACATCCAGAGGCTTTTTCTTCGCCTTCATGATGTTGGGGAGAGACGCATAACGCGGCTCATTCAGGCGCAGATCGGTGGTTACCACTGCAGGCAGCTTGAGCTCAACGGTCTGCAGACCGCCGTCGATTTCGCGGGTCACTTTCACCGAACCCTCTTCGACGTTGACTTCAGACGCAAAAGTGCCCTGACCCATGCCAGTCAGCGCTGCCAGCATCTGGCCAGTCTGGTTGTTGTCGCCGTCGATGGACTGCTTGCCCAGGATAACCAGCTGAGGCTCTTCCTTCTCGACGATGGCCTTCAGGCACTTGGCGACTGCCAGCGGCTGCAGCTCCGCGTCAGTTTCCACCTGGATACCGCGATCGGCACCCAGTGCGAGAGCAGTACGAATCTGTTCCTGACACTGTTTGGGCCCCATGGAAACAGCGATGATCTCGCTGACCACACCCTTCTCTTTCAAGCGCACCGCTTCTTCAACAGCGATCTCACAAAAGGGGTTGATGGACATCTTTACATTGGCAATGTCCACATCCGAACCGTCCGCCTTCGGGCGAACTTTCACGTTGTAATCGACAACGCGTTTCACAGCTACAAGAACTTTCATGAAAATCCCGTCTCAGTAGTCTACTTAGAAGTTGCGACCCGGCAGCCAAAACGACTGGGGCACAACATGGGTAACTCGGGCAGCCTCCCGGCCGAGTCCTATGGCGGCCCTGCCAAACCCGCCACAAGCGAGCAAATTCAGGCACCTGTGAGCCAGCCTCAAGTTCAAACAGTTGTTTGAGCGGCGTGTATGTTGGCCCTTTCACAATCCAAAATCAATAGTTGAATAGTAAGCCTAGCAGCCATTCACAGGATCAATTTCAGGCCATAAATCCGCCCTATTCCGAACCGCAAAAAACGCGCAATTACGCCGCTTTTGCCAGCAGAAATGAAAACTCCTGCAATTGGTAGGCCCGGCTGTTCACCGATATAATGCGCCAGCTTATAAATTGCCTGCCATAATTCGGCGGCTGAATAATTAGACATGCTGAGGAGTGACCTGTGGAACGCGAGTCAATGGAATACGACGTAGTCATCGTCGGTGCGGGCCCTGCCGGACTTGCCGCTGCGATCAAGCTGCGCCAGATCAACGAAGACATTTCCGTCTGCGTGGTGGAGAAAGGCTCCGAAGTGGGCGCGCATATTCTTTCAGGTGCCGTGTTCGAACCCACCGCCCTGAACGAACTCTTCCCCGACTGGAAAGAGCGCGGCGCCCCACTGGAAACCGCGGTCAACGGTGACGACATCTACGTCCTGCGCGGCCCGGAAAAGGCACTCAAAGTCCCGAACATGCTGGTTCCCAGCACCATGCATAACGAGGGCAACTACATCATCAGCCTGGGTAACCTGTGCCGCTGGCTTGCCGAGCAGGCAGAAAACCTGGGAGTGGAGATTTTCCCCGGTTTTGCCGCTGCCGAAGTCCTCTATAACGAAGACGGCTCCGTAAAAGGTATCGCCACTGGCGATATGGGCGTCGGCATCAATGGCGAACAGAAAGATTCCTTTATGCCGGGCATGGAGCTCCATGCCAAATACACCCTGTTTGCCGAAGGCTGTCGCGGCCACCTGGGCAAGCAGCTGATCGCCAAATTCTCCCTGGATGCCGACCGCGACCCGCAGCACTATGGCATCGGCATCAAAGAAATCTGGAAAGTTGACAGCGCCAAGCATAAGCAGGGCCTGGTGGTACACACCGCGGGCTGGCCGCTGGATGAATCCGGTAGCGCGGGCGGTGGCTTCCTGTACCACCTCGAAGACGACCAGGTTGTCGTAGGCCTGATCACCGATCTTTCTTACAGCAACCCCCATGTCAGCCCGTTTGACGAATTCCAGCGCTACAAGCACCACCCGGTAATCAAGCAGTACCTGGAAGGCGGCCAGCGTGTGGCCTACGGCGCGCGCGCCATTGTCAAAGGTGGCCTGCAGTCGCAGCCCAAGATGACCTTCCCTGGCGGCCTGCTGATTGGCGATGATGCCGGCACCCTCAACTTTGCCAAGATCAAGGGCAACCACACGGCAATGAAGTCCGGCATGCTGGCGGCGGAGTCTGTGGCCGAGGCATTGAAAGCGGAGCGCGGCAACGACGAGCTGGGCGATTACAGCGAGCGCTACAAAAACAGCTGGGCCTGGAAAGAACTGCACATGCAGCGCAATTTCGGCCCTGCCCAGCACAAGTGGGGCAATATCTTTGGCTCCGCCTATGCGTTTATCGACATCAACCTGTTCAAGGGCAAACTGCCCTGGACCCTGAGCGATAGTAAAGCAGACCACGCACAACTGAAGCCGGCTGCGGACTGTAAAAAAATCGCCTATCCGAAACCGGATGGTGTTTTGAGCTTTGATAAGCTGTCTTCGGTGTTCATTTCCAACACCAACCACGAAGAAGACCAGCCCTGCCACCTGACCCTAAAAGATGCGGATATTCCGCTGAACCACAACCTGCCGATTTACGATGAACCGGCTCAGCGTTACTGCCCTGCCGGTGTCTACGAAGTCATCGATGAGGGCGACAGCAAGCGCTTCCAGATCAACGCGCAGAACTGCGTCCACTGCAAAACCTGCGACATCAAGGATCCGACCCAGAATATTGTCTGGATCACACCGGAAGGTGGCGGCGGTCCTAACTACCCCAATATGTAATCCAGTCGTTTGTATTAAGGGCACCCTAGGGTGCCCTTTTTTGTACCCGACTATCGCCAATAAAAAAGCCGGACTCTATTGCTAGAGTCCGGCTTATTAAGCATTCCGTGTTGGTTTAGCTATTTGCTTCCAGGAATCTTGTTTTCGTGTCGCATCAGAACTGGTACTGCGCGCTCAGAGCAAACGTCTGTCCCGGCTTCTCTTCAAACACGATTACGCCAGAGCGCTCAATTTCGATCGCCTCATCCAGAATGTTCTGCATCTTGGCCTTGACCGTAATTTCCTGAGTCGGGTACCAGGAGTAAGTCAGATCCAGAGAGTGAAACGGTTTCTCGAAGGCGTCCGGGGCACCGTTACGGCCAGCCAGGTAGAGGCGATCGCCGAAAACGTTGTAACCCAGTGTTGCAGAGTGCATGCCATCGGGAGAATCAAAGCCCAGCATGCCGTTTACCACATACTCGGAAGCACCGGTCATCTCACGCACCGGATTGGTCGGCGCGTCCGCTTCGATACCGGCTACCAGCTCGGTTTCCTGAACGGTTACGTTACCCTGCAGGAAAAAGCTCTCCATGAAGGATCCCATGAAGCCCAGGTTTTTCAGGCCTTCGATTTCCATACCGGTGATTTCACCAGATTCTGCATTGATGATTTCACGAGCCACGTTGGTATCACTGGAACCCGCTTCGAAGAATTCGATCGGGTCAACGATATCCTTGTAGTAGGCGGAAAGCGTCAGGCTGTCGCCCTCGTCGAAGAACCACTCGGCACGGATGTCGAAGTTGGTAATCTCGGAAGGACGCGCATTCGGATTACCCTTGATCTGCTCATCAGTGATGGGATCAATGTAGATAGCATCGGTAATTTCACGCAGGTCAGGGCGAACAGCCGTCTTACTGGCACCGAAGCGCAGCTGGAAGGTTTCCGCCCAGAAAGCCCCCATATACGTCAAAGACAAAGACGGATACACAGCGTCATCAACGTAAGTTGCTTCTGCGAGGGATTCTTCGTCGGTGGCAATCTGCGGATTGTCGACGGTATAACCGTAGGGGTTCCAGTCGAGCGCGACCTGATTGTACTCTTCCCAACGGGCACCAGCGGATGCGCGCCAGGTCTCATTCAGAGTCCAGTCCACCTTACCAAAAGCTGCTTCGGTGAGGGTTGCCGCAATATAACTTTGCTTGTTGGTATTGGCACCCACGCGGTCGAAGACGAAGTTGTTGTCCGGATTGGTAATGTTCTCATCACCAAATACATCACCGAGGTCACCGGCCATGGATCCAGAATCGGCAACGTCAAAGGCGTCGAGGCGCAGCTGGGTCTGTTTATAGGTACGACCTTTCTCGGTACGGGCAAAGCCACCAATCAGCTCGAGCCTGGAGCTCGTAAATTCCACCGGCAGGGTCGCGGACCAACCGTAGTTGATGACATTGTCTTCCAGTTCGGTAAAACGATAATCCGCACTTTTGGTACCCACACTGACGCTGGAGCTGCGAGTGTGCCCAGTATTCGGGTCGGTAATCGTATCGGCGTACACATTCACTTCACTGGGGATATCCGTGGTCGCCACCGCATCCGAGTAGAACCAGTCGACCGTCAACTCTTCCGGCGCCCAGTTCAGCAGGCCACCGGGAATCAGCGCCTTGGTTTCAGGGCCAATGGAGTGCTCACCATTGACCTGGTTTACACGCATTTCACGCTCTTCAAACTTCAGGGAGTATTCACGATTGCCGCGGCCATCGGAAAGCTGGCGGTTTTCGTCGAAGTAATCCCGAATGGAAGTCTCGTCGTCGGTATTGCGAAGGAACAGGCTGGTGGTAGAAATGCTGTGCTCGTCGGCAAAGCGGATACCCAGATTCAAGTTGCCGCTGGCATCTACGGAGTAGGTAGATTCTTTCTTGGTATCAATCTGCTCTTCCGGCTGGCCGTAATCCCGCGCGAAGCGCGTGCTTTCGTTCCAGCGGCTCTTGTAGGATGCACCTGCCAGGAAACCGATTTCCCAGTTGTCGTTCAGGTAGAAACGATTACCCACCGCACCTTTGGCATCGTACTGCGGGTCAACGGTATCTTCCTCGATGCTGATATCGCGGTTCAGGTTCAGAGCCAATTCGCGGTTCAACGCCTGAGCAGCGGCAGTCGCCGCGGCGTCGCTGGCGAACTGCTGGCCTTCCTGCACCAGTGTTTTGCGGATGTTGCCGACACTGATATCGCCCTTGAAGCGCTGCAGCGCAGAGGCAATGCCTTCTGGCATTGCGCGGGTGCCATCGTCAGTTCCGAGGTTGTCGTCACCGCCACCCTGATAGCTCAGTACACCACCACTGGTTTCAGTGTTGCTACCGGTCCCGAGCTCCACGAAATAGGTCAGGTCATCGGGGATGGATTTCGTACGAATGTCGACGTTACCACCACCGAAGGTAGCGGCCTTGTCTGCCGAATAACTTTTCTGTACCGCAAGTGAATCCACCACCGAGGTTGGAAACACGTCCAACGGCACAACGTTGCGGGTCAAATCCGGGGACGGCACAGTAGCACCGTTCAGGGTGGTGCTTGAATAGCGCTCACCAAGACCGCGCACGTATACAAACTTATCGTTCACTAGGGACAGACCGGACACACGACGCAGTGCGGCGGCCACGTTGGAGTCCCCTACTCGGCCGATCATTTCGGAACCGAGAATATCTGTGACCACTTCTTCTTCCAGGCGCTCGAATACCAGAGACTCGGCAGAGTCCTGCAGGCGACCTTGCACCATCACTTCTTCTAATTGCTTCGCTTGCTGCGCCGCCATTTCGTCGGTGGCAATCTCTTGCGCCCAAAGTTGCGGAGCAAAAGCTGAGGCCGTGGCGATAGCCAGTACCAGCGGCGCTCTCTGAAATTTTGCGTTCTTCATTTTCCAGGCCTCAGTTTTCCTGTTATTTACTGTGGTAGAAGCAAACAGGGCGCCGGCTCCCGTTTTGAAAGCGGCGCCCTGTAGATCAGGGCATAAGCCCTAATCTTTTACGGCTTATTCAAACCACAGCGGCTTGGCACGGCTGCCCTGGTGCAGACCATAGGTCCAACCTTGGGTCCAGTCGCTGCCACCCTGAGACAGCGCACCCAGGTAAGCGCGCTCTACCGGGCTTACAGTGGTAGCGGCGTCGTCAACGATCATGCCGTTGATGGAGAAGATGGCCGGAGTACCTTCCAGCAACTGCAGCTGGGTAGCGATGCTGGCAGTCGGGTTTACCGCCGCATCAGCGAACTGGTTGCCATTGGCTTCTGCCCAGGCTTCCAGGTCGGCCATGTCACCTTTGGTCTTGTCTTCACAGGCGAAGATGTTGGAGGTGATGAAGGCTTCATCGGCTTCCAGAGCGGCGACCGTCTCGGCGCTTTCTACACGCAGGCAGTAGTTGCTGCCTTCAACACCGTTTTCGTCCGCTTTAAAGGAAGCGACAACCAGAGAATTGGTAATGGTCGGGTAGATACCCTCACGGAAGCGCCAGCCTGCACCCGGATCGTGAGTACCTTCAGACTGTGGAGACACGATGCAGGTCAGACCGTCGATTACCGGACGGCTGTTGATGCCTTTGGCAATCAGGTCGGCGTTGCGCGCTTCACCGTCTTTGTAAGAACCAATACCGTCGGATTCAATACAGTGGTTGCCGTCGGTTTCGCTCTGGATTACCAACGCATTGGTGATGGTGCCGCGGTAGCCTTCATCAATGTCGATGGAGTCGTCGCGCACGTACAGCGCCACGTAGTTCTCAATGCTTACAGCACCGCCGAAGAACTCGATACCGTCGTCGTATGTGGAGTAAGCCTGCAGGTTTTTAACCACAGTGCCGCTACCTACGGCGTCAAACGCAATGCCGTTCAACTCGTCGCCGTTGGCAACCTGAGCACCGGTGTGCTTGACGCGAACGTAAGTCATTTCACCAGAGCTATCTTCGTTGTTGGCGCCGCCGTAGTTGGACTGGTCGTCGCCGGCAGCGCCTTCCGCCAGAATGTGGCATTCGCCATCCAGCGCCAGAGTGCCCGCATCCAGGTTACCGGTGTAGGCACATTTGTTGGTTACGCCGAAGCCGTTGATGACCATGCCGCCCCACTGGGAAACATCTTCAGGACCTACCGCGCCGCGAACATCGGACTCAGAAGTAAAAGTAATCGGGGCAGATTCAGTACCGCGAGCAAACAGCTGAGAGCCGCGGTTAACGACCATAAATGCGGAGTTGTCTTCGAAGGCTACGGTGGCGCCGGCCTGAATTTCCAGAGCCACACCGTCACCGCCCTTGGCGATACCGGCGGCAGCCATGTCGGCGTCAGAGTCAAAGTTTTGACCAACAAACAGGCTACCAGAAAAAATGTGCGCGCCGCCGTTCGGCAGGGCCGGCAGATACAGATCTTCAACCAGTGGGTTGGCGGAAGATACGAAATCAGTGCCGTAGCTACAGTGAGTACCGTCGTAGGAACCCTGAACGCCTGAGCCAGCCATGGTGGCACAAGGGTTATTGCTATCATCGCCACCGTTGTCCGGATTGGTCACGGAGTTATCAACGGAATTATCGTTGGTTTCAGGCGCAATATTGATACCGCCGCTATCACAACCAGCCAGCAAAGCAGAAATCGCAGCTGCCAGCAGCAGCTTGTTGGATACAAGTTTCATGAATCCCCCTAACAAGGATGAAGTAAATTAATCCGTGACTATTTTTTTAAATGCCAAAGCAATTTGGACGAGGGGGAGTCTAGGAATGGAGTGTTGCGAAAATGTTACGAATGAAAGACGCGAAGAAGAAATTCGAAGAATTTATGCAAAAATATTTCATTGTGAAATATTAATGACAGATATATTTATTTAGTGTTTCAGGGATATTTCAAAGACATCCCGAAGGGACAAAAAACAGACAGGAAGGTGGCGCGGAACTAACAGGAACCTCAATACTCACCGAGCAAAAATTCTTCGCCATTACTTTTCAGCCATAACTGGCACAATCGCGCTGGCGGCTCCTGTGGCGCTCTTGGCTCTGCCCAGTCTATTAGCTGATAGTAAACATCCCGCGACATGCGCCCCTGCAAACCTGGACGTACATCAATATAGGGTATGGGTTGCGGAGGGTCACCAAATGGCTTGAGCAGCAGCGGGTGATCTTTATCCAGAGATACAACCTCACCGGTATTAGTGGTGAGCAAGATTTGATCGCCTTCGCGGGCAGCCTGGGTGATCAAAAAAGGAACATCTTCAACGCGGATACGCCACTTTTCGACCGGAGTCACCAGATAATAGTGGCGCCCTTCCCGCTTGAGGATACTGGCAAACAGTTTCACCAGAGGCAGGCGCTTGATTTCGCTACCCTCGTGGATCCAGTGACCATCGGCCTGAATGACCAGGTCCATATCACCACAGAGATCAGGGTTCCAGGCCTCCACCGGAGGTAGGCCCGGAAATTCCTGCTGGAGCTTCTCAAGCTGCTTGAAGAGCGGTTCAGCCAAAACTACCGCCCGAAGCACTGGGAGGGGTTTGTGCGACCTGCGAGGATTGCGGTTCACCACTGCTGCGGCGGCCAGACATATCGCCGATATGCACGCCCACATCCATAATGAACTCCATCAGACCCTCGCGATCCTCGATCACATCCGAGAAGGACTTGGAGTGATACAGCTCAACGGCCCCCTGAACCAGCGCCCAGTAGGTGGAGTAGTAGTAATAGGCGGGCACTTTCTTCAGCACCCCCTGTTCCATCCGGCGCTCAAAAACACGGTTTAGCGCCGAAGCGTTGGAGTTCCGCAGGGCGTGTAGCTCGGCGATCATCTCCGGGGCAAGATTCAGGGCAATGACCTTCTCTTCCAGGCGTTGGAACAGGCGATCACGCGCCGGATCCGCCATTCGCGACTCGAAGTAGGCCCGGGCGGGCGCGGTAATATCGCCCTGCTCCGCAGTCGCCACGGCACTCTTGAGGCGTTCAGTCAGGGACTTCTCGTAGTCCATCAGTAGCCGCATATAAATCTCTGTTTTAGAGATGAAATGCTTGTAGATGGTGCCCTTGCCGATATCAACGCGCTCGGCGATCTGCTCCACAGTGACCTTTTCTTCACCATGCTCAAGCAACAGCTCCAACGCCGCATCCAGGATACGCTGCTCCCGTGCGCGGAACCGCTGAACCTTCTCTTTTGCCTTATCCATACTTCCGACCTTAGCTGTCCGTGAATTTGGAGACTGAAATTGACTATTCATTCATGAATGATAGGCAATTCCCCCGGAATGGAAAAGGATTTCCCAAATTCGACAAGGGACTCCGCGCCTAATTGATAGGAGAAACCTGCGCCAATAGCACAATTTCCCGCCGGTGCGACCAAAAAGCTGGATCCCAGCCTCTTCCGCCCTTCTTAAATTTAGCGCTTATAGCTCAGATCACCTGATCTTTTTTTGAACGACTTTTCTTCCTTCATACGCTGCCCGTCCCACCGGGAAGCTTTGTCCGCCAATGCCCGCCAAAAGTGTGCGCCAGGACCAAAAAAAACTCTGGGCGCAATGGTATGTTTTTGCACGCACAATAACAAAAGGGCCCGCTATGACGTTATCCATCTGATGACCTGTGGGGCAGTTGGCCACTTTCGCAACTGTCGCACCGCTATAAATCCTTATAAAGAAAGAGAGAACATGAAAAATAATCACATAACCCTGTCCATACACGGACTACTGACGGGGCTTGCAGCAACGCTGCTCGGGGCAGCACTCCAGGCTCATGCAGCGCCGATGCCGGCCACGCCAACTACCAGTACGGCTTCCGATTTCACGATCAGCGCCCCGGTAGAGCCCAGATACAACCCAGAGCAGTTGCAGCAGGCAACACCTCAAGTCGCCACCTTACAACTCCAGAACTTCTCGCTTCTGGCTGTCGAGCCACTGGCCACATGCGATGCAACAGGTTATGCGCAATACAGCGGCCAGGCGCTGGTGGATCATATCCTCCAGTCTGAAAGTAGCTGTATCAACGACCTGTACGACGGCAACAGTACGAGTTTTGCCAGCTTTACCAACCAGAAGATGGTCACGGTCGCCAATGCTGCACAGCAAATGGCGGCAGACTATAGCGCCGCCGATGGCGATGCCAGTATCAACAAGCTGTTCTACTTTCTCCGCACCGGTTACTACATCGAGTACTACTACCCGGATGAGGTCAGCTTTTCCAGCAATGTACAGTCCGCCGTTGTCGGAGCGCTCGACACGTTTATCGCCAACCCGGACTTCTATGCATTGTCGAGTACAAACGGTAGCGCCACCATCGATGCCATTGTCCTGATCGATAGCTCTGAAGAAAACACCCGCTATCTGCCCATGGTCAAAGAGTGGCTGCAGCGGTGGAATGCGCAGGCGGCCGCCATCAGCAGTATGCGCGCGTCGGTTAACGGAATCTTCACGGTGCTCTTTCGCGGTCACTATTCCAGTACCTTTGTGAGCACAGCCGGTAGCGATACCCAATTGATGCAATTGCTGGGTAACTTCGCACGCTCTGACTGGATGCTGGATTCCGAAGCGCAGTTCATGCAGGAAAATGCTGCCCGAGAATTGACCCGCTTCCTGCAACACACAACCAGCCCGGCCTACGATACCGTGGTCGCGCAAACCCAACAGGTTCTCGACCGCTACAGCATGATGGGTACCGGTCAGGGTGTCTGGATCGCCGCAGCAGGCAATGCGGATTACTACGGTGATTGTGCAGACTTTGACATTTGCGGATTCGAAGAAGACCTACAGCAACAGGTACTGGCCAATAACTACACCTGTAGTAGCAGCCTGAAGATCCGCGCCCAGGATATGAGCACGGTGGAATTTGCGGATTCCTGTGATCAACTGGCCGACCAGGAAACCTACTTCCACCAGTTGCTCAATACCAACTACAACCCGGTCGCCGATGATCTGAATACAGATCTTGAAGTTGTCGTATTCGACGATTGGGATGAGTACAACACCTACGCCTCCCTGTTCTATGGCATCAACACCAATAACGGCGGCATGTACCTGGAAGGCGACCCCGCCACGGAAGGCAATCAGGCACGCTTTATTGCCCATGAAGCCGACTGGCTGCGTCCGGATTTTGAAGTCTGGAACCTGACCCACGAATATGTCCACTATCTGGATGGACGCTTCAATCTCTATGGTGGTTTTGGCGATGCACAAACCGGCAGCCACAAAATCGTCTGGTGGATCGAGGGTCTGGCCGAATATGTGTCCAAGAAAGACTACAACGACTCTGCGGTAGACCTTGGTCGCAGCGGCACCTATAACCTGAGTGAAATTTTCGGGAATACCTACAGCAGTGGTCAGGATCGAGTCTACCGCTGGGGTTACCTCGCCGTGCGTTTCATGTTTGAAAAACACCACAACGACGTGATCCAGCTGCTCAGCTACCTCCGCGCGGGCAACTACGATGCCTACCTGAACTACGTAAACAATATCGGCACCAGCTACGACAGTGAGTGGCAAACCTGGCTACAGCAGGTCGAAAGCACCACTGACGGTGACAATGGTGGTGATGACGGCGGTGATGACGGTGGTGACAATGGCGGCGGCGACGATGGCGGCGATACCGGAAGCGACACCCCCTCCCCCATTGTCAACAATCAGGAAATCACCGGCATTTCCGTCGCCACTCAAGGCGAAGATACCCTCTACTACATTGACGTTCCCGCCAATGCCGAGAGCCTGAGTATTGCCATCAGTGGCGGCACCGGCGATGCGGACCTCTATGTACGCCACGGCAGCGAACCCACCGACAACAGCTACGATTGTCGCCCCTACATTGGTGGCAATACGGAAGTGTGCGATATCGCCAGCCCGCAAGCCGGCCGCTGGTACATCCGGTTAAAAGCCTATTCCGCGTTTTCCGGGGTAAACCTGCTCGCAAGCTTTACCGAGGCAGCGACACAAGCGTGTAGCGGTACTCCCGTCGGTTACGGAAACCTGGAGCTGAATACCAGTACCTGTATTACGGATGGCAATAGCATCAACTATTACTATACCTACATCCCCGCAGGCACGAGCTCCCTCACCATCAAACTGTTCGGTGGTGAAGGTAATGGCGACTTGTATGTCAACGATGCAACCTGGGCCAGTAGCAGCGACTACGATCAAAGGTCCACCAACAGCGACAACAACGAGTCGATTACCATAAACAGTCCCGACAGCGGCTGGTATTACTTCTCGGTGCTCACCAGCGAAGGCTTTAGCGGCGCCGGTATTCAGCTGATTGCCAATTGATCGCTGGCCATCCTTTATTGTCTTGATTCATTTTATCCCGGCCCTGAAGGCCGGGATTTTTTGTCTTGCGCCACCACGAAAGAACCACTTCTCTCTATTCGCCGCCCCCACACTTTGTTATTGTGCATACAATAACAAAAAGGAGCTAAGCGAATGCTGAAACACCATCGACCCCCATCCCGTGCATTGCGACTGTGGACGACAGCCGCCATCGTACTGCTGGCCCTGACTTCCGGGTGTGACCAAACCAGCACCAATCGATTAACAACACAATTGAAGAGCCCGGATACCGAACTCTGGTCAACCGGCGATCTCCATCAAACTCATCAGTTCACCGCTGCACTGGCGCAACTCGATCAGCTTTCTGCAGATTCGACGGCGAATTTTGATGACCTGGACGCACTACTCTATTATCTGCGCGCCTACAGTTACTTCGGGCCCCTGGAGAGTATTGATGATTTACAGTGGTTCACCCTGGATAAAACTCTGACCCAACTGCGTCAGCATCAATTATTTGTTCAGCAAAATGATCAGGGGGCGCGGTTACAAGAGCATTTCGCGGTTACCCTCTACCGCTACTACAACCGCGCGCCACTCTCGGCCCGGCTAGCGCCGCATCTCGACACGGTATACGCCCTCCTTAACCGATACGCGCTGAACGCCCCTAAAACAAAAAGCCCGCAAAGTGCACAGGAGCGCTACACCCTCTGGGAGACCTACCGGAGCATCGGGTTTCTCGCCTACGAGGCGCGAAGCAAACCGCTCGTCAAACAGGCGCTGCTTGCCAACACGCCATCCACCGAGGTTCTTATCCGCAACGCGCAAGCGACACCGGACGCTGCCGAAATCGGTCTCTGGCGCCTACAGCATGCTCTCTGGGCTTTAGGCAACCTTCAGGTCATTGTTGACGAAGACGAAAATCGCACAGCGCTGGATGAAACCGTATGGCGACTGCTGTCGAAAGACCTTCCATTTCTCACAACAGAGGATCAGCGCAAGCTCTATACCCGGCCCTATCTGGTTACCTCCTTTCGTGGAAAAAGTGCCTGTGACGACGAGTTTCCGGGGCGCTGCCATTACCCCACGGAAGAGCAGGCACTGCCGATCCAGCACAGTTGTTCACCCACCCTGCTTATCCGCGCGAATAGCATCAGCAATCCTGCACTGGCTGCGGCCTGCGAAACCCTGCTTGCCCAGGAGGGGGACTTTCACCACAAGTTGCAAAGCGATCACAAGCCCGTGGATCAGGACCATAACGATCGCCTGGAAGTCGTGGTTTTTGATAACTACAGCCAGTACAACGAGTACGCGGCCCTGCTGTTTGATATCAACACCAACAACGGAGGCATGTTCCTGGAAGGCGACCCGGGCGAAAAAGGTAACCAGGCACGGTTTATTGCCTTTGAAGCCTTCTGGATGAATCCCGATTTCAGTATCTGGAACCTGGAGCACGAATATGTGCACTATCTGGACGGCCGCTTTAACAAGTGGGGTGGCTTCGGGCATTTTCCCAGTCATATGGTGTGGTGGTCCGAGGGGCTCGCCAATTACATTGCCCAGGGACAGCACTACGACAGTGCGGAACGCGACCTCCACAATACCCGCCCTTCGGAATACCCAACGCTGGAACAGATTTTCGCGACCACCTATGACGACGGTGGAGCACGGGTGTATTCATGGAGCTACCTGGCCATCCAATTCCTGTATCAACAGGACCCAGACAGTCTCGCTACACTGGCCAGCTACCTGCGCAAAAATGATTTCGACGGTTATCGCAAGCAACTCGATCAATATTCAGGGCAGTGGCAAAGTGAATTTTTTGCCTGGCTCGGCCAACTGACACCATCGGAACTGTCTACTCCCACAGAGGAGAAGCTGCCCCGCAAGCTTTACCGCTATCTCTACCGGGATTACCTGCAACCCGCTGATCTTCCCGAAACACCTCAGCACCGCCACCACAGCTGAGGCCGTAAAGCTTTACTGCCCTAGCGTACTTCCCGGGACCTGAAGGTCCCGGGATATTCGAACGCCTTCCCATCTGCGCACGCCTTTCCAACTGCGCACGCTCTCCCAACTGCGCACGCTCTCCCAACTGCTCACGCCTTCCCTACTGCTATTGCCTTACCCACCCTGCGTATTTTGCACATGAGCTATTTACAGCTATTGCACACAAAGTAATTATTGGTTAGCCTTAATTTGATCTTGTGTACCAAGTAAATAAAAGTTGAACATAACAATAATCGGGTAAATCACGATGCAGACATCAAAGAAGTTACTGGCTCTCACTATTGCTGCCGCCGCTGGTCACGGTGGACTGGCACAGGCTCAAACTCAGGATAACGCGCTGGGTGATGCAAGCCTTGAAGAAGTGATTGTTACCGGCTCACGTATCCAACGCAGCACCTTCGACAGCCCCTCCCCCACCTCAGTGATCGACAAAGAGTCCATCAAAATGACCGGGGAACTGAACCTCAACGAGGTCCTGTCCACCATGCCGCAGTTTGGTGCCGGCTATGATTCCACCTCTGGCAGCTACTCCTTTGGTAACTCGGGACTGAATGCACTGGACATGCGGGACATGGGCGTAATTCGCACCCTTTCCCTGGTCAATGGACATCGTCCGGTCCAGATCACCACCGACAGCAATACGATGGTGACGGAGATCGGCATGATCCCCAGTGAACTGGTAGAGCGTGTTGAGGTACTCACCGGAGGCGCCTCCGCGGTATACGGCGCAGACGCTGTTGCCGGGGTGGTGAACTTCATCCTGAAAGACAATTACGAGGGCGTGTCCATTCGCTCGCAACTGGGCACATCGGAAGAAGGTGGTGGCGAAACCGGCGGATTGACGTTCACCTTTGGTGAAAACTTTGCCGACAACCGCGGCAACGTGGCCTTCTCCCTGGACTACTTCGAACAAAAACCACTGCTGTTTCGCGACCGCGACAATGCTGCTGGCCGCACACGCTATATACCCAACCCCAAAAATACCGGCCCGGAAGATGGCATCCCGGATTTCATCATCCACAACAACATCACCTACCCGGATTTCAACATCGCCGGCAACGTCTTCGGCATGTGGAACAATGAATACGGGGATCTCGACTGGTATGGTATTGACGGTGACACTGTCCGCTTGAGAACCCCGGCATCGGCACTCTCACAAGGCTGGATGGCGACCGATGGCAGCGGGTTTGACCCCAATGCCTATAACTTCGCACGCAGTCCGTTCGAGCGATTGAACGGCTACAGCCGCGTGACCTATGAAATTACCGACCGCACCCGATTGTCGGCGGACCTGATGTATTCCAACACCAAGTCCTACGACGAAATTGACCCGGACTTTATCTGGGGCACCTGGGTAACACAGGAAGGCCTTGAAGCCAGCGGTATCACGGTTCCCAATTCCGTGCAGCAACTTCTAACCGACTACGAAGACAACTGGCTGCAAATCCCCTACACCTTTGCGAGTGCCGGCCCTCGCTGGCACACGAACGACCGCGAGTACCTCGCGCTAAGCGCCACTCTGGAGGGCGAATTCGATAACGGCTGGTACTGGGATACCTATATCAACAGTGGTTACACCGATACCCAACTCACCCAGGGCAACAACCTCCGCTACGACCGCATCGACACCAGCACCTTTACCCTGATCGGCCCCTGTGCTGTAGCGGGTAATTGCCCGGAATTTTCTCCACTTACACAGGCCTCCCAGGCGGTCAATGACTATGTCATGACCAACCACGACACCAACACTCAAGTCGTGCAACACGCCTTCGCCGCAAACATAACCGGCGATCTGTTCGCATTGCCTGCCGGAATGGTGAAATTCGGCACGGGCTTTGAGTCCCGTTACGAAAACCTCGACTACCAACCTTCCGAACTGTGGCAGTCCGGTCTGCTCAGCTCGCAACAAACCCCCATTGACGACAAGAGTCGCACCGTTCACGAGGTATATAGCGAGCTGCTGGTACCGCTGCTGGCAGACCTTCCTCTGATGGAGTCACTGGAGTTTGAAACCGCCGTGCGCGCCGCCGAGTACTCCACCGAGGCTGCCAACTTCACCAGTTGGAAAGCCGGCCTGAACTGGGCGCTGAATGACAGCGTACGATTCCGCAGCGTCTACTCCCTCGCTGTGCGTGCACCACAATTGGGGGAAATGTTCCTGGGTACCAGCATCGGCTATTCCGATCTGACAGACCCCTGTGATGCCGATCAAATCGATGGTGGTCCGGACGACGGGCGGCGCAAAGCAAACTGCACAGCGCTCGGCATCCAGGAAAACTGGGATTCCAACCTGAAAGGACAGCGCGGCCAGGTAATCTCCGAAGGTAACGATGCACTGCGTGAAGAAGATGCCACTACCTTTACCGCAGGGTTCGTGTTCACGCCCTCCTTCGCTGAGGACCTGAAATTTTCCATCGACTACTACGATATCGACCTCACCGATATGATCGTACGCTTCGGGGCCAGTAACACGCTTGCCTTGTGTGTCGATTCCGAGAGCATCAACAATGACTTCTGTACCCAGGTAACCCGACTGGCGAACGGTGATGTAGAGTCGGTGCGCGACACCTTCATCAATGCTGACGGCGCGCGTCGCACCGGTATCGATATTGAAGCCGACTACCGCTTCAATCTGGAAGATACCCTGGGTCTACCCGGTGATCTGCATTTCAACCTGGTAGCCAACCGCCAGCTGGAAAGCTCCTACACCTCCACCAACAACCTCACCGGTGAGCTGGAAACAACGGACTACGTTGGCGAATTTGGCACTCCCGAATGGAAAGCCGATTTCACGACTACGTATTACATCGATGACCTGTCCCTGCGCCTCACCAGCAAGTACACCCAGGGTGGCCCGATTGATCTGGACGGTCGCAGTGAACGTTACGAAAGCAGCGTCGTCGAAGACTCCCTGTACTTCAACCTCTGGTCCGGTTACCAGGTAACAAAGTCCACCCAGCTCTACCTGGGCCTGAACAACTTCACCGATGAAACCTGGACGGATCATCCCTCTACCTCCTACGGATCCGCGAACTATTCCTTGCTTGGTCGCTACCTCTACGCAGGTGCCAGCATCAAGTTCTGAACCCGGGAAATCACAGGAAAGATCAAATCACCTTCAAGAGTCGACTCCTAGTCACCCTGTACTCACAGGACCTTGCCCCAAAGGGGATTGTCGGAGAATGTTGTACCTCTCTGCTTACGGCGCCGCTCTGCGGCGCTTTTTTTTGGGCAGCAAACTTCGATAGCGATTTATTTCAATACCTTTATTCGAGACAAAAAAATCCCGGCTTGTGGCCGGGATTTTTATTTGCCTTACGGGTAGCAAGGTCAGGTCTAGAAGTCGTAGCGAGCAACCAGGCTGAAGTAGCGTGCGCGGCTTCGCATTTCTGTCAGACCATAATCCGGGTTGGTGATCAGGCCATTGGTACCCTGAACCGAGCGGATTTCATTCACATCCAGCGCGGCATCGTCATTCAGAGCGTTGTAGATGGTGCCCTTCAACAGCAGGTCACCATCCAGCAGCGGCATGCGATAGGCCAGTGACAGATCCAACTGTTTGCTCCAGGGCAAGTTGCCGGCGGAGCCACGCGGTGCGGGATTGCCATTCTCGTCGTAGAAAGAGACCTCACCGTAGTACTGGCTAATACAGTCGCTCCAGGGACTACCCTCGGCACAGCTGTCTACACCCACCGGATGGATACTGAAGTAGTTTTGCGGGCGCCCGGATACCACAGAGGTAACAAAACCAAAGGTCAGGTCATCGGTCAGGTCGTAATAGCCGTTCAACTTGAAGGCGTGGCGGTGATCGTTGGGCAAATCACCATAACTGTGGTCCATCAAGTCAGCGTAGTCGTAGGAGGTTGTCCAACCGGGATCCGCCTGATTGTTGTCCGTACGTACCAGGCCCTCGGTGTTACCGTAGCTGTGGGACCAGGTGTAGGAAGCATCCAGGAACAAGCGCTCGGTATACTGACCGCGGAGAGACGTTTCCAACGCGAGATAGCGACGTGAAGCCTTCGGTAACGCCAGCTCCTCAGCGGAAAGGTTTACGCTATCCAGCTCACCATCGCCGTCAAAGTCGTAACGGATGTTGACATCCTCACCCGGGTTTAACAGTACGTAATAGCTGCTCTGCCCAACGTTGTCTTCAATCCCATTCGCTTCCAGGTAATTGCTGAGTACCGGGCCGATATCGGCGTCTTCCACCGAGCGTTTAAGATCCCGGTAAACACCGCGAACGCCCAGCACCATGCCATCCAGTACCAGGGTTTCCATACCCAGCGTAAATTCGTCGGCATACATGCCTTCGAGATTTCCACTGGCGATCAGCTCCGGCTCTACAATACCCTGCTGGCGCACCCAGCTATGGAGCAGCGCACCGCGGCTGGGAGAGCCGTCTTCATTCAACAGCACACGTTTATTGGCGTCCATTTCGCCTGGGGCATAGTAATCAAACGTTTCCCGAGAATAGGAACCCTGAGTGATATTCATGTTGGCAGATACCGGCTGGTAGTAACGACCAAAAGTCGCAAACGCCTTACTGTTGCCATCCCCATTGAAATCCCAGATCGCCTGAATACGCGGAGAGATACCGTCGTTTTCTACAAACGCTTCACCGCCGGTTACGGTATTTTCGAATTGCTCATAGCGTGCACCGAGATTCAAGGTGAAGTCATCGGTGACCGACCAGGAATCCTGCAGGTACAGCGCTGTTGCAGATACTGTGGAATCGGTACCACGCACGCGAATTCTGCGCTGAACGAGATTGGTGCCTTCAGGCTGCAGTGATGGATCGTTTACCGTCGCCAGACGTTGTTGCCACCAACCGCGAGCGTCGCCCTCCCCGTTCTGGTTTTCCTGATAGAACACATCCACACTGCTGTAATCCACCCCGACTTTGATCGCGTGATCCAGCAAGTCGTAGCTCAGGTCGAGCCTTACCTGATCACGTACGTAATCTTCATCGTAAATGGTCGAGTCACTGTGATTACTGAAGCTGACACAGGTTGCGCGACAGTCGTACACGGAAGGCAGGTTATTGAGCGCGGAGTTGTAAATCGTTTCCTGGGTACGCCCAGCGGTAACATCGAGTATCAGGTCGTCGCTGAGGCGTCCGTTATAGTGTGCGCCGTATACCTGCCCACCTTCACGGCTTTTCGTGCGCCCCAGGCCGCTGCCAACCTGATTTTCTTCCGGATCATAGGCGAAGCTGTGGTATTCCCCGTTTTCCTCGTTATTGATCGCGGTAAAATCAATCGCGTGGTCATCATTGATGAACCAGTCCAGCTTCACCAACCAGCGATCTTCCTCCCGGGTACGATCGTAATAGCTTGAGCCGCTCGCCCAGGTGTCGTCTGTTTTACGTGGGCTATACAGGGCATAGAAAAAGGCCTTGTCCTGCACGATAGGGCCGCTGGCCCACACTTGCGCCTCCTGGAAATCCATAGCGCTTTGGCGCGTATTGATCGAGTAGGCACCGGCTGCGTTAGTTACGGAGTCATGCTGACTGCGGAGCGAATCCGGATCCATGCGCAGCTGCGAACCGAAATTGAATTCATTGTTGCCGGATCTGGATACGGCATTGATGATCCCGCCCAATGCACCGCCGAATTCCGGGTCGATTGCACCGGTCTTCACCTGTGTCTGGCTGATTGCCTCCCATGGCAGTGCAATGGAGCCGAGACCGGTTTTGATGTTGGAAACATTCAAACCATTCAGGTAGTAGCCGTTTTCCGCAGACGAGGCGCCACCGAAGCTGGAAGCCCCGTTGAAGCTGCTACCACCGGGTATTACCACACCCGGAGCCAGCTGCGCCATGGCCTCGAAGCCAGTATTCACCGGCAGCAATTCCAGCTTTTCCTGGGTGATTACCACACCTGCAGTGGAGGAACCGGTATCGACAGGCCGCTGCATGCTCCCGGTTACTTCCACCACTTCTAGAACCTCGCCAGGTACTGCGAGCGTGCCATCAAAGACAACCGCCTGCCCTACCCGCACCAATACCTCTGGCACATTCGCGCTTCCATAGCCCTCTTTTTCGAAACTCAGGGAATATTCACCGACCGGCAAATTGCGGAGGCTGTATTCCCCCTTTGCGTTACTGGTCACGGTTCGCGTAAATCCCTTGCCCGTATGGGTAACCGTAATCTCTGCGCCCACAAGTGCTTCACCGGTGGAACTGACTATCTGCCCCTTCAGCGTACCACCGGAAGTATCAGCGGCCAGCACACTGGCACTCGCCAGGGTAGCGCTGACAGCCAGGGCTAATAGCTTCTTCTTGATTTCCATGATCTCTAAACCCTCTTTCCTAAGTTTGTTTATAGGTTTCGTTATCTGTTTTGTACGAGGTCTGCGCCAAATATTTTTGCACGCAATATCAACTAAAACATATTGTGTGTACAATGACAACAAATGAGGAGCGCCCGAACAGTGAATAAAAAACAGCAAGAGGTGAGCGATGACGTCTATTTCAACAACAATAAATACACAGACAGAAACCCCGCAGAATCGAGGCTATTTCCCGTCGAGTTTCTATGTCGCAAATGTGATGGAAATCTTTGAGCGGTTGGCGTGGTACGGCTTCTTTACCCTCTCATCGCTCTATATGACAAACAGTGTGAGCCAGGGCGGACTCGGACTCAGTGACGCGGAGCGCGGGACCATTCAGGGCGTGATTCCCTTTTTGCTGTATCTGCTCCCGGTATTCACCGGTGCCCTCGGAGATCGCTACGGCTACAAACGCATGTTTTTCCTGGCCTTCGCGATCATGACGCCGGGTTACTACCTTCTCGGTCAAGTCTCCGGATTCTGGCCGTTTTTTGCCGTTCTGTTGTTTGTTGCCATCGGCGCAGCGATATTCAAACCACTCGTGGTGGCTACGGTCAGCCGGAGCACAAACGACGGTAACCGCGCCCTGGGGTTTGGTATTTTCTACACCATGATCAACGTAGGCGGTTTTGTCGGGCCGATCGTTGCGGGCCTGGTGAAGGGGATCAGCTGGGACTGGGTGTTCTCAGTCGCCGCCTGCTGGATTGCGGTGAACTTCCTGCTATTGCTGTTTTATCGCGAACCCCGCATCGCTGACTACACGCCGGCATCCCAGTCGCGATCAAGATCAGATCAGAGCGTATTCAGTGATATTGCCCAGGTACTGAAGAATCGCCGTTTTGTGGTGTATCTGCTGCTGATGTCCGGGTTCTGGGCCTGCTATAACCAACTGTTCCTGACCCTACCCCTGTACCTTCGGGATTTTGTCGATACAGCGCCACTACTGGCCTGGGTTAAATCCTTCAGCCCATCCGTCGCCGGCGCCATCAGCGAAGGAAACCAGGGACAAATCAGCCCGGAATTTATTACCGCATTCAACTTCGGCAGCATTCTGATACTACAAATCGGTATCAGCCAGCTCAGCAAACGGTTTGCATCACTACAGGTTCTGATATCCGGAACCTGTGTAATGGCCGCCAGCTTCTTATGGATGGGATTCGGCCCCGCCATCGGCGGCGCCGGTATCGTGCTCGCGGTCATTGCCTTCTCGGTAGGTGAAATGCTGACCTCACCAAAAAGCCAGGAGTATGTGGCTGAATCCATGCCTTCTGCGCAGGCAGCCCTGTTCATGGGCTACTACTTCCTATCCATGGCACTGGGCTTTCTGGCAGCCGGCTTACTGTCTGGTTGGGGCTATGGCTATGTAGCAAAAACACTCGGCAGGCCCGACTGGATGTGGGGTGGTTTTGCCGCACTCTCTGTCTGCTGTGCCTGCGCATTACTCTGGTATCACCGGTGTTTACCCAAAATCAGTTAAACGCAAGCAGTAACCCGAACAGACGTCACTTCAATCCTAATGACCGAATAATCCAGGTACACACATGACCCGCCTACAAAAACTGCAGAAAACATTTTTCGGACTCGGTATCGACGGCATGCTGATTACCAGTATGCCCAACCTCCGATACCTTACCGGCTTTGCCAGCGATGAACAGGGCGTTGCAAGCCTGCTGCACGCCGGAGATCACGCTTTCCTCATTACCGACTATCGCTTTGGTGAACAGGCACAGGAACAGTGTGCAGGCAAAGAAATGGAAATTATCGTGCGCGACCGCGCGAAAGAATCCCTCGGCCAGACGATTCAGCGGCTAGCACTCGGTTCGGGCCGAGCCAGACGGTTGGGCTTTGAGCGCGACCACATCAGTTACAGCCAGTGGCAGGCCATCGCCGTGGATCTGGCCCTGGACCCCGGCGGGTTTAAGCCACTGAGTGGCATAGTGGAAAAGCTGCGCCGAAAAAAGGAGCCATCGGAGCTCGAGCATATGCAAAAGGCCGCGCGCATCGCCGATGCGTCACTGGAGCAACTGCTCAGCAAACTTCGCCCTGGAATGACCGAACGCGAAGCTGCCGTGGCACTCGAGCACGCATTGATGACCTCGGGCTCAGAAGGTACCGCCTTCCCTACTATTTTTGCCTCTGGCCCACGCAGCTCGCGCCCACATGGCATGCCGTCTGAGCGACAACTGCGGACCGGCGACATGATTACCATCGATTTCGGTGCCGTGATTGAAGGGTACCGTTCCGACATGACACGCACAGTGGTACTCGGCAGAGCCAGTGAACAACAGCGGGAAGTGTACGGATTGGTAAAAGACGCTCAAAAGCTGGGCGTGGATAGTGTGATGGCTGGAATACCCTGCTCTGAACCGGCAACCATCGTGGCTGAATTTCTAAGCAAAACCCCTTATGCGCGCTTTGCGGGCGACGGGCTCGGGCACGCCATTGGCCTGGAAACACATGAGAAGCCATATTTCACTGCGGGCGACGACACCATCATTGAGCCCGGCTTCGTCATGACGGTAGAGCCGGGAATTTACATTCCCGGCTGGGGCGGCGCGCGCATTGAGGATGACATTGTGGTTCAGGCCGAGGGAATCGAGATGCTAACCCAATTCCCCCGGGACCTTATTGAAATCGCTTAATACTGAATGGGGAAAGGTCAATTTCCGGGGCCTTTCCCTCCAGCTCGTCGGCAAGTAACTCTGCGGTTATGGCCGCTTGCGTAAGACCCAGGTGTTGATGTCCAAAGGCAAAGGCGACGCGAGGATGATGCGGTGCAATGCCCAGTACCGGCAGCGAATCTGGCAATGAAGGCCTGAACCCCATCCAGCGGTGCGCCCCGGTGTTACTGATGTCCGGCAGTAGCGATTGCGCATGGTCAAACAGAATATCCGCACGCGCAAAATTGGGCTCTGCGTCCAGGCCGCCCAGCTCGACGGTACCCGCCAGGCGTAGCCCTTCCTCCATCGGAGTCATAACGAAAGACCGCTCGAAGGACACCAGCGGGCGCGAGATATTGGTCCCGGGCTGCGGCAGCATCAGGTAATAGCCTCGCTCGGTATCCAGTGGCACCTTGTATCCCAGTTGTTCCGCGAACACTTTCGACCAGGCACCGGTGGCAATCACCAGCCGTCGGGAACGGATACTTCGCCCGCTGGAAAGACGCACATCCATGGCGTCTGCCGTTTGCTGCAGGCCAACGACCTCTTCCTGTAGAATTTCCCCACCGCTGTTTTGAAATCTATCGGCGAGCGCGGTGACCAAACGGTACGGATTCGCAGTGTGTGCAGTACGCGGAAAAAACAGGCCACCGACAACGCCCTTGCCAAGAGCAGGCTCCAGTGCCCGAACTTCATCGCCTGACAGAGACTCGATTTCAACGCCATACTCCCTGAGCAAATCAACCGTCGCCCGATTCCTGCCAACGGAGTCCGGGCGTTCGTAGACGGTGAGTGCTCCGCGTTTGGTCATCAGGTCCGTCAGCCCGGTGCGTCCCAGCAACCGGTCGTAACTTTCAATAGAGCGACCGTTCAGGGCCCGCAAATGCTGGCAGGACTTTTCGACATTGGCGGGCGCCGCGGCAACGGCAAACCGCAGCAGCCACGGCAAGACTTTGGGGAAATAACCCCAGCGAATAGAGAGCGGCCCAAGCGGATCCAGCAACAGCTTGGGTACCGACAGGATCGTTTTCATATTCGCCAACGGCAACACCACATCCGTGGCGAAATGCCCTGCATTTCCGTAGGAACAGCCGCGCCCGGGAGAATCCCGGTCAACCAGTGTCACCTGATGCCCGCGGTGCTGCAGCTGCTCTGCCAGGGCTACGCCGATAATGCCCGCCCCGATAATAACCAGTTCGCGGGGATCGGTTGAATTGCTGTCTAGTGGCATCTGCTCAACCCACAGGCTCAATGGCGGTGACTTTCAAAGCATTGACCCCGGCTTCACGCGCCAGCGCCGCAAAGGCATCACGGGACTGGTTTTCAACCCGGTCTTCGTGCACCAATATGCAGTCTTCCACTCGTACCCCACCATATTTCTTGAACGCGTCGACCTTTTCCCAGTTGACCCTGTAACTGTGCTTACTTCTGGATAATTCGCCGAGCAGCATATCCATAAAATAGATTCCCGGTTCAATGGTGAGCGCCTGCCCGGCTTCGATATTTCTCGCATTTCTCAGGTATGGCGCACGCGGGTCACGCAGGCGCGGGCGCTCACGGGGAGCCATCAAGTAGCCGCCTACGTCGTGCACCTGCAGGCCAATAAAATGGCCGAGACCACAAGGGAAAAACACATTGGTAATACCCTCTACCACCATATCTTTGGGCGACATCATTACAAAGTCAAAATCCCGCAGGATGCAGGCGATCAAGTAATGGGCTCGCCAGTGCAAATCGGCAAAGTTCTGACCGATTGCGACTTCGGAAACCAGCGTCTGTTGTGCGGTGTCCAGAGCTTCGAGCAGTTTCGCATAATCGCCGGATCGAAACGCATAGCTGCGGGTAATATCACTGGCGTAACCGAGGTAATCCGCCCCGGCATCAATCACCAGCGAATGGATATCTGCAGGCGACATTTTTTCACGATCGGCACCGTGGTAATGCAATACGGAACTATGAGAATTCACCGCCACGATATTGCCATAAGGCAATTCCGCTTCCAGCACCCCGGCGCCTGCGAGGTATGCGTGATGAATGCCCAGCTCTGTTGCGCCACCCATAAAGGCATCCTTCGCGGCCAGGTGTCCTGCGGCACTCAAGCGATTGGCCCGACGAAGGCACTCCGCTTCATAGGAGGTTTTGTACGCGCGATGGTAGTGGAGCTCATCGATTAACCCCGATGGGTTCGATTGTGACTTGGGCAACTGCGGAAAGCAGGTGCTGTCTTCCCCAATCAAGGCGCAGCCCTCGGTATCACCTGCGAGCGCGCTGATGACATCGTCGAAGGATGTGGCGAGCTCAATGTCAAATGCATCTACCCAGTAACCTTCCGGATCCGCGGGTGGCTTGTGCCAATAATCTTCCGGCTGAAAGTAGATCAACCTGGGTTTTTCCCCGGGGCGAAAATCAATTGCGCAGTGCGGATGTTCGAGCAGCGGAACCCAGTGTTTGAAATGGGGGTTCACTTTGAAGGTGTAGTGGTTATCGTCGAGAAACGGCAACTTGGGCGTGCCCGAATAGATGACCAGACGGCTAAAGCCGTGAAACGCCATCGCGCGGCTGTGGCGCCGGATAATTTCCTCAATATGTAGTTGATACAGGTTAGCCAGTGACATGGGTCGCTCTTCCGGTGGTGGTTAGCAATTTACTGTTGTTCTTTGCCTTCGACCTGTCCGCCGTTTCGCCGCCCATTCCCCCCGGGAGAGGACAAAAAGCGAAATTAATGTTGACAGCCTTCGAAAACTTTATTTATTGTACACAATAACAACTAAACGCAAAGGGCTTTTTTAAAAGTACGTTGATGGACAGTTGATTCACAAAAGTGCCGAGACACTTTTGCCGCGTCCCTTGCTCGGCCCTTGTTGCCCCTTTGCACCACTTAGCACCCCTAGCCCATGATGAGGAAGTCACATGCAAATCGATTGGAGCGGCGTTTTCCCCGCAGCAACCACACAGTTCAACGCCGATGAGAGCCTGAATATTCCGGCCACCCTCAAGCATCTCGATGTGATGCTTGAAGCAGGAATCAATGGCCTGGTAATGCTGGGTACCGTGGGAGAAAACTGCTCTCTCAGCCAGGATGAAAAAATTGAAGTACTGGCGGCCACTGTGAAACACGTAAATGGCCGGGTACCGGTACTCACCGGGGTGTCTGAATACACCACCACCCAGGCCGGCAACTTTGCACGTGCGGCAAAAGAAGCCGGTGTCGATGGCCTGATGGTATTGCCGCCCATGTCCTACAAAGCCGATGCGGATGAGATCGTCGCGCATATTCGGGGTGTTGCCGCTGCAACGGATCTGCCGGTGATGGTGTACAACAATCCCGCCTGCTACGGCGTGGATGTGTCCGCAGCCGCAGTCGCCGAGCTGTCCCAGGTGAAAAACATCGTCGCCGTGAAAGAAGCCTCTGACGATCCCCGGCGCCTGACAGACATCGCCAATCTCGTCAGCGATGATTTTGTTCTTTTCTGTGGTGTTGATGACCTTGCGCTGGAAAGTATTGCCCTGGGGGCCCACGGCTGGATCTCGGGACTGGTCAACGCCTTCCCGCAGGAAAACCGCCTGATGTGGGACCTGGCCACCAGCGGAAACTACGACGAGGCGCGTAAGGTGTATCGCTGGTACACCCCCCTGCTCCACCTGGATACCAAGCCCAAACTGGTGCAATACATCAAACTCGCGGTGCAGGAATGCGGACTCGGCAGCGAACAGTGCCGCAACCCGCGCCTCGCGCTTACCGGTGCCGAGCGGGAGTCTGTGCTGGAGATCATTCACACCGCGATAGCCACTCGCCCGGCCATCCAGTAACACCATGAGTGGAGAATTCGCCATGTACACGGCCCCAGTACTGATCGCGGGCGAGTGGCGACAAGCGGCCGAATCCGGCCGCTTTCAGCCCACCAACCCTTCCACCAAAGAGACCATTGCACGCCTCTACCCGGTCTCCAACTGGCACGACTGTGAGGCAGTGCTGGCCGCCGCTGCCGATGCCGCGGCAACGCTGAGAGCCATTCCCGCAGAAACCCGTGCCCGCTTTCTCGACACCTTTGCCGATGCCATTGAAGCCTCAGCAGACGAGCTCAGCCTGCTGGCCCATGAGGAAACCGGGTTGCCATTGAACCCGAGGCTGCGTGACGTCGAGCTGCCACGCACAACAGGCCAACTGCGAGCCGCAGCTAACGCCGCTCGTGACGGCTCATGGGCCCAGGCCACCATTGATACCGCTTTGAATATTCGCAGCATGCGCGGCCCCATAGGCCCGGTGGTCATTTTTGGTCCCAACAATTTTCCGCTGGCCTTCAACGGCCTCGCCGGTGGCGATTTCGCCGCCGCCATCGCCGCCGGTAATCCGGTGATCGCCAAGGCGCACACCTCCCACCCCGGCACTTGCCACAAACTGGCGAGCCTGGCACGCCAGGCACTGGAACAAGTGGGATTACCCGCTGCAACCGTGCAGATGCTGTATGCCATCAGCCGCGAAGACGGTTATAGACTGATGGGCGACAAGCGCTTGGGTGCCGGTGCGTTTACTGGCTCGCGCACAGCAGGTATTGCCCTCAAGCAGGTCGCAGACAGCGTAGGTACACCGTTTTACGCCGAACTATCCAGCATTAACCCTGTGGTGATGCTGCCCGGCGCTCTGCGCGAACGCGGCCCCGAGCTTGCGGAGGAATTTGCCGGCAGTTGCCTGATGGGCAGCGGCCAGTTCTGCACCAACCCTGGGCTGGTCATCGTCCCCGCTGGTGATGACGGTGAGCGGTTTATCGCCCGATGTGGAGAGCTGTTTGACGGCAGCCAACCCGGCACCCTGCTGAGTGCCGGTACGCAAATGGGTCTGCAGAGGGCCATCGTCGAGCTGCGCGAAGCCGGCGCAGCCCTGGTCACCAGAGTTACCAGCGCCGACGACACCCGTACCTGCGTCCCCAACACCCTGCTGTGCGTGTCCGGTACCGGATTCCTGCAGGCCCCGGAGGCCTTCCAGACGGAAGCCTTTGGCAATGCGGCACTGGTCGTGGTGAGCGAAAATACCGAACAGACGGCAGCCATTCTTCAGCAGCTGGAAGGCAATCTCACCGGATGTATTTACTCATCCACTACCGATGTAGATGAAGAAGCTTACAATGCACTGGCACCCATACTGCGCGAGAAAGTGGGCCGACTGCTGAACGACAAGATGCCCACTGGCGTCGCGGTTTCCCCGGCAATGAATCACGGCGGCCCCTTCCCGGCGTCCGGTCACCCGGGATTTACTGCAGTAGGGATACCGGCATCGCTGACCCGCTTTGGCAAGCTCGACTGTTACGACAATGTGCGTTCCCATCGGCTGCCGCCACTGTTGCAGGATCACAACCCATTGAACGCCTGGCGATCGGTGGATGGCAACTGGACTCAAGGGCCAGTGCAGTAACAAAACCTCTACCGTCAGCACGCGGACAATTATTGACCGCAAACGATAAGAACAATCTGGAGAGTAATTTTGGACGGCAATCAGAACCACACGATTTCCGTGGTGGATTCCCACACCGGTGGCGAACCCACCAGAGTCGTCGTCGGCGGCGGCCCCGATCTTGGTCGCGGCAGCATGGCAGAGCGACTGGCCGTGTTTCAGGAAAAATTCGATTACCTGCGCACCGCGCTTATCCGCGAACCTCGGGGCTCCGACGTTGTCGTCGGGGCCCTGCTTTGTCCGCCACAAAACCCGGACAATGCCGCCGGTGTGATCTTTTTCAATAACGTCGGCTATCTGGGCATGTGCGGCCACGGCACCATTGGTCTTGCGGCCACACTGGCGCGAACCGGGGCCATTACTCCCGGAACCCACCGGCTCGAAACGCCGGTCGGCGAGGTCAGCTTTGTACTGCACAACAACCACCGTGTAAGTGTGGAAAATGTGCCCAGCTATCGCTATCGCAAAGGTGTGCCGGTATATGTGGAAGGCGTGGGTGGATTTAGCGGGGATATTGCCTGGGGCGGCAACTGGTTTTTCCTGATTTCAAACCATGAGCAGCATGTCAGTGTGGACAATACCGACCAGCTCACCGAGTTTTGCTGGCGCGTGCGCCAGGCACTCCGCGAGCAGGGCATTTGCGGTGCGAACGGGGAAGAGATCGACCATATCGAGCTGTTTGCTCCACCGTCCGATCCGGCCGTCGCAGACAGTCGAAATTTCGTGCTCTGCCCGGGCAAAGCCTACGACCGGTCACCCTGCGGCACCGGCACCAGTGCCAAACTCGCCTGCCTGTATAGCGATGGAATCATTACCCCCGGCCAGACATGGCGACAGGAAAGCATCATCGGTAGCGTTTTTGAGGGTTCGGTCCAACCGGTACCCGGTGCGGGGGCGGCACGCGGCGAAGTCATTCCCACGATTACCGGAAGCGCCTATATCAGTGCTGAGTCCACGATTATTTTCGATCCGGAAGATCCATTTGCGCACGGATTCTGAACAAAAAAGGCTTGCCCGGTGGCAAGCCTTTTTTGACTCGAATACGCTGTTCAGAGTTACGTAAACTTTTTCTCATTCAGGTATTCAATCATGCGAGAAACCGCTTCTCGCTGATCCCGGATATGGTGGGTAAGTGCTTTACGTGCGCCTTTCCAGTCCTTCGCCAGCAAACACTCGACAATTTCGCAGTGCTCGCGCGCCATTTCGCGCTTTACCTTTTCATCAATCACGGCGTAATTGAACAGCGCGTTGTAGAAAGGACTATAGCGCTTAAAAAACTCTGAGATATAGCGATTACCACAGCGCTCGATCCAGTAATCGTGCAGGTCGAAGTCCAGCTCCGATGTGGAACTTCCCCGCGCTGGCTTGTTCGCCTTGAGCAGGTTTTCCAGCTCGTTATCGGTAAAATGCCCGCGGGCCAGGTCGAGCGCCTTCAGCTCCAGCATTTCGCGGATATCCAGGTAATCGTGCATATCCTGTTCGCTGAACGGATGCACCCGCCAGCCGCAGCGGGGGACATGCTCAATCAACCCCGCACCCGCCAGGCGAGAAAATATCTGCCGTACTACGGTGCGGCCCGCGCCGTATTGCTCAGCGGTCGCATGCTCGCGAAGGTACTCGGTATCTTGCTTTAAACTGCGCGCGATCACATCCTGGCGGATAATGTCATACAGTTTTTTCTCGGTGGCGTCTTCTTTCGGGGGCTCAAGCTTTACCCCCTTCAGCACCTCTGGCTTCGCCTCCAGGCGACCGTTGTCCTTCCGGTGAATTACGCCTTCGTCCACCAGCTCATCCACCGCGTGGCGCACCGGAGTCAAACTCACCTTATAGTGCTCAGACATGGCACCCAGGGTCAGCTTGTAAGGTAACCGTCCCTCGGCTTGAAGGACGGCTTTTACATCGGATTTGATAAATTCAGTAATGGTCATTTAGCCAGCGCTTGCTATTATTTTCGGTCCGCACCGCGGCCGTTGGCCCCTGCGGCGCAAAATTCAGGTAAAAATTTTACACAAGACAGGCAGTATCGCCCATGTTGGAAAAGTTGAGCAAGCTCCTCGATGTCGAGCAACTGGACACCAATTTGTTCCGTAGCCGGGAGCATGTCGAGAACTACCGCAAAGTGCTCTTTGGAGGCCAGGTACTCGGGCAGGCCCTGATGGCCGCCGCCCGCACCGTTGAGGATCGCCTCCCCCACTCTCTGCACGCCTACTTCCTGCGCCCAGGGAGCAGTGAAAAACCCGTCATTTACGATGTCGACCCGATTCGAGACGGTGGCAGCTTCACCACCCGTCGGGTGGTCGCCCGCCAGAACGGCAAAGCCATCTTCAATATGTCCGCCTCCTTCCAGATCGAGGAGCCGGGTTTCGACCATCAAGCGGAGATGCCCACTGAGAGCTTGATTCAGCCCGAAGAACTGAAAAACACCCAGCAGCTCGCCGAAGAGGCCGGCATGAAAGGCGCCGCCCAGAACCAGCGCCGCTATATGGTGGATTTTCGTCCGCTGGACCCCATGAGCTACTTCGACAACGCCGTACGCGAACCCCGCTGCATGTTTTGGTTCAGGGTCGACGGGCAGCTGTCCGACAGCCCCATCGAACACCGAAGCGCTCTCTGCTACGCATCCGACATGGCGTTGCTGGGTACCGCCCTGCAGCCACACCCCATCAGCCTGTTCGACCCACACCTGATGCCTGCCAGCCTGGATCACGCCATGTGGTTCCACCGGCCCTTCCGGGCGGATGAGTGGCTGCTCTACGTCACCGACAGCCCCTCTGCCAGTGGCGCCCGCGGCTACTGCCGGGGGCAGATCTTCTCAAGGGATGGACGACTGGTTGCCTCCACCACCCAGGAAGGTCTGATCCGCCAGATCAATAAGTAAAACGGCCTTGGGCGCCTTTCGGTGCCCGGCAGTTAAAATTAAATGAAATCAGTGGTTTACAGAGGCGGAACGGCTGTTATAATGCCGCCCGCTTCCCAAGGAAGCCCAAGCAGATTCCGCAACGGAATCAACGCTGTAAAAGTCGGTGAGTAGCGCAGCCTGGTAGCGCACTTCGTTCGGGACGAAGGGGTCGGAGGTTCGAATCCTCTCTCACCGACCATTTCTTGATACATCCCCACCTCAGAAAATTTCACACCCGCGACGCTTCTAGTTTTGTGCGCTGGCACCGTCTAGACCGATCTTATTTTTCCCTCAACTAAGTACATTTGGGGTACTTCTGGGGGTACCGATAAAGGCCCGCGCCCGCTCCCCAAAACCGTCCCCCTGTCACCTGCCCTGCCACCTCCCCCTCAACCCACATCCAACTTTCTTTCATTGCACCCAAAAACATATATTGTTATTGTCCGCAAAGTAACAAATGCATAACGGGGGGAGTAAGATGGATTCAACAGTCGAGGCTGGTCCGTGGGAAATTCTAGATTCTGAAATCCCAGCAAAACTGATCGCCAACTGGCGAAGTGTCGATACCATCGACATGCACACCGGGGGCGAACCGCTTCGGGTTATTTTACGAGGCTTCCCCACGCTCGAAGGCGATAGCGTGCTGGCCAAACGGCGCTTTGCGCAGCAACATCACGACGAATTGCGATGCGCATTAATGTGGGAGCCGCGCGGCCATCGGGATATGTATGGGGCCATCGTTGTTCCCCCGAATGACCCGGGTGCAGATTTTGGAGCCCTGTTCATTCATAACGAAGGTTTCAGCACTATGTGTGGCCACGCGGTAATTGCCCTGGCAAAACTTGCGGTTGAATTGGGCTGGGTTAAACCGGGTATTCCCGGTTCTGAAGCGCCGGTAACGATTGATGCACCCTGCGGGCGAATTCATGCATTCGCGCAAACCGATAGTAGCGGCCGCGTTATTTCGACCCGCTTTCACTGTGTACCCTCCTTTGTTTTCGCTCGCAATCAACGTATCGACGTTCCGGACCTAGGAACCATTCGGTACGACATTGCTTACGGCGGTGCTTTTTACGCGTATGTCGATGCGGCGCAGCTGCCTTTCTCACTCGACTCGAAACACGCTGAGCAATTGATTCACGCAGGTCGTGCAATCAAACAATGCATCCAGGCCAGCGGGCAAGACATTCGGCACCCCACAGAGCCGGATCTGGGATTTTTGTACGGCACCATATTTATGGATATGGCGCCTTTTCAGGCGCCACCTTTGGACACCAATGAATTGCCCAATTCGATTCACAGTCGCAATGTCTGTGTCTTCGCCGATGGCGAACTGGATCGGTCACCAACGGGTTCCGGGGTCTCCGGACGTATGGCACTGCACCTGGAGCAAGGACTGATTGGCCCTCAGCAGACACTGATTGCCGAGAGCATTACCGGCAGCTGCTTCAGGGGAAGCGTCGTGCAATCCCTGCAGTACACGGGGATTCCTGCGGTAATACCAGAGATTTCCGGCACGGCTCACATTACCGGCCAGCACCGGTTTTACATCGATCCAGCAGATCCGCTGCAGCAGGGTTTTCTGCTGGGGCACTCACAATAAACTTCCGATTGACCGACACCGAAGACTTCCAATGCACTTTATTTCTGCCGAAACCGTTCGCGAAACCATTCACTACCCGCACTTGATCGAGGCATTGCGCCAAGCCTTTCGCAGCCAGGACATCGAAGTGCCGCAGCGACACCACCATCACTATCAGTACTCCCGTGACCATCAAAATGAAAACACGCTGCTGCTGATGCCCGCTTGGCAGGCTGACGGCTTCCTGGGAGTTAAGACGGTGGTCGTCGCCCCGGATAATCGTGAACAACCTTCTATTCAGGGACAGTATGCGCTGTTCGATGCGCGCACAGGCACACCACGGGCGATTATGGATGCCGCCAGTATTACGGCCATGCGCACCGCGGCCGCGTCAGCACTTGCCGCCGACTTCCTGGCCCCGGCTGACGCCAGTGTTCTGTTGATGGTGGGGACAGGCACCCTGGCTCCAGAGCTTATCCGCGCACATGCGAGTGTCCGGCCGATCAAAAACGTGTTGGTTTGGGGGCGTTCGCAGGAAAAGGCGCAGCGTATTGTCGACGCCCTTGCCGGCGCACCCTTCTCCATATCCGTATGCAGTGACCTGCAGGAGGGTATGGCACAAGCCGATATCGTGAGCTGCGCCACCCTGAGTAAAACGCCACTCATCTATGGGAAATGGCTCCGGCCCACCCAACACATCGATCTGGTGGGAGCTTATCGACCCGACATGAGAGAAGCGGATGACCTGCTGATCAAGCGAGTCGCCCTGTATGTGGACGTGATGCCCCACGCAATTACGGAGACCGGCGACCTCAGCCTGCCGATTGAAAGTGGCGTGATCAGCCCCAGCGCGATACTGGGCGACCTGCCGTCTCTGAGCCGACTGGATGCCCCGGTCGACCGTACCGGGGTGACCTGCTTCAAATCCGTCGGCCACGCGCTGGAGGATCTGGTTGCGGCGAGCCTTGTATTCAACAAGCTCAACGGGCTGGAACCCGCTGAAGCCCAGGGGATGAGCAAGCAATAGCCTGCGTAGGTCACAATACCGAAGCCGGGGCTCGTACCCTGGCAGATTGAGCGTTACTCTCTGGCACTGTTACTAGAATGTGTTGTCAAACCAACACTCACAGACCACCAAACAGAGCCAGAAAGTATTCATGCATTATTTTTGGAAAGCTTGGTCCTCTCGCGAAACGGCGTCCTTCGGCGCCCTTTTGACGATGCTCAGCCTGTTGTGCGCCCCGCTCGTGCACGCCGCCGCGAACAACACCACTTACGACATCAAATACCAGGTAGAACTTCGCCCTGGCGATGATGCCGCCAGGGTCCGTATCGCCCTGTCCGGCGACGAACTGCCCGCACAGTTGACGCTCCACCTCAACCCCGATCGGCATTCAAAAATATCCGGAGAAGACGTCACCCTGGATGGTGACACTGCTACCTGGAAACCGGGAGCGGGTCACAGTGAAATCGAGTACCAGTTCAAAATTGATGAGAAGAAATCGTCTGGTCGCTACGACTCCCTGATGACGGATAAGTGGACCATTTTGCGCAGCGACAAGCTAATCCCGCCGATATCCGCGCGAGCGCCCAAAACTCTCAAGTCCAGGGCGACACTTCAGGTGAATACCCCGGAGAACTGGAATACGCTCGCGCCCTATGCAAAAGATGAAAACGGCATTTTCCAGCTGAAAGATCCTGGCCGCCGCCTTATCCGCCCCAAGGGGTGGCTGATCTCCGGTCGCATTGGCAGCCGCCAGGAATTCATCGATGGCACAGATACAGTCGTCGCTGGCCCGCGAGGAAAAGGTATTCGCCGACAAGACACATTGGCCTTTCTCGGCTGGACGCTTCCAGAGCTTAAGAAAGTTTTCCCTGAGTTCCCGGACAAACTGCTGATCGTGATGGCGGGCGACCCCATGTGGCGCGGCGGACTTTCCGGCACCCGCTCGCTGTTTATGCACGCAGACAGGCCGCTGATTTCCGGTAACCGAACAAGCAGCCTGCTGCACGAACTTGTTCACGTCGGTACAGGCATCCGCGGTGACAAGGAAAGCGACTGGATCGTCGAGGGCATTGCCGAATATTACTCACTGCAAACGCTGCGCCGCACCGGTGGCATCAGTGAGCGCCGCTTTCAGGAAGCACTGGAAGAACTTGCCGAATGGGGCAAAGACTCCCCCAACCTTCTGGTGAAACGATCCTCAGGCCCAATTACCGCAAGGGGTACCGTGGTACTGCACCAAATCGACCAGCAGATTCAGAAGTCCAGCGATGGAAAACACAGCCTGGACGAAGTGGTAACGGCGATGGCCTCGGAACGGGGAGAAATCACGCTGGAAAAATTCCGCACGCTGGCCGAACAAGCGGCTGGCGCCCCGATTCCGCAACTGGAAAGAGCATTTCTTACAGGCAAAAAAAAGCCCTGACGACGGGGGGGGGGAGAGCGTCAGGGCCAAGACCATTAGGAGTGAAACTTGGAGGATTTCATCCTTACAACACACTGGGCGCCCGTATGGAGGGAGGCGCCCGGCCGGCACTACTAAACACGACGTGGGGGAGATGTGTGCTAGCCAGCTACATTGAGTATTGGACACTCCCCGAGGATTGCCAGTTTTCGTCGTGGGAAAACTTAGAACAATTGGCAATAGAAATCCCGCAACCATTGCTATCTGTTATTACACAAGCGCGGGGGCCCTTACTGAACAATAAGTGAACGAGTTTCTAAGGTTGCACCTTGCCCCTTGACTAATCGTGAACAAACCATAGAATAGCGCCCTCTTACACGCCCAAGGGCACGTAAGTATCAGAAAATGCTAGGATTTTTCAGGGTTATCCGATAGAATCCGCGGCGTTTTCACCGCTATCACAGCGGCACCTAGGCTAGGTGGCAGAGTGGTCATGCAGCGGACTGCAACTCCGTGTACGCCGGTTCGATTCCGACCCTAGCCTCCATTTTCTCTCCGGACCCATCTGTGGGCCGGTTTTATCACTGGTCAATTCCGCACCAGCTGATTGCCCTATCTGCCCGGGTGGTGGAATTGGTAGACACAAGGGATTTAAAATCCCTCGACTTCTGGTCGTGCGGGTTCAAGTCCCGCCCCGGGCACCAACCACCACTTCAGCAAATCCCTCCCTTGATCGCCCTGCCCTACAGCTATATTTAGCCGGGAATAGTGTGAAACAGGCGACCCAACCCCATGGCAATTACACTCCTGGTTAGTGCTGCCTTCATTGTTACTGTTACTATCGTTTTCGCTGCCGCCAGCACCCGCCACCTTACGTTACGCAAGCACCGCATCCGCGCCTCAGCGCAAGAAGCTATCCGTACCCTCCTCAATATGAGCGCAAAACTGGCCTGTTCTGCGCGACACATTTCCGGATTTAGTGACAAGCAGATCCAGCAGGATCTACGGAGCTATTCGCTGCTTTTTTCGCTGGTACGCATTTCTCACGAAAAGAATACGACTACTGCGAAGCTGTGGCGTCGCCTTCGCGCTACCGCCGAGTTTCACCCGGAGTACGGCGCCCGACTCGAGGACAGACCGCCGTCAGGCACCACGCATAACACCACACTCTTCAAAGATCCGAATCCTACACAGACACGCACACCAAATAGCGGCAAAAAAGCCTGCTGCCACAGGAACCAGAAGCTGCAGGCGCTCCTGCAGACACAGCTGCACGAGGACAACCGGCAAGGCCTGGAGACCCGTGCGCTATTGGTGATACATCGGGGACTTCTCCTGGCCGAGGCCTACGGCCCTGCCATCACGCCGTCGACACGTTTGCTGGGCTGGTCCATGACCAAGAGCCTGCTTGCAATGCTGTGGGGCAGAATGGAGGCTCTCGATTTGAGCGAGCGCTCGGAGAGAAACCTGTTTTCGGAATGGGAAGACGATGAGCGCAGCGATATTACACTGGAACACCTTCTGCAAATGCGCGACGGGCTCGCCTTCGACGAAAGCTACCGGACTGGATCGGATGCCACACGCATGCTGTTCAACAGCAACCGCCACTCCCGCTACGCGCTGCAACGCCCCCTGACCCACCCGCCAGGCACCCACTTTTCTTATTCATCGGGCAGCACCAACCTGTTAGCGCGCTGGATGCACCAACGCCTGGGAGGGACGGAGGCTACAGCGCATTTCCTGCACAACGAATTTCTCGAGCCGCTGGGGATGCGTGACACCCTACTGGAGCGCGATGCAGACGGGGTGTATATCGGCAGCTCTTACGGCTACGCCACCGCGAGAGACTGGGGGCGCCTGGGGGCGCTACTACTCAATGAAGGGCGCACAGGCAACCACCCTCTTCTGGATCCCCGCTGGATCCAGCGGGCTACGGCGCCGAACGGAAGCATCAACGATCCGCGCTACGGCTACCAGTTCTGGCTGAATCACGATGCCGGCCTGCCAGCGCTATTTAGCCAGCTGCCAGCCGATAGCTATTTCATGCTGGGCAATCGCGAACAGAAACTGATGATTGCCCCCTCCTGTGAGGCGGCCATCCTTCGTCTGGGCTGGTCTGCAGCCCACTACCCGGTAGAGTCCCGCTTTGGCGAAATACTGGCGCAGCTTCACTGATTAACCGTGACGGTTTTCCAGCAGCGCGAGAAAAATCTGTGATTCCTCAGGGCTCGTCGCCAGTCCGTATTTCTTCGCAATCGCCATAAACCGCTGAATGTAGATGCGGCGAACAGGACCGTATGGCGGCATCCACTGATCCGGCCCCCGGTGCCCCTTGCTCTGATTGCGGCCGTCGTCCACCAGCCAGAGGTTTTCCGGGTCTTCCGCAAAACGACGCTTCTTCTCTCGACTCCAACCAGCGGCGCCATGATCATGGGCCCATTTGAGCGGCACTATGTGCTCGACATCCAGGTCCGAGGCTTTATCAAAGAACTCACCAGTGTAAGGATCCAGCCACAGGCCAAACGCCACCTTGCAATCTTCACGACTGGTAAAGACCACCGGGGCAAGCGAATAGCGAATCAGCAGTTCGTGACGGGTATCCTGGCAGTCTCGATCAAAATCCGACCAGCGCGGCAGCCACTCGTTGCGATCATAGTCCTGTGCGAGGCCGTTACTGCCTGTAAACACGGTGAACAAGGTTAGAAAAATAACAGGGAATCTGGGTCTGGTTACTGCACGCCCGTACACGGGTCACTCCATTGGCGAAATTATTTTCCGAATGGAACGATCGTACAGCACAGTGTGTGGCGCGAAAATCACCGCGCATGAAATGTTGCGTATTTGTGAGGAGTTTGTGAAATGAGTCCCGAAGACAATCGGGACTCGAAGGCGGCGCGAGAATTCAGCGCGTAAGCAAGGCGGGCTATTTATCGACGAGGACTACTCTTCCACTTTTGCGTCGGCCGTCAGCGCGGGCCATGCAGCACGCAGGTACACCACCATGGTCCAGAGCGTCAGCGCTGCGGCGATATAGAGCAGGATATAACCAATGGTCTCCATGACCGGGAACTCCCGGACATCAAAGGCCAGAAGCACGATGATTGCCGCCATCTGCGCGGTGGTTTTGATCTTCCCGATATAGCTGACGGCAACGCTACTGCGCAGACCAAGCTCCGCCATCCATTCTCGCAACGCCGAAACAGCAATTTCCCGCCCGATAATGACTGCGGCCGCAATGGTGAAATAGCGATGGTCGTGCAGGTCAACCAGCAACACCAGGGCCGTTGCCACCATCAACTTATCGGCTACAGGATCCAGGAAGGCGCCGAAAGGCGTGCTCTGATTGAGCTTGCGGGCAATGTAACCATCCAGCCAGTCGGTGGCGGCGGCAATGGAGAAAATCAGCGCGGAAGCAACGTAACTCCACTTGTAAGGAAGGTAGAAGACCAGCACGAACACAGGTATCAGCGCCACGCGCAGTAGGGTTAATTGGTTGGCGAGAGTCATGCTGATCCTTTTACATTCGCTGAACACACTTCGTCGGCAGTGCGTAACTTAGCAATCTGGCACCCAAAAATAAACGCCAATCATTCATTGTGCAGGTTCGAGTATATATCCTGCGCGAGCTTGCGGCTCACACCTTCCACGCTGGCCAACTCATTCACGGAAGCGCGCTTGATTTCCTGCAGTCCACCAAAGTGATGCAGCAACGCCCGCCGCCTGGCCGGCCCCACCCCGGGAATCCCCTCCAGAGGCGATTCCCGTCGCTTCTTGTCCCGTCGCTGACGATGACCGGTAATGGCAAACCGATGCGCTTCATCGCGCACCTGCTGGATCAGGTGGAGTGCCGGTGAATCGGACTCCAAAACCAACTCGCGATTATCGGCAACCACATGCAGGGTCTCAAAGCCCGCTTTTCGGGTAGTACCCTTGGCAACGCCGACAATTTGGACCCCCGTAACACCCAGCTCGTTCAGGGTGTCCACCGCCTGGTGTACCTGCCCCTTGCCACCATCGATCAGCAGGATATTGGGGAAGCGCCCTTCCCCACTGGAAAGACGGGTATAGCGCCGCTTCAGTGCTTGCCCCATAGCGGCATAGTCATCACCCGCGGTAATCCCCTCGATATTGAAGCGCCGGTAATCGGACTTGACCGGCCCACCGGTATCGAACACCACACAAGATGCCACCGTCGCCTCACCACTGGAGTGACTGATGTCGAAGCACTCAAGGCGCTCCGGCAACTCCCCGAGACGCAGTACTTCCTGAAGGTTTTCAAATCGATTGTGCAGCTTCTGCTGGGATGCCGTGCGGCTCTGCAGGTTCTGGGCGGCGGCCTGTTGTGCCATTTCCACCCAGGTAGCCCGATTGCCGCGCAACTTGCTGGCCAGCTGCACGTCCTTTCCAGCCTGCTCGGACAGTGCAGACTGCAGTAGCTGCAAGTCCTCCAGTTGCTCGGAAACGAGAATCTGTCGCGGAATTTCGCGCTTGGCCCCGAGATAAAACTGCGGAATAAAGGCCGCCAGCAACTCATCCGCCCCCAGCCCCAATTTCTCACTGGGATAATAACTGCGACTTCCGAGAATACGCCCCTGGCGAATAAACAATACATGGACACAGCACAGCCCGCCTTCGGTCGCCACACCCAGCACATCCACATCGCCACCGCCGCTTTCCGCTACCTGATCCGACTGTAACCGACGCAGGGCAACAATCTGATCGCGCAAACGCGCGGCCTTCTCAAATTCCAGCGCCACCGATGCACGCTCCATTTCGCTGGCAAGCTCGCGAATGATGCTGTCGCTTTTGCCCGCGAGAAACATCTGCGCGTGCCTGACATCCGCCTGGTAATCTTCCGGGCTGATAAAGTCCACGCACGGCGCAGTACAGCGCTCAATCTGGTACTGCAGACAGGGGCGTGAGCGATTGGCGAAGACACTGTCTTCACAGGAGCGAATACGAAACGTTTTCTGCAGAAAGTTCAGGCTGTCACGCACTGAAGAGGCATTGGGAAATGGACCGAAGTAGTCGCCCTGCTTGCGCTTGGCACCGCGGTGTAACGCAATTCTGGGGAAGGTGTCTTTGCTGGAAAGAAAAATATAGGGGTAACCCTTATCGTCTTTCAGCATAACGTTGTAGGTCGGACGCTGGGACTTGATCAGGCTCTGTTCCAGCACCAGCGCTTCGGTTTCACTGCGGGTCACCGTCACTTCGATATCGGCAATTTTCTCCACCAGCGCCATGGTTTTTACAGTGAGACCGCTGGCCCGAAAATAGCTCGACAAACGATTGCGGAGATTTTTTGCCTTCCCCACATACAACACCTTCCCCTGCCCATCAAACATCTGATAGACGCCGGGTTTACGAGTGACGGTGGAGAGAAAGCGTTTACTATCGAACATCAGGCGCTATTACGAATACTATTTCAGGGAGAAAACCGCCAGATAAAAAAACAGGGGCCGGAGCCCCTGTTTTTGGAATTACTGGTACCAGGGAAGATTTTACACTGCTTCTTCCGGGTCCAGTACATTGTGCTTGACCGCCAGCAAGGTCAATTCCACATCGGAATGCAGACCCAGCTTTTCGAAAATCCGGTAGCGGTAGGTATTGACCGTTTTCGGACTGACCGAAAGCGTTTCGGCAATTTCCGCCACCTTATTGCCGTTGACGATCATGACCGCTGTTTGCAGCTCACGCTCGGAAAGGTCTTCAAAGGGAGACGCACCACCACTTACACTGCGCAATGCCAGCTTGGTGGCCATGGAGCTGCTGATATAGGTTTCACCGGCGACCACAGAGCGAATGGCGCGCACCATTTCTTCAAGGTCCGCACCTTTGGTCACGTAGCCGAGTGCACCGGCCTGAATCAGCCGAGTAGGGAAAAGGTCGTCATCCAGCGCACTGACAGCGATGACTTTGGCGTGCGGGAAGCGCGGAATCAGCTTGCGGGTAGCCTCCAGCCCTCCCATACCAGGCATTCGAACGTCCATCAGCACGACATCGACTGCCGTCTCCCGTACGAATGCGATGGCATCTTCGCCGCTCTTGGCTTCGCCTACCACCTGGATATCGTCGACGTCACCCAGCATGCGCGAAATTCCCATGCGCACCAAGTCGTGATCGTCTACCACTAAGACTTTTATCAAATTAGCCCCAACCACGGATTTTGAGACAGTCTTTTGCAAACTTTTCCTAGTAAATCGACCTTGCAAAAAACTGTGTTTTTTTGTTATCGCCCAGCGGGAAATACCCGCAAAGATCCATCCACAGAGCCCTTAGAGAACATACCAGACAAATGTCTGGATGCAAAGCAAGACTGTACCAACTAGGGGAGGTAGAAAACGGGAGGATTTTTGCAATTTACGGATCAATATAACGGAAAAGCACTGATGTCCGGATATTCCTTTTGGGGAGACCTGCCAGCCCCGGAGAGACGACTTACCTGTCGGGTAATTTGGGGCAGCGGCAAACGCGCAATTCGGGCAATCACTACGTGAGCATCATTTCCTCTTGCCCGAAGAACAAGCAACTTTGTTCCTACCGATCCTTACAGATCGGTAACAGGGATTAACCAATTTCGCGGGAAGTGAAATGCCCTCAGCATTACCCGGGCAGCCCTGGTGGAACAACATGCGCACAGGCTAGCAATGTGCTCAGGGCTGGCAACTCGACTCAATGACAGCAACGCGGCTAAAGGATAAAAAACGTGGCTCAAGGATAGAAACGCGGCTCAGGCTCAAGCACCACGCCAAATTTTTGCTGGATGTCCCGGGCGATATCCTGCGCAAGGTCGACGACCTGACTGCCACAACGATGCCCGGGATTTACGAGCACCAGCGCTTGCCGGTCGTGCACCCCTACCCCATCTCTCGCAAACCCACGCCACCCGGCCTGGTCGATCAGCCAACCGGCGGCAAGCTTCCAGTCATTACCCGCGGCGAAGGCGACAAGGTCCGGGTGCTTTTGCTTCAATTCGGCGTATTGGGACGCGCCCACTACCGGGTTTTTGAAAAAGCTCCCGGCGTTGGGAATCTCGACCGGGTTCGGCAGCTTACTGTTGCGAATCGCGATAACCGCACCGGCAACCTGCTCTGGCGTCAGGTCTTGCTCCCCTTGCTGATGCTCGGCAAAGTATTGCTGAAGCGCTGGATAAGATACCTGCGGCTGCCACCGGGCCGGCAATTTCAGCACCACCTCACAAATCAGGAACCGGTCTTTCGCATCACCCTTGAACAGGCTGTCGCGGTAACCAAACTGGCAGGCCTCTGCGGTGAATGTGACCAGGTTTCCGGTCGCAATCTCCATGGCCGTCAATTGCTCAAACGTGTCTTTTAGTTCGACACCGTATGCACCGATATTCTGAATGGGCGCGGCACCGATATTGCCCGGAATCAACGCCAGGTTTTCCAGGCCGCCGTAGCCAAGCGCCACACTGTGCATCACCAGCTGGTGCCAGTTCTCACCGGCGGAAGCGCGCAGGCGCACACCATCGTCCAACGGCTCAAATTCATGCCCCAACAGGCCAATGTGCAACGCCAGCCCCGGAAAATCGCCGGTCAGTACGATGTTACTACCGCCCCCTAATGGCAAGATCGGAAGTTGCTGCTTGCGGGCAAACGCCAGTGCTTCACGCATTTCGTCATGTGAGGTCGCCGCGCAAAAGTACTTGGCCCGCGCGGCTATGGTCATGGTGTTGAAGGGCTGTAAATCGACGTCAGACTGAATCATGTATTGGCGTTTTCTTCCGGTACCGATAGTTCCAGCTAGGTGAGAGTTCCTGCTAGGCGAGCGCGACGGCCGGCGGTTCGACGGCCTCGGTCTGCTAACTCTATTGGGCAAATAACGCGCGCATCCGGTTGAGATCCTGCTCGGTGTCGACGCCACCGGGCACCTCCTCGCAGGCATCCGCCAGGTGAATCGCGTGGCCGTTGTACAGGAAGCGAAGCTGCTCCAGGGCCTCAAACTGCTCGATTGGCGCCATCGGCCAGCTGACAAACAGGTTCAACAACCCTGCCCGGTAAGCATAGATGCCAATGTGGCGGCGCGGGTTCAGTCCCTCAGGCAGTGGCCCCGGCTCCCGGGCAAATGCATCGCGCGGCCAGGGAATCGGCGCTCGGGAAAAGTAACGCGCCAGCCCGGAGGCTTCAGCCACGACTTTCACGATATTGGGATTGAGGAAATCTTCGGTGGAAGTAATAGGCTCCGCCAAAGTGGCAACGCCGGCTGAAGTATTTTCCGCCAGATTACGCGCGACCTGATCGATCACCGCCGGTGGAATCAGCGGCTCATCCCCCTGAACATTGACCAGAATCCGGTCATCCGCTACCGCCAGGTTGCGCGCCACTTCCTGCAAACGATCGGTTCCCGAAGCGTGCTCCGGGCTGGTCATGCAGACCTCACCACCAAAAGCCCGCACCGCTTCCGCCACCCGCATATCGTCGGTTGCAACCACTACCCGCTCGGCACTGCTTTCACTGGCACGCTCATACACGCGCTGCACCATGGGTTTACCGGCGATTTCCGCCAGAGGTTTTCCCGGCAGGCGACTGGAGGCGTAGCGGGCAGGAATGATGACATCAAAAGCCGGCGCCACCGGCTCTTTTTCTGTTGAATTCATGAGTTCTACTGGGCCTTACTCGAATCAGCTGCATTCGAGGAAAAGTTTTCAAGGTGCTGGTGTATGCGTTGATAGAACAGATCCGGAAACTGTGCCTGAACCTCGATGGCCCACCAGTGCGATTGCCAGAAATCGCGGCATTTGACCGCATCTTTCATGGTCATGATCACCGGAGTAACACCGTCCAGCTGCAGCTCCTGCTGGCTGTACTGGTGATGATCGGGGAACGCCATTTCCATAACCGTATAACCAAGCGCACGCAGTGCATTAAAAAAGCGCTGGGGGTTACCGATGGCTGCCACCCCATGGCAGGGCCCCACCTCCGGCCCGGACTCCAACTTGAGTGTGGACGTTTGATCCAGATTGAACTGGTGCCAGCGGGATGGTGCCAGCTCCATCGCAAAGTCGATCTGTTCTCCGCACTGTGACAGCACCAGCTCACTGGGCTTGCCATTAGCAACCACCATATCCACATGGGCAAGGCGGTCAACGGATTCACGCAGTGGCCCGCGCGGCAGCAGGTGCTCATTGCCGAGCCCCCGCTTCCCATCCACTACACAGATCTCCAGGCTGCGCCAAAGTTCGTAGTGCTGCAGTCCATCGTCCGAAAGAATGACGTCGCAGCCGTGTTCGGCAATTAACGCCTCAGCCGCTTCCGCCCGCCTGGGTGACACCATCACCGGCAAACCGGTCATCAAGTGCAGCATCAACGGCTCATCACCGGATTCCAGGGGGTGAGATTGTGCGGTGACGTTATAGGGATAATGCTTGGCGCGGCCGCCGTAGCCCCGGCTGATAATGCCCGGTTTACGCCCACGCTCCTGTAGCCAGCGGCCGAGCTCCGCCACGATCGGCGTCTTGCCCGCGCCACCAACGGTGATATTCCCCACCACGATGACCGGAACCGGCAGTGGTTTCGCCTGCTTGCGTTGCTTGCGCCACCGACTGCCATGACGAAACACCAACTCCAATGGCGCCAGCAACGGCAGTTGCATGCCGTCACTGTCGCCGCCGTCCGTCGCCGGATACCAGCGTTTGTTCAACCAGTCTTCAAGAGACATTGCGCTGTGCGCCCCCTGTCCAAATCCCTGATGTCATCTTTGTGCGGAGCAGTGTCGAACGTCACCGCTTCCCAAGACACTACCCTTAACCGATTGCGCCGCCTGACTGCTGCTGTAACAGCAGAGCGTATCGACCACCAAGAGCCAGCAGCTCACTGTGGGTTCCACTTTCCACGATACGCCCCTGGTCCATCACCAGAATACAGTCTGCGTTTTCAATGGTACTGAGGCGATGGGCGATGACAAAGGTCGTGCGATTTTTCATCACCTCTGTCAGCGCCGCCTGAATATTGCGCTCGGACTCATTATCCAGGGCCGATGTCGCCTCATCCAGAATGAGCAGCGGAGAATCCTTCAGCAGTGCGCGGGCAATCGCCAGACGCTGGCGTTGGCCGCCGGACAGGATCTGGGCATTGTCACCCAGCACCGTTTGCAGGCCGTCGGGCAACTCTTCGATAAAACCGCGCGCATGGGCCAGATCTACTGCCCGCTGCACTTCCTCTTCCGAGCGGTTTTCCAGCTCGCCATAGGCGATATTGCGGTACACCGTATCGTTAAACAGTACGATATTTTGCGAAACCAGGCTGATCTGCTCACGCAGTGCGGTCACCGGTACCTGGGTAATATCCACCTCATCCAGCAGAATTCGCCCGGAGGTCGGGTCGTAGAAGCGGGAAAGCAGGCTTACCAGGGTACTCTTGCCGGAGCCAGATGCGCCGACCAGTGCCACTGTCTGCCCGGCCGGTACAGAAAAGTCGATATCACTCAACACCGCCGGGCCGTCATCGCTGTAGCGGAACCCGAGGTGGTCAAAGCGCACGGCGCCAGTCACCGGTTTCGGCAGTGCCAGATTGCCTCCGACCGGCTCCTTGGGAGCATCGAACACTTCGAAAATACTCTCCGCCGCAGCAATGCCTTTCTGGATTTCCGCATAAACCTCGGACAGATTCCGAATAGGCTTTGCCAGCGAGGCAGCAGCGCCGATATAAGACGCAAACACACCGGCGGTCATTGATTCGACCATGCCCGGCGCCAGGGCAAACCACACCAGCACCGCCGTGGCCAATCCGACCATTATCTGGATTACCGAAACACTCGCGTTGTCGGCAACCACCAGCTTCATGAACTGCTGGCGGTTGGCGTTACTGGCAGCCTGGAAGCGCGCATTCTCGTAGGTCTGGCCGCCGTACATGCGCACGACCTCATAACCGTTGATCGCTTCCTGGGTGACATGGGTAACATCTCCCATGGTGTTTTGAATACGATGACTCAGCTTGCGGAAACGCTTACCCACCACACTGACAATGACGGCAATAATCGGCACGAACAGGAAAAACGTGAGCGTAAGCTTCCAGTTCACCAGCAGCAGATAGGTCAACAATCCAATCGCTGTAAATGACGAGCGGAACACCGTCTTGAGCGCTTTGGTGATGGAATTGGTAACCTGCTCTACGTTGTAGGCCACCTTGGAAATCAGGTAGGCACCGGTGTAGCGGTCAAAATAGCTGCTCGGCAACTGGCCGATATGCGCAAATAGTTCGGTGCGCAACTGATGAATCACCGCGCGCGCGACATACGCCAGACCGTAGCTCCCGATAAAATTACCCACGGCCCGCAATCCAACGATGACCAGCATCAGTACCGGCACCAGCCAGCGGGCGGTTTCCTGGGGCATAACGCCGCCCGGGAAATATTTGGCGACAAATTGCGCGAGAAACCCCCGCCCAGAATTGATGCCAGAGCCGACGGCATCGAGCAACAGCTCAGTCACCGCAATCAGCGCGACTTCCATGAAGGAAAAGAGGAAAAAGCCGAAAACCGCGACAACAAACAACGGCCACTGGGGAACAGCGTAAGAAAGCAGACGGCGGTAAGTTTGCGCGCCGTGTTGGGGCTTCTGCGCAGGCAGGGGGGATTTTTGCATAAATATCTTGGCAGCGTGTTCTCCGTAAATGGCCACAACCGCAGGTGAAGTACTCGCTGCGGAGGGCGCCGGGGAGCGCGGTTTACGATCCCCGACGGTTCAACACTTTATAGATTACTGTTCGTCCGGCTGCCGGGTGGTAATACTGAGATGCACAAATCCCAGTTGGCCGGCCGCGTCCATCGCACGAACCACCGCCTGGTGTTGTGCGGTGGCATCGGCAGTAATGATCAGCGGGCGATTGTACTCGCCAGCAGACACTTCCGACAGGGCAGATTTCAGCGTGGCCAACTTCTTGTTGATCAGCGCCCGCCCATCGACGGAGTATGAGCCATCTGCGTTAATCAGAATTTCAATGGTTAAAGGAGGACTCTCAACCTGCGGCCCCGCCGCTTCCGGCAGGTTCAGCTGGAGATGGCTCTCCTTGGTAAAGGTGGTAGACACCATAAAAAAAATCAGCAACAGGAATACGACATCGATCAACGGTGTGAGGTTGACCCCTTCCTGCTCGGTATTCTGGCGACGAAATTGCATCTAGCGCTCCTGCCTATATAGCGTAATTGGCGTTGAGCGCTCAGGCTGCAGCTTCAATGCGGCGATCGCTGTGCAGGGCGTCGACCAGTTTGACGGCCTCCTGCTCCATGGTGACCACAATGGAATCGACACGGCGCTGGAAGTAACGGTGCGCCATCAAGGCAGGGATGGCCACACTCAGGCCCGCTGCGGTAGTAATCAGTGCCTGGGAGATACCTCCAGCAAGTACACCGGCGTTGCCGGTGCCCTCAAGCATAATCGCGGTAAATACCTGGATCATGCCTACCACGGTACCCAGCAACCCGATCAGGGGAGCAACTGCGGCGATAGTACCCAGCACATTCAGGAAACGCTCCAGCTCGTGTACTACCTGGCTGGCAGCTTCCTCGATACTGTCTTTCATGACCTCACGGCCATGACGGGAGTTCGACAGACCGGCGGCAAAAATGCGCCCCAGCTGGCTGGAATCCCGCAATTCCTTGATTTTCTCAGTGGTCAACTGGTTGTTTTTTAAACCGCTCCAGACTTCACCCAGCAGGGCGCGGGGGGCAATCTTGCGCTCGTTAAGCGTCCACAGGCGCTCGATGAAAATAGCGATAACAGCAACGGAACAGAGCAGGATTGGCAGCATTAGCCAGCCGCCGGACTTTATTATTTCTAACACTTTTTTTAGGCCCAAAACAACGGTACAAAATGTGACCAACCCCAAGGGTAACGGGTTAGGTAGTAGCGGGAGACTCTACCACAGCTCATCCCGGTGAGCTAAGTGGCCGATGGGCATGTTTTTCATCCTTGTGAACCGGATTGCAATTCCAGCCACGCTGTCAAAAGCGGGCCCGGGCCGTTGATATGGGGCACTTCTGTAGCAGATCAGCGAGCAGATAAAAAAAATAGCCGCACAAGTGCGGCTATTTTTAATACTACGCGAGCTTACCAGCGCATTACTTTCCCGGGCGTTCGGGGCGCTGTGGTTTTTCTGGTCGCTCAGCTTTTTCCGGGCGTACCGGCTTCTCAGGACGATCAACCTTAGCAACGCGCTCGACCTTTGCAGCACGCTCCGTGTTTGCAGTACGTTCCGCACGAGCCAAATCACGGTCTGCATGCTTCTCGGCACGCATGGACTTTTGTAAGTCCCGGCTAGCCAGTTTTTCCGTCATATCGGGACGGTTAGAGTGTATACCGCTCATGATCTCGCCAAGGTTTACGCCCAGCTCCTTGGCAATATTGCCCCAACCCATACCGTCAACCTGGCGCATACGCAAGATTTCGTTCAGGGACTCATCAGCAGTCATGCCAAGCTCGCCTTCCAGCGCTTGTGCCTGGGACATACCTGCCAGTTGCTCAGCCAGTGCCATGGTGATCAGCACATTGCCGTAGCCCATACCGGCGCCCGCGGTGGCCCCTTCTTCAATTTCTACACCGTCTTCAGTTACTTCTACTTCCACACCGTCTTCGGAAACTTCGACGTCAACCACTACGTCCCCCTCGCCCTCTACAACGGGCTCGACATAGTGAATGCTGCCGTCACGCAGACCGGCCACAACACCTTGCGATGCTTCGTCACTACCAAAGAAATCACTGAACATACCCGCGATACGATCGCCTGATACGGTATTGGCAACTTCAACCACCTCAACCTCAGTGGTGTCCGTTTCCGGCATATCTTCGTTTGCCCACACGTGAGAAGCACAGGCAATGCCTGCAAGCACCGCAGCCAGCGCGGTCGTTTTAAAAGGAATATTCATGGTATTTCTCCTGCTTGGCTAATATTTGCACTCGCCAGCACGCTAGTCGCGCGGGCGGTAACTGATCTGGAAACCGACTCCCTGATCGGGACTGCTATCCGTGAGGCCGATGTACCCGTACACCATGCCCGTCCATTGATCGCTGAGCTTGTGGCTCAAATAACCAAAGATTTCCGTTTGTGGATCACTGGCCGACGTCACCGCCTGCTGATAATCCAGCGAGGCGCCGATACTTGAAATTTCGCTAAGGCGATAGCCCGTTCCCACCGAGGTGTACCAGACATCCCGCAACTCGGTTTCCGGAAGGTCACCCTTGTATTTTTTTGCCAATGTAAAAGAGGGCGTCAGGTCGCCAATAACCGTGAAGACTTCCGCCTGCAGCGTGTAATCCGCTTCACCGGTTCCCAAGCCTTTATTCTCATCCGCCAGTGGCAATTTGTATTTGGCAGACAGGTCGACAAAATACTGCTGGGCAATCGGCTCCAAGCTGTAGGTACCGGTCAACCACAAGTCGCCGATACCAGACTCCTTGATCAACAGGGTTTCTTCGCTCGTCTGCCCTCCCCCATTTCCGTTGCCATTGCCGTTACCGTTGCCATTTCCAGGACCGACAACTATTCCGCCATCCCCGCCGGGGATTACGCCACCCGGGCCCTCCATTTGTGTCCAGGGCAAGGACGCCTTGAATGTCCAACTGGCATTCGGTGAATAACTGGCGGTGAAAGGTGTGGAAACGATATCGGTGTCAACGGAATCACCATAGCTTCCGCTACTGATGTCTGTCCCGAGGGAATACTTCCACTCCGATGCGGACGCGCCCCCGCAAGTAACGAGACTCACGACCATTACGGAAGCCGTAGTCAACTGATTAAATTTCATGCAAATAACCGGTACTTCTGTTTGCTGAATGTTGGCGCAACGGTACCACCGCGGCAGAGGCCAAACCTTGACCCAGCTCTCACAGATCCGTCGATTGGAAGACAATTTTCACAGATGGGAAGTAACGGACGGCAAACAGGATTCAGACGTCGCAACCACAAGGCGCACAGGCGCACAAACAGGCGCACACATCCGTCACTCGCAAAGCGCCAAGCCACCGCCATGGTCAGCGCCGAGCCAGAATTTTGGCGCACGCCGTGCGCACTGAGTGTCCGGTGCTCGCGCAACCGAAGACCAGGAGAACGTTATTCCACCCGTTTCTGCGGTATTGAATTGCTGTACCTTTCTCGACGCATAGCGCTCCACCACCTCCGGGTGCGGATGGCCAAAATGGTGTCGAAAGCCAGCACTGAAAATGACTTTGTCGGGGCGGGCCCACTGGATAAAGCCCGCTGAAGAGGAAGTCCGTGAACCGTGGTGCGGTGCTACCAGCACATCTACCGGCGCAAAATCCGGGTACAGCGCCTGCAGCTGAGACTCTACCCGGCTGGAAATGTCCCCGGTCAACAGGATCCGCGCGCCGCGCCAGGCAAGCAGGCCCACGCAACTGTGATCGTTTTCTTCGCCGCTCATTGCCCCCGAGCGCGGCCAGAGCCAGGTCAGCGATAGTTCGCCGAAGGTTTCGCGGTTCCCGGCAATGCAAGGGGAGGCTCCTGGCAAACCCGTTGCGTGATCAATCGCCGCCAATCGATGCGGCAGCCGTCCTGGGCCAATAAGGCGCCGCGCCGGCAGCCGCTGCAACAAGCCAGCAACCCCGCCCGCGTGATCCCGGTCGCCGTGGCTGACCACCAGTGCATCCAGGCTCTGTCGCCCCTGCCCAATCAGGTAGGGCGCCACAACACTGCTACCGCCACTCCAGCCACCTGCGGAATCCGCCCCGCTATCGAATACCAGCGTATGGCGCTCGGTCTCCGCGGCGACCGCGAGCCCCTGTCCCACATCCAGTACCGTGAGCTGGAAATACGGCGCAACCGGCCGCTGCCAGGGCAACAGGCCGACGGCCACCACCGGCAGCAAACACCAACCCAAGTGTCGCCCGGGCACCCCTCGTGGCAGCAGCAGGCAGAAGCAACTGACTGCGAGCATCCCCGCCAGGGCCACACCCGGTACAGGCAGAGATTGCCAACCGGGTAATACACGATCGGCCCACTGCAAAAAGTCCATCAGGCATCCCAGCTGCCAGTCGGAAAACTGCCACAGCGCCGTCTTCAAAGGTGCCAGAGGTACCGCAGCCCCAAGCAAGACGGCAGGGAGAATCAGCAGGCCCAGCCAGGGAATCGCAATCAGGTTCAGCACCAGCCCGCTGACGCTGACTCCAGAAAAGATCAGGACTGAGGGTAACAACAGGCCAACCAAAATGGCCCACTGGCTCTGCATGGCCCCCCGCCCCCAATCCAGCAGCCGGTTAAGTGCGCCTGAATGCGACGAACCGCTGCGCCCCTGAAAGCGCAGTATCAGAACCCCCACCGCCACAAACGAGAGCCAGAACCCGGCGTTCAATACCGCCAGGGGCTGCAGCAACAATACCGCGGCGAGCGCCAGCGCATAGGCCAGATCCGCGCTGATCCTGCGGCGACTCAGCAGTGCCAATATGCCCACCGCCGTCATGATCAAAGCGCGCTGTGCCGACAATGGGGCACCGCTGACCAGCGTATATCCTGCAGCAGCGACCAGCGCAGCCACCCCCGCCAACAGCAACGGGTTCTGCGCATAGCGCCATCCCGTCAAACCCAGCAGACGACCAATCAGTCCACCTAGCATGAAAAAGCAGCCAGCGACCATTCCCACATGCAGACCGGAAATGGCCAACAGATGCGCGGTACCGGTGCGCTGCAGCAGCGCCTGATTCTCGGTATCTAGGCCAGTCTTGTCCCCCAACAGCAAGGCCCCTACCAATGCCTGGTGGTCGAGCCCGCGCTCTTGGATTTGCGCGCGCAACGCTTCGCGCACTGCATTCAGCCCGGTACCCGGAGTTAAAAATTGCGGCGCCCCATCCTGGTCGCGCACATAACCCGTGGCATAAATTCCCTGCTGCAACAGCCAGGCTTCATAATCAAATGTATGAGGATTGGCGCTGCCGCGGGGCCGCTTCAGGCGCACCGTCATTTGCCATTGACTACCTGCAGACAAGTCCCTGAGGGCGGCGCTGTCGGCCCGATACCAGCTCAGGAGCAGGTCCTGCCCTACCAGCCCCGGCTCTGACGCCTCAAGCACACGCGCGCGAAATCGAGCATCCAGGTAGCCGGTAACGGACCTGGGTTTCGGACCAAATGAGAAAGTTGCGGGGGATTTTTGCGGGAGGGAGCGGAGCTCTACACGAACCTTGAAATCGGCTCCATGCAGCGGAAGTGGCAGCCTTTGCGAAAGCGACTGATGATTCGCGGAAAGGCCCCAGCAAGTACCCAGCAGAAACGGCAGGACAAACGTGCAGAGCGCCCCTCGCATACGCCCAGGCGCGGGTACCACGCCGAGGACAACAAGGGTCCCCACGACCAGCACGCATACGCCGGCCATTCCGGTAATGCCCGCCTCAAAAGGAAGTCCTGGCCAGAGAGCTACCTGCCCCACCCCCGCGGCCAATGCCCATAGCCCGAGGCCCGGTCGGGCCTGTTTCCGGCACAGACTTCCCCGGTCGGGCACCATCCTAAGCCCTCCATGCATACCCAATCCGCCCTTCCCTAGGCCTAAAAAACACCAGCACGCCCTTGGCTACCCCACCAAGTCGCGATGCATCAAGCACGTCTGATTTAACTGACCAGGCTGATGAGACACAAGCAGTAAGGCCAGCCAACGAGCGATGAACCCTCCCACCGGCGCTGCCAATCAGTCATAACCTGACTTTGCAGCACTGCACAGTCACAATTCCTTCAAATCCCTGCCCCAATTCCGTCAAAAAACTTTCAAGAAGCTTACACATTTAACCTTTTTGTAACATTTGGTGTGCAAACTGCGCCGCATCTGAACTCAAGCTTACTTCTTAACACTTTTACGAGAAGCATATGAAAAAGACGGCGTTGACACTGGCACTGGCTGCAGCCCTCCCCTCCCTGGCAAGCGCAGAGGTATTTACCTATTACGGTAAAGCCAATGCATCATTCCAGTCCAATGATGAAGGTGACGGCGCAATCACCGATGTCAAAAGTAACGCTTCGCGCCTGGGCGTGAAAGGTGAGCTGGACTTCGATGCCGGAATCCAGGGCATTTACAAAATGGAGTACGAAGTCGACATCGCCGGAGAATCCGACGAAACCTTCAAGCAGCGGGATATCTACGCTGGCCTGCAGGGTGGCTTTGGCCAGATCATCGGTGGCAAATTCGACACGCCGATGAAACTGTCACAAAAGCGCGTTGACCTTTTCAATGACTACGAAGGCGATATCAAAAGCCTGATCACCAAAAGCGACAACCGGGTTTCCAATAGCCTGCAGTACACCACGCCGACTTACGCTGGTTTCCGCCTTGCGGCCGATTACATCAGCAACAGCAAAGCGGATATTTTCGATGACGAAGGCAATGTGATCGATACTCGCGACAACGGTACCTCCATTGCGCTGTCTTACGAAAACAATGGTGTTTACCTGGCCTATGCCATAGACAACGGCGTTGAGGCCAACGATTGGCAAGTATCCCGTTACACAGCCCAATACAATCTGGGTAACTGGCAAGTGGGCGGGCTCTACGAAGAGCAGGAAGATGATGAAAACATCAAAAAGGACGGCTGGGTAACCTCCGTCGCCTACAAAATCAACCAGTGGACTGCCAAGGCCCAGTACGGTCAATCCGACATCATCAAAACCGACGGTGAGACCTTCAGCCTGGGCTTGGACTACAAATTATCCAAGGCCGCCAAGGTTTTCAGCTTTTATACCAACGAAACGGCCGCAGGCGATTTTGAACGCAGCTACGTAGGTATCGGTACCGAATTCAAGTTCTAAACCGCGCTGGTACCAGTAATGTAAAGAGGCCGCCTGGCAAGACGAGAATTCTCGCATTGCCAGGCGGCCTCTTTGCGTTTGGATCACTTAACGAGATGCGCGGGCGGCATGCAGCTTTTTATAGCTCTCGATCAAACGCAGGTGTTTTTCCAATCCTTCCAATTGCATATTGGTCGGGGTAAGGCCATAAAAGCGCAGACTGCCATCCACCGAGCCAACCACCGCATCCATGGTTTCACGTCCGAACATGCGCTGCAGATTGTCAATGTAATCCGCCAGTTCAAGCTCGTCGTCCAGCGCAATTTCCAATACCGCGCGCACTGCCTGATAAAACAGGCCCCGCGCTACGGTGTTGTCGTTGTACTGCAGGAAACTCTCCACCAGCTCCAGCGCCTCCTCCTGCCGCTGCAGGGCCAGGTAAATCAGCAGTTTCAGCTCCAGTACGGTCAGCTGTCCCCAAACGGTATTTTCATCGAACTCAATACCGATCAGGGTGATGATGGTTTCGTAGTTGTCGATCTGACTCTCTTCCAGCCGCTCTACCAGGTCTTCGAGCTGCGCTTCGCCCAGTGTGTGCAGGTTGAGAATGTCCTCGCGGTAATCCAGTGCCTTGTTGGTGTTGTCCCAGATTAAATCTTCCACCGGATACACCTCGGAATAGCCGGGCACAAGAATCCGGCACGCCGGCGCACCCAGATCCTCGTAGGTGGCCATATACACTTCCTTGCCCATCTCTTCGAGAATCCGGAACAGCCGATCCGCTTCGGTTTCGTTGGTATCCGCGTGATTGCCGGAGAAATCCCATTCGACAAATTCGTAATCGGAGCTGGCACTGAAGAAGCGCCAGGACACCACGCCAGTGGAGTCAATAAAGTGCTCCACGAAATTGTGTGGCTCGGTGACCGCGAGGCTGTTGAAGGTGGGAGGCGGCACATCGTTCAGGCCCTCGAAACTGCGCCCCTGCATCAGTTCCGTCAGGCTACGTTCCAGCGCCACATGCAAGCTCGGGTGCGCACCAAAAGAGGCAAAGACACCACCGGTGCGGGGATTCATCAGGGTTACACACATCACCGGGAACTGGCCACCGAGAGAGGCGTCCTTGACCAGAATCGGGAAGCCCTGCTTTTCCAGTTCTTCAACGCCCTCGAGGATTGCCGGGTATTGCTCCAGTACCGCCCGGGGCACATCGGGCAAGGCGATTTCGTGCTCGAGAATCTCCCGCTTCACCGCGCGCTCAAAGATTTCTGACAAGCACTGGACCTGTGCTTCGGCCAGGGTATTGCCGGCACTCATACCGTTACTGAGGAACAAGTTCTCGATCAGGTTCGACGGGAAATAGACTTCCTCACCATTCGATTTGCGCACGAACGGGAGAGAACAGATACCCCGATCGGCGCGACCGGAGTTGGTGTCGACCAGATTGGAACCACCCAGCTCCCCTTCCGGGTTGTAAATGGCAAGGGTGTAGTCATCCAGAATGCCCTCTGGCAGCCCGTCGTCCTCCTCCAGTGCAAACCACCGCTCATTCGGGTAATGCACAAACGGCGCATTGGCAATTTCCTCACCGAAAAACTGGTCGTTGTAGAAAAAATTGCAGTTCAGCCGTTCAATGAATTCACCCAATGCAGAGCAAAGAGCGCTCTCTTTTGTAGCACCCTTGCCGTTGGTAAAGCACATGGGTGACGCCGCATCGCGAATGTGCAGGGACCACACATGCGGCACGATATTCCGCCACGAGGAAATCTCGATCTTCATCCCGAGATCCGCAAGAATCCGGGTCATGTTGGCAATGGTCTGCTCCAGCGGCAGATCCTTGCCCTCGATCATCGTCTGATGCGACGCATCCGGCTCCACCATCAGCAGTGCCTGGGCATCTTCTGCCAGGTTCTCCACCGTCTCGATCTGGAAATCCGGCCCCGTCTGAATCACCTTTTTGACTGTGCAGCGGTCGATAGAGCGCAGAATCCCCTGCCGATCCTTATCTGAAATATCCTCCGGCAGCTCCACTTGGATCTTGAAGATCTGGTTATAGCGATCCTCCGGGTCGACGATATTGTTCTGCGACAGCCGGATATTGTCCGTGGAAATGTTGCGTGACAGGCAATACACCCGTACGAAGTAAGCTGCACAAAGCGCAGAAGATGCCAGGAAATAGTCAAATGGACTCGGCGCCGAACCGTCACCCTTGTAGCGGATTGGCTGATCAGTGATGACTGTGAAGTCGTCAAACTTGGCCTCAAGGCGCAGGTTATCGAGAAAGTTGACGTTGATTTCCATGGAAACTACCGGAATTAGGGGAATTGGAGTGGGCAAATACAGAAGCGCGGCATTATCCCGCTTTTAAGGCCCCTCGTCTTGCTGGGATCGGTTAAAGCCCAGACCTTGCTTCAATTGTGATCTGACGCAAAGCAGCAAACGCGCGTATCTCTATACTCGCCGCCGAGTTTTTAACCAAAAACACCCACCTAAGAGTAATAGACGAGGTACCGATGAAATTGCTCCGTATTGCCCTGCCCCTTCTGGCAACCCTGTTTAGCGCCCCCTCTCTCGCCAACAATAACTCGGGCTTCGGGCTCGGCGTCGCCTATGACCTGGGCGCAGGCGTGACCGCACAGTTCCGGGGAACTTCCATCTTCGTCAACAGCGATGCTATTGCGGTAGATATGCGCCTGCAGAACTTTTACAACGACCGCCGCACTATGCACGCGTACATTGACGCGGGCGGCTTCTTCGTGGGTGGCGATCACGACGATTACAACGACAAAGCCGGTGTCCGCCTGCCAATCGGCCTGTCCTTCGGTATTGCACCGAGCCTGCAAGCCTATATCCAGGCAGTACCAAACTTTGCTTTCAGTGATAACGATCGCAAAGAAGGCTTTGGCGTCGACGGTGCACTCGGTGTTCGCTTGCGTTTTTAACAGCATTTGAACGACTACTGGACACAAGGACGTGTCCTGAAATTATCTGTCCACTGACTACATCAGCCCCGGATAATTTACTCAGAACCCACACCACACCCCCGTGGCATCTTGGATTCATCAACTTCGATTAACAGGTGATCATTCTGGGCGCCCCCCAAAGGCTCCCCCGTGATGGCACCAGCTCCCTATTTCATTTAATACCAACACCTGCTGGGACCTGGAAATTGTGCCGCACGCATTCACTTTCCATAGCCCGTCATTTCCAGGTAACCCTCCCCGGTGTGACTGCCACTGACTGTCACCGGACCCTCCCAGTATCGCAAAGCACCGGAATTCCAGTATTCGCCGGGCCAGGACTGTATTTTGAGATCAATCTTTTCCGAAGGCACCTGTAACTGCCAGACGACCGGCACTTCGCCATAACGCGTGGCGCGGCTTTTAATTGGCCGTAGGCTGAATTTACTACTACCCAGTGTTTGCGCAGCGCCATCGGCGGCAACCAAGGTGCCGAAGAAATAGTCCTCCGCTCCGCGCACCCGAAACAACATCAGGTGCTGGCCGTCGTCCAGGTGCAGTGCCATCCAGTCCCAGCCCTCTTGATCTGATTTCAGGTACTGACTGCTCCACTCGCGATCGAACCACCCTTGCCCACTGACGTTATATTTTTCTGTACCTATTTGTACTTCACCACCGGTTACCTGCAACGGAAAACTGAAATACATCGAACCACCACCCCCGGCAGACTTGGCACTGAACCCGCGGTCGCCATTCAATACAACGGACGCCGATGGCTGCAGTTGAAGACGGTAGCGGAAGTCCTCGCCATCAACGCTCAACACCCAGTTTTTGTCTTCCAGGCTTTCGAGCTGCCAGTGATCAATCCAGGCTCTGAAAGGTTGTGTGTCTACCCCGGCCTGGCCAGTACCTCCCCGGGCTGCGCGGTCAGCGAAGTGATGATCGTCGGGGCGGCTCAGGGCTGCATGGGCGAACCAGACTTCGTTGCGCTGCCAGCCCGGTTGATTGTCACCGTAGGGACCGGGACGAATACCGGTGCGAAACAATGTCCATTGCACACCGAATAGTTCCCCATCCACCGTTTTCAGATTCGCGGTGAGATACCACCACTCGAGACGGAACTCCGGATGCGCCCCCATATCTCGTGGCAGGTTTACGGTCATACCTGGAACCGCCTGACGAAAACCCTCCGGCGAAGCACTCAGCGCTTCGACAGAGGCATCGGTTGCAGGCTCTTTGGTACAGCCCGCAAGCATGATGAAAATCAAAAAAATGCAACAGCGGTTATTCACTTTTCAACGACTCCAGCCGCACTGGATTCCCCACCAGCGCGCCCACAACTGCGCCAATGGACAGACAAAGTACCCACACCTGCAGCCAGAACCCTGGGTAGAAATGCAGCGGCAGTGCCCAGCCGAACGCAGCGGGATTAACCCGGGCAACCAGCACCCAACCCAGAAATATTCCCAGCGGTATCGCCAGAAGGCCCAGTAAACCAGTCACCAGCATACTGTGGGCGATCAGCCGACGGCGCAGGCTGGTGCGCTGTACGCCGTACACATACAGCAAGGTATAACTGCCCTGCCGCAGCCGGAAAATCGCCAGTCCCATCAGTGCCAGCGCGGTCCCCGCCAGTGTTAGAGTCAGCGTGTTTAACAGACGAGTCATCTGGAAGGTTCGTGCAAACGCAGTGTTGGCAGCCTGCTTCAGTCCCTGCTGATCGCGCAGGCGACTGCCCGTGAGCCATGGGTATTTATCCGGCCACTGCTGCCACCGTGTGTTGCCGGGCTCTTGGCTGCCCAGCACAAACGTGGTGTAGCGATTCGGGAGTCCAATTGGCAAAGCCGCGATGGGCAAAAGTAACTCGCCCTCTGGCCGGCCGTAATCGGCGTAGATGCCGAGCACTTTACGGTTCAGTGTCTCTGAACCAAGCCGCAGGGTTACCTGATCGCCAATGCCCAGCGCCTGCCTTCGTGCCAGTTGTTCATTGATCATGACCCCGCCATTCGGCAGTGCAGCCCATTGGTTCGCTATCGCATCAAGAAATGGCCAGTCTTGCAAAAGTGGCGACGAGGGATCGACGCCCAATACGTCCACGGGCAGCGCCCCCAGCACGCCGCGCCCACGCACCATCGGCAGGACGCTGTTCACCCCTGGCAATCTACGCAATCTTTCACTGAATACAGAAACGTCGACCGGGCGCCCCGGGTCGAGATAGAGATCCCCCTGCAAACGCTGGTCGAGCCAGCGCGCAAACGTGGATTCGAAGCCGGTCACCATTGCCTGCACCCCAATCGCCGCAGCAATCGCGAAGGCCAGTGCCGTGAGTGGCAGTTGCAATAGCCGGCACAGGGCGCGCATTTCGGATATGGACCACTCCAGTAGATGCCGGCGATAGTGCCGCTCGGCTCTGCCCAACAAGCACCTAAATAGTCCGCTCAATAATTCAGGTAGCAACAGACCGGCACTCACCAGGCAACCGAGTGTGGCGAGAAAGATCAGCCAGAGCTTGCCCGTCAGCAGCAGGCAAGCCAGTGACACACAGCCAATGGCGATGGCTCCCCACCAACGCCAATTTTCTGCCACTTCCCTCTGCCTCGCTTGGCCGACACGCAAAGCCGGGCGCCCCCACAAATCTGCGCAGGCCCAGGCAACTACTATGGCGAGAATTAATACCAGGCCGAGCCAGGTTCCCGCAGTGGGCGAGTGCTGCGCCAGTGTCTCAACATCGAAAAGACCACTGAGCGTTCCCCGGAATCCATCGCGCATCGCCGCCGCCAGGCGGCCACCCAGCCACAGACCCAGGCTGCCACCTATCAGGGCAACCAGCAGAATTTCGGTAATCAGGGCCAGCCGCAACCGCGTCGAGGGAACCCCGAGCCGTATCAAAATATCCAGGGTACCGCGCCGCTGCTCCGACGCCAGGCGATAAACACTGCGCACCAGCAAAGCGGCCACCAACAGTGTCAGGGCACCCAGCGCGTTGAGGCTGAGGAGAAAGGCATCTACCAGCGGGTCCGGCTCCACGCCATAGTCCTGCACCTGAGCGCGATATTCCGCGGGGAGCGCCATTCGCTGTAATTCCGCCGCCGGCAATAGAATCGCAAGTCTGCCGTGTCCGTTCACGGCCAGTTCTGCCGCAACAGAAATGTCAGTCACTAGTTGTCCCACCGGCAGCCCGTCGATTACCTCCAGCGACAAGTCATCGGTGTTCGGCAACCCAAGTTGCTGCCAGCGCGCGAAGTCTTTCGTGCTGCCAAAAAATCGCGGGCGCTCGAAGGTGGCGATCATTCGCTCCACCAGTTGAATAGCGGCATCACCCCTCTGTCCCGAGGTCTCGGCGTACTGGCGCAGGCAGGCGGCACTGAAGGGGTCAATCCCGACCACCACAGGCGTGTCACTGGCCGTAAAACGCACCTCCATCCGTGGTGACACACAGAGCCCAGCGCGGCGCAACTGCGCGAAGTCCTCCACCGTGAGCTTGCGTTGATCCACACGCTCGATACTCAGTAACGGCTCCAGCGCTGCGCGGGAGCGGACAACGGCATCCTCTGCCGAGCCGGTGAGCGATCGGACGCCACTCCATAGTATGGCGGCACACACCAGGATCAACAGCAGTCCGATCAATTGCCCCGGGTGACGCTGGTAATGGCTCAGGAAGACACGGCCGAGTCCCATGGACGCAGGGCTCCTTCCCGCAGTTCTAGGATCCGGTCGCAGCGCTGGGCCAGCTCCGGATTATGGGTAACGATCAACGCGCCCAGCGCGCGCTCGCGAATCGCGTCAAAAAACAGCGGTGCCACGCGCTGGGCGGTGGCGTAGTCGAGGCTGCCGGTGGGTTCGTCGGCAAGTATCAGGGCCGGGCGCATGGCAAAAGCACAGGCCAGCGCCGCACGCTGGCGCTGGCCTCCGGAGAGTTGATCGGGATAGCGGTGTGCAGTGTCCGCTATATCCAACTGCTCCAGCAGCGCCCTACCCTCATGTTCTTGCAGGCCGGCGAGCCCGGCGCGAAAAGCAATATTGCGGGAAACCGTGAGCGTGGGGATCAGGTTGCCATCCTGAAACAATGTGGCGATACGGGTGCGACGCAATTCGGCCCAATCGCTATCCGTAAGCAGAGAATGCGTGCGGCCGAACAGCTGCAGTTCGCCGCTATCCGGTGGAAGCAGACCGTTCAACAGGTTCAACAAGGTGCTTTTACCAGAGCCAGAAGGGCCGATCACCGCCACCGACTCACCAGCGCGAAGTTCGAGCGATAACCCCTGCAGCACGCAAATCTGTTCGCGTCCGTTGTGGTATGCGCGGCTGAGGTTACGGGCCTGTATTAGCACATCGGTCATTGATCGCCACAAACACTCTGATAGGTACTTCGGGGACGGGTATTTCAGGCTAGCTTATACGACGGGTAATACGACCAGCCAGATACTGTCTCCGCGTAAATGTCACTCGCCAACATTCATTGTTTGCAGCGCGACCATCCTTTTGAAGGGGCGCAGAATTCGCTGAAAGTCCCCCTCCGGCTCAAACTGCGCCATCGCCGCCGCAATGCTTTCGATGGTCGACAAACTGTTCTCTAGTGACGAGTGACGAATCTGGTATTCCGAACTCAGCGCACCTTCAAAACTGACCCGGGGCAACTGCTGTAGCACAGGGTGTAGATGCAATATCTTCTTAGACTTGCGCCAGGTGGCATCAATGACCACCAGCTGTTGCAACCCCTCAGCCTGTGGCGTTCCCGCTTCCATCTGCGGTACTTCCGGCAGCCAGCTCAGGGACGGATAGAGCAACGCCGACCCGGGCTTCAACAGCCGCGCCAGCTCTTGCTCCGGCAAGGTCTCTGCCACAATCAACTCACTGTTTTCCAGACACAGGTGCGCCATGCGCCCGGTGTTGAACGGGTGCTTCTCCTCTTGAGGGTGCTGTATGATGAGCACCCTGATTCGATTGGGGATGTGCACCAGCACGCTGCAATAGCAGACCTTGAGGGGGCGCTGGCAGCTCGGGCAGATTTCGCGTGGCATAAAGAGATATGGACCCAGACTTTTCGATTAATGCATTGACTGCCCATTGGCTCTCCGATGCGGAGATGCCATTAGCCAATAAATTCTACCGCACCCACAAATTCCGCGGCAAAGCACGGCGGCACGATCCCTGTATGGTGATCCGGGATGCCCAAAAGCAGATTATTGCCTGCGGTTCGTTGCGCAAACTGACAGACAGCCAGCTGCTGACCGGCGTTGCGGTTGTTGAAAACTACCGCGGGCACGGCGTGGCACGACTGTTACTGGAACGCATGGCTGAAGCCTACGACGACAGTACATTCACCTTCCCCTATCTCCACTTGGTGCCTTTCTACCAGTCGCTGGGCTACATCGAGGCGGATGAAGCCGGTTTGCCATCGGCGATCGTAGATCGCTTCCATACCTACCAAAAGCAAGGCCGTGATATTGCGCTGATGCACTACCAGCCGCATCCGTAGACCAAGGCCCCCTCCAATTTGTCCGCCAGCGTTTTGATCTAGACTTGGAGTGGCCGCAATTTGGGCCATTTCCCCTGTCGCCAATCTCAATACCGGAGGAGCGCTCGATGACGATCAGCATTGCGAATCGGGCGAGATTGGTATTTGCCGTTGTGGTGCTTCTAAGCGTTGTAGCGGCGGCCATCTGGTACTACCAGAGCGCCGGACGGCATGCGACGTTTCAGATACTCACCGAAGATTCCGTATCCGGATTAATTGCGGGCGCGCCGGTGGAATTCCACGGGGTAGACGTCGGCCGGGTTACCGAAGTGGAACTCACCGGCCCCAGTTCCGTGCGCATCCTGCTGGAAGTTGAAAAAGATGCACCGGTAACCAGAGCGACCGTCGCCACCATCACCGCGCGCGGCCTCGCCACCCGCGGCTTCACCGGCTATGTCTACATACTGCTGGAAAATGTGGGCAACGAGCAGGGCCCTCTCACCGCCGCCCCCGGCGCCCGCTATCCGCGGATCCCCAACACCCCTTCCCGCTCAGTCAACCTGGACACAGCGATCAGCCAGGTCAATCAGAACGTGCAATCGCTGACCGACTTGTTGCGCACTGTGCTGGATACAGACACCATCGCCTCCATCCAACAAGCGGTTGGCAACCTGCAGCAAGTTACCCAGATGCTTGCACAGAATCAGCAGAAGCTCAGTGCGATCATCGCCAATACCGAGCACGCCAGTGGTCGGCTCGGACCGCTGCTGGATTCCAGCAGTGACACCGTCAATGCACTCCGACAGGTGAGCCGAATGCTCGCGGGGAATCAGCAGAGACTCGACTCCATTATCGCCAACACCGAACAGGCGAGCGGCCGGCTGGGGCCGTTGCTGGAATCAAGCACCAACTCCGCAAATGCACTTCAGCTTCAGGTGTTGCCCGAGGCTTATCGGACCATGGCCACCCTCAACCAGCTGAGCCATTCGATGACCCGCCTTACGGACAAGATCAACCGGGATCCTTCCATTCTCGTGCGTGGCAGTGCCGCGCCACCGCTGGGTCCGGGCGAAGCCGAATGAGCGAAAACGGCTCCGCCAGCACACTATCTCAGGCACAAACAATCTGCCGTCTGCTGTTGGCCATTGCCGTCATGTTCACTGCCGGATGCACGCTGTTTTCCCCAGTGGAAAACGACATGCGAGTAGCGGTAATCGATAAAATCCCAGTGGAGCTTCCCCAACAACAGCGCCATTCGGCAACACTGCTGGTACTTCCCACCGCCATCAATCCCGTCTACGACACCATCCGCATGGCCTACCAGACACAACCGCATCAAATCGACTATTTCAGTCGCCATCAATGGGGCGCAACCCCGGCGCAGATGCTACTCCCGCTGCTCGCCCAGACACTGGAAAACACCCATTACTTCAAGGCGGTCACCACACCACCCTATTTCGGGCCGTACAATTACGGACTGCGAACAGAAATCCTTGAATTCATACAGGACTTCACCGCCACACCCGCACGTTTCCACCTGTCCTTGCGGATACAGCTCATGGATGGCACATCAAATCGGATCATCGCCAGCAGAGTGATTACCGTGCGCGAACCCATGATTCAAGTCACCCCAGTCGCGGGGGTAGCAGCCGCCAACGATGCCTCTGCGAACGTGTTACAGCAAGCGGCCCAGTTTGTACTGGAACAGATGCCGTAAAGAATTCTTTTAGTAGCCTGCGCCGGGCAAGATTTTCTTCAGGGTATTATCCCGGCAGATGAAGTGGTGCCTTAGTGCGGCAGCGGCGTGTACGACAATAAATCCAACCAACGTATACCCCAGCCACATGTGCACTTCGATCAGCAGCTGGAACCGGTACTCGTTGTGCGCGATTAAGTCCGGCAACCGCAGACCAAAGAAATAAACCGGAATACTCGCCGCAGAAGACATCAACCAACCGGTAATCGGCAAGGCGAACATCAACCCGTAAAAGCTCAGGTGGACAAAGCGTGCGGCGACCTTCTGCCAGTCGGGGAGCTGATCCACCAGCTCCGGCAGCACATTGCCGACACGCCAAGCCAGACGCAACATGGCCAGCCCTAACGCCAATATGCCGTATTCTTTGTGCAGTAGAATTAGTCGGATTTTCTGTTTGTCGAAACCGACATCCGGCAGGCTGGTCACGTACAGCCCCAGAGCGATGAGTGCGATGAGTAATACCGCCATCAGCCAGTGAAGCAAAATGGCAACTGCGCCATAATGCTGACTAGTATTTGTTATCTTTGTCATTCGACGCGGCTGACCGTCAAGCAGAGTTCACGCACATTCTTTTCACAAAATTGCGCCAAATCTCAACGCGACCAGGTAGCCGCTAAGCCTGGGACCTGACATCTGAAGTACCCTCATCGTATTTTACTTAAGCATATTAGGTGGTTCGCGAAAATTAACTGCCACCTTGAGACAAACCACACGACAAGAATTTATTCTTTCGAGGCCCCATGCATAATATGACCCGACTAAGCTGTTAACGCGCGAGAAAAAACGGCTCGTTAAATGGAGACCCCATGCAAGCCCTGCCCCACCATTACCACGTCACTGCAAGAGCAACCGCTGACGGCAACGTCAACCTGACCGCCGAAGGAGTCGCGCCGCTGCTCTCAGCGCCGCCAGTACAATTTGGGGGCCCCGGTGACCAATGGTCACCGGAAGATCTGTTGACCGCCGCTGTAGCCGACTGCTTTATCCTGACGTTTCGTGCCATTGCGAAGTTCAATCAACTTGAATGGACATCCTTGGAATGCAGCGCCACGGGTACCTTGGACAAGGACGGCCGCAAGACCTGCTTCACGGCGTTTGAAGTGAATGCGAAACTGGAAGTACCGGCAGGCTCGGACAAGGAAAAGGCACACCAGCTGTTGGAGAAATCTGAGGAAAGCTGCCTGGTAACCAACTCTCTCAGTGCCGCGGTAACGCTGAATGCAGAGGTCACGACTAAGTAACCTCTGATTTCACCTTTTACCACTGGCCCACTAGCACCAGGCCTAAGCATTAGTTATCGGTCAGATAGCGGCTTATCACGTCGCGTCTTCTGCGCCGACATCATAGAAGTTCTGCGATATTGCTCATCACAATAGATAGCGTTTCTCTGCCGTTCCTGAGCACCTACCGACGCTGCAAAATAATTTTTTTGACACCAATCTGTGCTTTGTTGAGCCGGAAAAGGTTGTTCGGGTCCATAGCTACTCGCTGCCGGTGGAGAGCTAGAACAGCCCGCAAAACCAATCGACAACAAAATGCAGCCGCAAAACATTCTTATATTATTCATATCTTTCCTCCTTGGAATTTAATGAACCTAAAGAAAAACCGTTTACCTCTGCTTCACTGAAGGACCATTGCTTCGATTACTTGGTGCCACCTGATTTCAACACGTCCGTCTCAAATAGTCACCCCTATACCGTGAACCAGGTCACCCTTTCAGGCAACAGTGCGATCTTCCTGCAAAAGGCACGCTTTTTCCGCGCTCCTTTTGCGCGCTCCTTTTTATCGATGCCCCAGCGCGAAATCGATCGCCGCACACACCGCGACCGCCTGTGCGGTATTGCACTGTTCCGGGGTCGCGCGGGGGCTGTCGGGATAGACCTCGGTGGTGGTCTTAAAAGGTGCATTGGTGATACTGGCACACAACCCCAGTTGCTTGAGCGGGTATTCGATAACGCCGCGCGCCACCACCGGCGAGCCGATGATCTCGTTGTTGTCATCCGCCGGGGCGATATGGGTGACCTTCTCTACGGCTGCGATCACCGCCTGCTGAAACTCCGGCTGCGGGTTTTCGCTGTCGTCTACCAAGTAAAAACCGTCGGGAATACCGCCCGGCGCGAACGGCTTGCCGTCACGAGCGGCCAGCGCGGGACGGAATTCAGATTCGTCGGTATCGGTGGTTTCGTGCAGGTCGATATGCATCACTGCACGGTCGCGGATGGGGGCCACCAGTTCCAGCAGCGCCGCCGACTCTTCCGCCGGGCTGTTTTCGTAAAAAGAGCGATTCGGGTCGATGGCGTTCGGGTTCCAGCGGTTGATGCGCTCGTAGCCCCAAGGGCTAACGCAGGGCGCCACCAGCAAGTTGACTCGGCCCGCGTAGTCCGCGGCATGCCGATCCACGAACTGCAGCGCACCATGTACGCCGCTGGTTTCGTAGCCGTGGACCCCACCTGTCACCAGCACGACCGGGAGATCGTCATTCCAGTCGCGGCTGCGGATCGCCAGGAGCGGAAAACTCTCGCTGCCATACTCCAGACGTCCGTACTCTTCCAAGTCAAAGCGATCGAGCAGGCGCTCAACCTTACTTACCACCTCAGCCGTATAGCTGCGGTGACAGGTCTGTCGCGACAACCACTCGGCGCGTTCAGCACTGCCCCAGGGCGTACCAGGGGTACCGATTGGATAGAATGCGGGAGCTGTGCTCATAGTGCTTATTCTCCGTTGATGAGCGAGATAGGCGGTATTCTAGCACCCGGCCTAGACATCGCACCGGGGACGCGCGGCTTCCGCAGTCTGACCACCTCGCCCAACAACCACCGTTGACCTTAAACTTAACTTCAAGGTTACAGTCCACCCCGTACTGACGAAGAGCCAAGCAGACATGAACATCGGCGAATTGGCAAAGCGTACCGGGCTCGCGCCCTCTCGCATCCGTTTCTATGAGCGAATTGGCCTGCTAACGCAGGTTGAACGCCTACCTAACGGCTACCGCAGTTATCCGCCCGAGGCGGTAACAGCGCTGGAATTGATCGCAACTGCGCAGACGGCAGGCTTCAGCCTCGACGAGCTGCGCGCACTACTGCCCGCAGACTTGGCGGATTGGGACCACAACTCCCTGGTGGAAGCCCTCCGTCAGAAAGTGCGAGACATCGAGGAGATTCAGGAGAAGCTCGCCCAAAGCAAGGCGCAGCTGCTTGAGGTACTGAGAGAAATTGAGGCCAAACCCGAGGATATGGACTGTGCAACCAACGCGCGACGGGTGTTAGCGCGGTTTGGGCTTATGCGGACTAAGGAGCAATAACAGATGCAAACAATACTGGGCGCGAGCGGGCAAATCGGGCATGAATTGGCCCTACACCTGAAGCGTGACTTCACCAGCGATATCCGCCTGGTGAGCCGCCGACCACAAAAGATCAATGAAACGGATGAGTTACTCAGCGCGGATTTACTGGATGCCGAGCAGACCCTGCGGGCCGTCGAGGATTCAGAGATTGTCTACCTGACCGCGGGGCTACCCATGGATACCCAGCTCTGGGTGGAACAGTGGCCCATCCTGATGCGCAATGTGATTGATGCCTGCGCGGCGCATAATGCCAAGCTGGTGTACTTCGACAACACCTATATGTATCCGCAGACGGACCAGCCGCAAACGGAAGACTGTCCGTTTGAACCGAATGGAGCGAAAGGCAAGGTCCGGGGTGAAATCGCCAAGGCGCTGCTCAATGCTATGGAGCGAGGCCGCGTACAGGCAATGATTTGCCGGGCACCGGAGTTCTATGGGCCTCGAAAGACGCAAAGCATTACCAATGCGACCGTCATAGACAACCTGTTAGCCGGCAAATCCGCAAAGGTGTTTCTCCGTGACGATGTGCTGCGGACGCTCATCTACACCCCCGATGCCAGCCGCGCCATGGCCCTGCTCGGCAACACACCCGATGCCTATGTGCAAACCTGGCACCTGCCCTGCGACGACGACAGATTGACTTACCGGCAGTTCATTGAACTTGCCGCAGAAGTGTTTGGTGTCGAAGGAAACTACGCAGTGTTAAAACGCTGGCAGCTCTGGTTGGCAGGATTGGTCAACAAAACCGTGCGGGACGCGGCGGAACTGCTGCCGCGCTACAAAGTCGACAACATCTTCGTCTCCGACAAGTTCAAAGCGCGCTTCCCCGATTTTCAGGTCACCACCTTTCGGCAGGGCCTGAGCACGATTGTTGATGAGCGGGCCGGCGCTTCAGATTGACGTTTATCTACCCCTCTCCACACCCTTGTTAGCTTGAGCTTAAAGCCCGGTTTAATCCTACACTGGGAAGCGGCAGTTTTAAGCATTCAGTGCAACGAGAAGACAGGCGTTCAATCGAGCCTAAAGGAGAAAGCGACATGGGATTTGTCACAACCAAGGATGGCGTGGAGATTTTCTACAAGGACTGGGGACCGAAAGACGCACAGGTCGTCTATTTTCACCACGGCTGGCCACTCAGCTCCGACGACTGGGACGCCCAGATGTTGTTTTTTGTGGAGAAGGGCTTTCGGGTAGTGGCACATGACCGACGCGGCCACGGGAGATCGACCCAGGTCTGGGATGGGCATGATATGGACCATTATGCCGATGACGCGGCAGCCGTGGTGAAACATCTCGACCTGAAAGATGCCGTGCACGTCGGTCATTCCACGGGCGGTGGCGAAGTCGTTCACTACATCGCGCGACACGGGGAGGATCGAGTCTCCAAGGCTGTCATCATCGCGGCGGTGCCGCCAATCATGGTGAAAACCGAAAACAATCCTGGCGGCCTCCCAAAAGAGGTCTTCGACGATCTGCAAGCCCAGCTCTTCGCCAACCGCGCGCAGTTCTATTACGATATTCCCGCTGGCCCCTTCTATGGCTTCAATCGCCCGAATGCAAAACCTTCCGACGGCATTATCTGGAACTGGTGGCGTCAGGGCATGATGGGTGGCGCCAAGGCACACTACGACGGTATCGTCGCCTTTTCACAGACTGACTTTACTGAAGACCTCAAGAAAATCACTATTCCAGTTCTGGTGATGCACGGTGACGATGATCAGATTGTTCCCTATGAGGATTCTGGCCCGCTGTCTGCCAAGCTGCTGCAGAACGGTACTCTGAAAACCTATTCCGGCTTTTCCCACGGCATGCCTACCGTCAATGCCGAGACAATCAATGCGGACCTACTGGCGTTTATTCAGGGTTAAAATAAAAAGCGGATGCCAGCCCAAAGCATGACTGGCATCCGCTTATCCTACCGATTACTCACTCCTGCAACATGGCACTCAACGGTTTGGGTACGTATAGAGCGCTTTGAAAATCAGGCACGTACTCATACTTCACGACCGATCCCAAATCCAGTGTTTTGATATAGCGAGAGAGACTACCGTCTGTCAGTGTCAGGTTTACCGCCTCATCACTGGTGCTGGATGCATAACTGAGCTGGCGAGACACCGAATAGCCGTATATCAAGCTCCCCTTCTCGTCGATATTCGTAAAGCTATTGGTGACCATGGCGACATCGCTTGAAAGGTCTTTTAGCTTTGCCCCTTCAAAAACAACATCAACCTCACCCGTTTCACGATCAATCACTTCAAACGTCAAGGATTCATCACCTTCTCGATAGTTGATGTCGGTCAGCCATTTCGGAAGATTGTAGCCCACTACCCCCCTGACCCTGGCCAGCTCCGTATCCACAGGAAGCTTCAACACATAGCCCCAAAAACTTTTCGATCTCGTTTGTCCCAGCATAGTGAAGGGCCCTAGGTTTGACCCTCCGGGCTTGTTCGTAATAATCGATAGCGCGATTTCGTTGTAGCTGTCATTGTCGCAATAGTGGTAAGCATAAGCGGTCAACGCGACTAGCCCCCTATTCGGCCAAATCTGAATTGGCTGAACCTGTTCCAGCACTTCGCTGGGCATCAACTCTCTCAACCCGCTCAGGTCTGCGGTAAAGACCGCAGTGATCCTACTGTTTTCGTAATAGAAGTTTGGCGAGTAGGACTCAAACCCAATATCGACTTTTGTCTTCTCAAGCGTTTTAAACCAGCTCAAGTCGGTTTCAGGCGATTCAGCGGCAACAACGGATAGCGGGGGGTTGGAGCGATAACGGTCATACAGCCCGCCTTTGACTAAAGGTACTTCATGACCGGCAATATTAATAATGGTGCTATCAGGCCGCTCAGTTTCGCCGACGTCTTGCGCATGGGCAGCTCCCGTAATTGCACCCAAGAATACCGCGGCAAGCAGTGTCATATTTCTAACTTTCATACTCGGCATACTCTTCAATTGTCTGGTCGGGGAACCTTAAGATTGAATCCACGTTTAAGGTCAAGCATCCAGGCGAACTTGACATTGAATCTGGCTTAAAGGTTAGGGTTCACGCACAACCACAGGAGGTAATGACCCCGGAAGTGATTGATGACGTGACCGAGCGATTTATCCGGACGGCACAGCTTGCGGAGCAGGCTGGGTTTACCGGGGTACAAATTCATGCGGCACACGGCTATCTGCTGAGTCAGTATCTTTCGCCGCTCACGAATAAAAGAACGGATATGTGGGGCGGCTCTCTGAAAAACCGAGCCCGCCTACTGCTGGATATTGTCAGAGGCGTTCGCGCCGCGGTATCCCCCAGGTTTGCCGTTGCGGTAAAGATCAACTCCGCGGATTTCCAGCGCGGCGGATTCATCACTGATGACGCGCGGCAAGTGGTGGAGATGCTGAATGAACTGCAGGTCGACCTGGTTGAACTGTCGGGCGGAAGCTACGAAGCACCGGCCATGCATGGACGCTCCCGGGATGATCGCACCCTCTCCCGTGAAGCCTATTTCCTGGAGTTCGCCCGTGATATTCAGTCCGTCGCCAGGATGCCCATCATGGTTACCGGGGGCATACGCCGGAAACCGGTGGCGGAACAGGTAATTGATAGTGGCATGGACATGGTGGGTATTGGTACCGCCCTTGCCATAGACCCGAATCTACCTCGAGATTGGATGCAGGGGAAAAGCAGCGCACCGGAACTGTTGCCGATCAACTGGGCCAACAAACCACTGGCTTCTCTGGCCTATATGGCCGTGGTCAAATATCAGCTCCAGAAGCACAGTGTAAATCGCAGTCCCGATCCCGAAGTTTCTCACTTGTGGGCGCTGATCCGGCAACAAATCCGCAATGCAATTCTTGCCCGGAAATACCGGCGTCGAATGGTTGGAAGAGCAATAAAATTTCGAGACTAAAGCGCTGTAGTGATGCGCATTTTCATGGCATGCGGATGTTCAATCGCTCACCCCGAACAGGCCCAGCTGGCCATCCACCAGACTATCAAAATCCAGGTCTATGAAGGGCAATATGGCATCGGCCACCGGCTTGAGCTGTTTGTCGATGTAGTGCTGGTAATCGATCGGCGACTGGAGGTAATCCACCGGCTCCGGGCCATTGAGGGTAATTACGTAGTGAATCCAACCCTTGTTCTGATATTTGGGTGAAAGTCCCTGCTGGCGGCGGTTTTCGTCGGCCAGGCGCGCGGCGCGCACCTGGGGCGGTATGTTTTTTACGTATTGCTCCAGCTTGCGCCGGAGCCGCTTGCGGTAGACCAGCTGCTCATCCATCTCCCCTGCCCGGGTTTTCTCCACCGTCTCGCGGATATAGTCGGATGGATCTTCACTCTTGAACACCATCCCGTAGAGTTGGGTCTGGAACTGCTTGGCCAGGGCGGTCCAGTCGCTGCGCACCGTTTCCAGGCCCTTGAATACCAGCTTTTCCTCATCGCCGTTCACCACGAGGCCCGCATAGCGTTTCTTGGAGCCGGCCTCCGAGCCACGAATGGTGGGCATCAAAAAGCGCTGGTAGTGGGTTTCGAATTCCAGCTCCAGTTCGCACTCCAACGCCAGCTCGTCTTTGAGCTTGTTCTGCCAGCGCGTGTTTATCTCGCTGGCCAGATTCTTGCCGATGGCATCGGCCTCTTCCGGGCTGGGTTGGCCGCTCAGCCAGACAAAGGTGGAATCGGTATCGCCGTAGATAACCTGATGTCCCAGCTCTTCAATCCAGCGGGCCGTCTGCTGCATGATCTCGTGACCGCGCAGGGTGATGGAGCTGGCCAGGCGCGTGTCGTAAAAACGGCAGCCGCCACTTCCGAGCACCCCGTAAAAGGAATTCATGATGATCTTGATGGCCTGGGAGCGCGCTGCATCCTGCTCTTGCTTGGCGATGTCGCGCTGGGCCCAGAGATTGGTAATGATGTCCGGCAGGAAATGCTTGTCGCGGGAAAAGCGCGCGCCGCGAAAACCGGGGATGCTGTTGTCATCCGGCCGGCCCTCGGTCGTATCCTCTTCCGATCCCTCTTTCGCCTCTTCAGCCAGTCCCTCAATCAACCCCATCGGATCGATCTTGAAGGTACGGATAATGCTGGGATACAGGCTCTTGAAATCCAGCACCAGCACGTTGTCGTACAGGCCCGGTCGGGAATCCATCACATAGCCGCCCGGGCTGGCCAGGCCGCCGTCGGCCGGCAGGTTGGGCGCAACATAGCGGCTGCGGTGCAGCCTGGGCAGGTAGAGGTTGGTAAACGCCGCCACCGAACCGCCGCTGCGGTCGAGTTCAAGACCGGTGAGCTGGGCCCGCAGGCGCAGGTAATCCAGCAAGCGGGTGTGCTGGAAGATATCCCAGACCAGGCGGCAGTCTTCCAGGTTGTAGGCCGCCAGCTTGGGTTTGTTATGGCGAAAGTCGTGTTCAATCGCCACCAGGCGGTTGTCCACGTCTTCGGTGTCCTTGCCCCTGCCCAGTAAGGTCTGTGACACAAACTCCAGGCTGAAGCTTTCAAAGCTGTAGGTGGCGTTCTTCAGCCCATCGATGCCGTCCAGCACCACCCGGCCCGGCAGCGTCACGAAGCCCTGGTTGCCTTCCCGGCCATCCCGCCAGCGGGCATCGGTGCCACCGCGCCCCAGCTTCAGGCGCAGGCCGTAGCGGGCGGCCCTTTTCAGAAGCAGCCGGAAATCAAAGTCCACCACGGACCAGCCAATGATGATGTCCGGGTCCAGGGACTGGACCCTGGCCTCCAGCGCCTCCAGCAGAGTCCGTTCGTCATCCACCCAATGGATGCTGGTGTCGGCGGCCTCCGGTTTGCCCTCCGTTAACCCCACCATTAGCACCTCCTCCACGCCATGCCCGTAGAGACCGACGGAATACAGCTCACCCTGGCCGGAGCACTCCACGTCCAGAGACACCACCTTGAAATCCGGCTGCACCTCGGCGCCCTTGAGGCGCACCTGTCGGTATTCCGTATAACCCTCTTTGGCCCGGGCCACGCCTTCAAAGTAGAGGCCTCCTCGGGCAAAGCGCTCCATCAGGTAGCGGTCGTGAAGACGAAAGTCCGCTTCAAACACCTTGATGCCGCGTGCTTGCAACTGGGTCTGGGCCCGGCGATGGGCGTCGATGGTGGGGAAATACAGCATGGCCGCTTCCTCGCGACCAAAGGTCTGGAAGCCCAGCTGCTGCCATTCGTAGGGAACCCCGGCCAGCGCCTCGGTCACTTGGGCGTGGTCCGCCACCTTCACCATAAAGACCGGGCGCTCACCTTCGATGACCAGCTTGACCGGGCCCTCGGACGTGGCCAGCCAGTAGTGGATGCAGGTGCTGCCGCGCTGGTCAAAGCTGTGGCGGCTTAGGAGGAATCCTTGAGGCAAGAGGTAGTACTTCGTTGAGGCTTCGGTTAGAGATTGGCGCCATTCTACTGGATAAATACACAGACACCAGTAGTCACCATAGCTAGATGCCAGGGCTCTGACAGCCAGCATAGGCTATGCCTATACCCCCATCAATCCGACTCACGCAAGGAAAATAAATACAGTAAATAAGTCCTGTGTTAAGGATAGGCCGCAACCACTTCCTGGTTTAACGCGGTATTGCAGGTAATGAGAACTGGGTGATTTCGCCTCAAAAGACAAAGGGCCACTAGGGCCCTTTGTCGGAATGGTTAAGCTTGTACATCAACGAGTTATGTTGATGGCGCCTTGTACCGTAGTCCAAAACAACTCACGGACGCCGTCACCATTGGTATCGACCAGTTTCATGCTGCCAGGCGTGGACGTATCACTTAACTTCAGGGACTCAGAGATGATCTTGCCGCTACTCGGATCCGCCTCAATGAAGAAGTGATCATAGTATTCACCACCGAACTGGACGTTCAACATAATATTATTAGCAGAATCCCCGTAATCCTGCATTTGCATAGAAAGGATTTCAATATCTGGGAAGGACGCAACGCTTCGCAGTGTAAAGTCCGAGTTCAGCAGCAGCAGCCAAGTATCCCCTGCACTACCATTGGTCAGGGCAAGCACGATTTCATTATTACTGTCGCCATCCACATCGCCAGTGGTAACGCCGACCATATTAAGCCGATCAAAATAGAGGCCAAAGTACTCACTACGCTTCGCTTCCGGAATATCATTCAGTGAGAAAGTCCGCGTAATGGAAGCAGAACCTTCCCCAGGAGTGATCAAGTTCAAACTCTGCGGTGTGTAGCTGACAATCTCTGTGGCATTGGTGCCATCGAAATCAACTACTTCAAGGCCTACACCACCGGCGTTTTCCAGGTGCCAAAGTTGCTGAAAGGTTTCACTATCAAAGGCGTAGACGGAGCCCAGCTCAGTCGTCAACACCATTGCAGTATTGGAAGTAGATGCCAGTTTTGCGTGAGCAACCGCTACAACCTTACCGTCCAGTTCTGAGCCGGTCCAGACGAAGGACTCCGAGAAGAAATCATAAATTCTCGGTACCGAGTCCTCGGCATAAAGCAATTGGCTAGTACCGTCGTCCCCCAAATCGGTAATACCCCCAGAAAACGCGGAAGACCTGTGGAGTCTCGGTATTCCGGCTTCCCAAGTCATCTCTCCATTACCGGGGTTCATAAGCCCAAGATAAAAAGCTTCACTACCGAAATCCACTTGGCCCATGGCCGCCAGCTTTACGCCTTCACCATTGAAGTTTACCGTGTGCAGGTTCGACAATTTGCTCGTCAGGTAATTCGGCTGTGGCGTGGTCCATTCCAGCTCAACATTACCGTCACCGGAGATATCCGAGTAAGTCTTGGCATGCCCTCTGTCTCTAAAGAAAAACTCAAGCTCAGGATCATCATCGAGATTGACAATAGCCATCCCTTCACCCCATGCACTAGAGCGCGAGCTGTTCCAGTGCGGAACTAATTGCGGAGACGCTTCGGCATCAAACGAATACAGTTGACCTCTTCCGACACCATTCTCAGTGGTTAAAATTTCTGATTTACCATCGCCATCTGTATCGAAGGCGAATATGTTGGTCGTATAAACCGGGTTTTGCACTTTTACACCCTGCGCAACGGCATCAAACAGGGTGAGATAGTGGGAGCTACCGATTTCTGGATTTTTTAAGGCGCCGATAATTTCGCCAATTCCATCGCCATCAACATCGGCAATTTCAATATCGTGATCATACGACTGCTCATTGAACCCGCGAGTGTAGTGCCACTCCAACTCATAGCCTTCGCCGTTGAGGCCGAAGAGATAGCCATTGTCTGTAGCAATCTCGAGTGTTGGGTCTTCATCAACATTGCCAGTGTCCAGGTTAACCCCAAGCGGTAACGAAGGAGACTGCCATACTAGAGAAAAATCTGATGCCTTGAGTATGGTTAAGCGCTGCTCACTAGAATTGTAAGAGCCAAGCATGTCGACCAACACCACTATCTCTAACTGCCCGTCATTGTCCAGGTCCGCAGTGCGAATGGCGACTACTTTGTGTCCTTCGACGGTCGCCACCTGCCTCGCTTTTTGATCACCATCGAACATATACAGGTTGGTCATTTTCTGCGTTTGGCTTGTGTACGCATCTAAGCCGACCAGTATTTCATCAGCGGAGTCGTCATCCAGATTCGCAGCGACTGCACTGGTAATTCGAAGATTTTTTTCAGTAAAGGCGAAGGGGTACGCCCAGGTTATGCCATAGCCTGTACCATCAAATGCAGTTGCGTAGAGCCGGTTTCGTGTATGACTAATCATTGATTCCGGCGTACCATCACCATCCAGGTCGGCAGTCACTCTCGGGTTTGGCGTGCTTATTCCACCAGAGAGAGGCCATTGGCGGTCGCTATCTACAATCGTGATCGCTCCGCTAACCGGGTGCTGTTCCTCACCCTGTTGGACTGAAATCTCCCAGTACGCATCCATCTGAGTATCAAACATCGGGCCAGTCGGTGTCCAAGTAACTGCACCGGACTCGTCTCTAACCATACCATTAGGACGGGCGAGAAAATTCCAGGTAAAAGGATCATTGTCCGCATCTTCGATCAGAACCTGGAAATTGGCCGCCTCACCATACGCCGCAGTCTCTGGCATATTGAGCACAGTAATTTCCAGCGGACTGTTTTGGATTACCGTATCCTCAGACTTGCTCACCATGAGCTCGCCATCACTCACGATTACGGTGACCATTACTTGATCGTCTTTGGAAAAGTGAGTAGACGGCAAAGTCGCTGAGTCTAATGACTCAATTTCCTCACCGTTAACAAACCATTGATAGTGATTGGTAAGAGCCTGTCCATCAACGTCCGAAGCTTCAACAACAGCACGCAAGTCCGTGTTTGTGTAGGCGGGCAAATCAGTCAGAGTGACACTGCTGAGAACGGGAGGCGAGTTCACTACCTCGACAGTAACTTCCATTCGCTCGGAGGTGGACTCACCATCACTTGCGGTCAGGGCAAACACCAGGTTGCCAAATACATACGGGCTATTAAAAGTGGGTTCTGCAGCGGTGCTATCGCTCAAGGTGACCGGCTCACCAGAAACTTGTACCCACTTATAAGTCAGTGCATCTCCATCAAGGTCGGTTGCACTTCCCTTCAGAGTTACAGCACGGTTGGTTTGAACACTGCCCTCTGAAGAGGCTGAGACTTCAGGCTTACGATTGCCGATGGTTATCTCAGCGCTGCCGGTAGCTTCCCAATTACCGTCAAAGACCGTAGCCGTAACCTCCACCGTGTCACCCTTGACGTAGTGACTGCTGTCTAGCGTGTCGGCAGATTGCTCGTCGAGCAGCTCGCCATTCACACGCCACGAGTAGCTTAGGGTTAAACCGTCTCCATCCGCGTCGCTCGCTTCCAGAATGGCGCTAAGTGTCGTATCGGTATAAGCCATTTCGGGTAAAAGGCTGAGACCATCGACCCTAGGTGCGTTTTCAACCTTAACAGTAACGGTAACGGGCTCGGATTGATCTTCTTCATCGGTAGCCGTTAGCGAAAATATCAATTCGCCGGCCTCATCAGGTGCAATGAAACCAGATTCCGCTGTAGCCGTATCGCTGAGTTCTACCGGATCACCGGATACTTGATTCCACTCGTAACTAACCTCATCTTCATCAGCGTCACTTGCACTACCGTACAAAGTAACCGCACTTCCTGTTTTCACCAGGCTCTCGGCCTTTGCCGTCGGCTGAGGAGCACTGTTCAAGATAAGGGTACTGGCACGCTGCACTGCGGTGCTAGCGCCGTCGCTCACAGTCACCTCTACCGAGACTGTATCTCCTTTGACGAAGTGCTGCGCATCAAGTGTCGCGCCCGTTTCGCCTTCTATGCTTGCTCCGTTGACCAGCCATACATACTCCTCATCCAGCTGAGTACCATCTGGATCATTGGCATCCAATGCAGTAACCAGCGTCGTTTCAGTGGTCGCCATTTCCGGAGTGATAGAAAAACCATTGATGACTGGTGGTTGGTTCGAATCACTTCCAGACGAGCTGCTGCTTCCCCCACTACTACTACCACTGCTACTACTACCACCGCTACTACTGCTACTACTGCTACTACTGCTACTACCTCCGGAGGAATTCCCCCCACCGGAATTACCACCGGAAGAGCCGCCTCCACAGGCAGTAAGCGAAATTGCGATAAATAGAGACCCTAGAATATTCAGTCCCCGAAGGCGGTAAGCCTTTCCTTTCGTTGCCATGTATCCTTTCCTTGTCACCGCTCGTTAAATACATATCGAGCTGTGTTACTTCGAACAAATTAATATTTCAGATCAAGTTACTTTGAGCATGTTATTTTTCATGCGTTTATTATTTGGCGCGATTCTCTCCTATTAAAAGGAGCGGAACAAGTTACAAGAACTCCAATATCGGTGACATGGAACACCATTAATGATGTTTTTTCGTTTGAAACGTAAAAGCTGACCGAAGCCAGCCTCACAAATTGCACGTTAGTGCCATTTAAATTAGAAAATCAATTCAATATTTAATCCGTTGAAAGCAGATTCCGAGTAATTGCAGATCACCAGTGATCTGTTCCAACCCCGATATCGCACTAATTTGGAATTATCCGATGATATTGAATAGCCGAGGGGGATATCACTACACAAAACGTCCAGCGTTTTAAAGCCATTTACGCCGAGGCTCAGATCGCTCCGGCCTCACTGAAAATTGAAAGTGGCAGGATGGGCGCGGATGCAGCGCCTGCCCTTCCCGCCCTTCCCCTCATAATTAACCTGGAACTGGTGCTGTATACCTCGGCCGAGCTTCGGGATTTAAATCAAAAAAGAAAGGCTGCAATACACATTTCTGCACCGCTTTATTCAAAGACCTCCTCACAGAATTCAACCAGATAAGATTGCGATTCGATGAGAACTTGGTGAGCACATTTCAACTAGACGAATAAAACTTGGGTCTTAGTACTTTTTTGACGCTAGCCCCCAAAAAAGCCAATCCTCAATATTTGACTCTGACCCGAATTATTCTGGTACGCATGATACCCGTGATGTCACGGCGCAATTCGTCACGGAGTTGACAAGCGACCCTTGAATGAACGGTCAAGCTGAGAGAATATGACCGCGCCCGAATGAGGAGTGTTCGCGCCGCCGAACAGTAAACATCGGCAACCTAATAACAGCCAGGGAGGCAAGACAGTGACTCTCCATCTCCAAGTTACCAAGCAAACCTTCGCCAACCGCATGCGCGATGTCTGGAAGGACTGGAACCGCCCCGGAGGAAGCCGGACAACCCGTCGGCGGCAGTCGATCGAGCAGGCGATTCGCGGCATGACGACCTTCATGCCCACGCCGGCAGTATCCCACAACAATCTGGGCCCGGGCCTATGCGGCTCCTTCAGCTGGGGCAGCTGGCGCTTGAGGCTGAACGCCAACTACACCAACAACGCCAATCTGATCTACGAGGACTTCATCGAGCTGTGCGCGACGATCTACCATGAGACCCGTCACAGCGAGCAGTTTTTCCGTATCTCGCAGGGTCTCGCGGGCGGCGAAATCGAGTTCCCCGACCAGAGCTCGAGCTCCAAGATAAACGCCCACACCAGTGTCAATGGTATGGGCACGGTCCAGGATCGAATTCGGATGTTCCAGGACGTCAGCCAGGGCACTGACGTGACCGCAACGCCCCAGATGATTTCCAGATGGCTCAGCGTGCCACTGAACGTGTCCAATCAGGCCTCCCAGAACGCGCGCAACAACTTCCGGACCTTCTGCGGGACGGCCCGCCCGATCTGGTTCAAGCGTACCACCATCAAACTCGAGGTCGAGGAGTGGATGCGGGAGTGCTACAAGACCACCCTCTCCGGGGTCGGCAACTTCGCTCAGAGCGATCACTCGCCATGGAATTTCTACGCCAACCAACCCACCGAGCGTGACGCGCACGGCATCGAAGACGACGTGACCGGGCTAATCGAAACCGCCGTCGGCGTCCGCGTCGACCAATACGGCAACCGGCGCCGCAGCAGCAGCAAGTTCAACCACCTCGTGTAGAAGACCGCAGCCAGGATTTCCGAGCCGAATAAATAGGGCCAGTTCAACATTATCGAGTTCATGTTATTGAGCTTATGCGATACAAAAATATTGATCTGGCCCCATTTATTTCAACTGAGAAAAATGGATCATTTCATATTCATCTCAAATCAGACGGATAGAATAAGCTCTTCAGCGATTGGATGAGGATATAAGGACATGTCTATTAACGAACACGCGACCAAGGAACAGGTAAGTCGACTGGTGAACACCGCTCTGGCAGCGATTAAAAACAAGGATAAAAATCCGAACTGGAATCAGACTCTGAATCAGACCATGGATCAACTCGCCTTGATCAGCCGGAACCTGAACACCGCCAAACATGGCGTACAGCACTTTGGCAGAGTGATGGCGACCGAGGCCCATGGACACAACGCCTACCGAGCCAATCAATCCGTAAACTCAAAGCTAGGGACACTCTCATCGCTTGAAGCCTTCCTCGCTAAGGAATGGAAAAAAATTGGTGATGCGATTAAGGCGGATATGCGAAAGCTACCAACGGAAGGAAAGACCGAATTGGAACTCCTGGATATGCTTGCGGGAGAAGTTGAGTCATTCGATAAGTTACTCAAGCAAAACGTCAGCCAGGTTTCAAAGCACCAGTCCAACCCTCATCAAACGATGATCATTCAAAGAGAAATCACCCAATTAAAAGCAATGCCTACTCTTACGGCGCCAAGCATGCTTATTCTCATTTCCATAGGCATTCGGCTATTTGCGATGTTCGTCGGAGCCAAAAGCGTGAACAGCAGTAAATAGTCGCGATTTCTCTCTATTTATTAGACAGGATCAATCGATCTGGCGGCGCGCCTCATTAGACCGGTGGGTGAGCGGCTCACGCACCCGGCTTACTTGATCGCGCTTGTCCGTTTTCTTTTTGGACTTCTTTTCCTTTTTCTTTTTCTTTGGTTGTTCGCTCTTTGGTTTCTCGCTCTCAGATTCCTCGTTCTTTGGTTGCTTGCCCTTCCGGGGCGGAGCTGGCTTCGCGGCAGTATTGCGCCGATCTTTAGGCGCATTGCGCTGGGGCTGGCCGCGCTGGGTTTGCGGTTTGGGCCTGTCGCTTACCGTCCGGCGATCAGTTGCCGGACGCTCTACTGCAGGAACAACTCTTGGGACGCGATTGCCGGTGGGCTTGTCCGCAACTTTGACTACCCGCTCGTCCCGACTTGGGTTCTGACGTGGATTCGGACGTTCATTACGGCGATCCTCTCTCCGTTTATCTAGGCTCCGGTTATCTAGGCTCCGGTTATCTAGGCTCCGGTTATCCACCTGAGACGCCCGCCCCTTTGACTCGGCTGCACCAGCAAATCCATGTTCGCCGCCCCGGCCACGATCCTGGCCCTGCCCACGACGATCATGTCGATACCCGTTGTTTTCATCCCGGTCCCGCTGGTTGTAACCGTCGTCATGATCGTTCCGGCGCAGAGGTCTGTAGTCGTGTCCTCCGGCATAGCGCTGACCGTGGCGGCGCAAGCGCGTATGCCAGCGATCATTGAAGTTTGCCGAGATATAGAAATTGGGGGCCGGATACCAACGGCCACCCCAGTGACTGGCACTGATCCAGTGGTCCTGATACCAACGATAGTAACGCCCCTGTCGATAGAAAACGTCGCTGCGGTCGTAGAATACGTAAACGCCGAGGGTATCGTCGTAGTAGCGATAGCCGGGATCGGTGATCACGGAATAGGAGTAAACCGGAGGAGCCTTGCGGACATAGGTGCTCCCGCCGATTACCGGCGGAGCTGCTGGGTAGGTGACACAGCCACCGAGCGTCAAGGTGATGGTGAGAGCGGCGAGTAATCGGTATGGAAGCTGGCGCATGGTGCGTTTTCCTTGGATTCACACCTGCTTTTTAACCCGGCACAACTGAATCGCCCCTGAATTCACCCGTAAAAGAACAGAGAACAACCAATACCGAGGAATGAACACAACCACATAAAATCAGTTACCGTCCAGAAAGCTCGATTCTTGAGTTATATTCCGGCGACTACCTCTATGTTCCGTGGATGTTCAATCTGTCAGTTAGCTGCGGTAGCCGAAACATTGACTCCGCCGGAGAGAAACTTGAGAATCCCACTAATAGCAACGGAATGCATAGGTAGATCATATGCCAAAACAAGACAGAGCTCCGGGCGCCCCTCCTGTCGCGCCCTCACCGCTGGAATTAGCGATCTATGAGCTAGAGCAAAAAGCGAATAATTACCACCAGAAAAAGGCAGCGTGTGCACCTGCCAACGAGACCCAAGAACAAGCAGACGAAAGAGAGCTTGCAAGAAAAAAAGACTGGGATCACCTGCAGCAGCAGAAACGTCATGTAGAGGTGCTCGCGGATTTACAGGCCAAACTGGATGCCTATCGCGCAGCGAACAAATCGAAATCCCCTAATGAACTTCTCAAAGAGAAGCACCACCCCACTAAACTTCTGGGTAATCACTTGACCGCGGTTAATGAACCAAAGCCGAGTGAACACCATGACGCACACCACATTATTATGGGCATCGGCCGACATCAGAAACCCCGTATGTTGCGGGCTCGCCTCAACTTGCACCTTCATGGGATTGGCATTAATGACCCGCAAAATGGAGCGTGGCTGCCGAGAAAATACGAGCACAAAGGTCACTGGGCTTGCCCTCAAGCCCCCGCACACAAAGAGATCCACCGCTACAACTATGAAACATGGATTAGCGACCTCTTCTCTCTACCCGGCTTGACTGAACTGACCGTCACTAGCCGCCTCAGAGAGGTCAAAACAATGCTCAAGTTTGGCGGTTACCCCGAAAAGATTACTATGCCGAAAGACTGCGAATGGACGGCAGAAGCATGAATACCGTATATCAATTAAAGCAAATGCCGGAAAAATTCATGGGGCTGCAACTGGATGTTGTCAGTTTGGCAGAGCAGCTTGGAGATATGGAGCTGCTAGATAAATTGATGCAATACCCCGCATCAAATGAGCCACTCTCCCCTATCTGGAAAGACTCAGTAACAAGTGAGTTTCAGCCACTTTCCCCCAATGGCACTGAAATTCCGGACATTTCGCTCTGGGATGCGACGTGTATGGTTCTGAATGAAAAAGCCTATGGTGCATTAAAGCGATATTTAGAGCAGGAGGGAGAGTTCCTACCCGTCACTGCGAACGAACAAAAAATGTACATCTTCAACTGCCTGGAATTTGGCAAAGAAGACACGGCAAATACCGTGAAGAAATATGTGAATGGTACTGACTTTGGGCTGGAGCATCTTTCCTTTGACGAAGCGGACGCGGCACAGCGCTTTGTCTTTAAATCAGAAATGAAAGGTTGTAATACACTTTACTGCACTTCTTCTTTCAAAGCGCTTCTAAAAGAATTTAACCTCGAAGGTTTGCGATTCGATGAGGATTTGGTGAGCCCATTTTAAGTGGACGCCGATAGGTCGTACTCAGAGTGGGTGGCTAACGGTATGCATCGGAAAATAACTCGGCGCCAATAATTTACTTTGACCCCAATTATTCCGTAACCCCCCACCTCTCACGCGCTATGCGCCGCTAGGAATGCATCCACCCTGGAAATCAATTTCTGGAGGGGACCCAATCGAGATGGGGCGAGCATTTCAACAACTTGCTTTTTAGACATATACCTCTCAACTTGTATTTTTTGGCCGTTAAGATCATAAACCCTGAACTCACCAGACTCATCTAGGCCGATGTGCTTCAAAGCTTTCAACAGGCTAATTCTTTCACGCTGGAGTACACGTGCCTCACGATTTTCTAGCCTAATCTTTCGATAATCTTTAGCGGAGTTAACCCCACAACGTGAAAAATCTTCCATCAACTTCTCAGCTTTACCTTTCGATTTATCACCTCGCTTTATATTCAAAAGAGGATGGCCTTTGGCCGTAAGTTTTATGATATAAAACTCCTCTGCATCCGAGACCGCATCCTCTTCGAACCGATCCAACTCTTCGAGATCCCAGTTCTCAGCCAATTCTCTAATACGCACGTGGTATGGGTACTCTGAGCCAGTATTAACGTTACTTTTATGTGCGACTCTTCTTTTCTCAAGATTTTTTGTTCTACCGACATAAAAGTACTCGGTATCAGGCGACCTCAAGAGCCAATCTTCCTGGCTATTAAATACTTCTGTACATAGTGCGTATATATATTGCATGGGAAATAAATTCCATTTTTAGCATTAACAATATCCACCACAAAGGTCTATGAACAAACCTTAAGGCAACCAGATCCATCCATTCACCTTTGATATTGTTCGTAACTGTGGATGACCTAACGAACGGGATCACTTCGAATTTTACTTTATGGAACGTAAAGATTTCGCCTAACCACTTTCATGAATTCCGATGTCGCAGAGGCACCGCTTCGTAGATTAATGTGACCTTTACCACTATATGTATGATGAGACAGTGGCATACCCTCAAATGGAGCTCCATCGAAAAGATACAGGTGGTTATCACCCTGAATTACATTGCAGTTTGCACATGTATTTGCCCAGTATGACCCACCCCATTGCTTTGAATACCTGCGTTTGATTGTTTTCGGCTTAGGATCGGATGGTTCAGTTTGACAGAACGGCACCCCCCGCCACCAGAACACAGGAATTTCCATGTTACATTTAAAGCATGTTTCAATATCTGCAATATAAGTAGAACTATTCGCATCTTTTAACGGTGAGTAAACATTGCGATCGATATCAAATCTGTCAGCCACCTCAACTATTTGCTTAACATGTGTTTGGCAGCTATTACAACAGGACTCTTTTATCGCCGCCTGCGTCGGAACCCAGAGGTATGGATTATCAATGGCGGCTTCCGCCGTGATTTCTATCCAGTGGATTGGCAAGCTGACTGACTTTTCAGAGCCAACTTTATGCGTATTGAAAACTTCAATTGCCAATCTTGGTGTTTCATCCCGGTATGCTATTACATCGCATACGTAGTCGCCCGCTTTAACTTCAACGGCTGCTTTTGAGAACGTTCCTGGTGGCAATTCTTTCAACAAATCACTGGAGCAGTTAGCACAGCTGGTTTTCAGGGAAATAGTCTTCTGGCCTCGTGCATTTTCCATAATTGCATGATGAATCATTCGTTTTGCGGTTATATGCAAAATTGATTCAAGGCTGCAGTTAGATTCTGGAGGGTGAGCAAAGTGTTTTGTCCGTACATCACCAGAGCGATGTATGAGCAGTTCCAAACAATTTGGACATTTGTATTGACTACCTGTTTTCGCGAACTCGGCGGGAACCAGTTCACCGGACTCATCTACTCCATATGGAATTTTGAAGCGTTCCATTTCTTCTCCTGACTTTATTTCTCACCTTGCAGCCAACCAAGCAATCCATATAAGTAACCAGATGGATTGGCACCTCTGTATTGAAGCTCAATGGAGTGTATGTCAGTCAACCTGAATCGCAGATTAACCACACCAGAACAAATAATAGCCAAACCGACGTTTTAGCAGCCGTTTATCTCACTAAGATAAATACCGGAAAGCCGATTTCCCCCTTCTCTATCCTGAATTTTATCTACCAGCTCCTCGTATGGTACGTGGCGCAACCTACTGATAAAGTATCGGGCACAGTAGAAGGACACACCGAGAATGAGCGACATTAAGCTATTTTCCCTAAGCGCAGACGCAGCTAGTGAATTACCTGGAACTGCTGCAGCACTCGAACGAGACCTGCAAAACCAGATTGAAGCTCACATGCTAGGATTTCTTGGTGTTCACTTTTTAGCCAGCGAGTATGGCACAGGCAAAACTCACAAGGGGCGTATCGATTCTCTGGGGCTTGATGAGAATGGCTGCCCGGTAATCATCGAATACAAGCGCAGTAAGAATGAGAACGTTATTAACCAGGGGCTCTTCTATTTAGACTGGCTTCTGGACCATCAGGCTGAATTTAAATGGCTGGTAATGGAAAAGCTAGGCAAAGACCAGGCCGAAAGTATTGAGTGGAGTGGAACCAGGCTTATCTGCATAGCCTCTGACTTCAATCGATTTGACGAGCATGCGGTGCAACAGATCAACCGCAATATCGAACTCATGCGTTATCGCTACTTCGGTAAAGACCTCTTGCTACTTGAATTAATCAACGCCCATAGCGCAACTCAATCAGTCTCTACTACCCCACCAGTCCAAGCAGAATTGCCACCCAAAACACGTAGTAACGACAAGAGCCAAGCAGACCGCTTAGCAGAAGCACCACAGAGCCTGAAGAACCTGTACGATGAAATTTGCCAGTTTACAGAGCAATTGGGCGATGAAGTGCAACGAAAAGAGCTTAAGTTATATACCGCATTCAAGCGAATTAAGAACTTTGCATCGTTTTTGATCGTCCATGGAAACAATGATCCGCGTCTGGTGATTTACCTCAAGCTACCTGGCGTGGAAGCAGAAAACTACCCGAATGCGCGTAACGTCACCGAAATTGGTCACTGGGGGACAGGGGATTTTGAGCTCGTCATCAGAGATCCATCCGATTTGGACGTTGCACAAGAGCTCATAACGAAAAGTTATGAGCGTAGTTAATGCCCTCAAAAACGCCAGGAATTTTGAAATTTAGAGTCAGAGTAAATTTTTCGTCCAACCCAAAAGGTTTGGATAGTTACAAAATATACTCTGGCTTCGACTATCTCGATGCTATATCTTGAGGAAACTTCACGCAATTAAATCCCGGGTACATCTTGCCGGTCACAGGGTTCAATTTTGGACTGAAAATTCCTTTGCTCTTGACAAAATCTGAGTAATCCACACCAACATCCTCAACACGCTCTCCAAAAAGCACTCGAAGATTTCCCCCGGTAACGGATCTAACCTTTTCACCCCATACGTCATCCGCCTCAAGATCCACGCCGTCGACGATCCCAAGGACCTGAAAGCCGTGCTCCACTCGACGCTCTTTGGATATCACATAGACAACGTCGTTTAAGTCAATTTGGTGGTAATCATTCCAGCCATGCTGTTTAGGGGATAGATCAAAAAACGCTCCGGTAGCAATTGGGTGACCCCATTTATTTACCCCATTTATTGAGATCTTGATTGGTTTAGTCCGAAAAGCTTTTCTAAAATCTCTTCGTCCGCCAAACTTCTAGACCAACCGTAAGCATCAGCCACAGCGTCATCGAGCTGTTTGTGCGCATTTTTAAGCCAAGTTGGCATATCATTATAAAGATTGGTAAGAGTACGTTTTTTTAGGGCTTTCTCAGCAGCCTTATTGACTGGAATTATTCTTTCGGGAAAGCCTTCGACAACTTCAGGAATCCTCTTTATAGAATCTTCTGGATTTAGCCAGCTCTCCCTAAGCTCATTCAGTTTTTTTGCAGCCTCAGCTATTGCCACCGCCTTTGGATTGCCATCAACTGTCACATCAACATTTGGCTCCATTCCCTTAGGAAAAGGAAAGGTTTCAAAACAGGATGTCGGCGTATATCGAGGATCGTTACCCTTTCCCAGCCACGTACAAAGCCTTAAAGTCCACAGTGTATGAAACTTGCTATGTAGAATACCAAAAGTTAGATCATCGTCTTTGCAAACTGCAACACAAGCACTATCGGGGATGACACTAGAATGTCGCCAGACAAATAGCCTATACTTTGAGACACGTGGAGTTACTATATAACGAGTTAGTTTGGATAACTTCTCCCTCATTTTCTTTTGAGGCTCTTGATACCTCCACCAAATTTCACGGTAAGCCTTCCTCCTTAAGTGATCTCGTTTCGGCTTAACATGTTGCAACACATGCTCAAAAGGAGCCTCATATAATGAAGCCCACTCAAGTGTCCCATCCGGCTTAAAATCAATTATCCACTGTCCTGACGTTCTTCTGGTTATATCCATTCCATTAGTCCAAGGGCGAAGAACATCATTATTTTTTCTACCATTAGGATTTGCGGGCAAGCACAACCACTCTCTAGCCAATTCACCCGATATATTAAAACCGCCATTTTTCATGGTGCCAATAAAGGCAACATCTTTATTTGTCTTTAACTTTCCTGACTTTGTTAAGTCTTCCCCTAGATCTGCCGATGTAAGATCGGAATATACTTTAGATACAGAACTCCCAGACAATCTAACAGGAAGCATTGTGGTGCGGGAAAACGATATCATTGAAACTCGGACAGCAGCACCTTCGTTTACCCACGGCTCATCTGGCCATGCATCATAGATGTGAAAATCTTTGGAGATCTCATCCAACACAAACCTATTCATCCCTCCTCGTATTGAATTAGTAGATACCAACCCACATCTTTCAAGATCTCCATTTTTTATATAATCAAGAGCTTTGGCAAACCAAAAACAAACAAAGTCGGATCCACCAGGTGCCCTACCTTCATATAACTTCCTTATTTTAAATGTGTACTCTTCGCCTAGTTCCGCAATCATCTTGCGATCACCAATAAATGGGGGATTTCCCACTACTACCGTAGCCTTTGGCCACACGTATTCTGTACCGTCCTCATTAATCAATGCATCATGACAAACAATATTCTCTAATTTCTTTAATACAGGATTTCCAGGAAAGGTAAAGCCATGTTTTTTTATCCATTGAATTTCACCGATCCATACACTGACTCTGGCAAGCTCAGCAGCATATGAGTTAACCTCAACCCCATAAATATTAGCTGGACTTATTTCGGGAATTGATTGGGTGAGCTTAAAAGCAGCCTCACCATAAATATTTAACTTTTGCTCGAAATCTTTAAGAACTTTAAGAGACAAATACAGAAAGTTACCTGAGCCGCAAGCTGGATCAAGAACCTTAAAGGACTTAATTTTTGCCTTGAACAAATTATATACTTTTTGCGCTCTATTCCTAGCGGCAGTCGCTTGCCTAGCATTTTGAGTTAAGTCCTTCTTAGTTGTCTTTTCATCAGGCTTTAAGGCTTCATACTGCTCGGCCTTTTTAAGCTCCTCATTTATTTTATTTTTTACTTTATCCCATTCTCGCTCAAGTGGCTCCACAATGACCGGATTGATAATTTTCATTATCATGTCACGGTCCGTGTAATGCGCGCCTAGTTGACTTTGCTTTGAAGGATCGAGTCCCCTTTCAAACAAAGTGCCCATAATTGACGGATCAATATCACTCCAATCCTTGCGCGCTGCTTCATAAACCATCTTTATCTCATTTGGCGTAAGCTCTAGCGCGACATCATCATCAAACAAACCGCCATTAAACCAAAGTATATCTTCTGGCCCCCACGCACCACCGACTCTCATTATTGCAAACAGAGACGATAGTTTACGCTGTAAATCGTCCGAATTCTTAAGGGCACGCTCTAGAAGATCAGTAAAAACCCCCTTAGGTAGAAGCTCTATGTCCTCTGCGAACATGCAAAATATCATACGATTAACGAAATGAGCTACCACATGTGGTTCGTTTCCACGTTGTCTAAGCTCTTCAGAAATAGCTGCAAACTTACCCGCTACTTCTTCTGTCAATTGTTGGCGGGATTTAGCGGGCTTTAACTTTTCGGGCGAGTGAAATGCAAACCTAAGAAGATTTAACGTGTCTGGATCAGACAGATCTTCAAGGGCCACCTTATGCACTTCACTGACAAAATCATTCCAGTTTGTATGAATGATAAATTGATCGGTATCGCATACTATGAGAAGAGGTGGATTTGCTAAAGCAGGGGCATATTGTTGGAGCTGTGCGTAAGCTTTCTGTAAGTCTTTATGTTTACCCTTATATTCAAAAGCAAAATGCCCTTTTTTCCAAACATCGGCAAACCCATTCGATCCCGTAGTCTTCTGTGCTCCATACTCGAACGTAAACCACTCTCCCTCTGGATCAGCCTCGGCAGGCGTCGGATGTTCGAGAAGACGGCACAGATCGATAAAATGTTCTTGAGCAGCAGCACGCTCCTTTAGCTTTGACTTCTTCCATTTATCAATAAATTGGAGCGGTGTTAAATCTCAGTGTTACCCACAGAAAGTAGACACCCTGTATAGTTAGGTTTCGGCCTAACACGGAGGTGTATCATGGGTAAGAAGAAGGTTGCGGCATATACGGAGGAGTTCCGCCGGGAGGCGGTTCGTC
>NZ_JALNMG010000017.1:0-1207 GCF_023156515.1 Microbulbifer sp. CAU 1566 | reverse complement strand
CTGTTAATCAGTGGATAGCTCCGTAATTCATCAACTTCTCAATGTTATGCACCAAACAGAACATTTGCCACTGCCCCTGCACTTTACGTTTGCCACGCAGCGAGAAGCGATTCAATCGCTTGTTGGTGCCGATATTCCCGAATACCGGTTCAACTACAGACATACGATGACTGTATATTGTTTTGCCTTCCAGACTATCAATCCGCTTTTTCATCCAGTCCGTCGCCGTCTTTCCGTTTGTCCAGGTAAAGGACACCTGCCGGCCGTGTCCATCGCGTGTATCCGCCGAAGCGGGATTACGCATGCACTGATTTTTGAGTGGGCAATATCGGCAGTCTGTGAGTCGCCCTTCAAAGAAGAGCTTTTGCTTTCCTTCACTGACACGCTCCTCTCGGTAGAGCAACATTTCATTGCCTGCGGGACAGATGCAAGTCTTGCTTCTTTTATTCAGCTTGAATTCGCTTGCAGGCAGCACCTGCTTAATGCCCTTTGCAGTATCTTGATGTCGCTTGCCGTGCTTCTCTTTTTGCTTGGCAAACGCCTTGTCGCGGGAACGGAACTGGTTGTCAGGGATGTAAGCATTGATGCCTTCATTTCTCAGCAGATCATTATTGGATTCGCTGGAGAACCCGGTATCCGCCGTGACGATGACTTGATCCGCGAGAATCTCCTCGCCAATGCCCACATTCCGGTAGCGCTTATTAATACCGTCGAGAATAGGCTTTAACGTATGGGTTTCCTGACCTTCACCGAAAGCCTGCGCCTCCACGATGATTTGGTGTTTCTTGTCGACCGCCACAATGCCGTTGTAGCCTTGTATCGTGCCCTTGCTCGTGGTCATCTTGGCCGATTCATTGTCGGTGATGTTACTTTTTACTTCTTTTAGTTTTTTGCCTTGCCCCATCCTTGGGGCTTGCGTCTTTAGGAACTTATCGATTCTCTCGAAATGCTGCTCCAAGGTCTTGTTCATCTGTTCAAGCCGCTGCTTGCGCTCTCGCTCCGCTGGCTTCCTACCGTCCAGCTTATTATGCTCCGACAGACAGTGACGAATCTTCTTTCGAATCTTCACCTGCTTTTGCTCGAGCTCTTTGAAAGTCCCTGAATGCGCTTTACTGGCGTTGGAGGACATCTTGCAGCCATCAATCGCAAAAAGCTCATTGCCCAACAGCCCCTCCTGATCGCAAACCATCAAAACCTGTTCAAATAC
>NZ_JALNMG010000016.1:0-1275 GCF_023156515.1 Microbulbifer sp. CAU 1566 | reverse complement strand
GGCGTTATGTTTAAGACTTACCCACGTTTAGTAGACACCTTGTATAGTTAGGTTTCGGCCTAACACGGAGGTGCACCATGGGTAAGAAGAGAGCTCAGGCGTATACGGAAGAGTTTCGTAGAGAAGCAGTCAAGAGGGCGGAGAAGCCTGGATCGACTACTGCCTCTGTCGCTCGGGAGTTGGGTGTGAGTGCTCAGCAGATCTATAACTGGCGGCGCCAGTTCAACCGGCTCTCAGAGAAGCAGTTCAATAGTCTGGATGGTGTCGATTACTCAAAGCAAGAGAGTGCAGAAGTGCGCCGCCTCAAGAAGGAGTTACATGAGGCTCGCCAAGAGGTCGAGTTTCTAAAAAAGGCAGCTGCGTACTTTGCGAACCACCAAGAGTAAAGTACGCGCTGATACGCGAGCATGTAAGGTTGTACCCGATACGCTTGATGTGTCGTTGCCTGGAAGTGTCGGCGTCAGGTTATTACCGCTGGCTCGGCAGGGGAGAGAGTGAGCGGGCTATCCGCAGGGAACATGTCACGGAGAAGGTGAAAGATACCTTTGAGGCGTTCAAAGCTCGGTATGGTGCTCCCCGAATCGCCCGAGAGCTAGCAGATGCGGGCATACCTTGTTCAACGAATTATATCGCTGGAATCATGCACAAAGAGCATATTCGAGCGAGGAACGGTAAGGGCTTTCGGTACAGCCGGGCGGTCGAGGGCAAGGTGAATGTCGCTGCAAACCTACTGAAGCGGTGCTTCGAGGTTGACCGGCCTAACTGTCGCTGGACCAGCGATATCACTTATATCTGGGTGAGGGATCGCTGGCTTTACCTCGCGGCAGTGATGGATCTGTATTCCCGACGCATCGTCGGCTGGGCGCTGGATACCCAGATGACGGAAGAGCTCACCCAGAGAGCATTGAAAATGGCTCTGGAGCAAAGAGGTTCTAAGCCGGGTCTTATCGTGCATTCGGATCGAGGCGTCCAGTATCGAGCCCAGGGGTACCAGGATCTGCTATTGGCGAACGACTGTCGTCCCAGTATGAGCCGACAGGCAAACTGTTGGGACAATGCCGCGATGGAGTCGTTCTTCAGTCGGCTAAAGGTAGAGCTGGTGTACGCAGTGAGCTTTGAGAATATCAGTCAGGCAAAATCTGAGGTGTTTGAATACATCGAGATTTTCTACAACAGAGTACGTAGGCACTCTACACTGGGTTACAAAAGTCCAGCGGAGTACGAGCGCAAAATCACATAGTTATAGTGTCTACTTTTTGTGGGTAAGACCAGTTT
>NZ_JALNMG010000015.1:0-1539 GCF_023156515.1 Microbulbifer sp. CAU 1566 | reverse complement strand
TGAGTACATCGAAGTGTTCTATAACCGAGTACGTAGGCACTCCGCTATAGGGCATCTCAGCCCAGCGGAATTTGAGCGCAAATGCGCGTAGTTAGGGTGTCTACTTATCGTGGGTAAGACCAGTGCAACCAAAATTCGGAGTATGTGAAATTGTTCGAGAAGTATATTAATTTCATACAAAATCAGTCTTTCTCGCTTAGCCAAGACTGCCTGCCACCTGAACTACTGATTGAAGAAGATGGTGATTTATCAGTTTATTACGCACCATTTGATTACATTAACACTGAAGCCAAAATTGTTATCTGTGGAATTACTCCAGGATTTCAACAGGCAATACTCGCACTCGAAGAGGCAAGCAAACAACTTAAGCAGGGTGCTACGCCAGCGGCAGCAAAACTTGCAGCTAAGAACACAGCAAGCTTTGGTGGCCCTATGCGATCAAACCTTATTCGTTTGCTCGATTATATTGGTATACCTCAGAAAATAGGCATTGATTCATGCTCCGAGCTATTTGGAAGTAAATCGGATCTGGTTCACTACACTTCAGCGCTTCGTTACCCTGTATTCAAATCGCTAAAGAATTACAGTGGTACACCTTCAATGGTTTCAAAGCCAATTCTTCTCAGGCAACTTGAAAATTATTTGTTGCCGGAGCTGAAACAACTGAACTCATCTACCCTAATTGTTCCGCTAGGGCCAAAAGTCGAAGAGGCATTAAGCTTGGCAGTGAAATTTGGCGTCGTAAGTCAAGAACAAGTGCTAGGCGGGTTGCCCCACCCGTCTGGGGCAAATGCCGAAAGAATTGCGTATTTCTTAGGGGAGAAAACTGCTGATAAATTATCAGCTAAAACAAACCCAATAAAAATTGATGCAGCCAAAGAAAAAGTAATGGCTAAAGTAGCATGCATCTAGCACCTAACAAGGCCAGCCAGAGGGACACAAAAACCGCCGCTTCGCTCTGGTTTTCGTGCCCCTGCTGGCGGCGTTCTGGCTGTAGAAAAACTCTAAAAACCTAGCATTTTTTGATAAAGTCGAGGGATCCAAACCGAGAATCCCTCCATGCCCAACTTCAAGCCCTACAATTACAGCCAGGATGCGATGGTTGTAATCAACTTCGAAGAGCAGCTTCAGCCAAATACCTTCGAATATACGCTCCATCACCTGATTGATAACTACATTAACCTGTCTGCTTTCCACGAGAAGTACAAAAATGACGCGGGTGGACGCTCGGCATACGACCCAGCGATCCTTTTGAAAGTAATACTGTTCGCCTATTCCAAGGGGATTACTTCTAGTCGTGAAATCCAATGGCAGTGCGAACACAATATCATCTTCAAGGCATTATCCTGCGACAGCGTGCCTCACTTCACCAGTATCGCTAGCTTCGTGAGTAGCTATCCTGACGCCATCGAATCGGTATTTGAACAGGTTTTGATGGTTTGCGATCAGGAGGGGCTGTTGGGCAATGAGCTTTTTGCGATTGATGGCTGCAAGATGTCCTCCAACGCCAGTAAAGCGCATTCAGGGACTTTCAAAGAG
>NZ_JALNMG010000014.1:0-1630 GCF_023156515.1 Microbulbifer sp. CAU 1566 | reverse complement strand
TTGAGTACATCGAAGTGTTCTATAACCGAGTACGTAGGCACTCCGCTATAGGGCATCTCAGCCCAGCGGAATTTGAGCGCAAATGCGCGTAGTTAGGGTGTCTACTTATCGTGGGTAAGACCAGCGTAATGAAGATTATCATTCGATTTTTGCTTTTATTTTCTCTTTTAGGAGGTTGCTCTTTAAGTGGCAAGTATATTGAGCGAGAGGAAAGCAGTGATTGGAATATTTCCCAAATAATTTCAGAGGCTTTCGATGAGGCTTCTCAAGATGGTATGTTGGTCGCTGCTAAAAGAAAGGTTGATGACAGGCCACTCTATGTGGAGTCAGCCATCATAATGTATAAATCAAATGATCTGTGGCGTTTGGCGCATGTCTTTCGCCATCCAGAAGTCGATAATACTCATAGAAAGAACTGGAAAGTTGTCTGGCGTAGCCACTTTTTTCTTCTTGGTTTCAATGACTACAAAGAGAAACCAAGTAGAGCTGACATTGAACATTTTCTAAGTAAAACTGAATGGCATAAGGATTTAGGTGCGCAATGGAAAATTTTAGAGAGTACTACTCAGTACTGACGTGGCTCGCGGTTTCGCTCCGCATAACAAAGCGCTGCAGGCCGACGGCCAACTTTGTGCACTTTATGCGCGGTCGCTGCGCTCCCATTGTCGCGCATAAAGCGCCCAAAATTGTCCGCGGCTGAGCGCGGCGTTACGTGAAATGGTCCGTCGGCGCGCTATGATCAAGAGAGTAATGGTCGGGATCATGCTTATCGCACCATTGATGAGTTGCAGCAATAAGCAGATCTACACCGTGGTCCAGGATAGTCAAAAAGTTGAGTGTCAGAAATACCCAGATACAAGATACGAAGAATGTATGAAGCAACTGAGCACGCCTTACGAAGACTATGAGAAAGATCGAAAAGCAGAAAAAGAGAAAAAAAATGGCGGGTAAGTTCAATCACGTAACAAGTCAGGGCTACGGACACGCTAACGCGTGCCGCAGCCTGAAGCGTTATGGCAGGAAACAACCATGAAGATATTTATAATAATTTTCACCGTACTCGTATCTGCATGCAGTGGTATGACCTTTAATACCAATCTAGGGCCATACGCCAAAAATAGAGTAAAAACGGTAATCGTAGAAGAATATTCGCCGGTTGAAATCTCGAAGTACGATGCCATTACCCTAGGCATTGTTGAGGCTTCTTACTGCCAAGAACGGATAGATGAACCAAAGCCGAGCAAGCGTGCTGTAGTGAATGATCTAAAAGTTCGAACTCACAGTTTAGGTGGTAACGGAGTCGTCGTAGAGGCCTGCGGCACAGCAGCAAATGGCGCTTGTACTCAATACTTAGAATGTCGGGGAGTCGCTTACTCTGTACCACAGCGGCAGAGCAGGCCATAACAAAGCGCTGCAGGCCGACAGCTTACTTTGTGCACCTTTTGCGCGGTCGCTGTCGCTCCCATTTTCGCGCAAAATGCGCACAAAGTAAGCTGCGGCTGAGCGCGGCGTTATGTTTAAGACTTACCCACGTTTAGTAGACACCTTGTATAGTTAGGTTTCGGCCTAACACGGAGGTGCACCATGGGTAAGAAGAGAGCTCAGGCGTATACGGAAGAGTTTCGTAGAG
>NZ_JALNMG010000013.1:0-3002 GCF_023156515.1 Microbulbifer sp. CAU 1566 | reverse complement strand
CTCTACGAAACTCTTCCGTATACGCCTGAGCTCTCTTCTTACCCATGGTGCACCTCCGTGTTAGGCCGAAACCTAACTATACAAGGTGTCTACTAAACGTGGGTAAGTCTTAAACATAACGCCCGCGACAGGGGTGAAGAATGCTATACACGTTTTTGCGAAAATGGGAGCGTAGCGACCAGCACAAAGGTGCATAACGTTGGGCGTCCTTTGGCTTGCGATTATTAGGCGCGAGCTAGACGGGCGTACTTTCTTCTAGATGGCTCAATTTCATGAAGATACCGAGTAAACGTATCTTTTGGACGCTCTAAACCATTGGAAGCCAAAGTTCTGGAAGCCATGCCTCGATGATTACTGCTGTGAGTTAATAAATGAAACATAATTTCTTCTATTGACAATTGCCCATAGTCACCGTCCGTGAATTTGAAAGATATGACCTTATTCAAAATTTCAGAGTTCGCTGACTCTGAGAATTCCACAAGCCATGAATCATTTTTCTCGATTCTTTCTTGTAACTCTGGAAAACTTGGTGTCTCTATCGTGTTGTCAGCTGAATAACTCTCTGAGGCACCTGAAATCCGGCTTATGAATAAGCTGTCAACTACCGCGGTGTGATTCAAAATTCTAACAAAGAAAACTGCGTCATCTTCTGGAAGTAAGTGTAATTGGCGCTCCCCATACATGAGCAGCTCCGTGTTTGCCCACTTCTTAAACTTAAATGCATTTGAAAGCAGCAATTTTCGATTCCCTATTTATTGTTGAATACAGCATTATCTTGATTCTACGCCTAACACCGCTCTCAGCCTCTGAAGGTAACTAGCGCTTTTTTTGTTTCGAAAAAAGGTAACAGTTACCAGAGATCGGTTTCAGTGCCTTGCTATACGAATCTCTCATTTCCAATCTATGATCTGCGTGTCCATTTTACCCATACGCAAAAAGTATGGTGTTTCTCCGAAGATCTCTCTACCTTTCTCTAACTGTGCTCTTACATCAGGAACAACTGAGGTTTCTTCATCTTCAAATATTCGAAACCCCTCTTCCAACTCAACACTTGAAGCATCTAGAAATGCAGATATTGAATCAGAAATACGATTACACCCAACGCCTTCACTTAAATCATATACCGATCCATAAGTAATAGAATCAGATAAACAATTAACTAAAACAAAGTCACCAGAGCCATCATACAAAATAGGAAAAAACCCTTTTGGCCAATAATCTGGATTTTCATCTCCACCTATCCCAGAAATCTCACTATATTGATCCCGAGCCTGATCCCATGACAAAGCATACATTCCCCATGCGAAATCAGGATCATCAACTCCGAGATCATCACATTTTTCGTAGCTATATCCATTGACCATAGAAAAATAGTTTACAAGCTCATCAGTGAGATCAACCTCGGAAAATGGAATCCCCTCTCGTATTGAGTTTGGGTCACCTTGATCTAAGGTATCTGCTGCAGAAGCACCGGATTGCTTGAGCACTTCCAAGTATTTTTCTATAGATTTCTTAAGAATAATTCTATCTTCCATGCCGAATCTCGATTAATGCGCTCGTATAACGCCGCGAGCAGCGGTAGTTTGCTTTGTGCGCGTTATGCGCGAAAATGGGAGAGAAGCGACCTGTGCACAAAGTCAGCTGTTCGGTGGAGGCCCGCAGGGCCGGAACGAACTGCCTCGCTTGTTAGTGCAGATTCGCCCGCTATTCATCAGGATACTCTGAAAGATACAACTTTATTCCCAGCTTAGACATTATTGACATAGCTCGAACGCTTAAAATTGCACCGCCGCCGCACGCGTTTTCTCTCATGCTAAAACCAATGTCAGCGATATAACTTGCTGAGGGTAATTTTTCTTCATTTTCGATGAGCCATTTTTCTAAGCCCTCAACTTGCGCGGGAAGCTCCCACTCATCTCTTGCTATCCAGGCAATTCTTTCATTATCTGATTCACGTCTTATGTAAATTGACAACCTAGATTTCCTTATGCACTAACGCTTACAGCAGAGGCAAACCGAAGCGTAAGTTTGTCCTGCTGGCTGTACTTGTTAGCTACTTTATGCGCACTCATCTTTGAAGGGATTTAACACCTCCCCGCTTGGAGCAGAATAAGGTTGCTTAAACGTGAATGCGGAATAGGTTGGACCATTTTGACGCAATAACTCCAGGCGAATCTTTGCCTCTTCGATTGTTGGCCATCTATCCTCTTCTATCCACCAAAGAACCATATAGAAATCTATTTTTTCAAACCATTCTTTACGTCTACGCATGATTTCTTTATGGTCATTGTTCCGGTATACAAAATTAACTAAAGATTTGATGTCAGACCACACTGACATATTTATTGCAATATTGGGGTCGCCGAATGCCTGAACGTCAAGTGAATCGTTGCCAGAACCTTTAAATCTCCAAACAAATCCGGGCTGTACTTCCGCTATTGCGTTTACTCTATCAAGGTTGTTCACAAAGTCAGCATTAACGGGGTTGTGTTGTGGGAGACGAAATTTTGCAATATTTACCTGCGCTAATTGATACTTCATGTCTTCCTCCTGGCTCGAATTCTTGGTTCGTGGTCTTACCCACGATAAGTAGACACCCTAACTACGCGCATTTGCGCTCAAATTCCGCTGGGCTGAGATGCCCTATAGCGGAGTGCCTACGTACTCGGTTATAGAACACTTCGATGTACTCAAAGATTCCGCTCTTCGCGTCCTCGATACTCTCGTACTCTTCCGCGTATATTAGTTCGACCTTGAGCCGACTAAAAAAAGATTCCATCGCCGCGTTGTCCCAGCAATTTCCTTTCCTGCTCATACTGGGCTTACAATCGTTCTTCTCGATAAAATAACGATAATCTCGAGCGCGATACTGCACACCTCGGTCTGAGTGGATAATCAGGCCAGGGCGAATATCTCGGCGCTGAAACGCCATCTTCAGAGCGTCCGTTACCAATTGCTCTGTCATGCTCGTATCCAGGGCCCAGCCCACGATTGCCCTCGAA
>NZ_JALNMG010000012.1:1785-4940 GCF_023156515.1 Microbulbifer sp. CAU 1566 | reverse complement strand
GATCAGTCAATCGTTAGTAACCATCTCTGTTGTATGGTCAAGCCGCACGGGCAATTAGTACTGGTTAGCTCAACGCCTCACAACGCTTCCACACCCAGCCTATCAACGTGGTAGTCTTCCACGGCCCTTTAGGACTCTCAAGGAGTCAGGGAAATCTCATCTTGAAGGAGGCTTCCCGCTTAGATGCTTTCAGCGGTTATCCCGTCCGAACATAGCTACCGGGCAATGCCACTGGCGTGACAACCCGAACACCAGAGGTTCGTTCACTCCGGTCCTCTCGTACTAGGAGCAACTCTTCTCAAATTTCCAACGCCCACGGCAGATAGGGACCGAACTGTCTCACGACGTTCTAAACCCAGCTCGCGTACCACTTTAAATGGCGAACAGCCATACCCTTGGGACCGGCTTCAGCCCCAGGATGTGATGAGCCGACATCGAGGTGCCAAACACCGCCGTCGATGTGAACTCTTGGGCGGTATCAGCCTGTTATCCCCGGAGTACCTTTTATCCGTTGAGCGATGGCCCTTCCATACAGAACCACCGGATCACTATGACCTACTTTCGTACCTGCTCGTCATGTCTGACTCGCAGTCAAGCGCACTTATACCATTATGCTCATTGCATGATTTCCGACCATGCTGAGTGCACCTTCGTACTCCTCCGTTACTCTTTGGGAGGAGACCGCCCCAGTCAAACTACCCACCATACACTGTCCTCGATCCGGATAACGGACCAGAGTTAGAACCTCAAACATACCAGGGTGGTATTTCAAGGATGGCTCCACAATGACTGGCGTCACTGCTTCAAAGCCTCCCACCTATCCTACACAAGTAGGCTCAAAGTTCAGTGCAAAGCTGTAGTAAAGGTTCACGGGGTCTTTCCGTCTAGCCGCGGGTACACTGCATCTTAACAGCGATTTCAATTTCACTGAGTCTCTGGTGGAGACAGCTTGGCCATCGTTACGCCATTCGTGCAGGTCGGAACTTACCCGACAAGGAATTTCGCTACCTTAGGACCGTTATAGTTACGGCCGCCGTTTACCGGGGCTTCGATCAAGAGCTTCGCTTACGCTAACCCCATCAATTAACCTTCCGGCACCGGGCAGGCGTCACACCCTATACGTCCACTTACGTGTTTGCAGAGTGCTATGTTTTTAATAAACAGTCGCAGCCAACTGGTCACTTCGACCGCCAACAGCTTACGGAGCAAGTCCGATCACCGTCAGCGGCGTACCTTCTCCCGAAGTTACGGTACCATTTTGCCTAGTTCCTTCACCAGAGTTCTCTCAAGCGCCTTGGTATTCTCTACCTGACCACCTGTGTCGGTTTAGAGTACGGTTCACAATTGCCTGAAGCTTAGAAGTTTTTCCTGGAAGCAGGGCATCAACCACTTCGTCTTACAAGTAAGACTCGTCATCAGCTCTCAGCTTTAGGGACCCGGATTTGCCTAAGTCCCCAGCCTACTACCTTAAACATGGACAACCAATCGCCATGCTGGCCTAGCCTTCTCCGTCACTCCATCGCAGCAATTGCAAGTACAGGAATATTAACCCGTTTCCCATCGACTACGGCTTTCGCCCTCGCCTTAGGGGCCGACTAACCCTGTCCCGATTAGCGTTGGACAGGAACCCTTGGTCTTCCGGCGGGGAGGTTTTTCACCCCCCTTGTCGTTACTCATGTCAGCATTCGCACTTGTGATACCTCCAGCAGACCTCACAGTCCACCTTCAGCGGCTTACACAACGCTCCTCTACCATGCTCAAAAGAGCATCCGCAGCTTCGGTTATCAGTTTGAGCCCCGGTATATCTTCCGCGCGGGCCGACTCGACTAGTGAGCTATTACGCTTTCTTTAAAGGATGGCTGCTTCTAAGCCAACCTCCTAGCTGTCTGGGCCTTCCCACATCGTTTCCCACTTAACTGATATTTGGGACCTTAGCTGGCGGTCTGGGTTGTTTCCCTTTTCACGACGGACGTTAGCACCCGCCGTGTGTCTCCCGCGATTGCACTCCTCGGTATTCGGAGTTTGCATGGGGTTGGTAAGTCGGGATGACCCCCTAGCCCAAACAGTGCTCTACCCCCGAGGGTGAGACGCGAGGCGCTACCTAAATAGCTTTCGAGGAGAACCAGCTATCTCCCGGCTTGATTAGCCTTTCACTCCGATCCACAGGTCATCTCCTAATTTTTCAACATTAGTGAGTTCGGTCCTCCAGTTGATGTTACTCAACCTTCAACCTGCCCATGGATAGATCGCCGGGTTTCGGGTCTATTGCCTGCAACTAAACGCCCTATTAAGACTCGATTTCTCTACGGCTCCCCTATGCGGTTAACCTTGCTACAGACAATAAGTCGCTGACCCATTATACAAAAGGTACGCAGTCACCCCGAAGGGCTCCTACTGCTTGTACGTATACGGTTTCAGGTTCTATTTCACTCCCCTCTCCGGGGTTCTTTTCGCCTTTCCCTCACGGTACTGGTTCACTATCGGTCAGCTGGGAGTATTTAGCCTTGGAGGATGGTCCCCCCATGTTCAGTCAAGATAACACGTGTCCCGACCTACTCGATTTCACTCAATGTGCCTTTTCGTGTACGGGGCTATCACCCTGTATCGCGGAACTTTCCAGATCCTTCCACTAAGACATAAAGAGCTTAAGGGCTAGTCCCCTTTCGCTCGCCGCTACTCAGGGAATCTCGGTTGATTTCTTTTCCTCCGGGTACTTAGATGTTTCAGTTCCCCGGGTTCGCCTCGCATAGCTATGTATTCACTATGCGATACCTGTAAACAGGTGGGTTTCCCCATTCGGACATTCCAGGATCAAAGCTTGTGTGCCAGCTCCCCTAGACTTTTCGCAGGCTCCTACGTCCTTCATCGCCTCCAGCTGCCAAGGCATCCACCGTATACGCTTAGTCGCTTGACCATACAACACAAACGACTACTAACGACTGGACGCGCATTGACTAACGCTTACGTCATGTTTCCACAACAATAAGCGAGTACAACTGCACGTTGTATGTATTTGAATGCGACCAAGCATTCAAACACCGGATTGTGTGCTTGAGAGACACACATTTCTATTGATGTTGAGTATGTTAAGTACTCAACCTCGCCTTGCAGTGTATTACTACAAAATGTTTCACCTTGTTAAAGAGCATCTGATG
>NZ_JALNMG010000011.1:0-5653 GCF_023156515.1 Microbulbifer sp. CAU 1566 | reverse complement strand
ATACATCGAGATTTTCTACAACAGAGTACGTAGGCACTCTACACTGGGTTACAAAAGTCCAGCGGAGTACGAGCGCAAAATCACATAGTTATAGTGTCTACTTTTTGTGGGTAAGACCAGTTTTCGCAAGCAATTAACTACGAAATTCTAAGGAAAGAAAATGCAAGCCACACACATGGAGGCGGAAGCTCGATATGAATCATATCGGGAGATGGTAAGGGATTCAGTTAAGGCTGCCTTACCTTATGGAGATGCTTCAAATATCTCCCTCTCTGGGCTGAACCCAGCTGCATTGAGGCAAGCAAAATTGTGGAATGATATTCCCGAGCGTAGGGTCGATTTCAATTGGTACTCTGATTCCAATACCTATAGGAAAATGTACCCAAAGCGATTTGAGCTTGCTATTTGGTATCAAAACCGTCTTGAGTCGTTATCGCTTGGGCGGCCATCTTTTAATGGAGAGCGTTTAAGGTTAGAGCTCACAGAGCGCGTAGCTAATCACAGTATGTTAAAGGGTAGAGCTTTTTCAATTACTGAACTCTCTCTGATTGCGTATGCCAATTTGTTGGGCGCCAGCGAAATTCGCATCATGCAGCCTATAAACGAGAGTGTTATAGATTTTTACGTACAGAAAGGCTACAGCTATGTAGCAAGTACGGGAGCTGAACACTTTCCAGATTATTGTGTGAAAAAAGTATGAGTAATTCAAAAGAATTTACAGAACGCTTCAAGAAAATGAAATCTTCAATTGAGAAGAACAAAAACATTCTCAATGAAGATTTTCCAGAAGATGTAAAATCTACTGGAAATCCGGATTTCATTAAAAACCCAGAAAAATACAAGGATGATGAAGAGTGTCAAAAAGAGAAGAAGTAAAATCTATAAAAGAGGCGCAAGAGCGCCTCAAGAAAATTGTAACTCCAGAAAAGTTGGCGGTCAGGCCGAGCGTTCATCCTCCGAGCAAGAAAAAAACATAACAAACAGCGGCAGAGCGACAGCCAACGCTACGCACCTTTTGTGTTACTCGCTGTCGCTCAAACATTAACACAAAAGGCGCTCCGCGCTGGCTGCGCCTGCGCTGGGCGTTAAATTCAGGTGCCACTATGAGAGCGCTTATTGTCGCCGTTACAATTTCTATGTTTATGTCTTGCGCCAATGCTGATGAGTCCATTCTGGGTGAGTACCGTGCAGATACAAAAAGTAATTGGGGTTGGACATTATTCTTAGCCCAAGGGCATTTGGGGGAGATTGTCTCCACGCAAATGCCAAATGAATGCGATCCTTGTGAAAATGTAGAAGTAGTTGAGCGCGGCATATGGAGTAAAGGCGAGGATAAAATTACGCTAGTGTTATCTAGCGGTAAAAAGTACACGTTCAAGGTGGTAGGCGATAGTAATCTGGTTCTAGTTGAGCCGAGTTTCCCTGATATCGAACCCGGGAAGTTCGTACTACGCAAACGAATTTAACAAGGTGCGGCAGGCCGACGTCTTACTTTGCGCACTTTTTGCGCAGTCGCTACGCTCCTATTTTTGCGCAAAAAATCCACAAAGTAAGCCGCCGCTGCGCACGGCGTTATGGTGCCGGTCAGTAAAATTTGGCATTAGTGCCGCGGCAAGTTTTGCGCTTTGTTCTGGCATCTAATATTTCGCATTTTGCCAAGGCACATTCAGGCAGTTTCGTTCCTAGAGCGTTCGCTTGAGTTCATTGGGTATTGTTGTTCCGCTGCAGTGTTGTGGCGTGCCAGTAAGAAATAAAATTTGTTGGGAAAGTGAGGTATTCTTTCCCCGTCTTGTTCGGGCCGTGGCCAGCCAGGCCGTGGCTGGCAAAGTGCAAATAATGAGTTCGGAGCGCGTCAGCCATAACAATCGCAAGCAGAGGGACAGCCAACGCTATGCACATTTTGTGCGGTCGCTACGCTCCCATATTCGCACAAAATGTGCATAGCATTGTCTGCCCCTGTTGCGGGCGTTATGCATATGCAAGTAATGAGTGAATATCAAAAGGAAGTGGTTTCATACTTCGGTTATTGGCCTGTGTTCTGCGATGCTCCTATTAAGGCTTTTCGCGAAGAAGGTGGTGCTATCGAGTTGGTGTTGGAGTACATAGATTCAAATAAAAACATCCAAGGAACTGTATCTATTTCATTTTATGGAGTTACAGGAAATAGCTTATCCGAGTATGAGCCGAGTAGTGTGATAGATACTTTGAAAATACTTGAGGGTAAACAGTTCTGGGTTTCTATCGAGCCATGTTACGGTATGGGCGGTAGTTTTAAATGTACTTCTGTAGTGGCTAAGATAGAAAATGCATAACAAGTTGCTGAAGTACACTCCGGCCGCAAAAAAAACGCGGCCTCCGCGGGACAGCCTACGCTTCGCTCCGGCTGCCCCTTAGCAAAGCGTTATGAGTCCTCGAAAGCATGAAACTTTATAATCAAAAGGGAAAATGGGGAGAGTCCATATCGTTTGAGGAGCTAGAAGCTATTTCAAAATCAGCTGCTGAGGAAAACGATGATTTTACAATTGAACTGCCAAGCGAAGATATTAATATCGAAGTAAGTACAATCAATGACAAAGACCAACTTATTGTCGCTGTTTATTTCGGTTCAAATAATCTTACCCCAAAAATTTATGAACTAGAGCCCCAAAAAGTGGCGGAATTTATAGTTAGTTTGAGTAAAACATAAATAATGTACAAAACAACTCATAACAAGGCGCCCAAGTTTACTCCGGGCCTTCGGCCCTCCGCGGGACGCATTAAGCTTTGCTTAACGCGCCCCTTGGCTTGGCGTTATGCGTAAGAACGAGAAATGTCGTACTTAGCAAAAATTGAATTTCTAAAGGTAAGTGACCCGAATTGCAGGGTTAAGTACATTACCGGAATCAGGCCCACTCTCAGTTATCAAGATAATGAGTTGTGGGATTGCAGTTTACGGTTATTGGCATGTAATGAGGCCGAACCTGGAGTATCCGTCGACGCCGAGGTCCACTTTTTAAGCCCTCATGCTCATGCCGGTAAAATCGAGCATGGCCTAGCGTTCAATTTGTATGCAGGTTACTGGCACATTGCACGCGGTAAATTTATAGAGCGGAGCTAGGCACGCATAACAAGGCCGGGCAATTTGCTCCGGGCCTGCGGCCCTCCGCGGGACAGCTTACCTTGTGCACATTTTGCGCGGGTCGCTGCGCTCCCATTATCGCCCAAAAAGCGCACAAGGTAAGCTGCCCCTGCCGGCGGCGTTAACATTCGGTCATATGCGAAAAATAGCGGCATTAATATTTGGTTTTTTTGCAACCCTGGTAATTGGAGTGATCGCTATATATCTAGTAAAAACAGATAGTGATCTATGCTCTGATCCAGATTCCTGTGATAGTGGTTATTTTCATCGTGTAGAGGTTGAGAACGAGTGCACTTGTCAGTATATAGGGCAAGAATCACCAGCCTTCAAAGACGGTGTTGTTGCATGTAGTTCACTTTTTTTGGAGCAAAATTTAAGGGCTAGTTTGCCAAAGTGTGCACCGTAGCAAGCACAATGTTAACAAGGCCAGGCAGTTCGCTCCGGGCCTTCGGCCCTCCGCAGGATGGCTTACTTTGCGCACGTTTTGCGCGGTCGCTACGCTCCCATTTTCGCGCAAAAAGCGCACAAAGTAAGCCGCCTCTGCTGGCGGCGTTACGCAAGGAAGAGTAAGTGAAGAAAACGTCGAAACTGTTAGTTATACTTTATGCCATTTTTTGTTCGTCAATAGCATTGGCTAACGTCTTTAAGTGCAAGAATTCTGATGGAGGTATTACTTACCAGCAATTTCCTTGCGCCAAAGATTCAGAGCAAAATGAAATTAAAGTATCGGGAAGTGGTGGCGATGAAAGAGACACAGATTTGGATGATAAAAATTTTGTAATTTCTAAGAATAATTTGCTAGGAACTTGGACTGATTACTATCCAAGAACTGCCTATAGTAGTACGTGGACGTTCACGAGCTCAACAATGACATTCAAAAAGTATAACGGGCGAGTGATTAGTCTGCCTTATACATTAACGGAAAATAAGATAATTGTTCATCATAAAAAGAATTTTGTTAATAAAGAAGACTGGGATGAGGAGCATGATTTAGTAAGCTTCAAAGATAATATTCTTTTGTGGCGAAGCATTACAAATGTAAGGTTACATAAGGTGCTCTGAGGCACTGCGTAACAAAGCGCTGCAAAGGGACGGCTTGTTTTGTTCACTTTATGTGCAGTCGCTTTGCTCCATAATTGCACATAAACCACACAAAACAAGCCGCCCTTGAGCGCGGCGTTAAGCAATCATGAATCAAAAAATTTACGTTTCAATTCCGGCTCTACTTTTTTTGCTGTCACTTTTCATGCCAGCACTGAATGTGGCAGGTAGGCACGAGTATGGATATTCACTGTTAGCGCTAGGATGGTTTCAGTCTTACCTGTCAGTCATTGCAATAGAAAACTGGTATTCTCTCGGAATGCTAGGTTTAAAGAACCTATTTTCTTCGCTTTTCATGATTCCCCCTTGGTTCGCAAACGTTTTTATTACTCTAAGTATAGGATTTCTTGCGGCATCAAAACCCAAGATGGCATTTTCATTTAGCATCTTAGCCTCGCTATGTGTAATAACATTCTTCGCAAATCCGGTAGCTATGTTAGGTGCAGACGGAATCACCGTAGAAGTTACACCACTAATTGGAGCATATCTTTGGGCTCTATCTTCATTGTCTTGTTTTGGTCTTGTTGTACACCAGATTCGGAGAGCTCGAGAAAATGCTTAACAAAGCGCTGCAAAGGGACGGCTTACTTTGTGCACTTTATGTGCTGTCGCTTCGCTCCATAATTGCACATAAACTACACAAAGTAAGCCGCCCCTGAGCGCGGCGTTAGAAATCGTAATCGTCAAAAAATGAAAATTTATCAGCCCGCGAAGAATTCGATTCCAAAGTTTTTAGGCGTATTTGCAATCCTGTTCGGAGGCGGCGGCTTTCTTCTTCCTGGCATCACGTCAGGGAGTATAGGATTTTTGACTGCAGGGTTAATAATCACTGCAATTGGCGTGATCACATTTTTTGGTAAGGCTGAAAAATTCATCGATACAGAAAAAGGCGCTGTTATAAATTTTAAAAAATGGCTCTTTATTGAGTCAGAAACGCAGATTTCATTGAGCCTATACAAGTATGTAAGAGTAATCGAGAATTCTGATGGTCCTTCTACTGATGATCGCTCGCGCAGATTTTATGAGGTTAACTTAGTTGGAAAAAATACAACTAACGATTATTCTGGAGGTTTTGATATTAATATGTTGTTGGCAAAATATCCAAGGTCTAGTGATGGGAAGAGCGAAGCTTTGAGCTTCGCTGAAAAGGTGGCCCGCGAGGTAGGCCTACCAATGCACGCTGAGAAAAATTTCTAACAATGCGCTGCAGGCCGACGTCTAACTTTGTGCACTTTATGCGCGGTCGCTTCGCTCCCATTGTCACGCATAAAGCGCACAAAGTTAGTCGCTGCTGAGCGCGGCGTTATGCCACCGAGTTACCCACAAAAAGTAGACACCCTGTATAGTTAGGTTTCGGCCTAACACGGAGGTGCATCATGAGTAAGAAGAAGGTTGCGGCATATACGGAGGAATTCCGCCGGGAGGCGGTTCGTC
>NZ_JALNMG010000010.1:0-46221 GCF_023156515.1 Microbulbifer sp. CAU 1566 | reverse complement strand
CGAACCGCCTCCCGGCGGAATTCCTCCGTATATGCCGCAACCTTCTTCTTACTCATGATGCACCTCCGTGTTAGGCCGAAACCTAACTATACAGGGTGTCTACTTTTTGTGGGTAACTCGGACGCATAACGCCCGCAACAGGGGCGGCCAACGCTATGCACATTTTGTGCGAAGTTGGGAGCGTAGCGACCCGCACAAAATGTGCATAGCGTTGGGCGTCCCGCGGAGGGCCGAAGGCTCGGAGCATTCTGCTTGCGTTTGTTATGTGTATTTTCTGCCAATTTTGGCCAACTCCTCAAGAACTAGAGGCTTAATACTTGAATTTACTTGTTCATCAATTTCAAATGCTTCACTTAATTTTTTATGAAGACTCAATAACTCTTCCTTCTCACAGCGCAAGCGCCACATATCAGCTTTTACTGGCGCCGAAGCTATTTGGGACTTTAGGAGATACGAAATTTTTACATGCTTCTCCAAAATAAGCGCTGTCATTTGGGAAATATAGAACTCAATCAATTTGGTACTCGCCATCTAAATATTCACTTCAAGTCGAGCAACGATAACCCCGGACTGAAGACACATAACGCCCAGCGCAGGCGCAGCCAGCGCGGAGCTCCTTTTGTGTTAATGTTTGAGCGACAGCGAGTAACACAAAAGGTGCGTAGCGTTGGCTGTCGCTCTGCCGCTGTTTGTTATGTGCTACGGGCTACCGGCCTGGCTGCCACTCTGGGTGCGCGTGAATATGCTCACCGTATTCCAACCAAGAAACCTCATGAGATTTCCAGATACCAAACTCGGCTTTAACCCCAGGATCATCATCTAAAGTAGCCACACGAAGAACGTAATTTGGACTACCTTCTTTCTCAGCGATTAGCTGAGATCCGCAATTTGAGCAAAAGTACCGAACTTTTCCAGGCGAAGATTCATAACCTGATATTTTATCCTCACCCTTTGCCCACTTAAAATTCTTCTTTGAAACTGCAGCAGCTGTATTAAATGCAGCTGAATGCGCTTTTCTACAGGTTTTGCAGGAGCAGTGTTGAATTGGGCTTTCTAGCTTTTCTATTTGATACTGAACCTGACCACACAAACAGCTTCCTTTCATACGAATAATGTTCCTTCAGTGCTCTGGCACATAACGCCCAGCGCAGGCGTAGCCAGCGCGGAGCGCATTTTGTGTTAATGTTTGAGCGCCAGCGAGTAACACAAAAGGTGCGTAGCGTTGGCTGTCGCTCTGCCGCTGCTTGTTATGGATTGCGGGCCTCGCGTTGATCCAATAGGAATGATGCATAGGCTGCTCTAGCTTCACCATTGACCTTTTTCCCGTGCTGGTTGCACCATTCTGCAAGGTCTTTAGCTTTTACTGAGACCTTTTTAACCGACATACCCTTCTCTCTTAGAGAGGTGATTGTCTCATGTGCATTTTTCTTCCAACTCTCATAATCATCATCTAGTTTCTCAGGATCTACAGATAGGGATCTCATTTTCTCCCACTCATCTTTCTGATACCAACAAACACCAATATTCATTTTCTAGAACTTATTAAGTTGAAATACTTAAGATCCATAACAGTTTATTCAAAAGCCCGGGTCATATATCACGCTGCCACATATCCAAGTTGGCATCATTGTTTATGTTTTACAGAAAAACCCAGTTAATTCAGCAGGTTATATCACAATAAACTCTTTGGGTAGCGTAAATATATGGCAGCCGTGCTATATATCTTTCTCAGGTGGCCTGACGCGCCAGAAATTAATCTTTTAAAAATCAATCAGTTAGCACCTTAATCCTATCGACGTGAGCTGAAGCTATTGATCTACGCCTTGACACCGGGGACGCCTCAAAAATACTGTATGTATGCACAGTTAAAAGCGAGAACATGACAATGGATGATGTGCGCCACACGATACCAGACACACCCGTGCGATTTATGGACCAACTGCGGTTCCACATTCGCCAGAAGGGTCTTTCCTATCGTACCGAGCAGACTTATGTTCACTGGATAAAGCGGTTTATCCATTTCCATAAACTGACGCACCCCAAGGACATGGGTAGATCTGAAGTTCAGGCGTTCCTGACGCATATTTCTGTCAATAGACGCTGCTCGGTAAACACCCAGCGAGTTGCGCTCAATGCGCTTGTTTACCTGTATAGGCAGTTTTTTGGGCTAGACACAGCGGACCTGGATTTCAAGACGGCAAGACAGCCTCGTCGGCTACCGGTAGTGTATAGCCGGGACGAAGTTGCCAGGATTCTCGCTCAGTTAGACGGCACCTATCGACTACAAGTCGCGCTAATGTACGGTAGCGGTTTGCGTATTGCCGAATTACTTTCCCTCAGGGTGAAAGATATTGATTTTGACAGCAACAATATTGTGGTGCGGAGCGGGAAAGGTAATAAAGATCGAACAACCCTGCTGCCGCAAGATCTGAAGGAGGAGCTAAAACTACAAGTTCGTAAAGTACTGAAGCTCCACCAAAGAGATATTGAAGACGGTTTTGGCGAAGTCTATTTGCCTGATGCACTTGAGCGAAAATATCCGAAGGGGGGCCGACAGGCGGCCTGGCAGTACCTGTTTCCTGCGGGAGGATTTAGCAAAGACCCGAGGAGCGGTGTGGAACGCAGGCATCATATGCATCCATCCACCGTTTCCCGGCATATTCGTGAGGCGGTAAAGTTGGCCAAGGTACTGAAACCGGCGAAGGCGCACGCCTTCCGACACAGCTTTGCAACCCACTTATTAGAGGCAGGATACGACCTTCGCACCATTCAAGAGCTACTCGGGCACTCAGATATCAGTATCACTGAGATATACACCCACGTGGTGAACCGGGGTAACAAGGGGGTGCTCAGCCCCATGGACCGACTCATACCCGGTACCCAGATAAATGAGCCTACGCCCAGATACCTCTTTGCCGCCTGAGATATCGGAACAGGCGGACATAAAAAAACCCCGCATAAGCGGGGTTTTTTATAGGTTTGGCTGGAAGGCCGGCTTACATCATGCCGCCCATACCACCCATACCGCCCATGCCGCCCATATCAGGCATTGCAGGCTTGTCTTCCGGGATGTCAGCAACCATGGCTTCGGTGGTGATCATCAGGCCGGCGATAGAGGCAGCCGCTTGCAGTGCAGAGCGGGTTACCTTGGCCGGGTCGAGGATACCCATTTCCAGCATGTCGCCGTATACACCGGTACCAGCGTTGTAGCCGAAGTTGCCTTCGCCCTGCTTAACTTTATCAACTACGACGGAAGCTTCGTCACCAGCATTGGTTACGATCTGACGCAGCGGCATTTCCATAGCGCGCAGTGCAGCAGCGATACCGTGGTTCTGGTCTTCGTTGTCGCCTTGAACAGAGATCGCCTGGATAGCGCGAACCAGAGCGGTACCACCGCCAGGAACAACACCCTCTTCTACTGCAGCGCGGGTTGCGTGCAGGGCGTCTTCAACGCGGGCTTTCTTCTCTTTCATTTCGACTTCGGTGGCAGCGCCAACCTTGATCACCGCAACGCCGCCAGCCAGTTTGGCTACGCGCTCTTGCAGCTTCTCTTTGTCGTAATCGGAAGAAGATTCTTCGATCTGGGCACGAATTTGCTTCACACGCGCTTCGATGTCGCCAACATTGCCGGCGCCGTCAACGATCACGGTGTTTTCTTTGGACAGGGTTACGCGCTTGGCGGTGCCCAGGTGCTCCAGAGTGGCGCTTTCCAGCTCCAGACCAACTTCTTCAGAAATCACGGTGCCGCCAGTCAGGATGGCAATGTCTTGCAGCATGGCTTTGCGACGGTCGCCGAAGCCCGGTGCTTTCACCGCTGCAACTTTAACGATACCGCGCATGCTGTTTACAACCAGAGTCGCCAGCGCTTCGCCTTCTACGTCTTCGGCGATGATCAGCAGCGGCTTGGAAGCCTTGGCTACTTGCTCCAGCAGCGGCAGCAGGTCGCGGATGTTGGAGATTTTCTTGTCAACCAGCAGGATGAACGGGCTGTCCAGCTCGGCAGTCATGTTTTCCTGGTTGGTGATGAAGTAAGGAGACAGGTAGCCGCGGTCGAACTGCATACCTTCTACCACGTCCAGCTCGTTCTCGAGACCGGAGCCTTCTTCAACGGTGATTACACCTTCTTTGCCCACTTTTTCCATCGCTTCCGCGATGATGGTGCCCACGTGCTCGTCGCTGTTGGCGGAGATGGTACCTACCTGAGCGATGGACTTGCTGTCTTCACAGGGAGTGGCCAGGCTGGCGATGTGCTCAACGGCTGCCGCAACGGCTTTGTCGATACCGCGCTTCAGGTCCATCGGGTTGAAGCCTGCAGCTACGGACTTGAGGCCTTCGGTCACGATGGCTTGGGCCAGTACGGTAGCGGTAGTGGTGCCGTCACCAGCGGTGTCGGAGGCTTTGGAAGCAACTTCCTTCACCATCTGCGCGCCCATGTTTTCGAACTTGTCTTTCAGTTCGATTTCTTTGGCTACGGATACACCGTCTTTGGTTACGGTAGGAGCGCCGAAGGACTTGTCCAGTACCACGTTGCGGCCTTTCGGGCCCAGGGTGGTTTTTACGGCGTCAGCCAGGATGTTTACGCCGTTCAGCATTTTCTGGCGAGCGTCATCACCAAATTTAACGTCTTTTGCTGCCATGGTCTTAATTCCTCAATTCTGTTCGTGGTTTTCCGGTACCGGGGCTATTAACCGAGTCTTAGCCTTCCAGTACGCCGTAGATGTCGCCTTCGCTCATGATGATCAGCTCTTCGCCGTCCACCTTGAGGGTGTTGCTGTCGGCATAACGGCCGAATACTACGGTGTCACCCACTTTTACAGACAGAGCGCGCACGTCGCCGTTATCCAGCAGCTTGCCTTCGCCTACTGCGACCACTTCGCCCTGGTTCGGCTTTTCTTTCGCGGCACCCGGCAGCACGATACCACCGGCAGATTTGGCTTCTTCTTCCTTACGGCGTACGACGACGCGATCGTGCAAAGGACGAATTTTCATGGATTTGCTCTCCATTGAGTTATTTAGGGTTGCAATGTCAAGTGCCCTGGGCACGTTTGGCCCCGGGCAGGTCCGCCCCCTTTGGGGTGCAGGACAAAAACTTGGGGTGGAGCCTATCTGAGGGCTGGGAGGAGGATTTCAACAGTGGCAGAGAAAAAAAATGACGGGGCCCGGAAATCCGGGCAAAACACAGGAAATGCGCGCAATTTTTGACCAGATCTAGCGAGATTCACCCCGGTCATTGTGATCTTTGCCCTGATCTTCTCGCTGATCTTCTCGCTGATCTTCTCGCTGATCTTCTCGCTGGTCTTCTCGTTGGTCTTCTCGTTGGTCTTCCCGCCGATAGTCCCCCTCGATCACATCGTGAGAACCCTGCCCTCTCGGCCCATTGCCGGCGCCCGGGCCTGGCCGGGAGTATGGACCGTAGCTGCTGCTCTGAACGACCACGATTCGACTGAGCAACTTGCCCAGTACCAGCTGCCGCAATCCAGGCACCAGGCAGGCGAAGCCGATCGCATCGGTAATAAAACCCGGGGTCAGCAATAAAGCCCCGCCCACCGCCAGGAAAATCCCCTCCGCCATTTCCCGTGCGGGCATCTCCCCCGCCTGCATCTTCTGCTGGGCGCGCATAACCGTGGAAATTCCCTGATGGCGCAATAAAGCCAGGCCCACCACCGCCGTCAGTAACACCAGGCCGATGGTAGGCAGTGCCCCTATCTCCTGGCCGACGCTGATCAGCACCCACATTTCCAGAATCGGCATCACAATAAACAGGATCAACAATGGACGCATGGGGCTCTCCGCGGCTGGGAACAAGTCAGGTTCCTGTGGCACAGGCGAACTTGGGCTTTTCCGATATGCTTAAGGGTCTAGTAGTCGACTTTCCTGGGGCGGGAATGACCGTCATCAGGATACAGGCTCGCAGTTTAGCCACTGACCCTTGTGACGCGCAAATCGCCTCCAGCGACTATGGAGTCCACCATGGAAAGCGAAAGTAATCCAATGGCCCCAACGATCGACCGCCGCCGCCATTTTCTCGATGAGCTGCTCGCCCTGGCCGATATCCGGATTAACGGTGACCGGCCCTGGGACATGCAGCTTCACCGCAGTGCCGCACTGGATGAAATCGTTGCCAGGCACAGCCTCGGTCTCGGTGAGACCTATATGCGCGGCGACTGGAGCAGTCCAGCGCTGGACCAGTTTTTCCACAAGCTCCTGCGCGCCGACCTGCACAGAAAAGCCAAGCCGTTCCGCAATTTGTGGCGAATCGCCCGCGCCTATCTGGTCAATCTGCAAAGCCGCGGTCGCGCTTTCCAGGTCGGTGAGCGGCACTACGATCTCGGCAATGATTTCTACCAGGCAATGCTCGACAGCCGCATGACCTACAGCTGTGGCTACTGGCGGGAAGCGCAGAATCTGGAAGACGCGCAGACAGCCAAACTGGACCTGATCTGCCGGAAACTGGGGTTACAACCCGGCATGCGCCTGCTGGATATCGGTTGTGGCTGGGGCAGTCTCCTCGGGTATGCCGCGGAGAAATACGGCGTCGAATGTGTCGGGGTCAGCGTTTCACGGGAACAATGTCATTACATTGAGCAAACCTACGCCGAGCTCCCCATTGAGGTACACCTGCAGGACTACCGATCGCTCAACCGGCAATTTGACCGCGTTGCCAGCGTCGGTATGTTCGAGCATGTCGGTCGCAAGAATCATCGGGCCTTTATGCAGGTTGCCCGGCGCTGCCTGAACAAAGACGGGTTGCTGCTGTTACACACCATTGGCAAAAATCAGCGTTTTTCCACCACCGATGCCTGGATCGATAAATATATCTTCCCCAATGGCGACCTGCCCTCTTCCGGCCAGATCTGCGACAGCGCGGAAGACCTTTTTATTGAGGAGGATCTGCACAACTTTGGGAGTGACTACGACAAAACCCTGATGGCCTGGCACCGGAATTTTGAAGCCCGCTGGGACAACTTTGCAGATACCTTCGACCAGACGTTTTACCGCATGTGGCGCTATTACCTGCTGTCTTGCGCCGGCGCTTTTCGAGCGCGCCACATACAGCTCTGGCAGTGGATATTTTCCAACAAGCGGGAGGGTGGTGTGCCTCGCGTTGTCTAACGTTCAAAAACAAAAAAAGGCGAGCTGAAAGACTCGCCTTTTCCACTGACATCCAGTATGCATTTACATGCGTGCACCGCCATCAATCTCGATCACGCGACCGGTCAGGTAGTCATTTTCAACAATGAACGACACGGTGCTCGCAATTTCATCCGGCTCGCCGATACGACGCAGGGGCACCTGCTTGACCAGGCCTTCGAGAATTTCCGGTCGCATCTGCGCCACCATATCGGTACCGATGAAACCGGGCGCAATAGCTGCAACCCGCACCCCATAGCGTGCCAACTCTCTTGCCCAGGTGACGGTCATGGTGGCGACACCCGCTTTCGACGCGGAATAGTTGGTCTGCCCCATATTCCCCGCGCGGGACACGCTGGAAATATTGACAATCACACCCCCATTTCCGCTTTCCGCCATAATCGCGCCGGCAGCGCGGGTACAGAGAAAAACCCCGGTCAGGTTGACATCAATGACGGACTGCCACTGCGCCAGCGACATACGCTCGATCACTTTGCCATCTTTTACCTTGAGCAACATGCCATCGCGCATGATGCCGGCATTGTTCACCAGCACATCCAGTCCGCCAAAGTCCGCGGCGATGGCAGCAAAGCACTGATCAACCGCCGTCTCATCGGCGACATTGACCACATAGCTCCGCACCTCGACATCATGGGCCTGGCACGCCGCCACACTCTCATCCAGCCCCTGCTGGTTAACATCCAGCAACGCCAGGCGCGCACCGCGCTCTGCCAGATAAACCGCCATGGAACGGCCGAGCCCCTGCCCGGCGCCAGTAATGGCAATAATGCTATTTGCTACTTGCATGTGTACCTCAAAATTCAATCTTCATTGGCGATACGAGCCAATAAAAGCGTTACCCTTTACCAGGAATAGCCCACGCCAACGGTCATCTTGGTGTCTTCTTTTGCACTTTCGAGCGACGGGGTATTGTCGTACTGCCAAGCGTACTTCACTTCCATCAGAATGCCCTTCACCAGCGGTGTACGCACGCCAATTTCCGCATTGCTCTGGTAGTCCTCACTGCTATCCAGAGACTGCAGTAGCTCCTGGTTGTAATAAACTTCCGGACCCAGGTCGAACTTGTAACGGAAATCCCAGGCCGTACGACCCGCGGCATAGCGCTTGCCGGATTTATCATTCAGGCTCGGGTCAATAAAGTCTTCCCGCAGGCTGTTCACACCACCCTGAATGGAAAATGCAGATTTATCTGTATCAAAAAACAGAAAACCGAGACCGAGACCCATCGTTGAGCTGAGGTCAATGTTTCGCGCTTCTTCATGCAGGAAAGCGCTGTTACCCGCGGCAAACCATTTTTCGGCAAAGATCCAGCGCAGATCGTAGCTGAGCCGGTACTTCTCCAGGTTGGTCACATCCGCACTGTTCTGATTCTGGTACTGGGTACCGATCAGGTGATGGAAGTCACCATTGCGCACATCGAAATTGGCACTCACATCCCAGTCTTCACGCTCCCGGTTACCATCTTCGAAGACACCGGAAGCCGCCACGTTACCGCGAAAGATAATCGGGTCACCGACAAAATTGATATAGGGTTCCGCGTGATCGATCGCCGGGAAGTCCATCACCCAGCCCGAGCCTTCATCACAGTACAGTTCCCACTGCTGACGACGGTGGCCGGCCAGTGCACAGGGCTCCTCGCGGCCGGCAATCTTCAAGTCTTTATCGGTTTCCAGAGACAGGATTTTGCCTTTTTCTACGGTAATATCACCGAAGGTTTCGGACTTCCAGACCACATGGTCCCGCTCCACCACCACCAGCTCGCCGTGTACCCGGTCCCCGTTGGTCAGGCTGAGAACACCGGCATCAGCCAGCGGCGCAACCAATGCCACTACTGCGCACAGTGCGTTTCGGGCAGGAGGTGCGGTAAAGCAGAAAGAGGAAACAAGTCGGGATACAACAGAAAACACGAAACAACCTTTCGATAGCCTGGAGTTATTAAGTAAAAGTGCGCAATAAGACCAAAAAAAATGGAAATAGTGCAACTTCAGGGCCTGACAAGGCGCAGGAGACCGTAACAGGCGGCCATGATGCCACAAGTCGCATCTGCCTTGCACTGGCACAGGTCCCGTCTGGGCGGGTAGTCACCTATGGTGGACTGGCGGAATTGGCCGGGCTACCGCGAGCGGCAAGGCTGGTGGGCCAGACATTGCGCAAGCTGCCCAAAGACACCCGCCTGCCCTGGCACCGGGTGCTGAACGCACAGGGGCGAATTTCATTGCCGGAACCCGGCGCCCAACGGCAGATACGGCGGCTTGAATCTGAGGGTATTGTGCTGATTAAAGGAAGAGTGGATCTGGTTCACTATCGCTGGCCGCAGCCGGGAGAGCTCTGACAACCTCGACCAAGTAACCCCGCCAAAGCAGCCCCGACGAGTCCCCCGATAAACTGGAACAGTCGGAGCCCAACGGCGCCCCCCGACAATTTGCCGGCCAGGGCTTGAAAAGCATGATCAGGAAGTGGACGCAGCCCCCGCCTCCTCAGCCTCCTCCTTGCGGCTTCGCAACCACAGGTATACCGCCAGGATGATGGCTGGCAGTCCCAGTATCGCGGCATAGACAAAGAAGTGGGTGTATCCCTGCGCATCGACCACAACACCAGAAAAACCGGCCACAATTTTCCCCGGCAACTTCATGATTGAGCTGAACAAAGCGTACTGTGTAGCGGTATAGGACTGATTCACCAGGCTCGAGAGGTAGGCAATAAAGACCGAGTTCGCAAGGCCACCACTAATGTTGTCGGCGCTAATGACAAATGCCAACCACATTTTGTCGGGTCCTTGCTGCGCCATATAGGCAAACAGGAGGTTGGTGACCGTGAGCATGCAGGCCCCCAGGATCAGCGGGCGCATGATTCCGTAACGGACCACTAGCGCCCCGCCGAGAAAGGCGCCAGCGATGGTACAGAAGAAGCCAAATACCTTGGTAATCTGCGCGATATCGGTCTTGGAAAAGCCCAGATCCAGATAGAAAGGATTGGCCATGATCCCCATGACGATATCGCTCAGAAGGTAAATACTGACAAAAAACAGCAGCAGTATCGAAAAGCGGCCATTGCGCTGAAAAAATTCCAGGAAAGGACTGGCGACAGCGCGCACAAACCACTCTTTTACCCGGCTGTGTTGACCACTACCCAACACCTTCTCGACCCATTCGTGCTCGAACGTTTCGGCCTCCTCCTGCATCTTCCGGTGATCCGGCTCCTTGATGATGAATGTGGTAATAATGCCCACACACATGAATGCCGCCATGGTGGTATAGGAAACGTACCAGTTGAGCTGGTCGGCGATCACCAGGGCACCGGCACCGGAGATAAGCACGGCCACCCGATAGCCGAACACATAATTCGCCGCCATAGCTCCCTGGAATTCCTGCTCAACCGCTTCAATCCGGTAGGCATCCACCACCACATCTTGTGATGCGGAGAAAAATGCGACCGCCAGTGAAACAAGTGCCACTTGCAGGATCGCCAGCTGCGGATTCAGATTCGCCATCCCGTAAAGCCCAATCGCCAGGCCTATTTGAGAAACCAGCATCCAACTACGACGTTTACCCATCTTCCGGGTAAGCCAGGGGATCGGCACCGCATCGATAAAGGGAGCGATGACAAATTTGAACGCAAAAATGACCCCAACCCAGGCAAAAAAACCGATGGCGGTACGGCTGATACCGAAATCGCGCAGCCAGGCGGCAAGTGTGGAAAACACCAGGGCATAAGGCAGGCCGGAGGAAAACCCGAGGAAAAACATCGCCAACACCCGGGGCTTAAAGTACACCAGGAATGCTTCCAGCCAACCGACTTGTTGCTTCACCATCTAGAGCGATTCCTTATTGTCCGTTTTTGAGTGAGCGATTCTAAAAGAGCAGGACAGCAATGCCGCTTGTCAGCGGCCAAACTTCGCTTCCAGTGTTGCTTCCGCCAGTTTACTGCTGTTGATGAGAGCAATGACCTCTGCAACCGAGCTGTCATTGCCCAATGGCAATTGCTCGATATTGAGCGCATACACCTTGAACTGGTAGCGGTGGTCGCCGTGACCTTCCGGTGGGCAGGCACCACCGTATCCGGGACTGCCAAAGTCTGTGCGGCTCTGCGTAGCCTCGGGAATCAGGCCGGCCTTGAGTTCCCCGGCACCCTCGGGCAAATCAGTAACACCCGCTGGAATGTTGAATACAATCCAGTGCCACCAGCCGCCCTCTTTGGGCGCATCCGGGTCATGCATCACCAGCGCATAACTTCGGGTTCCTTCCGGTGCCCCCCGCCAGCTCAGTTGCGGCGAAATATTCTCACCGCCACAATCAGGGCCGGAGTAAAGCTGGGCCCGACGCAAGCGTTCGCCTTCGGCGATGGTCGTCGATGACAAGGTAAATTCACCTGCGACGACCAATTCCGAGCCCCCGAACAGCGCAATCATCATCAAGGCTTGCAAGAGTTTAGCAGTCCCATTACTGCGAATAAGCCCGCCTCTGAATCCGGATTTGGTACTACTGAACATAGAGATAAATCCCTGGTGCTAAATACGGAGGTAAAGCCGGAGATAAACCCTCGAAGTAAGCCCCCCCGGGCCGAGAGCGGTGCTCACCGCATAAGATCGCCAACGGTCGCCAGATCCATATTCCCGCCGGTCAGTACCAACACCACCCGCTTGTTTTTGAAGCGTGCCGGATGCGCCAGTACCGCCGCCAGGCTTACTGCGGCCGAAGGTTCCACCAGCTGCTTGGTACGACGCCAAATCAACTTCATCGCCGCCAGGATATCCGCCTCGGAAACCGTCACCACATCGTTTATGGTTCTGCGAATCAGGACAAAGTTCCGCAGCCCCAGAGTGGTACGCAGGCCATCGGCCATGGTATCCGGGCTCTGCTCCGTGACCCGCTGCCCGCTGCGAAACGAACGCTGGGCGTCATCTGCCCCCGCTGGTTCCGCACCCAGTACTTTGACTTCCGGCGCCAGCGCAGAAATAGCCAGGCCTACCCCCGCCAGCAGCCCGCCGCCGCCCACTGGCGCCACGACCAGATCCGGCGTAAAACACTGCTCCCGGCACTGCCCGATGATTTCCTGCGCTACCGTTCCCTGGCCAGCGATAATACGGCGGTCGTCGAACGGAGGTACCACGTGGGCCCCCGTGCGCGCCACTACATCGGCCAGGGTGCTTTCCCGCGCTTCCAGTGTCGGCGCACAATAAATGATCTCCGCACCATAAGCCGCGACGGCCTCGCGCTTCGCGAGCGGGGCATTGTCCGGCATAACGACCGTACACTTCATCCCTCGCTCCGCCGCAGCCCAAGCTAGCGCCGCGCCATGATTACCTGAACTATGGGTCGCGACCAGCGCAGTGCCCGCCGGTAAAAGCGCAACCGCATTGGCAGCCCCGCGCGCCTTAAAGGCGCCTACTTTTTGCAGGTGCTCACATTTAAAAAAGATTTCCGCGCCGGCCGCCGCATTAATAGCGCGACTGGTCATCAGGGGCGTACGATGTATTATCCCCGTCAGCCGCTGCGCAGCGGCAAACACTTCCGCCGCTTCGGGAATATCGGCCACGATAGAAGTATTCGTGTCGGCATCGAAAGCTGGAATCTCTGACATCAATCAATACCACTCTCAGCTAACAAAAATCACGTAAAGCGCAATCACCGTCAGCCACATCAGTAGCGCCCGGGATAACAGGCTTTGCAGCGCTTCCAGTTCCGCGCCACAGAGTCGCTGCCCCTCACTGACCGCCACTCCGGCGCTGCACTCACTACTTTCAATTCCGCCCAACGCGCCTTCGAGATAGTATTCGAGCACGTCCGCCGAACCGCTCTCTTTACAGGTCAGGTGCTCCCGCCAGGCCCGGTAGCAACCGGCAAAATTGCCCACGATCGCCAGCGTAAAGCCCAGTACCCGCACCGGAAGCCACTCAAGTAACCACAGCCACTTTTGTGCCAGCTGGCCATCAACCCCGACGCCGGCCACAGCCTCATCCGGTTCCGCTGGGGACGGTGCAGCGGTTGTGTCCACATAGAGCTGACTCACCCGGTACAACACGGCCCCGGGAACACCCAGTAGCAGGAACCAGAACAACACCGCAAACAGCCGCTCGAAGGCCCGGTAGGCTGCGGCGCGAAACACAATCCGGTGCAGCGACTGAGCGTCGCTGGGCGCCTCTTTCTGCACCCCTTTCAACAGGGGCTCCGCTTCGATATACGCGCCTTCCAGATCATTCCGGTACCAGGCACGCAGATAGCTGGAAAGTGCATCGTTGAAGTTACCGCGACCAAAGCTATACAGCAGCAGTGGCACACTCACCAGTAACACCCCCAGACCACCGAGCATGGATTCAGCAAACGCCAAAACGACCGCCGCCAGTAATACAGGCAGAAGGACGACAATACCGAACTCAAGTCCCTGCTTTTGGGCAAAGGTCTGCTGCCGCGCCACCGCTTGTCGCCAGCGCAAAAACCAGCCATCCCGATGGAGTGGGCCTCCAGAGCCCCAGATCTGCACCAGCCCCAATGCAAACAGCACAATCAAAAGCGCCATAGCACTCCCCAAATGTAGTTTTAATTTTCAAATAAACACAGGCAAACGCAGGTTTCGCCCTAATGCCTCACCGGACGCTCAAACCGCAGGTCTCAGACAAGTGGCGTATCGCCCGTCAACTGATCCAACTGCTCAAAATACAACGTCCAGTCAAATCCAGGCCCCGGATCCAGCTTGCGGCCCGGGGCAATTTCCGAGTGACCAGTAATGCGCGACTTATCGATGGTCGGGTAGGCTTCCATGATCGCGATCGACACCTCCGCCAGTGACGCATACTGCGCGGGTGTATAAATATCGGTGTCCAAGCCCTCCAGCTCGATACCGATGGAGAAATCATTGCAGTTTTCCCGGCCACAAAACGTCGATTGCCCCGCATGCCAGGCGCGATCATCAAACGGGACATATTGCGTGACCCGTCCATTGCGATCGATCAACAGATGCGCAGAAACCTGCAGGGTGCCAATTTCCGAGAAATAAGGATGCGCATCTATATCCAGATGGCCGAGGAAAAACTCATCGATGTAGGAGCCGCCGTACTGTCCCGGCGGCAAGCTGATACTGTGAATTACCAACAGGTCTATTTCTGCATTGTCCGGGCGACTATTGCAGTGCGGACTCGGCACCCGGCGAACACCGGACAACCAACCTGACTGGACCTGATATTTCACAAACGCGACTCCGCTGAGCTAAAGCAGAGGGTTATTCTATGGAAGCGACGAAGTAACTGCCAATAGCTGACACCCATTCCCGGCAACAAGGTGGGTATTCCCAAGCTTAGCTGAGAAAAACGAACAAAAATCAAACAAAAAAACCGGGGAAGCCCCGGTTCTTTCGTGAATCGATCCCTTGCACCGTACTTTGCAAGCGAAGTCGCCGCACGCTGCGCTAACTAGCCCTGCGAGTATCACACGGTAATGGCTATTTTACTCTCGCCGAAATTGCCCACCACATACTCGAGCGCTCGCTCAAACAGTGGTCCCTGCTCCAGCGGCAACAACTCTTCACTGCGCAGCGCGTGGGCCAGTTCCAGCCGGGAGTAGACGCCAACCTTGGCCCCCTGGCGATTAACAAACATGAACTGATCCAGGTCGCTGATGATCGCCGCAAGTCGACAGCGCACCGGTAACTTTTCCGGATGACGCAGCAAAAACCAGCTGTCTTTCAGGTGGTACGTCTGCTGCCAGTGGCTGTCTCCCTGAGGTAGTGGCTGCAGTTTCTCTGGCTTCGGCACCACGGCGGCGGTTACCACCTGTTGAATTTGCTCCACTTCGGGCAGCGCAGGCTGTGAGGCATACAGCTCGCGAGACTCATCTGCTGCTGTATCAACAACGTCGGTATCAACAGCCCCGGTATCAACAACCTCGGTCACAGGTGCGGCGGTTGCAGCCACTTCCGCCTCGGGAATCGCCAGGACACTGTCCGCCTCCCGTCGCAACTCCTGAACCAGACGCTCACGAGTGCGACGCTCGCGTTCACACTCCACCCGTTCTCCGAGCCTCTGCCGCTCACGGTACAACACTTCCAATCCACCCAGTAGGCGCTGGCAGTCACCGTTACTCAAAGACAGGGATTGCGCCCCCTCTTCCAGTCGTTTTTTCAGTACCGGAAGCAGGCGCTGCATTTTGACGCTGCTTTCGGGCATAGGAGCCACCACGCTCCAGATCAGATCCCGTGCGGTCAGCACGTGTTGGCGCCAGACGCCGCTGTCAGTCCCCTCTTTCAGGCAGGTCCTGAAAAGCACGCTGCTCCACACGCGGTTCAACCACTCGTACACAATTTTTGGCAACTTCCGCTCAGCGGTAAGCGCATCAAATACCGCGGCTACCCGTGCCTTCGCCGCTTCCACGCGCGCAGTGCCCTGCGCCTCATCAATGGTCCGCCGCTCCATCACCGCGGCACGCTTGCGCTCCCGTACGGAGAATTCCCGGAACGTTTCCAGCAGGCGCACAAATACCGATTCGTCTTCATTGTATTCCGCAAGCACACCTTCAACGATGGTGCAGACTTCACGATACAGCGGATCGTTCAGGAAATTTTCCCCGGGCTGCCAGCCGATGGCCGCATCGGCCAGTTCATTCAGCAATCGCCGCGCTGGGTGCCCGCCCTTGCTGAAAAAGGCTTTGTCTGCCACCGCCAATTTCAACATCGGCAACTGCAATCGGATCAACTGTACCTTGATGGGCTCAGCCAGGTTGCGGTCTTCCAGCATGAAGGAAAACAGCATATCCACCAGCCGAATGACTTCACTGTCCAGCTCGTGCAGTGAAGCGCTCTGCTTGGCCGCAACCAGGCGCTCTTCCAGCATGCTGGACACATCAACCAGTTGCCCGGTTACCCCCGATTGGGCAGGCAGCGCCATTTGTAGCTGTCCCAGGTGTTGCAACAGGGTTGGCGTGGCCATTGGGGCAACCCCCATACCCGCGGGCATCAGCCCCGGTGCAAAGTGGCCGCCGGTGGTACCGCGATCCAATGGGTTACCAGTCAATCCGCTGCCTGCAAACCCCGACATGGCTCCGGCAAACCCCATACCCGCCTGAGGTGGCACCGCGGCCGAGGTCGCTGGGGTTGCAGAGGTCGCTGAGATCATAGGCGCGAACGGAGTATCGGAGCCGGCCAGCGACTCTTCGCCCGGCGCGCCAGACGGTGTACCTGGCACGCGACCAGCAGCCTGAATGGGCGAATTATTGCGGCCCTTGTGGTGGCGCAGTGGGTCCTCAATGGTCGGCAGCACACCCTGCTCAATCAGGAGGGCGTTGCACGCCTCATACAACTCACCCAGCCGGCCCACCAGGTGCTGTTCAAATTTCTTGAACACCGTCATGCGTACCCGCAGTGACACGTCCAGATCCGCCAGCACCTCAGCAAAGGCCGCGCACACGGTGCCCGGTCCGAGCGGCAGGTTTTCATCGTAAATTTTGTGCGGCAGCAGGGTATCCAGGCGCAAAGAAAGCGCGGCAATGGCTTCCGCATGATCCCGTTTGACATTGGAGATCATGGTGCGGATAACCACCTGCTGCTCCAGCTCATCATTATTGAGCAACGACAGGCTTTTCAGCGACGCGGGTGACTGGGTTGGATCTTCACCGGGGGCATCATTGCGCGGGGTGTGAAATCGGTCTTCAACGCCATCGCAAAAACCGTCGATCAAATCGCCAAGCTCAACCCGCAGTACTCGAATTGCCTGAAAAAGGCGATCCTGTTCCTCTTGCTGGTGTGCCTTTTCGGCCATAGCAAACAGTGAGTCATCGACTTGCGCAAAAACCTCTTGAGCGCGCGACTCCAGCCATTGTGCAGTTTTCTGATTAACAAGACTTACGGTCTTGGAAAGCTGCCGGGGCATGCTATTTCGGCTATCCGCTCGAAACCTGGTGCCGGTACTTGGGCCTGACTCACCGCCACCGCCAGTGATGACAAATAATTCGTTATTCTTTCTATCCATATCGTCCATGCTCACTCGAATATGCCCTCCTGGCAGCAGCTCAGAGTGCACCTATTGCAGAGTCAGCCCCTCTTAATCTCAATACTCCGCAACAAAGTACTTTCTTGGTTTGCTGAAATTTGGCGTTCGCCTATCACCACAACAACCTCTACCCACCACTGCAAATCCATCAGCAACTGGCACTCGAACGTATACATCGGGAAATTCAGGCGCCATTTGGCAGGTAAGCCCAATAGAATTGGAACTATTTCTCAATATCCTGCAAACCTAAGCGACACGCAAGTGCCAAATAGGGCCAATTTTCGTGTTTTTCCTTGAAAATAGCAGGGATTTAACAGCAAGACAGGAGAGTCATGGTAGGAAATGTGGCGGCCAAAGGAAAAGGCCGCCAGCGGTGGTCTGAGCGCAAGGTTTTGCTACAAAATCATGACACTGTGCAATTCGTCATCCGCCGGTTGCACAGCGTTTATTTCATTTCACCCCGGGACTTGCGCACGGTACCGATTACAGACTGCAGCGCCCGCTCGAACAACATGCCGTCGTCCAGAGGCATCAACTGGGCATTGCGCAAGGCGTGTGCCAGCTCCAGGCGGGTAAATTCTGCCACCTTGGCACCATTGCGATTAACAAAAATAAATTGATCAATATCCTTGATCACCGCCGCCAGGCGACAGCGGAACTGCTCTTCATCGCCGCGCTTGAGTTCAAACCAGCTGCCCTGAGCCAGCCGGTAAGTCTGCTGCCAGTAAGAGTCGGACTCTGGCATGGCTTCAATACCGGCTTTCTCCTCAGCGTGAAGCTCTGCCGCTGCAACCACCTGTTCCAGCTCTTCCATTTGTGGAAGCTCGACGACCGGCTCAACGACTTCAGGGGCTGCCACAGCAGCAACCTCCGGCGCCTCCTCTACAGGCGTCGCCAACGGGGTGTGCGTTTCGGCTTCTTTGCGCGCCTGCTCAAGGGCTTTCTGACTGCGCTCCTCGGCGATACGCTGCGCCAACGCGAAGCGCTCCCGGTAAACCTCTTTCAGGCCAGTGAACATGCGTCGCGCATCAAAGGTATTCAGGGAAACCGCTTCGACGCCCGCTTTCAGGCGCTCCTGCAGGGTCGGCAACAGACCCAGCAACTGTTTGCGACTGTCCGGCATGGGCGCATGTACACTCCAGACCAGGTCGCGCGCGGTGCGTACATCGCGGCTCCAGCTCTCGCTGTCGGTACCTTCTTTGATACAGGTCAGGAACAGCATGTTGGCCCAGACTTTTTCCAACCACTCCGATACGACTGGCGGCAAATCCCGCTCGGCCATCAGGGCGTCCATCACCGCGGCCACGCGTGCGCGCGCTGCCTGGGTTTTCGCCTTGCCGTCGGCCTCGTCGACGATGCGCTGCTCAAGTCGCTCCGCGCGCTTGCGCTCCCGCTGGATAAATTCGCGGAAGGATTCCAGTAACAGGGAAAAAATATTGATATCGCGGTCGAACTCGGCCAATACCCGGGCCACCACTTCGCTGATTTTTTTGAACAGCGGATCGGATTCGTAATTGTCTTTTGCCTGCCAACCGGTGCTGGCGTCCGCCAGTTCATTCAGCAGTTTGCGCGCGGGGTGTCCCCCCTTGCTGAAAAACGAGCGATCGCCAATCGCCACCTTCAGCAGGGGCAATTGCAGGCGTCCCAGCTGGGACTTGATCGGCTCAGCAAGATTGCGATCTTCCAGAATAAAGGAGAACAGCATTTCCACCAGCTTGATGACGTCGCTATCCATCTTCGCCAGCGCCGCTGATTGACGCACCTCCACGAGGCGCTCCTGCAGCAGGCTGTTCACATTCAACAGCTGGATTTCACCATCCGTGTAACCCTGGGGCACATGAGACTGCAGCGCACCCAGGTGAGAAAGCAGGTCCTGTGCGCCCATTGGCGCAACCCCGGAGCCCAGTGGCACCAGGCCATGGCCGCCGGAAACGCCGGCCGCGTGACCGGCACCGACGTGTCCTTCGACGTACTGCCCAGCGGTCGGGCTGGTGGTACTTTGATACTGACCCTGCCCGGGTACGCCCCCGGACAGCGGACGCGAGGCCGGCGCTACCGGGCGCTGACGTGCCGCTCGGCGCTGTTGTTTCAGGGAAGGCAGCACGCCCTGCTCTACAAACAGGTCATTGCACTGCTCGTACAGCTTGCCAAGATTCACCATCACCAGCTGCTCAAATTTTTTCAGCAGGGTGAGGCGGGCGCGAATATGCAGATCCAGGCCACGAGACGCTTCGACAAATGCGTCGCAGATGCTGTCAGGACCCAGGGGGTTGTTCTTGTCGTAGATTTTTACGGAAAGCAGGGTATTCAGGCGCAGGGAAATTTCGGTCAGCGGCTCGGCAAAGTCGCGCTTGGCACTGGCAACCATGGTATCGATCGCCACCAGTTGCTCCAGGTCGTCGTTGTGCACCAGCGACAGGCTATCTGCCGAATAGGGATCATCCCCATCAATAGAGGACTCCCGTACGTGGAAAGCCTGGGCAACATTATCCGCAAACTGCTCCACCACTTTGCGCCGTTCTACACGCAACAGGCGCAGCGCCTGGAAGAGACCGTCCTGCTCATTCTGCCCATGCGCTTTTTCGGCCATGGCAAACAGGGAGTCATCCACTTTGGCAAACACCAACTTGGCCTGCTCTAGCAGCAGTGCCCGCGACCGGTCTCGCACCGCAACAACCGCTGCTGGCAGTTGAGAGCTTCGTTTCATCTCCCGCTGCTCACGCTGCGCACCTTGCATGGATACCACGTTGTTGGAATCTTTCATTGCCACATAGCCCTGGCCGGCGGCCTCGCGAGATCGCCGTATGATGCAACCGCAACGGCCCTGGGAAGCCGCCTGCGAACCTGATTGTATTTCTTTTATAAGTGCGCCTATATAGATATAGGTCGACCGCCGATTCTACGGACTTAGGCGCCAGTAGCACAACTGAGGCCGAAGTGGCACGGGCGTTTTTGCGACCATTGTCACAGGGATCTTCCACTGGACCCGAGAAAAATGCGCTGTCTTGCCTGATTGGCCCTGCCGAGAGGTGCCCACGGCCGCACAGAAAGCCGATTCCAGCTGACACACGCCATTGATTTGCTAGTATTGGCGCCCCTGATTGAGCTCCCCGCCCTCAACTACGCGAAAACTACGCGAGAGCTAAGCGAGGAGCACCACACAAACCGAGATTTACCATGACGCCAGCCAGCACCCGCATCCCCAATTTGATTCAGGATATCGAGCGCGCCGTCGCGAATGCCCTGGCGGAAGATGTCGGTGACGGCGACATTACCGCCCAGCTGATCCCGGCAGAGCGCCAGGCCAGGGCGCGGGTAATTACCCGGGAAGACTGCGTCTTCTGCGGCAAAGCCTGGGTTGAAGAAGTGTTTCGCCAGCTGGATCCCGGCATGACAATCCACTGGCTGGTTGAAGACGGGCAGCAGGTAACGGCAGACAGTACGCTGTTCGAACTGAGCGGCAATGCGAGATCCATCCTGACCGGTGAGCGCTGCGCACTCAATTTTGTGCAGACGCTGTCCGGTACCGCTACCACCGCCGCCCGCTACGCCGCCCTGGCCGCAGGCACGGAAATCAAAATCCTGGACACCCGCAAAACCATTCCCGGCCTGCGTACTGCGCAGAAATACGCGGTGCTTTGCGGCGGCTGCAAAAACCACCGCATCGGTCTCTACGACGCCTTCCTGATCAAGGAAAACCATATTGCCGCTGCCGGTGGCATTGCCAATGCCATTGCGCAGGCCCACAAAATCAAACCCGGTGCGCTGGTAGAAGTGGAAGTGGAGAGCCTCGAGGAACTGCAACAGGCACTGGACGCCAATGCCGACGTCATCATGCTGGATGAGTTCACCGATGAGCAGACTGCAGAGGCACTCGAACTTGCCCGCGGTCGCGCAAAAATCGAGATCTCCGGCAGTGTGGATAGCGAGCGACTTGCACAACTGTCCGGGCTGGCAGTGGACTACATTTCATCCGGCAGCCTGACCAAGCACTTGCGAGCGATCGACCTGTCATTGCGCCTACTGTCCGAATAACACCAGCCAAACCACGCCTGCCAGTCGACCGGTGAAATCCGGGGCAGCGGCTTACTCCGCAAGCTGCCCCGAAACCTTCGATTGCCGCATATCTGTTGTATCTGCGCTCGCCTCACCTTCAGCAATGCGCTCGCCCCTTGCCTGCAACTCACCGGTCTCGCCACCGACTACCTCGCGCAAATGGAAACGGGGACGCCGCTTGACCTCTTCATAAATTTTCCCGAGATACTCGCCGATCACCCCCAGGCACAGTAACTGCACGCTGCCAATAAACAGCACCGGCACCATGATCGAGGCCCAACCCGGCACCACGCTGTCGGAAAACATTTTTACGATCAGTACCCAGGCGATCAACCCCAGGGATACTCCACCGGAAATCAGCCCCAGCAATGTAATCGCCCGCAGCGGGGCGATGGAAAACGCGGTCACGCCTTTCCAGGCCAGAGACAGCATACGCCGCAGTGGATACTTACTCTCCCCTGCCAGGCGAGGCCGGCGCGCGTAGGCAACAGAGGCTGAACGGAAACCCAGCTCCCGCACCATGCCACGTAAAAACAGATTGGTTTCCGGGTATTGCAGCAAGGTATCCACTGCGCGGCGCGACATCAGGCGAAAATCCGCATGGTTGAACACCAGATCCACGCCCAGGCTCTGCATAACGCGGTAATAGCCTTCCGCCGTCATGCGCTTGAACCAGGTATCGCTGTCGCGCTCGTTGCGCACCCCGTAAACCACCTCATTGCCCTCGCAGTAGGCCGCGATCATCGGGGCAATATTCTCAGGACCATCCTGCAGGTCTGCGTCGATACTCACCACCATATCTTCTACGGTATGGGCGAGTCCGGCGTAAAGTGCATTCTGATGGCCGCGATTGCGTGAGAGCGCCAGCGAGACAATGCGCGCATTGTCGCGGGCGAGCTGCTCCAGCATTGGCCAGGTGGCATCGCGACTGCCGTCGTCCACAAAATAGATTTTGGATAAACGCCCAATGTGCCCCTCGCGCTCCAACCTATCCAGCGTCTCCAACAGTTCGGCTACCGTATCTGCCAACACCGCTTCTTCGTTGTAACAGGGTACGACGATGGCCAGCGTGGGCGCCCCTGCAGAGCTTCCCGATGCTACCGGTTCGTTATCGGTGGGCGCTGGTTGCGTGTTTACGAATTCCATTGCGGCTCCCGGTAAATCCAGAATTGATGCAGGAGAAAATTGCCGATAAGCGTCACCAGGGTGGCGCAAACCTGCGCCAGCAGATACGGCAATATCGACAGGGTCAGGGAGAAGATCAGGGTATTCATGGCAAGCCCGATAACAGCCACCAGCACAAACCTGGGCAGTGCTTCGCGGTGGCGGGCGCGGCCAGCGAAAGTGAGATAAAAGTTCAGCCAGTAATTCACCGCCGCCGACAGCAAAAACGCCAGAACAGAGGACGGCACCTCGGCGACACCAATAAATTCCACCAGCGCCACCAACAACAGGTATTGCACCCCCGTTGCCACACCACCCACCGCGGCAAACCGACCGGCGCGGCCGAGCAGCGGTTTTAAAAACGTTGGAGCATCAGGCAGTCGCATTGTGATCTTCCCGATCGGGCAATGACGTTTGCGTATCCCGCGACTGGGTCGACGAAGCCGTCGACGGCGCAGATGAAATATTCGATGTAAGGAAAGCGGGCAACCCCTGCTCGATCTCCGACACTTGCTGGTCGCGGCCAGCTCGCCGGCGACGCGCCACCGCAGCCAGTAACATCACCTGTACCAACAATAATCCTTCAGCCGGTTTGCGGTAACGCCCTTCATTGACCGCAATGGGCAACAGCCCCTGCACCAGAATCCAGGTCATCAGCAGCACACTGAACAGTCGCGCGCCCTGCATTCGCCGCCAGTAAAGCGCGGAGGCAATCACCAGCAAAAATGTCAGCGGTGCCCACATCCAGCGGCTGTGATGATTCACGGTTTCCAGCCAGCGTTCGCGGTTGTTGTCCGGCCAGGAGGAACCAAAAAATAGATACACTAGGTTTTCTTTGGTCAGCGCCAGATAGCGCTCTGCGGTCAGCGGATAATTGGCCAGGGCCTTGTGCCAATCTTCCGCACCTTTTTCGATATGAATACGCGCGTGCACCTGGCCGTCGCGGGCCGTCGTCCAGTCGCTCAGGGGGGCCAGCGGCTTTTCCCCGGTGGAGGGAGACCCAAACCAGTAATTCCACTGCGCCCCTTCGCGGCTGTAATGCACATGGATTTCGCGCTTCCCGGAGCGTAGATACAATGCAACCAGTTGCCCGATCCCGTGAGGAGAAACCATGCTCATGGCGGCATAGCTGCGATACGCCAGTGGCCCCATTACCAGCCCGAGTATTAGCAGACTGAAACCGGCCTTCGCTATTTTCTGTGACTGCACCAGCCACAGCCAGCTTGTCACCACCGCTGCCAGTGGAATCGCTATCCCCCGGGTCAATCCCGCCAGCATCCAAAGTGCCACCATCAGCAGAAAACTGGCCAGCGTCTGCTTGCGCCGGCAGCGCCAGCTGGCATACAGCGCCGCTCCCAGCAGAGGCAACAGCAAGGTTTCCTGCATGAAATAGCTGTAAATCGCGATCCATCCCGGCAGCAGGGATATCGCAGCCCAAACTGCTGTGGCCTGCAGACGACCGGGCAGCAGTTCACGGGCAAACCGGTACCAGATCCAGGGCGTCAGGCAGGCAAGCAGAGCGGTATACAGAGCAACCAGGAAGGGTTCACCAAGGGTCAACTTGGCCAATACACCGATATACACCTGATACATCACCGGATCGGTCATGGTCATGGGGTCCCGGCGCAAGGTTTCGGTGCCCTGCTCCCAGTGCCGCTGGGGATCACTCCAGATATGGTCCATCGGGTTAAAGGTGAAGATGTGTTCCACCCGCAGCCAGATACCCAGTGCAATCAGCAGGTACAGGCCCGCATAAGCCCACCAGCGGCAGTCGATACGATATGCGCCGGGCGGTATCCAGGCCATCATGACCTCGCCGATACGGGCCCTATCCCAGCCGTTGATTTCAGACTTGGCACGCTGCCACCAGTAACCCGGCAGCAGCCGATGACTCCCCCAATCCATGTCGCACTACCTCTTTATTTTTGATTTTTTTGTAGCTGTCAGGCGCCGGCCGAGCCGGCCTCAGCCTGATGAGCAGGCGCCGCTGGTGAAGTTGCCGGGGGCTTGCCGGCCGCCTCACCAGTAGAGTGGAACAGGCGACCATTACCGAACCGCAGTGCCGGGAACCAACGCCCGAGGAACGCAAACATACCCTGCTCGGCAATGTAATTGGCGTAGGTCACATAGGTCGGATCCCAGGACAGGTGCCGCTCCTCGGTGCGCGCACGCATGAAGTAAATGAAGTTCACCATCAATAGCAGCAATGAGTGGCGCAGGGCCTCCGGCACCGTGGCACTCACCATGAACGGCATGGAGATCATCCACCAGGACAGGTTTTTACTGATATAGGCCGGGTGCTTGGTATAGCGGTATGGGCCATTGGTCAGAATGCCGCGGTGGGTCAGGTTTGAGAAACGAATGCCGAACGGAATGCTGGCCCAGACATATATGGCGATCAACAGCAGGATGCCGCTGCCCCAGATGCCATACACCAGCGGCGTGTCCCAGAACCAGTAACCCCAGGCTGGGGCATCGTCGTACTTCAGGTAGGTACCGGAAAACAGGCTCCAGAACGGCTGGTAACCAATCAACGCCACGCCCCACCCGAGAAAACTGGGTTCGGCAGTACGGATATGCGCGTCGAACAGTCGCAGTGTGCATACATAACCCACGGTGACGAACAGCAGGTCGATGTAAAACAGGAAGTTGAACGTGAAGTCGAATACCGCCTTGAAGCTGCCCAGCAGGCGGACGAAGTCGAAGTTCAACAGGGTATTCAGGTTATTGCCCAGGTAGACAAACATCAGTGGCAGGAAGAACAGCTTCACCAGCCAGCCGAGGTAGAGCTGACCAATCGCCTTGCCGGACACACCTTCGCGCTGCCCGAGGATCCAGCGCCCCAGTTGCCAGTAACTGTCTTTGGGTTGCGCCATGGCGCCATCGAGCAGGTAAAAGTACGGTACTGCCAGCAGCATCCACCAGGGCAAGACGGCGCGCACCACGGAAAAGTAGTTGTCGTAGAAGGAACCGTGATACTCCGGGAACAGCCAGTAGACGAACGCCACTGAGCCCACACTCACATAGAAACCCAGCAGTTTTACTGCCGTTCTGGGCACGCTGTGATTTGTCCGGCGAAAGTCCAGCCCCGCAGAGGGGTTGCGATAGGGCTTGAGGAAGAACCACTCAAGCATAATGATGGGCAAAGCCAACGCTACGGCAACCACCACCAGGGACTGGGTTTTGACGTCCAGATCCCGGCCGTATTCCCGCAGCCAGTAAACCGCGGCCAGGGAAACTGCCAGTGCGACCAAATTGATCCAGATACTGGTAGGCGCGCTCGGGCAGGCGGGAGCCTGGAGTGCATTCGAGGTGGGAGCGCCCTTGTCATGGCGATGATCGCCACTCTGGCTGCTACCCTGGCTGCTACCCTGACCGCTATTGCGGACAGACTTGTGTCTCACACCGGTTTTGTTTTTTATTTTTTTCATCGTTAATCCAACTGGCACTCACAATGGCACACCACATTGCCGCTTGAACCAGCAGCAGGGCCCTCTTCGCGACCAGGAGGTACCAACCAAAGTGGCCAGACCACAGGTCATAATTGCGCCAGTTTACCCAGTTCCTGCGCCCATCGCCACGGTCGCGGTCAGGGCAGTGCCCGGGGAAGGAAGTCAGTCGCCAGTCGCGCTGCCGGTATTCTCACTTTCACCGCCGCTGCTGCCGATATCCGGAGCATCATGCGTGCTACTTGAGTGACCGTGATGATGTTCGCCAGGCTGAGCCTCATGGCTGTGCGCCTCAGGTTCTGGAGACTCGCTGTGGGTACCGTGATGCATATGTTGATGACTACCATGCCCGGTTTCGTGCCCCGCCTCATGCCCAGACGCATGCGCCCCATGTCCATGGCCCAGAGCACCCCACAGGGTCCAGAGGCCAAACAGCAAAACCAGCAACGCCATCGCCAGTCGCACTCCCGACTTCTGCACCAGGGTTCTAAGGCGGGCCGCAGCTACACCGGTGGCCATAACCGCAGGCACAGTCCCGAGTCCGAAGGCGAGCATGGCCAGTGCAGCCTGGTAGCTATTGCCCTGAGCCAGTGCGAACGCTAAAGCGCTGTAAACCAGGCCACAGGGTAGCCACCCCCAGAGCGCTCCCAGTGCCACGGCCTGGGGAGTGGAGTTGACTGGCAGCAACTGTCGGGACAGGGGTTGTACCAGCTTCCAGAGCAGTGAACCGCCCCGCTCCAGCCACACCAGACCGCGCCACCAATCCGCCAGATAGAGGGCCATGGCAATCAACATCAACCCAGCGAGGACCCGCAATGGCGCCAGCCCGGTCGCAATATCCGTCGCCAGATAGGCGCCCAGAGTACCCACCAATAGCCCCATCAAGGTATAGCTGGCCACGCGCCCAGTAGAGTATCCCAGCAGGCGGGGCCAGGCGGTCCGCTGCCCGGGCACCGCAAGGCCCAGCGCACCGGAAATACCACCGCACATACCGATACAGTGACTGCTACCAAAAAAACCAATCGCCAGGGCTGCGCCCAGGTAGCTCCAGTCCACCATCACGGCTGCTCCGGAGAGTCTTGCGCTGGGGCTTTCGCATGTTCAGCTTGCAGGGCCGAAGGCGTTAACGGTGGAGTGGAATTGTGCGGTGAAGTGGGATTGTGCGGGCGTTTGGGCTCATCATCGAAGAGTATCCGGCGCGCTTCGGTTTCCAGGTCATCGTACTGACCACTATTGACCGCCCAGAAAAACAGCTTCACCGCGATGGCGACAAAGACAACAACAATGGGGACCAGTAGAAAAATACTGTCCACGACTTACCTCAATAAGATTAAAAGCGTTTCGCGGCCATCGCCTTTACGGTGGCGCCTTTACGATGGTGCCTTTACGACGACGGGTTAGCCCTGCGGCTGCCAGCGCGACAGCCGCAGTGCGTTGACCACCACAATCAGTGAACTCAGCGACATGCCAATCGCGGCGGCCCAGGGAGGCACCAGTCCGAGGAACGCCAGTGGCAACGCCAGGGCGTTATACGCAACGGCCCAGGTCAGGTTCTGGCGAATAATTGTGCGACACTTGCGTGCCAATGCAAAGGCTCTTGGCAAAGCCCGCAGGTCACCCTGCAATAAAATGGCGTCCGCACGGGATTGCGCCAGGTCCGCCGCCGACATCATCGCCACCGACACGTCGGCCCCAGACAGTACCGGCACATCGTTGATACCGTCCCCCACCATCAGCAGCCGTTCGCCACGACCCTGTAGCTGCTGCAGGTGCGACAGTTTTTCTTCCGGAGAAGCGCCAGCGCGGTAATGGTCAATACCAGTAAGCGTTGCCAGGCGGGGCACTTCTGCGGATTGATCACCGCTCAGCAGTTCCGTTGCCAATCCTCCAGCCTGTAGCTGGGCGACCGACGCCGGGGCACTGGGGCGCATTTCATCGCCCAACCCCAGCCAGGCGATCGCCCCCGCGGAATCCCCCAGCAGCAGCCACTGCCCCTCCCCCTTCGGGGTTTCAGGCAGCACCGCGCCTTGCGGGTCGGCCGCGCACTCTTCCAGCACAAAATCCGCCCGCCCCAGCCGGTAAGGTATCTGGTTACAGACCCCGGCCACGCCGCATCCGGTAACGGAGCGCAACTCCTGCGCCACTCGATTGCCACGCCAGGAACGGAAAGCCCGCGCCAGCGGGTGGTTATTCTCGGCTTCCAGGGCAGCTGCGATATCCCTGACATCCTCCTCAGTCCAGCCGGGGCGCAGCAGCTGAATACTGCGCAATCCCGGCTCCCCTTCGGTAAGGGTTCCGGTTTTGTCAAAGATAACCCGGGTAAGCTGGGGCAAGGTTTCCAGCACATGCCCACGAGCCACCAGCAACCCCAGCTGCTGCAGGCGCAAGGTTGCTGCCGCCAGCGCCGCGGGCGTAGCCAGTGACAGGGCACAGGGACAGGTCACCACCAACACCGACAGGGCAATCCAGAAGGCGCGATCCGGCGCCTGCTGCCACCAGAAGACAAAAGCGGCGACGGCAATACACAAGACGGCGGCAATAAAACGCCCCGCTATACGGTCTGCCAACGCTACCTGTGTCGGCTTGTCCAGTTGCGCCCGCTCTACCAGCTTTTCGATCGCAGACAGGCGGGTGCTTTTACCCGCGGCAGTAATCCGCACGGTGAGTGAGGAATCACCATTGACACTTCCGGCAAACACCTGACTGCCAGCCGATTTCTGCTGTAGTGCGGACTCCCCGGTGAGTATGGACTCATCCACCCCGCTGGCACCCTCAACCACCATGCCATCCGCGGGCACCGTATCGCCGGGGCGCAGCAGTATCCGGTCTCCCGCGACAAGAGCGGTCACCGGAACCGAGTCCACCGCGCCGCTGCCCGCGTGCAAACGCAGCGCGGCCAGGGGCAACAATTGCGCTAAGCCGCCACTGGCCAGGCCCGCCCGGTGGCGCGCACGCATCTCGACCGATCGCCCCAGCAATAAAAAGAAGGTGAACATGGACACCGACTCGAAATAAACCTCGCCGGTCTCGAATACGGTGGCGTAGACACTGGCACCGTAAGCCAGGCCGATCGCCAGCGAGACAGGTACATCCATGACCAGTTGGCCGCTGCGCAGAGCGCGCCAGGCAGCGGCAAAAAACGGCTGCGCGGCATAGCAAACCACCGGCGTTGCGACGATCAGGGATACCCAGCGGAAAAACTGCTCAAACTGGCTGTCGATGCCCTTGCTCGCCCCGAAATACAGCGCGATGGCGAACATCATTACCTGCATGGTACCCAGCCCCGCGACACCAAGGCGACGCATAGCCGCACGGCGTTCCTGCAATATCAGGCGCTCGCCGTTGGCGGCCGTGGCGGGTGCCGGGCGGTAACCGATACTGGCAAGGGCTGCAAACAACTGACTAACAGCGATCAATGCCGGGTTGAATACCACCTGCGCGCGGTGGGTACTGGCATTGACCGAAACCCGCTCCACCCCCGGGAGTGCCAGCAGGTGTTTTTCGATCAACCAAACGCAGGCGGCGCAGGTAATGCCGCCGACGAGCAAACTGGCAATGCGCAGAGGAGAATCGGCAGAATGGGAGGACGGCAAGGCGTCGAAATCGCGCACAAACTCACCCTGCACCTCAGGTAGATCGTAAGCGCTCCAGTTGCCGATTGGGGAGGTGTCCTGTTGTGCCGTAGTGTCCGGACGCTCACTGTTCTGTTCGCGGTAGCGATAGAAGTTATCAAGGCCACCGGCAACAATCGCACCCGCCACGGCCTCACAGCCGGGACAGCACATAGGGCGCTCGCGGCCATCGATCAAAACGGAGTAGTGGCTCCCCTCGGCGACAGGCAGGCCGCAGTGATAACAACCCGCTGGAGAAATTGAGGGTGTGGAATTCGCAGAGGCACTGGCAAGCTGTTCGGTCATCGGACTCACTGCTCGACGGGCTTCAGGGGCACTCCGTTGCCAAGTTCAAAGTTGATTTCACCGCGGAGGCGCCACTGGGCATCCCGGAATTGCTCCGGATTCAGCTCTGGCAACAATTGCAGGTACCAGCGGTGCTGCAACGGCGCCTGCACCTTGCCCTGGTAACGCCCAATCGACACCTGCTCCAGCACGATATGCTCATCCAGGTCGGCTTCAACCGGGTGGCTCAGGGTCAACAACAGCTTTTCCGGATACTCGATCTGGCCGCGCAGATCCAGGGAGACCACCCTGTCGGCCGGTGAAAACAACACCATGGCAGCCAGGTTCAGCGCTCTTGCGCGCTGATCCTGCTCCGCACTGAAGTGGTACATGCGACTGTCTTTGTAGTATGTGTCACTCACCACATCGTCGCTGTAACGCACCGCAATGGAAACCATAACCGCCGAAACAATCACGACCAGAATAAGTGGCGCCATCACCGCCCAAAACCAGGGTTCGCGGTACCAGGGCGCCGGCGCCCGCTCTACGTTGTCCACTCTCTGTCGCTCTCGCTTATCAACCACTATTTATCTACTCGGCGCGCGGATAGCACGCATTTACTCTGGACCTACTTGGGACCTACTTGGGACTGATAAATACCGTTTTGTGCCGATCTTCCAGTTCCGGGGCGTCTTTGGCCTGAATAACAATCACGATATCGTGCTTGGTATCTTTCAGCTGTTCCCGGGGCACACTGACCCGAATGGGCACGGAATATACCTCACCCGGGCTTACCGGAATCCCCCGCTGCATACGCAGCGAGTAGTCATAACCGGCCTTCCCTTCGATCCGCACGCTAAACTCATGCGGTTTCTGATCCATATTGTTGATTTTGACGGTATAGACGTTCTGGACCATCCCCTGGGAAATGCGATACATCCTCGCACCGCGATCCCGCAGTACCTCAGCCTGGACCGGGGAGCGGGTGACGACCTGCTGCGCAAACAGCCCAACCATCAGCAACAGCACCAGACCGTACCCAAACAATCTCGGGCGTGCAAAATTAGTCTTGCCGGTCTCCAGTTCATCTTCAGAGGTGAAGCGGATCAACCCCTTGGGGTATTCCATTTTGTCCATGACGCTGTTGCAGGCATCTACACACAAGCCACAGTTGATGCACTCGTATTGCATGCCATCACGGATATCGATATCGACGGGGCAAACCTGGACACACCAGTAGCAATCAATACAGTCGCCCATGCCCTGGGCTTTGTAATCGATGCCTTTTTTCCGCGGGCCGCGCGCTTCACCGCGCTGGGCGTCATAGTAAACCGCGAGGGTGTCCTTGTCGTACATCACCGACTGGAAGCGTGCATAGGGGCACATGTACTTGCACACCTGCTCGCGTAAAAAGCCCGCGTTCATGTAGGTCGCAAAGGTAAAAAAGGCGACCCAGAATGCGCCCTGCGGATGGGCCTTTAAGGTAGCCAGATCCACTACCAGGTCGCGGATACCGTAAAAATACCCGACAAATGCCAGGGCGGTGGCAAGGGAGATCAGCAACCAGATGGTGTGGGTACCGGTCTTGCGCAGTACCTTTTCCGCACCCCAGGGGGCCGCATCCAGCTTCATGCGCTTGCTGCGATCACCCTCACACACCCGCTCGGCCCAGATAAACATCAGGGTCCAGACCGTCTGCGGGCAAGTAAAACCGCACCACACGCGCCCCAACCAGGTAGTCACCGCAAACAGCGCAAAGGCCGCAATGATCAATAACCAGGCGAGCAGGAAACCGTCCTGAGGGCCGAAGGTGGTCCAGAGAATATGAAACTGGCGCGCGGGGAGGTCAAAATGTACCGCCTGATGCCCATCGATATTGAGCCAGGGGATAAAGAAAAACGCCAGCAGCAGCGGCAAGCCCGTGTACTTGCGAATACGGGTGAAAACACCGCGAATATGGCGGATATAAACTTTGTCATCAGACTCGTAGAGCATGCGATAGCGGACTTCACCATCGCCATCCTGCTCTTCCCGGGTGGGTATTCTATCGCTCACAAAACCTCGCTTCCCGACATTAAGCGGTTCGGGCGTGACTGCAGTTGATGCAATGAGGCTTGTTCTTCTTCCCTGCGGCGCCCTTCCCGGCGAATTGAGTGGTGGCACCGGGCAATCGCTTGCCGGTGATCAACCACCACTCAACGCTACTTCCTATTCAGCGCAAATCCTTACTGCTGAACTTCATCCTGACGAGACAGGCTGTAGACATAGGCTGCTACCAGACGAATTTTGTCTTCGCGCAGTTTTTCTTTCTGAGCCGGCATATGGTTGCTACGACCACCGCGAATGGTGTGCTGGATTTCCTCGCGAGTACCACCATAGAGCCAGATATTGTCGGTCAGGTTCGGCGCACCCAGCGCTTGATTACCTTTGCCGTCCGCGCCGTGACAAGCCATACACACAGTACCGAAGACCTGCTTGCCCTGCTCTGCCATCGCCGCATCATGCTCCAGTCCGTTCATTGCCAGAACGTATTCCGCAGCATTTTTCACGCCCTCTTCACCGATAATCGGGCCTTGCGGAGGCATCAGGCCCTGACGGCCGTTATGCAGGGTTTCGAGGATCTTCTCCGGAGTACCACCATAAAGCCAGTCGCTGTCGGTCAGATTCGGGAAGCCGTAATTGCCACCACCGTCCGCGCCATGACAAACCGAGCAGTTGTTGGCAAAAATCCGCGCACCCATTTTCAGGGCCTCACGACTTTCAGCAATTTTCTCCAGCGGCATGTCTACGTACTGGCCGAAAGACTCTTTGAATTCTGCCTGGGCCTTGGCCTGATCGGCTTTCAGTGCACCCACGGAGGTCCAGCCAGCGACCCCTTTGAAGTTACCCATACCCGGGTAAATCACCAGGTAAATGGCGGAGAATACCAGCGTCAGCACGAACAACAGGAACCACCACTTGGGCAGTGGGTTGTCGTACTCCTCAATGCCGTCGTACACATGGCCTGTGGTGCGGTTTTCCGGATCGTCCTGGTCGTTTACCGCAACTTTGCGGTTTGCGAAAAGAACCCAAGTTACCAATCCAAGATTGGCGAGGGTGAGCACAATTACCCAAACACTCCAAAATGTACTCATTTGTCCTGCCCCTGTTCCTGTTTCTCACCGGCCGCATCGCCGGTACTGGTTTCGCTCTTGTGAGCGGCCTTGTCAGAAGTTTGTTGTTCATCCGCGAACGGCAGCTTGGCATCTTCCTCAAAGCGCTGTTTGCGCTTTGGGGAAAAGGCCCACCAGCAGATAGCAAGGAACGCCAGGGCCCCGAGTACTACTGCAATCTGCCGCAGAATATTGATATCCACTGGTTACCCCCGATTAGCGTTTCTGCTGTACCAGGATACCCAGCTGCTGCAGGTAAGCGACCAGCGCATCGATTTCGGTGACCCGACCACCGACGAACGGCTTGCCTGCATTGGCAATATCTTCATCGGTATACGGCACCCCGACAGAGCGCAGCGCTCGCATCTTTCTCGCGGTGTGTTCACCGGTTACCACGTTGTCAAACAACCAGGGGTAAGACGGCATGATGGATTCCGGGACCACATTGCGGGGATCATAAAGGTGTGCGCGGTGCCACTCGTCCGAGTAACGACCACCCACACGCGCCAGATCCGGACCGGTCCGCTTGGAGCCCCACAGGAATGGGTGCTCATATACATGCTCTTGAGCCATGGAGTAGTGGCCGTAGCGCTCTACTTCTGCGCGCAGCGGACGCACCATTTGCGTATGGCAAACGTGGCAGCCTTCGCGGATGTAGATGTCGCGACCTTCCAGCTCAACCGCGCCAAGCGGCTTCAGACCGGCAAGTGGCTCGTTATTGTTGGAGGTAAAAAACTGGGGAACAATTTCCACCAGGGCACCAAAGCTGATCGCGATGACGGTCAGCACGATCATCAGCCCGATGTTCTTTTCAACAATGTCATGATTCTTCACGATCGATTCCCCTTATACATTCTTCGCGACGGGCAGGTTTTCGTCGTGACGCACTTCAGACTCTTTCGGCTCGTCGGTAATGGTGCGGAACACGTTGTACGCCATCAGGAACATACCGGTCAGGAAGAAAGCACCACCCAGCCAACGTACGATGTAGCCCGGATGACTCGCGATCACGCTTTCCACGAAGCTATAAGTCAGGGTGCCGTCGGCGTTAAAGGCGCGCCACATCAGACCCTGGGTAATACCGTTCACCCACATGGCGGCGATGTAGAGCACAGTACCGACAGTAGCCAGCCAGAAGTGCGCATTGATCAGGCTCACGCTGTACATCTGCTTGCGATTCCACAGTACCGGAACCAGGTGGTACAGGGCACCAATGGAGATCATCGCAACCCAACCCAGGGCGCCGGAGTGTACGTGGCCCACAGTCCAGTCGGTGTTGTGTGACAGCGCATTTACGGTCTTGATGGACATCATCGGGCCTTCAAAGGTAGACATACCGTAGAAGGACAGAGACACCACCAGGAAGCGCAGGGTCGGGTCGGTGCGCAGTTTGTGCCAGGCACCGGACAGGGTCATGATGCCGTTGATCATGCCGCCCCAGGAAGGTGCCAGCAGAATCACGGACATGATCATTGCCAGGCTCTGGGTCCAGTCCGGCAGCGCGGAGTAATGCAGGTGGTGGCCACCGGCCCATACGTAGATGGAGATCAGCGCCCAGAAGTGCACGATGGACAGCTGGTAGGAATAAACCGGGCGGCCCGCCTGCTTGGGCACGAAGTAATACATGATGCCGAGGAAGGCGGCCGTCAGGAAGAAGCCTACCGCGTTGTGGCCGTACCACCACTGGATCATCGCATCCTTGGTACCGGAATAGATGGAGTAGGACTTGAACAGGGAAACCGGAACTTCCAGGTTATTGACGATATGCAGCGCCGCAATGGTGATGATGTAGGCACCAAAGAACCAGTTGGCTACATAAATGTGCGAGGTTCTGCGCTTGGCGATAGTACCGAAAAACACTATTGCGTAAGCGACCCAAACCAGAGCAATCAGAATATCAATCGGCCATTCCAGCTCGGCGTACTCCTTACTGGAGGTGTAACCCAGCGGCAGAGTAATCGCAGCCGCCAGGATCACTACCTGCCAACCCCAGAAGGTGAACGGGATCAGCCAGCCACCCCACAGGCGGGTTTGACAGGTCCGCTGCACGACATAATAAGAAGTCGCAAACAGCACGCTGCCGCCAAACGCAAAAATTACCGCGTTGGTATGCAATGGACGCAGACGACCAAAGTGCGTAAAGGGCTGCCAGATATCGTTGAGGGCTGGCCACGCCAACTGTGCGGCGATCAATACGCCGACACCCATTCCAACAATGCCCCAGACCACCGACATGATGGTGAACTGGCGCACAATGTTGTAGTCATAGTCCGGCAACTTGCCGGCCTCTGCCACCGTTGTCGTCATTGTGTAACTTCCGTTGCTTTTTAAGATTCGTTTCCGTCAAACGCGAGGGAACTCGCCAATAAAGTAGCGGCTATACCCTTCACGGTAGACCGGGCGGGCACAGAAACGACGATTTAAACGCTTCAATCGCCGCTTCTGGCTGATTTAGATCAAGTCTCTGCCTTTACCTGCGGCAATTCGCAGCCGCAGGGCATTCAATTTGATGAAACCTTCGGCATCTTTCTGGTTATAGGCGCCAGCATCGTCTTCAAAGGTGGCAATGCGCTCATCAAACAGGCTGTCTTCAGAACGACGGCCCACTGCAGTGACGCTGCCTTTGTACAGTTTCAGGCGCACTTCACCATTGACGACCGATTGTGACTCGTCGATGGCGGCCTGCAGCATGCGGCGCTCGGGAGACCACCAGTAGCCGTTGTAAATGAGTTTCGCGTAGCGCGGCATCAGCTCATCTTTGAGGTGCGCTACTTCACGATCCAGAGTGATGGACTCGATGGCGCGGTGTGCCTTCATCAGAATGGTGCCGCCGGGGGTTTCGTAGCAGCCGCGAGACTTCATGCCCACATAGCGGTTTTCCACGATATCCAGGCGACCAACACCGTTGGCACCGCCGAGCTTGTTGAGTTTTTCCAGCAAGGTCGCCGGGCTCAGGCGTTCGCCATCAATGGCAACCGGGTCACCCTTCTCAAACTGCAGAGTGATATAGGTAGGCGCATCCGGTGCCGCCTCCGGACTGACACTCCAGCGCCACATATCCTCTTCCGCTTCAGCCCACGGCTCTTCGAGCACACCGCCTTCATAGGAGATATGAAGCAGGTTTGCATCCATGGAGTAAGGCGACTTTTTCTTTTTGTTGGAAAAATCGACCGGGATCTTGTGCTGCTCGCAGTACTGCATGAGCTTTTCGCGAGAATTCAGGTCCCACTCGCGCCAGGGGGCGATAACCTGAATACCCGGCTTCAGTGCGTAGGCACCCAGCTCGAAGCGCACTTGGTCGTTACCTTTACCGGTAGCACCGTGGGAAATGGCATCGGCACCGGTCTCGTTGGCGATTTCGATCAGGCGCTTGGCAATGAGCGGACGGGCGATGGAAGTACCGAGCAGGTACTCACCCTCGTAGATGGTGTTGGCGCGGAACATCGGGAACACGTAATCCCGTACAAACTCCTCGCGCAGGTCATCGATGTAGATTTCTTTGACACCCAACGCTTCCGCCTTGGCGCGCGCGGGCTCCACCTCTTCGCCCTGACCGATATCGGCAGTAAAGGTAACCACCTCACATCCGTAGGTGTCCTGTAGCCAGCGCACGATCACCGAGGTGTCGAGCCCGCCAGAATACGCCAATACCACCTTATCGATCTTGCTCATTACTATCCTCTGTATAGTGGCCCCTGCTGGAGGGGGAAGCCAACATCCACAGATACACGCAGGCCCACAGGGGCGGTGCACCGGTGAAAATCTCGTTCTGGGGGATTTATTTTTGGATGTGTGCCCAGGAATAGCGGATAGCCCGCTTTTTTCGGGGCGCGATTGTAGCGCCTAGAAACGTCTACGACTAGCACCAGAAATGGGGTCGTCAGGTTGGCTACTAAGCAACCAGCAACCCTTGTTTACTTTATATTCAATCTGTCGATCTATGAGGCGTTTGCCGCAGTTTTCGCAATTTTTTGGCGCTTCGGGTAGCATCGGCGCCGCGTTCAATCCGGGAGGAGATATTCGGTGGAGTCCTTGCAGCAAATTACCCTGCGCGCGCCTGACGACTGGCACATTCATTTACGCGATGGCGCAGCCCTGCCACGCACGGTTGGCGACGCCGCCAAGCAGTTTCGTCGCGCCATCATTATGCCCAACCTGGTACCACCAGTGGTGACGGCGCAAGAGGCCCTGGCCTACAAATCCCGCATTGAGGCGGCAGTGCCTGAGGGCGGCAACTTTACCCCGCTGATGGTGATCTACCTGACCGACAACACCACCCCCGAAATGGTGCAGCAGGCACACGCCGCCGGGGTCGTCGCAGCCAAGCTCTACCCTGCTGGTGCCACCACCAATTCCGATTCCGGTGTTACCGATATCCGCAACATCTATCCCGCACTGGAAGCCATGCAGTCCTGCGGTATGAAGCTGCTGCTGCACGGAGAGGTCACCACCAGCGATATCGACATTTTCGATCGCGAGCGGGTATTCATTGAGAATATCCTTGGCCCGGTAGTGAATGACTTCCCCACCCTGAAGATTGTGCTCGAACATATCACCACCGCCCAGGCCGCCGAATTTGTCGGTAAGGCCCGTGACGGGGTGGCCGCCACCATTACCGCGCACCATTTGCTGTACAATCGCAACCATATGCTGGTGGGCGGCATCCGCCCCCACTATTACTGCCTGCCCATCCTGAAGCGCGGCTTTCACCAAAATGCCCTGATCGAAGCGGCCACCAGCGGCAGCCCGAAGTTTTTCCTCGGCACTGACTCGGCCCCTCATGCTCAGGGGAAAAAAGAAGCCGCATGCGGCTGTGCTGGCTGCTATACCGCCTTCAGCGCCATAGAGCTTTACGCGGAAGCCTTTGAGCGCGCCGGCAAACTGGAAAGACTGGAAGGCTTTGCCAGCGAATTTGGCCCCGACTTTTACGGACTGCCGCGCAATAGCGACACCATCACCCTGGTGCGGGAATCCTGGACACTGCCCAGCGGCCTGCCCATGGGATCGGAATCCCTGATTCCCCTGGCCGCCGGCGAAACCCTGAATTGGCGCCTTGCCTGACGCCGATACAGAAATCCCAGGGGCTAGCGACCTAGCGACAATGGAATAGCCCCTGCTCATAACCCGACCGATTTAACGACTGACCCTCAGGAACCCCCGTGACACCAGCAGAAGAGCCCACCGGCCCCAAAAGTCCTTTAGCACAGCGATTTCGCGGCTTCCTGCCCGTCGTGCTCGACCTGGAGACTGGCGGCTTTAACGCGCGCACCGATGCCCTGCTGGAAGTTTCGGCGGTGATCCTGAATATGGACGATGAGGGCACCCTCTACCCGGAGGAAACCCACAGTTTCCATATCGAGCCCTTCGAAGGCGCCAATATCGAGCAGTCGGCGCTGGACTTTATCGGCATTGACCTGGAGTCCCCGGAACGTGACGCCTGGCCGGAGGAGATTGCGCTGCCGGAAATGTTCCGCCAGATCCGCCGCGCCATCAAAAACCACAGCTGCACCCGGGCCATCATGGTGGCCCACAATGCCCACTTCGACCTGGGTTTCATCAATGCGGCCGTGGAGCGCTGTGGCGTGAAACGCAACCCCTTCCACCCCTTCTCCTGCATGGACACCGCCACCCTTGCCGGCCTCGCTTATGGCCAGACCGTTCTGGCCAAAGCCTGCCAGGTTGCGGGCATCCCCTTCGATAACAGCAGTGCCCACTCCGCGGAATACGATGCGGAGAAGACGGCCGAGCTGTTCTGCGGCATCGTCAACCGTTGGCGCGACCTTGGCGGCTGGCCACTACCAGCCCCGGAAAACCCCGCCAGTTAAACCGGTTTTCCCCGACCGGGGCCTTTTGCGACCTTGGTCGCATAGGCACCGCTATTCCGCCCCGCTAGGCTGGGGCGACGTCCAATAAAAATCAGCGGGGAAAGCGATGCTTCAATTTAACCCGCGCGGAATCCTCCGCGCCTCACTCGCACTGTCGTTCGGGCTGTCCCTGGTCGTAGGCGCGACCGCAGCCAGCGCTGGCAGTTGGCAACACAACGTTTCCGTCGGTGGCTTCGACAAGGTCCACATCTACACCCCAGATACCAACTCCCCCATCGGCGATGGCAAGTCACTACTGGTGGTCTTGCACGGGTGTACCCAATCTATCGACGCGTATCTCTCTGCCAACCTCGAAGTCGCGGCCGACGAATTCGGTATGGTAGTCGCAGTACCCGATGCCATGAACAAGGCAGGCTACAACTGCTGGGCTTACTGGCAGGACGATAGATCCCGCACCGCTGGCGACTACAAGAACCTGATCAGCCTGGCGCACTCAATGAGCGGTGACAGCGACCGGGGCATCGATCCCAATCAGGTCTATATCGCAGGACTTTCGTCTGGTGCGGTCTTCGCCAACACCGCGGCCTGTATCGCCCCGGACGTTTTCGCCGGCATGGGAATCAGCGCCGGACCCAGCATAGGCACCAGCCCCGCCGGAGCCATTCGCAGTTGCGAAAAGGCAGATGTTGCAAGTCGCTGCAACAGCTATGCGAGAAGCTATGCCAGCCACTTCAAGACCCAAGTGGCATCCATCGCCCATGGCACCAACGACAACGTGGTCGATGACTGCTACAACACCCAGAATGCTGAGGGTATGGCGGGCGTCTACGGGGTGGAGCGGGTCACTGACACCAAAACGCTCAGTGAGGGCGAGCGCACGGCAACGGAAACCCTGTGGCGGGACGGCCGCGTTTCCATGCTATGGCTAGACGGTGTCGATCACTCCTGGTCTGGCGGCGAAGGGGCCAGTGGTAGCTATATCAACAATGCGGACATCAATTACGCCCGCTATCTGGCGCAGTACTTCATCGCTCACAACCAGCGCGTCGAGCGCTGAGCCCAGGGCGCTCCCGCCCAACCCACCGGGGCCACATGCGAAGCCCCTCTCAACCGGCAAGTCCCAACCCGCAAATCCCAACCCGCAAACGCCTGATTTTTCAGGCTTTTGCGGTCGCTCCCGGGCACCGCCAGTCACCCCGGGAACGGCCAGTCCGGACGGGTGATTTTTTGCACAACTTGTGGTAATATCTGCCGTTCATACATAAATTGGACTGAATTGTGGCTAAAAAAGCATCCAGCACAAGCAAGCGCGGTAAGGAAACTGTATCTCCTGAGTCACGTGAATCAATCGAAGCACAGGTTCAGGCTTTCCTCCAAAACGGCGGGAAAATCGAGCAGGTACCCAAAGGGGTGAGCGGCCAGACAAACACTTCCGGTCCCAAGCACATCACGCTCGGCAAAAAACCTCGCGCCTGATAGCGCTCGTCGCGGCAGCGAGCTGCCGCCGCGCTCTTTTCCTCTCCTCGCGGCCTTTCAGGCACCAGGCCCCGCTTCACGACTTGTCTACCGCGCAAGCAACGGGCTTTATACTCGTACTTCGCCGCCCCCCCCCAATTACACCCCAGTTACGCCCCTTTTTTCGCGCTTTTTCTGGTGCTTTTCCCAGACATAAAAAAAGCGGGGAAACCCCCGCTTCTTAGTGAATGCATCCTAGTTAATGCACCATGCCCTTATGGCATCTCATCCTGCTCTGCACCTTCTTTCACCGGCGGCATCAGATCTTCTTTGGTCGTATTCATTGCCATCAGAATATTGGCGGCAACGTACACCGATGAGAAAGTACCGATCACAACACCCACAATCAGTGCCAGGGAGAAGTTATGGATCAGCTCTCCGCCGAAGAACTGCAACGCCCAGAGCACCAGCAAGGTGGTAAATGAGGTCATGAAGGTACGGCTCAGGGTCTGACTCATGGAAATATTGATGATTTCAGCGGGCTCAGCCTGGCGCACCTTGCGGAAGTTTTCCCGCACCCGGTCATAGACCACGATGGTGTCGTTGATCGAGTAGCCGATAACCGCCAATACGGCAGCCAGTACTGTCAGGTCAAAGTCCAGGCGGAAAATGGCAAAGAATCCAAGAACAATTATCACGTCGTGAATCAAGGCCACTACAGCGCCAACTGCGAACTTGTACTGAAACCGCAGAGCGACGTAAGCCATGACTACCGCCAGGGCAAACAGCATTCCCAGTCCGCCATCGTCACGCAGCTCTTCACCGATCTGCGGGCCGACCATTTCGACGCGGCGCAGGTCAATTCGACCATCGCTATGCTGGCGCAAAGCGCTTACCACTTCGTCACCAATGGAATCGGTTGCCTCAGCGTCGCGGGCATTTTGCTTTGCCTGCTTCTCTGCGACTTCCGGGGGCAGCTTGATCAACAGCTCGCTGTCAGAACCAAATCGCACCACCGCGGCACCGCTGAAGCCCGCTTGTTCCAACTGACTGCGCACATCTTCAATTTTCGGGGCCTTTTCATAGCCCACCTCGATCTGGGTACCGCCGGTGAAGTCCAGCCCCAGCTTGAGGCCGTTCATTCCCAAGGCCACGATCGAGGCAATGACCAGCAGCAGCGAGGCCGCCGCCGCCAGCTTGCGCCAGCGCATGAAGTCGTACACGCGCTTGCCCATATATTCGGTGATTTTTCCGTTCTCTTCTGTAGTTTTACTCATCACCGTCCCCTTAAATCCAGAGTTTCTGTACGCGGCGACCGCCGTAGAACAAGTTGATCAATGCTCGGGTTCCCATGATCGCACTGAACATGGAGGTCAGGATCCCGATGGAAAGTGTCACGGCAAAGCCCTGCACCGGCCCGGAGCCAATCGCGTACAAAATCACCGCCACGATCAACGTGGTGATGTTCGCGTCCACGATCGCACTGTAGGCGTTGTCGAAACCGGCACTAATTGCTGACTGCGGCGATAGCCCGTTGCGTAACTCTTCCCTTATTCGGGAGAAGATAAGCACGTTGGCATCCACCGCCATACCGATCGTCAGCACCATACCGGCGATACCGGGGAGCGTCAGTGTAGCCCCCAGAATGGACATCACCGCGACCAGCAATACCAGGTTGACCGCTAGTGCGATATTCGCCGCCAAGCCAAACACGCGGTAGAAGATCAACATACACAGCACAACAGCCAGCAGGCCGATCTGTACAGAAGTCACACCAACCTTGATGTTGTCGGCCCCCAGGGATGGGCCGATGACCCGCTCTTCCACGAAGTACATGGGTGCCGCCAGAGCACCGGAGCGGAGCAACAGCGCCAACTCCTGCGCTTCAGCGGGGCTACCCAGGCCTGTGGTACGGAACTGGCGCCCCAGAGGGCTCTGGACCGTCGCCAGGCTGATGATTTTCTTGTCGTCGGTGCGCTTCTGGACAATCACTTCATTGCCTTCCGCATCCACCTGTTTCTCGGGCGTGAAACGGCTCTCGACAAATAGGGTACCCATACGGCGGCCGACGTTTTTCCAGGTTGCCCGGTGCATCATTTCACCGCCGCGGGAGTCCAGGGTGATATTCACCTGAGGAAAACCACTCTCGTCATAGCCAACTCGCGCATCGGTCACACGCTCGCCGGAAATGATGATCTTGCGCTCCAGCCACGCACCGCCGTAGGCCGCACGCTCCTGCTCGTCACGATACTCGAAGTACTCTTTATTGGTCACCAGCGCATCGGGCTTGGCTTCCATGCGGTACTCGAGGTTTGCGGTCTTACCGATAATCCGTTTGGCTTCTGCCGTGTCCTGTACACCGGGCAGTTCAACCACAATACGGTTGCGCCCCTGGCGCTGGACAATCGGTTCAGCGACACCCAGCTCATTCACCCGGTTGCGCAACGTCGTCAAGTTCTGGGTAACGGCGTAATCTTCCAGCTGCTTGATTTCCTGCTCAGACAGCGTGGCGCGAATCTCCAGGTTGCCACCACTGCCGGCTTCAGTCAGCTGCAGGGTTGGGAACTCCTTGCGCAAAGTCCGCATACCCAGGCTGCGAAGATCTTCACTGCGGAAACGGGCTACGATTTCGCGGTCGTCTTCCAACTCGACACTGCGGTAACGCGCTTTAGCCCCACGGAGCTTGGATTTAACGTCAGAAACGTAACCTTCCATATTGGTCTTAACGATAGAGTTGGTGTCCACTTCCATCAGGAAGTGCACACCGCCAGCCAGGTCCAGACCGAGCTTCATGGGGCTAGCCCCCAGATCGGAAAGCCACGTCGGCGTGGTCGGCGCCAGGTTCAGAGCCACAACATAGTCGCCATGCCCCAGGAATTCCTGAATAGCACGCTTGGCTGGCAGCTGCTCTTCCATTGATTTCAGTCGCAATAGGACTGACTTGTCCTGGACCTCGCCCCCAAAATAGGAAATGCCAGCCTCGTCCAACGCTTTCTGCGCTTTATTGAGCACATTTTGATCAACCTTAAGAAGGCTGGACTGACCGGAAATCTGCACCGCAGGGTCGGGGCGATAAAGGTTAGGTGCCGCATACAGCAGCCCCAGTCCGGCAATAATCAGGATCAGGAGATATTTCCAGAGGGGATAGCGATTCATGCTTTTCTCATTTTTGGACCGGCCCGCCTGGCGAGCGCATTTTATTGCAATAACTGACCATATGCGGGCGGCACATACCGATTGCAAGCCGGAGCGGAGCCGCCGGTCAGAATTGGGAGCTGATTATACGGGGATAGGAAGTTGGCACAAATCCACACAACCTCCACTTACCCCAGAGGAGGAACTTCCCGACCCAGTCCCTTGTAGAAAGTCTCAACGTACGCATCCAGCTTCTGCTCGGAGATGGCATCACGCAAATTCTGCATCAGACGCTGATAGTGGCGCAGGTTGTGAATCGTATTCAGTTGAGAGCCGAGGATTTCGCCGCATTTGTCCAAATGGTGCAAATAGCTGCGCGAGAAGTTTTCGCAGGTATAGCAATCGCACCCCTCTTCCAACGGTCCGGTATCGTGGCGATGCTTGGCATTGCGGATCTTCACCACCCCGGAAAATGTGAACAGATGGCCATTGCGGGCATTGCGGGTGGGCATAACACAGTCAAACATATCGACGCCCCGGCGCACCGCCTCCACGATGTCCTCCGGCTTGCCCACACCCATCAGGTAGCGCGGTTTATCTGCCGGCATTTTGTAGGCAAGGTGATCGAGCACCTTGATCATTTCATCTTTGGGCTCACCAACCGACAGGCCGCCGATCGCATAGCCATCAAACTCCAACTCGGTGAGCCCGGCCAGGGAAACATCACGCAACTCCGGATACATACCTCCCTGCACGATGCCGAACAGCGCCGAAGGGCTATCCCCGTGTGCGTCTTTGGAGCGTTTGGCCCAGCGTAGTGAAAGCTCCATGGACTTGCGCGCTTCATCCGGGGTGGCGGGATAAGGCGTGCACTCATCGAAAATCATCACGACATCGGATCCCAGATCCTTCTGAACCTGCATCGACTCTTCCGGGCCTACAAACACCGGACTGCCATCTACCGGAGACTTGAAGGATACCCCTTCCTCACTGATCTTCCGCATCTGCCCCAGGCTAAACACCTGGAAGCCACCGGAGTCTGTGAGGATCGGACCCTGCCACTGCATGAAATCATGAAGATCACCATGGGCTTTAATCACCTCCGTGCCCGGTCGCAACATCAGGTGAAAAGTATTGCCCAAAATAATATGCGCACCGATTGCCTCCACATCCCGCGGTAGCATTCCCTTTACCGTGCCATAAGTACCTACCGGCATGAATGCCGGAGTTTCTACCACTCCGCGAGGAAACTGCAGCCGCCCGCGACGAGCTTTGCCGTCCGTCGTATCCAGCTCAAACTTCATAAAACACTGGCGGCTCACGATGACCTCCTCAATAGAACTTTTTGTGTATTTAGTTTACGGGTCACACGTGCCCCACTTCACTCGGGTCCACCGCTGGATTCCGCTCAATCAGCATCGCATCCCCATAGCTGAAGAATCGGTACTTCTGATCAACCGCTTTTTTATATGCCTGCATCGTGTTGCCATAACCAGCAAATGCGCTGACCAGCATCAGCAAGGTCGATTCAGGAAGGTGGAAGTTGGTAATCAGGCGATCAACCACTTTGAATTCATAACCAGGGTAAATGAAGATATCCGTTTCACCCTGTGTCGGTATCAGTTCACCCGAGCGGGCGGCGCTTTCCAGTGCACGCACACTGGTAGTACCCACAGCGATAACCCGGCCTCCGCGGGCTTTGCAGTCTGCAACAGCGGTGCAGACGTCCTCGGACACATCCAGAATTTCCGTATGCATCTTGTGAGTGTGGATATTATCTACCCGCACCGGCTGAAAAGTCCCCGCTCCCACATGGAGGGTTACAAAGGTCGTCTCAACGCCCTGAGCCTTTAGCCCTTCAATCATCGCTTCATCGAAGTGCAGTCCGGCCGTGGGCGCAGCCACCGCGCCGGCATTGCGACTGTACACAGTCTGGTAGCGCTCTTTATCGGTATCATCATCCGCGCGGTCAATATAGGGAGGCAGCGGCATATGCCCAAGGGTTTCCAGAATTTCCAGCACGCCGGGCTCTGGGAACAGCAACTCAAACAGTGCATCGTGGCGCGCGGTCATTTGCAGAGCCAGGTCATTCTCCAAAAGAATTTCACTGCCCGGCTTGGGTGACTTGCTTGAACGAATATGCGCCAGGGCACGTCGTTCGTCGAGCACCCGCTCAATCAGAATCTCGAGTTTTCCACCACTGGCCTTCCGGCCGAAAAGACGCGCTGGAATGACCCGGGTATCGTTAAAGACCAACAGGTCCCCTGGCTGTATCAGCCCGGGCAAGTCAGCAAACTGTCGATGGCTGACCTCCCCACTAGCCCCATCGAGGCACAGCAATCGGCTGCCACGGCGCTCAGCAGTTGGCGCTTTGGCAATGAGCGATTCTGGCAAATCAAAATGAAAGTCCTGGCGTTGCATTACATCAGTCTAGGTGCTTATTGATTGGCCGCGAAGAGTAACGGAAACCGCTCCCGCCGCCAAATCCTGTTGACCGCCACTCGCGCATCGCTATAATCATCGTCCTCTCGGAGCCGAGCTGAAAGCCGGTTACCGACAATGCCAGAGTGGTGAAATTGGTAGACACAGGGGATTCAAAATCCCCCGCCCTTAAAAGCGTGCCGGTTCGAGTCCGGCCTCTGGTACCAAACAAAAAAGCCCTGATTGCGCGAGCACCGGCACTCGGTTCGACCAACCGCGCCAGCGATTGGGACGCCGAAGGCCCTCGCAGGGGCACATCGGCTACGCCAATGTGATCAGTCCGGCCTCGGGCAGCTGGCACCGAAGCTACTTACCCCAACCACGCGGCCGTTATCTGCCAATAAAAAGCCCCGAGTGCTTGCGCGCCCGGGGCTTTTTTATGCTCGATCGGTGGAGCAAACCACAATGAAAAAAGCCCTGACCGCGAAGCGATCAGGGCTTTTGAATAGAAACCTGACGATGACCTACTCTCACATGGGG